>NZ_RAVX01000021.1:0-53362 GCF_003611605.1 Corallococcus sp. AB011P
GCTTCACCGCTCCAGCCCTGAACTCTGGGCTGAAACTACGCCGCTGCCGCCGCTGCCTCTTCTCGCTTTCCGACATCCCACACCCTTCCATCACATCGGGGGTGTCCACGGAAGCGGGGGACTCTCAGGAGCCACCAGTGCCACCACGCTGGACACTTCACGTCTCATGGAGACGCGTCGCAGTTCAGGCGGCTGGCCTATGGGAGCCCAGGTGGTACCTAGCTGGGCCCGAAACGTACTACCCGTCTCGTCCACGCAGGCAATGACTGCCCCTCGGCGCGCAGCCCCCTTTTAATGCGTGGCCAGTCCCGCTTCAGCCACGCCTCCACCAGCGCCTCGTCTCGCTCGCGAGCTTTGGGTTTGGGCCGTTGCACCGACAAGCCCAGCCGGTGCAGTGGCTCCGCCAGATAGTTGGGGTGGTAATGCACGCCGTAGCGACGCTGGATGAGCTGGGCCACTCGCTTCAGTGTCCACCTTTCGGTGGTGAAGCCCGCCGTCTTGGCTCCTGCTTCCACCACTCCCTTCACCTCCAGCCACTGCCCATCCGTCAGCTTCGAGGGGCGCCCGCTTCGCGCTCGGGACTTCAGCCCGGCGACTCCTGCCTCCTCGATGCGTCGAGCCCACTCGCATGCCGTACTCGGGCTCACGCCCATCTGGCGCGCGACCTCCGCCTGCGTGTAGCGCCCACTCTCCAGCAACCGGGCCGCCTCCAACCGGCGCTCCTCCAGTTGCTCTGTCGTCAGCCTCCTCGGCTGCCACGCCATGAGAAGCCTCCTGCCTCCTCATGGCGTAACTCCCTTCACCCGTCGGTAACTTCCCTGAAGGGGATTAGAGCCTGTCGAGGTACTCGCGCAGCACCCGCACCACGTCGTCCTCGCTCGCATTCGTGGGCTCCGAGAACTGCAGCTTTGAATCGACGAAGGCCACCCTGTACTCGTGTTCCTCGGTCCAGGCTACGTCCACGCGCCGCTCCGCCTGACCCCGCGCGAGCACGAGCGATGCCATCGATACGACCGGATGCACTTCGGCGAACGCTGCGTTCTCCTTGAGCACAAGGGCCACCTTCCTCATCGCGGCCAGCGTTGGATGGAGCACGCGATAACGCTCCAGTCGATCGAAGGCCTCGTCGACCTTGTCCCATTCGTCAGCTATCGCCATGGTTTCAGTGCCTCCTCAAGCGCAGCGCCAGTGAGGCGCTCTCCTTGGCGGAAGAAGTCAGTGGCTGCTTCCCACCGCTTCGTTCCGAGAATCTGGAGCAGCTCCCATTCTGTAACCCCGCCCTTGATAGCCGGATCCAATCCTGTCAGGTCGAATTTGATGCGCCCGCCATTCTCGATGAATGTATCCACGATGGTGGCGAACTTACTCATGAAGACTTCCCGTTGGGCCAGGAAGGGGATCCTCAGGAAGCCTTTGTCCCATGCTCCGAATACGGAGACCGCGCCCTGCGAAGCACTGAACTTGTCGAGCGTTTCAGAGAGTCCCAAGGCCAGGTTGGTGCCCTTGGGGATTGGCGTCGTTCCCCCCAACTCCTTCGCGAGCCTCCCTGCGGCGGCGACAGGCGCGCTCGCCGCTTTCTGCCGGGACGGCTTGGGCGGACCTTCGGCCGGCTGGCGAGCGGGAGGCTTCTTGCCAGAGGGAGGCGGCGGCTTGCTGGAGCCCCCGTCTCCCTTGTCGCCCGCGTTGGACATCATGTGAACGGTGCTCCCGGCGTGCGCAAGGGCCGAGCCGGCGCGCACCCCTTGCACCGCCTGCGCGAAGCGTGGCGTTGTCTCCACGACGGCCGGGACGAGGTGGCCCGTGGTCGACAAGGCCACTCCGAGCCTGGGGCCTCCGGCTGCCGGGCCCGCTGGATTCACGAAGCCCAGTGTGACGTCGACAGCCGTCCCGAACGCTTCCGCCTTCTGCTTGTCTTCTGTAACGAGCTGGGCCGCCCCCGTGGCCAGGTGCTCGACCGCACTCCGCTCGTTGCGACCCGAGAAGACCTGCCGCCATCCAACCTCCCAGTCGGAGTACCCATGAACCATGGCTACTCCGCCTGCGACTTGAGCGGCGACTGGAACCTCTATCTGAACGAAGACGGCGGCTCCTCCAACCATTTGTAAGGCGCCACCCAGCGCTCTCACCCCGCCCCAGAGACGGGTCGACACGGAACTCTCCTCCGCACCGTCAGGGTCGTGGAGTCCGATGGGGTTGTTCAGCACGTAGACGTAGAGGTCCCCTCTCCATAATGGGTCCGCACTCGTCCACCGCCCGATGGACGGCGCGTAATATCTCGCCCCGTGGTCGTAGAGCCCGCTTTCCTCGTCCCGCTCCTTCCCGGAGTACCGATACCGCTTCGGCGCCTCTGTCTGGCTTCTCACCCCGTGATATGCGGTCCCGCCAAATGGATAGTACTCCTCGTACGAGATGATCCGCGCCGCTTCCGACCCGTCGAGCTCCAGGCTGATCGAGCCCAGGTGGTTGCCAAGCTGATAACGCACGAGCGAGGCCGAGCCGTCGTCCGTGCGCGTCTCCACGAGCGCGATGCGCCGCTCATCGTCGCTCACGGCGAGCGTCTCGCGCTCCAGCGTCAGCGTCTCGCCATCCCCGGCATACTCCCGATAGATGTCGAGCGCCCCCAGGTAATTGCGTTCTTTGCTCCGCGTGGGTGTCTGCCCCGGCCCGGCCTGACGCTCGGTGACCTTGCGTACACGCTGCCCAGCGGCGTCATAGATGTAATACGTCATCTCCTGCGTGCCGCCGCTCTGCACGGCTTGTCTGGACGACGCCTGAAGCCGATCTCGACAGTCCCACTGCATTACGGGCAGGTGGGGCATCGTCACCATATTCCCGTGCTCGTCGTGCGTGTAGACGAGCTTCGGAGCGTCGCCCACCTCCGTGCTGCTCAGTCGGTTGCTCGACGTCACCTGCTCAAGCAGACTTGGCTCGTTGTAGTTGTATGAGCGCGTCCATCCTGTGTTCTGCGGGCTTGTCCCGCGATGCATCAACTCCAGGATGTTGCCGACCTCATCGTAGCGGTACCGCTCCCGGTACAAGCCCATCGCGCTGCGATCGTTCGGATGCTGCAATCCCACGCGCGGTGCGTCGCTGTCGCTGGTGGGTACCGGTATGCCGCCGACCTGGCCCAGGTGCTCCCTTCCAGTCGCCTCGACCAGTCGGTAGACGGCGTCGTAGGTATACTCCCAGGCGGGTTCGACGACGGCGTTCGCGAAGTAGGTCGTCTGTTGGGCGCTGTCTCGGATGTGCGTGATGTTGCCGGTCGGGTCAAAGGTATACGCCAGATCTTGCAGCACATCCGCGCCGCCGCCTCGCGTCGTGACGAGGTGCACGAGCTGAAAGGTCTCGGGATCGTACGTGAGTCCAGTCCGGGCGCCATTCCCATATTCAATCAGCGTCCGCTGGCCCTTGGCGTTGTAGTCGAGGTTGTCGACGAAGGTGGTGAGCGTGTCTCCACCTCGGAGCTTCGCCTCGATTCGCTCCAGGAGTCGTGCTTCGTTGTACGTCGGAAGGATGCGGCTCTCGTCCGGCGTGCGCAGTTCCACCGGGCGGTTCAGTGCGTCGTATCGCGTGCTGCTGGCGAACGCCTCTGCCTCGAGCGCGACCTCATTTGACCAGTCGAGGGTGCGCTTGTAGTCGACCGCGAACTGTCTCTCTGTCCGTAGCAGGTTGCCCTTGAAGTCATATGCCTCATCCCGCCCTTTCGCCGGGTCATGGCCCATGTTGGTGACGACGCCCGCACCGTCGTGGTGACGAAGCACGCGCGTCCGTAGGTTGAGGCCGACATCGTCGGGCTGTCCCTCGCCGTACTCGATCTTCTCGTATTGGCTCTCCCTGCTCGGATGATCGGGGTCCGCACCCGTCACGAAGCTTCCCTCCGGCCGCCGGAGTTCGTCGTATTCGGTACGGAAGGCGTGACCGCGGCTGTCCCAGGCGCGGAGGGGCTTGCCCTCGACGTCGTTCAGCGTCCATCGCTCGCCCGCTTCCATGCTGGCCTGGTGAATCCGGCTGCCCAGCAGGTTGTACTCGTAGCGCATGGCGACGCGGGCTTTGGCGTCGATCACCTCCCGCTGGTTGCCCTCGATGTCGAGCACCATCCGCGTCGCATACATCTCCTCGACTGAGATCCCATTCTGCTGCGCTCGATTGTGCGCCACGGTGAGGAACGGCCGGCCGAGCGCGTCGAGGTAGGCGACCGTCGGCGTCCCCGCGTGCGCCGCGGCCTTGTCCGCCGCGGCCTTCTCCTCCGCGCCCAACGAGCCATTCTTACGCCGGTCGTGCCATGTCGGCAGGTATTGCTCCAGGGGCAATCGCTGGAAGAAGTCGCCGACGTCCGGATCAGCTCTGGGATCCGCTTGCAGGACGGTGTCGTTGACATCCCACGTGTCCTGTTTCCATGCATCGAAGACGATCTTCTCGTAGGTGTGATTGGGGTGCAGCGTGGCAACCACGCGCTCGAACGGGTCGTAGAACACGATGGAGCTGACCCCGTGCACCGTGCCGAACTCCGAGCGATGCGTATTGCTGAAGAACGGCTCGTACTTCCGGACGGGTTTTCCTTTGTTGTTGAAGATCGTCCACCCGCTGCCGACCCAGCGCGGGCTCACGGTGGGGCCGCCCGGGCTGATCGGCCCCGGCTCCGCCTGGAGCTTCTTCTGGATCTCGCGGCCGAAGCCGTCCGAGTACGAGAAGCTGTGCTGAATCTGGGTCTGCTGACCAGGCAGGAGGTCGGCGTCGTGCGTCTCTCGTTCGAGGGTGTAGACCACCGCGGCTTGCGGCTCGGAATCCGACGCCGTGCGCTGGTAGGCAAAGAGATCGTAGACCAGCCGGGTTGTGGCGCGCTGGAGGATGCCGTGGGGGGCCGCGAGTGGGTCAGTGACGTGCGCGGCGATGACGTCCCCTGGCAAGTCCGGCAAGAAGCCCGCGAGCGAATCGCCGAGGTGCTCCTCAGGCTTGCCCATGACCGCGGTACCCACCACCATGCCGAGCGCGTCGAAGGCCACGGCCGCGCGGTTGCGGTTGGGATTCATCACCCGCGCCGGCTGGAGGACGCGATAGTCATTGCCGTTCTCGATGAGTGCGCCGGCTGGCGCATGGACACCGACTGTGACGAGGTTGCCTGCCGGATCGCGCGTCTGCACGATGAGAAGATCATACGGATCGTACGTGACCTTGGTCGTCTTCCCGAAGGGGTCGACGAACCGGCAAGCCATGAAGAAGTGCTTCTTTGCGTAATCGAGTTCCGCGGTAGCGGTGTCGTTGTCGTGCGGGGAATAGAAGACGCGCCCCGAGGGGATCCACCAGCCAGGATTGACGGCGTCTTCTACATAGCCGCCGCGCGTCAGCATTGAGTCGGTGACACGGTCTCCGTAAGTCGAGGCGACGAGCCCCGGCGTGAGGGCCAACTGTTCGACCCGATCAGGCAGTGCCCTCGACTCGAGGTGGCCGAGCGGGAGCGGCCCGCTCAGGTCATCCTTGCGGTAGAACGTGCGCGTCCGTTCGATGAGCCGCCGGTAGGCGTGAGCCGTTGTCGTGCCCGCACCCGCCAGATCCTCGTAAGCGAGATCGTAGCCGTGCTGGAGACCATCGACAGCCGACGCCATCTCGTCGAAGCGGAAGAGGTTCGTCACACCCGCGAGGTTCGACACCGGGTTGAGCTTCGAGATTTCGTACGTGCGGCTGTCCGCCACGAGCGGCGCCCGATAGGCCTGTTCCTGCTCGACGGCGTTGGTGGTTGTGTTCTCGGTCCAGGTGATCCGAAGAGTCTTTTGCTGCTTCGAGTCTTCGTCGGTGAGCTCCGGAGCCGGATCAGCGTGTCGGCGCCCGTAGCCGATGGCAACGGACCGGAGCACGTTGCCATAGGTGTCGACGTCGAGCGTGAAGACGTGCGTCACCCGCGGATCCGCGATCCGGTCCACGCCGACGTCGTAGAGCTTGCGCTCGTAATGAAACTCGATGGCCTCACGCGGGTGGATGAAGAAGACGCCGTGTCTTTCCTTGCCGCGCGGTTGGACAGGAACGACCGTGTAGTTACGCTCCGACACGCGGTACGGGCGGTGCGCCGCTTCGGTGCCGTCGAATGCGTAGACCTCCTGGCGTAGGATCGATCCCTTGAGCGCGCGGCACGCTTCGCGCATGTCGTCTGCGGCGCTCCCGCCAGGCAAGACTGTGATGTTGAGGAGCATGGCGCGGAACTGCGCCGTGGTCAGGCCAGGCTCGCGATAGTACTCATCCTCGTAGCACCGCGAGATTCGGTCGTCCTCGAAGAATGCTCCAGCGTGGAACCACGTCTTGGTGAGCACCGGCGGCACGTAGGAGGCCGCGTCGATGTTGTCTCCGGCGGGGAATACGCCGTTCGCAGTGAGCGCGCGAAGCTCCTCCGTGTCCCACTGCTCGACGCGCCCGAAGCCCCTGAACTCCCGCTCCACACCGTCGTAGTAGCCATGGTGATAGGCATATCGGGTGACGAAGTGGTTGCGGCTGATGCGGTCGAACGTCTCCACCCGCTCCACGACGTGGATGGGGAAGGGGAGACGGGTGACCCACGGCTCGCCCGCGGCCTTGTCGGCGAGGTAGAAGCGGGTCGACGGCGCATACGTGATGCGTGTCTCGGCACCGAGGTTGTTCTTCGACGAGACGAGCACGTGCGGCTTTTCGCCCCCCGTCAGGTCAACGTACCTGAGCGGATGGCTCACGACTCCGGGGCCGGAAGACGACCAGACGAGACATGCGGTGCCCCTGCCGAGCAGATCGGTGACGGTGAGGCTGGAGAAGGTATCGACCACTGGGAGCGTGTCGATGACCTGCGGCTGCGAGAAGCCGTTGCCGGACTGATTGAGGAAGATCGCGACGCCGTCCCGGCCGACGTAGAGGATGTCAGTCGTGCCCGAGCCGTCGACGTCCGCGAAGCGGATACGCTTGGGATCGAAATGGTTCGGAGAATCGAAGCACGGGCTTCGATCCATCGTGACCTTGGGGCCGAAGCGGCCGTAACCCAGGTTCGGCCAATAGCAGATTTCGCCGTTGCGGACGCGCACGAGGTCGGCGAGGCCGTCGCCGCTCATGTCGGCGAGATGGACCGAATCGGTGCCGTCGGCGAAGACGACCGCCGGGCCTTTTTCCTCGTCCCAGGGCTTGCTCACGCGCAGTGCTGGTTCGAAGCCCTTTTCGGCGAGCGAACGATACCACACGAAGGCATCGTGCTCGGTGATGAGCACGTCAGGATGCCCGTCTCCATCAAGGTCGACGGTGCGGATATTGGCATCGCCCCAATCGATGTTCGGCACTGCGCGGAACGCGGTGAACGGCTGCCAGGATCCCTCTTTCGTACGGGCGAAGTATCCGGAGAGCGGCGGTGCGTATCGGACGAGATCGAGCTGGCCGTCTCCTTGGATGTCCGTGAGGTGTTGGAATCCGCCCCGGAGTTCGGCTGGGCTGGGCAAGGAACGCAAGAGAGCCGGTGGCGCGAGCCGGCCCCCGCCGAGGTTCGCTTTGTAGTACCAGCCGCGCTCGTAGGCTTGGAGCACGCCGGGGATCCCCTCGCCATCGAGATCGACCCATTGCGCCGTCACTCCATCGACGCCGGCTGGGAGCCCATCACAGCTCGCCCGATCCACGAGTTGTACCGTGTCGTGGAGCTTGGTGAGGCGCGCGTAGTCGAGCTCAAGCGGTGGCAGCATGGCGCGCGTGTACGAGGACGCCATCTGATTGCGCGTATAGCCCGCCTGCTCTACCTTCGTGAGGTACGAGAGGACCGGGCTCTCGTCGTAGGTGAAGTCCGTGGAGCGGACCAGGCAGGGCGTCTCGCCGAGCTCGGCGAAGCGGTGGAACATGAGGACGCGGCGGCAAAGCCGGTAGGTGCGAACCTCGAAGCCGGCACGGTGGACCGAGAACGGATCCGGCCGGAGCGACCAGGGAGTGGCTTGCGCGTCGTCGGGTGTGGGCGCAGCCCTGTCGTGCTCGCCGTAGTCGAAGACGACCTCGAAGAGCCACGCGGACGGGTCCGCGGGCGCAGGCTCATTCACCGCGAGTGGGGCGCGGTTGCCGTATTGGATGCGCTTGAGGTAGCGCTGGGCCATCGGGAGCAAGCGGAAGGCTTCTCCCGGATTCCGCTCGAAGCGATTCGCTTCGCTCGTCTTCGCGGGATCGACGCCTGCGCCGTCCTCGGGCTTGTAGGTGTAGCGCGCGACGTTGCCACGATCGTCGCGGGTCTCCTCCAAGAGCCAGGAGAAGACTCGAGCGTCGGGCGATGCGGGATCCGCGATTCGAGCGCCGGCGCTCCGGCCGTAGATGCTCTGCACGTTGTCGCGCGTGAGGATCCGCCAGTGGACGTCGCCCGTGGTCTCATTTGTCCAACGCTCGATCCGCGCGAACGGCCCCTCGACGCGAGGGCGGTAGCGCTGGATGTGGCAGCCGTCACGCGGGGGGATTGGGGGCGAGTGGATGGGGACGAGATCCTCGGCGCTCGAGAGCACGAAGACATCCGATTCCTCGGCGTCGAGGTAGCGGGGGAGTCCCTTGTCAGTCTTGCGCGTGATAGCGGAGACAGAGCAGTGCCAGCCGATGCCGAACGGCCCGTTGCCGGCTCCCGAGTTGTAGCCGAGTTCGAGGTGCAGATTGAAGCCGCTGCGGCCCGGACTGGTCGTAATGGGGACGGCGAGCGTGGCGGTCCCAGTGGCAAGGTTGGTCGAATACTTCTCGCCGATGCCACGCAGGGCGCCGCCACCCTTGGGAAGCGACAACGTTGGCGCGGTCGGGACGGACGCACGGATGGGCGTCTGCCCTTGCCTTGAATCCTCTCTCGTACGACGTTCTGCCATCGTCCCTCCTTACGAGGATCCCTCAAGGTGCATGCAACGAAATTGGAGGCGCCTATGGGTTCAAGAACGGGAGAACACGGCCATCTGCGTGGGGGGACCCAGCTTTGGATCATCGGGGCCGATTCCCGCCCACCGGGCCTCGTAGTTGGCGCGGCGCGCGACATCGCCCATCCACGCGTGGAACTCGGCGCGCGTCCATTCGAACCGGTGATCCGGGTGACGGAAGTACGGGCCGGGCCCGGAGTGCCACTTCACGTTGTATTCGGCGTTGGGCGTGGTGATGACGAGCGTGGCCGGCCGCACGTAGTTGAAGAGCACGTGCTCGAACGCGGCGCGCTGCGGCGGATCCATGTGCTCGATCACCTCCACGGCCGCCGCGGCGTCATGGCCGAGCAGTCGCGGATCCCGGTGCGTCACGATGCCGAGGTACACCTGCACGCGTCCTTGCTGCTCCGCAGTGAGGTGCTGTGACAGCCGGCGGCGCGCCGCGGCCAATGACTCGTCCGACAGGTCGACGCCCGTGAGCTGTTCGTAGCGCGACTCCCGTGCGAGGAGCGACAGCAGGGCACCGCTGCCGCAGCCGAGATCCAGCACCCACCGCGCGCCCGACTCCCGGAGCACCCGGCTCACCGCGTCCAGTCGCTGCTGCTGCAGGCCGGCCCGGGGATCGGCCGGGAGAGAGACGGGCTCCCGTCGCGAGGCTCCAGCCAGGCGGGGCGGTCCTCCTTCCGCCGCCGAACCGCGCGCCATCAACTGGCGCGAGGCCATGAATCCGGCGCGGACATGGGGGTCGAGGAACTGGCTGTCGACGACGTCGGAG
The DNA here is from genome assembly GCF_003611605.1 of Corallococcus sp. AB011P. Lineage (NCBI taxonomy): Bacteria > Pseudomonadati > Myxococcota > Myxococcia > Myxococcales > Myxococcaceae > Corallococcus > Corallococcus sp. AB011P. Next base: position 9,640 of record NZ_RAVX01000021.1, read on the forward strand.
TGGAAGCCTGCCAGGCGCTCGACGTCCCGAGTTGCCTCATGAAGCCGGGCCGAGGGAAGCCCTTCCACGGCGAGATCCAGGTCGGACCGGCGATCCTGCTGCTCCCCACGACCGAGTGACCCGAACACCCACACGCGCGAAGCCCCTCGCTGATACAGCAGCGCCGCGGCCCTCCGGGCGATCTCCATCCGCTGCTCATCGAATGCGGAATGTGTCATCGGGTCACTCCCGCGGGGCACAGGTATACGTTGAGGAGGGGGGGAGTGCCGGGCGCCACGCGCACGCTGACGACGGCGATCTCCCCATGCGAGGACGTAGCTTCGGGGCGGACGGCCTCCATCCAGCGACGGAAGGCACGCCATGCGTCGGGACGTCCGGCGAGGACCTGCTCGACCGCTGCGTGACGCGCGGCGGGAGAAGGGGCCAGCGCGCCGGGCAACAGCTCCAGTTTGAGCTCCCACCCGGCGGGCTTCCGGCGCACACCGATGATGGCGGAGTCCGGTGGCAGTACCAGCCTTCCCTCCGTCAGCAGGGTCACGGTCTGGAGGAAGGCGGGCAGCGACCCGGTGATGCCCGCTTCCGCCGCGAGTCCTTCCAGGCCACGCAGGCGCAATCCCTGGCGGCACAGCAGATAGAGGCGCTCGGCGACGCCCTCCCTCCCCAGGGCGGTCGAGTGCAGGTGCGGCTCGACTCCTGGCAGCAGCGCGGAGACCCTGCTTGCCTCTTCTCGCACGCGTGAGGGAAGTGACTCGAAGGGACCCGTCTCGCGATACAGCTTGATCTCCGCGAGCCCGGTGGCATCGATCGCGGCACCGAAGAACGCGCCAAAGCGAGCGGCCTCTTCCTGGACATGGCCTCGCCACTGCTCGGACGCGGCGTCGAACGCCGTGGCCAGCGCATGCGGAAAGGCTTGCTGGGCCTGGGCTCGCAGTGCCTGTTCCACGTGGGCAAGCCGCTCGCGTGGCGCGAGCAGGAGTCCGAAGGGCTCCGCGTCGAGCCGGAGTTGATGCGGCGCGCTCTCCGAGAACGACACCTCCAGGGGCAGCGCGCCCGGCACGAGCGCGTTCCCGCTGTAGCGGGGGTCTCCTGCTGGCAGCGCGAACGTCCGCTCGAACAGTTCGCCCAGGTACGCCGAGGGGGCCCGCGCGCCGAGCCGATGGGCCGCCCCGTCCATCCAGGCCTGGAGCGCGGGCCACGCGGCTCCCTCCGGGGCTAGAACGTGTAGTGGCATAGCAGCCCGAAATCGCGAACCAGCTCCGGGTTGATGCGCTTCACGGTGCCTCCCGGCGTCACCACGTCCATGAGCAGGGGCTCGGGGACGGTGGTGGCGTCCAGCGTCCATGCCTGCGGGGCGCCGTCCGGGATGAGCACCCCCGTGCCGAAGCTGATGGAGTCGAAAGGCACGTTCCCCAGGCGGGCCTTGCCGCGTCCGGGCTCCACCTGCTGCGGAGGCGTGGAGCCGGGCGGCTTCAGCGTGAGGATCAGGTGATTGACGTCGTCATACGTGGACCCTGGCCTCAGGCTCAGGAAGAGCTTCAGTCCGTCGAGCTTGAGCGCCCGATCCTGCAGCGTGCTGGGAAAGAGGTCTCGCGAGAGGGGGAGCGACAAACGCTGGGCCACGGTCTGTCCGTCCGGCGGGTACAGGAACGCGTGCCACGCATCGGGGAACTCATGGCGCGCGCTGAAGAGCCGGTAGAGCCCCTTGCGGCCTTCCTCGAGCTCCATCTGCCGGAGCGCGTTGTCCAGTTGGGCCAGGGCCGCCTGCTTGAGCGGCTCGCCGCCGTCGCGGGCCGTGTAGCGCACGTGCAGGACCACGTCCGTCATGGTGCGGTAGTCGAACTGCCGGAACTGGGTGGGCAGCTCCAGGCGCCACGAGCTGATGGCCCCGGCGCCCTCGAACGGCAGGTAGCGCTCATCGCGGTGATTCAGCTCGAAGAGACCGCTGTCCTCCCGGCCGGAGCTGGTGACGACCGACTGGATGCCTCCGCTGTTGTAGACGAACCGCGTGTCGTCGGGTCCTGACCACGCGTGGGCCGGAGTGGTGCGCGTCTCCTTGCGGATTCGGTTTCCCAGCAGCGTGAGCTTGCAGGAGATGCTGGCGTAGGGGCCGACCACGGCGGGGATGGTGAGGCTCACCGACTTGATCCGGCGCATGTAGTGCCCGGGATGATCGACGTCGAAGATCGCCTCGGGGAGCTGGACGAAGCAGCTGCCCGTCTCCTGGAGCGAGACGAGCGCCTCCGGGTGGAGCGCCGCGAGCGAGATGTGCTTGGTGATCTCGTATTCGCGCCGATTCTGGTCAAGATAGGCGTTCTCCATCCGCTTCAGGTCCTGGAAGAGGCGCTCGCCCGCCAGCAATCCCTTCCGTAGGCTGTCCCAGTAGCCGAATTTGATGAAGCTCGACTCCTGGAGCCCCAGCTCGAAGCGGAAGGCCCGCTCGGTGCGCTTCGCCACCTCGTAGGCGAGCTGGTACGCCTGGAAGTAGATCGAGGACACCTGCCCCACGGTCCAGTCGAACAGCTCGCGGTTCGTGTACTTCGTGCGCATGAAGTCCACGATGCTCCGTGACTGCTCCATCTGCTTGCGGTGGCTGTCCAGATCCAACTGCGTGATCTGCTCGCGCAGGAGCGCCGAGGCGATCTGCTGATCGATATGCAGGATCTCCTTCGCGGCGAGGTTGCTCTGCAGGGCCCAGTCGCTCTCGCGCATCATGAATTGGGCCAGCCGGGCCGCTCGGCTCCCGCCGTAGGCGGAAGCCGAGGAGTCGCTGCGGTGACGGTTCGCGACAGCCCCCATGGCCGCGACCAGGTTCGAGCCTCCGAACGAGACGCCCGGACCCACGCCCCAGGGCTTCACGTCGAGGGCTAGGTTTGGGATCGCCGCGAGGATGCTGCCCACGAACTCCCAGTCCGCCGCGGTTCCCTGCTGGTCGTGGGACAGCTTGAGCTGATCCAGCTCCTGCTTCTCGTGCAGGGTGAGCTTGGTTCCTTCCAGGCTGATGGTGGCCAGGTCGGGCGGCGCCTGCTCCGGGATGGCCGCTCCCTCGGCGGGTGCCACCGGGCTCGTGACGCCCAGCATCCGCTGGTAGTACTTCCAGCGCTCGACGGCGGTCTCTCGCGAGGCGCGTAGCGCGACGACTGCCTGCGTGGCCTCCGCGTGCTGCTGTTGCCGGGTCGCCTCCACCAGCGCCAGGAGCGTTGCCTCCTGGGTCGCGCGTTGGAGCGCCAGCTCTTCAGCGTCCCGCTTCTCCAGTGCCGTCTGCAGCGCCGAGCCCAGCGACTTGAGCTCCACCGCGAGCTCGGTGGCCTTCTGGCTGAGCAAAGTGAAGCGGTAGTGCGGCATGGCCGTGTCCAGGTCGCTCAGCGCGCTCGACAAGTCGACGCCAGCGGCGGCGGCCCGCACCAGCAGCCCGGGATCGATGCGAGGCTCGAAGAGCGGCAGTTCCCGGACCACGCCTTCGATGTTCATGCAGTGCCGGATCTTGAAGAGCCGGTCGGAGACGGTGTCCCAGTAGCCGAGCAGCTTGTCGTTCGGAGGCACGCAGAAATACAGCAGCTTGGGCAGCGGAGGCGGCGTCCCTGCCGGGACGGCGACGGTGTCGGGTCGTGGCGCCGGGACGATCTGCTCCAGCTCCACCAGCTTGTTGGAGAGGCTCGTGAGCGTCGGGTCCAGCGAGTTGTACGTCTGCACCTGGGGCAGCGCGCGCGGCGGGATGCTCGTCGGCCCGCGCCCGAGGATTTCCGCGGCGAGCACGTAGAGCTGGGTGGCCTCGTTGAGCGACTCGATGGTGTCCTGTCTGAAGAGCTGATCACCCCAGGCGATGAGGTTGTCCAGATACTTCATCACCACCGACTTCTGGTACGCGGCCTGCCGGAGCCGTGCGATCGCATGCGGGTCGAACGGGTGGCTGCGCCACTCGGAGACCTGTTGATCGAGTTCGGGATCCGAGAGCCCCTTGGCCAGCAGCGTGAGCAGGTTGTCGATGCGTTGCTTCGCGTAGTCCGCCTGGGTCTGCTCGTAGAAGGGCCTGGGACGCCAGTACTTCTGGGGGACCACGGTGTCGGCCGTGTTGGTCGGATCGAAGATGAAGTGGAACCAGCGTTGTGCTTCTTCGAACCGCTGGTTCTGCGACAGCCGCGAGGCGATGAGCAGCGGCGCGTGGAAGAACAGCTCCCAGTTGTATTGGGAGTACGCGCCGAGCCGCGTGAAGTCGACGTCCTCGACCGGGTACTGGTCCTCCGTGACGGGGTCTCCCCGGCTGACCAGCACGGTCGGCGAGTAGCGTGCCTTGAAGGTCTTCGCGGACTGGAGCTGGAGCTTGCGCCGCAGCAGTCCGTCCATGCCCCGCCAGTTGAGCTGCGAGATGAAGTTGCAGACGTACGGGTGATAGAAGGTCCAGAACCTGTAGCGGACCTCCACGGGCGCCAGGGGCGCCACGAGCGTCTTCTCGAACAGGCGCGAGTCCTTGATGTAGTTGGCGAGCGTGAAGCGCTTGCGGTCGCCCCGGTCGAGCACCAGGGTGACCTCCTGTCGGCGTAGGGGCGTCTTCACCGGGGACGCCGGGGTGGCCTGGGCCTCGCGGGCCTCCAGGGACTTGCCGGTCTGGAGCCGCCGGGCGCCGGTGCGTGGACCCACCCCCGCGGCCAGGAGCATGCGCTGCTCGGCGCGGGCGCGCGCCTTCTCGACGAGCTTCAGCCGCCGGACAGGGACGGGGTCGATCCGCTGCCTGACATCCAGCGGGCGCGCGAGGCGCCGGGGCTCGTAGTAGAGCGCACGCACGGTGTCGATGGCCGTGGGGGCCACCCGGGACGCGTCCGCCGCCCACGCGGACGAATTGACCTGCTGGGGCGTGACGAAGAACGTCTTGACGTCATCCTGGAAGAAGAAGGAGCCGTGGCCATTGATCGAGTTGTCATCGTAGGCGTACGCGAGGCTGTAGAGGCCGAGCATCCTGCTCAGCGCGGCTTCCTCGTTCTTCCCGTCCGGGGTGCGCGGCAGGTAGAGCGGTGAGCTGTTCGCCGAGGAGAACTGCATGCCGTCGACCTTCGTTCCCCGAGGAGGGAACACGCCGTAGACCTCCTTGGAGAAGATATCGATGCGTCCATTGCAGCCGGTGAAGCGGAAGCCCTTGATGACGGCGTAGTGGATCGTCGTCGTCTCGGTGGGCCCTCCGTAATAGGTGGGGGAGGTGGGAATCGTCCTCGTCAGCTCGGGATTCTCGTACTCGTACCAGATGCGCAGCGCGGCGCCGTCGAGCTCGGCGCGGAAGGTGTGCTTGCTCCTGCCGCCATCCGTCAGCCGTGCGTCCGGGACGATGTTGGAGCGGATCTTCTCCGCGGTGAGCTTCTTCGCCGTCCAGCGATCATGTCTGCGTTCGGTCCAGGCGAGCTGGATCTCGAAGTACTTCGTCGGTGCCGAGGGATGGGTGGTGTTGGTGTCCGGGGACTCGGTGAGCTCCGAGATGATCGGCCAGAACAGATGGATGCGGGAGTTCCAGACCACGGGGATGACCTGCGCTCCGCCGATGTCGCCCTCGATGCGCTCCCAGTGGGTCCATCGTCCGGCGCCAATGCGCTTCCGGTAGAAGTAGGCGGGGGTGCCTCCCCGTGTGCGCCCGAAGACGTGCAGGATCTCCGGCTGGAGCCCCTCCAGCGCGGGCTCTGGATACAGGCCTACGATCTCCAGCCGTGCGACCTCGTCGAGCTTCTCCAGGTAGCCGAGGAACGCGTCATCCGCGGTCTCTGAATTGATGTCCCCCTGGAGGAGCGAACTCTCCAGTTGCTCGAAGAGCGGCGTCTTGTCGTCCCGGAGCTCGGGCTCCAGCCAGTTCTCTGGATAGAGGAAGACCCTCCGGTTGGCCTCCCACACGCGGTAGCTCTTCATCCACTGCCACTGGAGCCAGCCTGCGTCGGTGAGCTGATCCGCGACGACGCCCCGGCCCGTCTCCAGCCCCATCAGGCAGCGCTGCACGAAGAGTTGCACGGAGCTGTTGGCCTGCTTGATTCGCGACGTGAGGAAGCAGGGCGACATCTCCACGTCGATGAGGAAGTGGGTGTAGAGGCTGTTGGCGCTGTCCCACGTCTGTCCCAGCGCGGCGTTGGGGCGGGGGACTAGGTAGGCCACCAACGCGGAGCGCTGGCGCTCGCGCAGGACGTCCCGCAGCTTCCGGGCCACCTCTGGCCATTCCGTCTCCGAGTACCGTGCCTTCACCGCGTTGAGGATGGCGCGCGCGTTGTCGGGCGTGAGCTCGGGCATGCTCCATTCCCGGCTGCGGTCGGCGGGGACCTCCAGTTGATGGAGGACCTTCATGAAGTCCTCCAGCCGCGACAGGCCGACCTCGTCGTTGTAGTCGTTGGGGAACGACGGGGCGACCATGGGGGAGGCGACGAGCAGCTCGCTCCTGGGCCAGCCGGTCCGTGTGCTCACCTCCTGGAGGAACTCGTCCAGCGTGGGGACGGGCGTGGTCCGCCGCGCGAGGGTGAAGAGGGCGGACAGCGCGGCTTCGCCTCGCGGGAGCCGGTCGCGGAGCTGGCACAGCGCGATGATCCGGAGCCAGCTCGCGAAGAGCACCGGCGTGGGCGTGGCGACGAGCGTGATGGGCAGCGCGTCAGGCTGGAGCCAGCCCGCCGTGACCTGCGCGTCATGGGCCCACGCCACCGGCCGTCGCACGACCGTGGGGCCGAAGTCGGAGAACCACGTGAGCTGCGAGGTCGTCAGCTTCAGCCGGGTGACGAGCAGCGCCGCCTTCTGCAACCGGGTGAAGGTCTTGAAGAGGTTGGGGAAGGACGCGGGCTTCAGCGGGACGTTGGGGTTGCTCTCCGCGTACGCGGGCGCGAGGAAGTCGGCGATGGCCTTCTGCCCGGCGACGGTCAGCGAGGGGAGCTGCCGGGTGAGCAGCTCGGTGGTGGCGCGGGGCTCCAGGGACAGCGCGCCCGACAGCCGCTGGATGACCGCCCCGGTGCTCAGGGTCGTGCGCAGGTAGGTGTGCAGCTTCCCCAGGATGAGGGCGAAGCGCTGCTCGGGCGTCTGCGCCGTGTCGAAGAGTTGCGCGATGTCCGCGTGGGTGACGAAGACGCTGTCCGCCGGGGGCACGTAGCCGTTCGGCGCGGCATGGAGCGCGTCGATGGCGGTCTGGTACGTGGCGTTCGCCGAGAGCCCGCGAAGGAGCGCGCGCTCGGTGTTGGTCATCATGCCGGCGAAGCGAAGCTGGCCGGCTGGGGCGTCATGGTAGATGCGGCCGCCCAGCTGCCGGGGGAACGCCATGCCGGTCGGCAGGTTCGCCAGCGCGGTCGAGAAGGTGGGCAGCGTGAAGGCCTTCATCTTCACCGCGATCAACGCGCGGGGTTGGTTGAAGAGGAGGTCCACCGCGCTCCGGTAGGCGGCGTCGTTGGACGCGTTTTGGAGGTCCGTTTGCTCGGCCAGGGTGAGGGGACCCTGGACGCGCAGCTTCGCTCCAGTGGCGTCATAGGACGCTCGTCCCTGGAGGGACGCCGGGAAGGTGAGGCCCGCCGGCAGCGTCGCCAGGGGCACTTCGTGGAGCACCTGGCCGTTGAGGGTATTGATCACCTCGTCGATGGTCTCCGCGGGCCACTGGAGCTGGGCCAACCTGCCTCGCGTGAGGGCGCCCGTCGGGTCCGCGCGGAGCGTGGTCTCGTCCTGGATCTTGAGGAGGTCTTCCCGGAGGGTGCCCAGCGTCGAGGCACTCTCCTCGTCCGCCGGGGCCAATCCGGAGGCCTGGGTGAAGCGGTGCCGCAGCAGGTAGTCGAGCTCCTCGACGCTGAACCCGGACACGCGCACGTTCGCGACGAGGTCCGCGAACAGGAGCGTGTCCACCGTCTGCGCGGGATTGAAGGGAGTGATGACCGCCAGCGCCATCAGCGCCAGCAGGTCGGGGAGCGCCACGCCCAGGCCCTTCGCGAGCTGGGTGTAGCGGTACAGCTTGGAGAGGTTGGAGAGGTTGAGCTTGTCGTCCGTGACGACGTCGGTGGTGAGCGCGAGCAGGTCAGCGGCGCTGATGCCCAGCGCGGCGAGGATGACGGGGACCTGCTTGGAGAGGCGGGCGCTGGCGGGATCCTCGGTGACGATGGCCAGCTCCGTGCCCAGGAGGCGGAAGGCCGGCTCCGCGGGCTTGCTCAGCGCAGGGTTCAGGAACACGCGCCTGTACAGCGACGCATCTCCCTCGATGTCGAGGGTGGACCAGAACGTCAGCACCGCTTCGACGGGCAGCTCCAGTTGCTGGGTCAGCCGCTGGACGTGCGAGAGCTTGATGAACAGCGCGTCGTCGATGCGGGCGTTCACGTCGGCGATGCCGCCGCTGAAGACGCCGATGGCGCGATCCAGATCCCGCATGCTCCATCCGAGCCGGCGCCACAGCCGCACGAAGCGATGCAGGCGGTCGGCCACCTCGGCGGTCAGTCCCTTCAGGATCAGCTTCGCGGTGTCACACGTCGTCAGGTCGGAGGCATCCGCGGATTCGATCCTGAGCGTGAGGCCCGCATGGATGAACTTGAGCTGGAGCAGGCTGATGAGCGCCTCGTACTCCAGCGCCGCCCGGTCAAGCACCACCCGCACCTGGGCCAGTGCCTCCAGCCAACCCAGGGACTTCACGACGGGGGCTGCCGGAGCGGCGGGGTCGAAGACGCTCACGGAGTTGCCCGTCTCCTTCAGCCCCCATGCGTCCCAGGTGTCCACCGCGCTCGCATGGGTGCCAACGCTCCCCACCGGACTCATCAGCCACCGGGCGCGGACGCCCGCCACGGGCGCCTGGAGCTGCACGAAGGCGGCACGCGCGGGGTCGCGGGTCCACGCTCCGGCGGCCACGGTGTACAGGCCGTTCTGCGCGGGATGCGCCTGGGCCGTCAGCAGGACGATGTCGCCCGCCACGAGCGACACGGTGCCCACCGTCTGCGTTCCCGACAGCGATGCGAGCGGGCTGGTGACGACGAGCCGCACCGGCCGTCCTCGCGAGAGGAGCTGACGCTCGACGGGGAGCAGCCCCAGGGACTCGGACGCGATGTCCAGGTGGGTGAGGGCGGTCAGCGGATCCGGGATGCGGACGGTCCGCATCAGGTCATGGCGCTTCACGCCCAGGTGGTCCAGGTAGTGCCGGGTCTCCTCCCACGCGAGGTCCAGCGGGAGCGTCCAGGGAAACACCGCCGCGCGGAGCTTGTCGTACGCGGCCTCGTTGCGGTGCTGGGGCGTGGCGCGCAGCTCCGCCGACGTCCCACTGCACTGGTAGGCCACCGGGCCCACCTGGAGCAGCCCCGTGGCCGTGTCCTTGCGGATGGGCCAGAGCTGCGCATGGTCGGTGATGAACCAGCGGGACGCGGCCTGCACCACCACGACGAGGTGGTTGGCGCCAAGCTGCACGCCATTCTGTGAAAAGGCCGCGCGGACCGCCGCCGACAGCGTGCGGTTGTCGAGGTCCGCTTGAAGGGACGCCGCCAGCGTGAACGTGGGGGGCGGTGAGACGGCGTTCTCCAGCAACTCGTTGACGAGGTCGACGTAGGGAAGCGTGAGCTGCGTGTTGTCGCACGTCAGCTCGATCTCCCCGAGGTCGGGCCGCCGCTCGAACAGGATGTCGCGCGCGTTCGTCGCAACCGTCGTGCCTCCAGGCAGCGTGCGGGTCTGCTTGCGCTCCTTCAGGAAGGCGAGCGCCTCGGTGTAGTAGGCGGCGGCGCCGTAGACGGAGCGGCAGTCTTCGCACTTGCACAGGTCCAGCGTGCCGAACAGCGACTCCAGGTTGGGAAGGCCCACGGGCGTCGCAGGAGCCAGCGCCGCCAGTTCCACGCGGTTGAACTCCTGGCCGTGGTTGGCCAGCAGATGGAGTGCGGAGGCGGAGACTTGGGAGGCCACGTCGTGGGTGTGCCGCGCCAGGGCCTGGGTCCCGAAGGCGCCCTTGAAGCGCGCGGAGAAATCATTGCGGTCGACCTGGGAGATGGCGAGCGCCGAGTCCAGTCCGGCATCGAGGAGCGACTTCATCCCGTCATAGCGGGGCGTCAGCTTGAACACCCGCTGCATGCCCTGGACGTGCGCCTTCACGCGCTCCGGGTTCTTGACGCTCTTCATCAGCGTGGGCGCTCCGGTGAGCGCCTGGGACACGTCTCCTCCACGCAGGTCGAACCCGGTTCCTCGCTCCGTGACATGGGTGAAGAACGCGCGGACGTCCTCGTCCAGGGTCTTGTCCTCCCGCGCGCGCCAGGCCACGGTCTCTGTCGGCAGCGTGTCATCGAGGATGCGGCGGATGGTGTCGGCGTAGACCAGCGTCCTTGCGCGCAGGTCACTCCCCGGGATCGAGGCGGGGATCCGATGCTCTTCAGGCACTTCGAGCCCGCCGATGATCTTCAGCCACTGCTTCTGCCCAAAACGCGCCAGCTCCTGGAAGGACTTGAATGTCCCTTCCGCGTGTAGCCGCAGCAGTTCCCGTACGAGCGGAGGGTGGTTGTTGGTCAGCGCGCCGAGCTGGAGTGTCAGTTGCAACTCCGGCACGCGGGACTTGAGCTTCGAGTTTGCTTCCAGACCCTTCCAGAACTCCGTCACCGGGCCCTTGTGGTCCAGGTACCTGGAGACGAAGTCCTCCCGCTGTTGCTGCTCGGGAAGCGTGGTGGCGATGAGATCTCCGAACCCCGGCGTCTCGTCCTTGGGGCTCAGGCTGGCGGCATTTTGCACGGCGGCCTGGTGGAGCTGCGCCTGGACCTCGTCCGTCTCGAGCTTGAGCTTGCCTGGGATGAGCCGCCGGGCCGCGGCCTGCTGCACCATGCGGCGAAGTGTGTCCGGCCCCTGGGCAAGCAGCGCCGAGAGATTCGTCCCCATGCCCTTGCGCACCAGGCCGTAGAAGAGTTCCGGGGACGCGAGCTTCGTCCTCGCCGCCAGCTTGTGCGCCACCACCAGCGCCGCCACCTTCTTGGGCGGCATGCCCGTGTGTCCCGCCAGGTACGAGAGGTCCTTACGGTCGGTATCCTCGGAGAGCTCCGCGAGCGAGACCCCCTGAAGCAGTGGCTTCAGCTCGGACATGAGCTGCTCGTACTCGGACCACATCGTTTCCGGCCCGCCCCTGACCAGGAGGCGGACCTTCTCCACCGTCTGCGCCTTGAAGATGATCCTCGACTCGGCCACGGGCTCCGCGACCCGGATGGGCTCGCCGGGAGTCAGGGGGGCATAGGCACGGACGACGAGATCCGCCTGCATCTTGTTCCGGCGGCGGAGTTGATCGATGGAGTACCAGAGCTCGAAGTTTCCGTGCTCATTGGTCATGCTCTCTGCGAGCAGCACCTCGTCGCGAAGGCCCTTGTCGAAGGCGCGCACGGTTGCGCCCGGAATGGCGAGGCCCTGTCGAAATGTGAGATTGCCACGCACCAGGAACTGGAACTCCGGGGAGCCTTCACCACTGGGAGGCGTCTGGTCCATGGCATTCTCCACGCACTTTCATGCATAGACTTGTGATGTGGCAAAAGCTTGCCGCCAATCGCCTGGCATTTGCAATGTTATGTTTGTCGGGACTCTGTGGGTGGGATCAGACTGCAGGCGCCATTGGGAGACGTGGCAGGTCAGAGCTGGTACGCCATACATCTGACGCGTGAAGTGCTTGAACTTCGTGCGGCGGGGGGTATCAATTATTTGCAGGCTGTCGTTGGGTCAGCCGCAACAGGGGCTCAATCCCAGTGGAGAACGAGAGCGCTTTCCCCATCCAAACCCAGTCGCGTCCGGGACGACAGCCGGTGTGCCTCGCGGTCCATGACGCCGCACAGAAACTCGGCGTCCCTCCGTAAAGCGTAGTAGGGACGGAGTTGACGCAGTTGCATGGGTGCGAGGAGTGGCCATGGACCCAGGTGCCTCGCCGTGGTGGAGGACTGGTCGGGCAGCAGGTCCACGCCCGGCCTATCCTTCCTCGCCGCCCATGATGGCGGAATGCCGCTGCTTACATCCCCGCACGAAAACACCACGACTCGCCGCCCGGTCTCTACAGGCAGGAGCGCGGGCTGCTGGGCCTCCTCCAGGTCTTCCCCCAGCCCCGCGGTGGCGATTCCCAGGCTCCGGAGGGTGGCCAGTGTCTCTGGATGCCCTTGTCGGGCCACCACTGCTCGCTCGTGGTGATGCTTGTCTCCAGGTTGATGATCCGGACGTCGGGCTCGGCCTGATCCAGCGCGGCGAGCGCGTCTCCCCAGATTTCACCGAAGCCGACGGGCTTTCGGATGGGGCCGTTGCGCTCTTCGGCGAGCGCGACGTAGTCCCGGGCATCCTTCAGGAAGGACTCATGGATGCCGGGTGGAGCAGGGTGGGGCAGTACCTGATCAATGCCCCTGCCTGTCATCACGTCGCCGCAGAGGAAGAGGGAAGTCAGCCTCTTGTCCTGGTGGCCAGGAGTCATCAGTAGGTGAGCGACTTCTTGGTGGTCACGGCATGGGCGGAAGAGATGCGCTTCTCCACCTCTTTCGCGTCGTGACCGCGCGGGCACTTCGGCGCTCGCTCGTCGTGCTCCTTCATGGACATGAACGCGGTGAAGGGCTCCTGGCACTTGCGGCAGAAGAACTCGTAGATGGGCATTGCGTGCTCCTCCCTGAAGGAAGATGCGGTCCACCCCCGGCAGGTGGCAGGGCACGAGGCGCCATCCAGCCGCCGACGCGCCAGGCCGGGCTTATTGCCTGAAACATTTGAATGGATATGGAAGTGGAAACTCTGAACCGTCGAGGGCCGACAATTCCCCGGGGCTGGTGGGTGAGATGCCACCATTCCGTCGTGTAGGATTCGTGTCCCCAAGCACCTTCAACCGGAGGCAGGCCCTTGATCAGCTCCCTCATCCGCCAGGTCGTCAGCACGGTCCAGACGGCGGTCACGAAGCCTCCGGTGGCCCCGGCTCCGCCCACGCCTCCTGCCTCCGCCGCGCCGTACTTCCAGGACGGTCTGGATGCGGCGAAGGCCAGCCCCGTGAACCTCAATGGCTATGGGAACACGCCTTCAGCCGCGGCTGCCGCGAGCGTGGACTCGCCACTCACGAAGGCGAGCAGTGGGGAGAAGGTCGGCCCGGAGTTCATCCACCTGGACGCTGGATGGACTCCGCAGGGGCAGGGCTATGACGCCAAGCGCGGTGAAGTGCTCACGACCTATTACAACGACGACCACCGGGTGCTCCTGTCCGTGCAGGACAAGGACTCGGGGAAGGAGACGCATCAGGCCGTGCTCGGTGGACCGCCGCCCGCGGGTCCTCCCAGCCATGGTGGTGGCGTCTCCACGGATGGCGACCACGTCTATGTCTCCGACACGGACCACATCTACGTCTACACGCGCGAGGAGATCGAAGCCGCGCAGAGCGAGTGCCGTGAGGCCATGCCCTCGCAGGTCATGGATGTCCCGAAGCCTGAAGGCCTGACGGATCCGGCCACGGGCATCGGCCTTGTCTCCGCCGGCAGCTACATGACCGTGAAGGACGGCTACGCGTATATCGGCGGCTACAGCAAGGACGGCGATGGCAAGGCCGGCGCTGTCTGGCGGTACAAGCTCGACGAGAAGACCGGAGAGCTCATCGAGGACTCACGCGAGGGCCCCATTCGTGCCCCGGACCGCGCGCAGGGGATGACCATCGTCGACGGCGGCATCATCTTCACCACGGGCGACAAGAAGCTCGTCTACCAGCCCTTCACGTCCACCGAGGACACGTTCTCGGCGGACATCGACCAGCGGGTGGACATCAGCAACGGGCTCATCGACCCCTACGCCCAGGGCGTGAACATCATCGATGGCGAGATCTGGGTCACCTACGAGAGCGGCTCGCACAAGTACCGCGACAACGTCGACGAGCCCCGTGAACACATCCAGCGCATCCCGCTGGAGGATCTGGACCTCGCGGCGGGATGCCTCACGGCGGAGCAGCTCGAAGGCTAGGGACCTACGCGGACACGCTCGCCTCCACGTCGGAGAGCGCGAAGTCGTCCATCGTCAGCGTGCCCACTTGGTCGATGGACAGGCCCACGCTGAGGGCCTTCGCCGCGGAGGGTGTCGCGGGCGTGGTCCATTCCGCGAAGGTGTAGCTGCTGCGCGGTGGCAGCAGCGGCCCCTGCGACCAGTAGGTCCAGGCGCCCGCGCTGTTGCGGTAGTACGCCTTGAACCTCACCTGCGTGGTGGCCTTGTACCAGGCGGTGATCCGGTAGTGATGCCCCGTGGTCGGCGTGGGCGTGCAGCTGCTGTCATCCTGACGGGTGATGAGCTTCCGGTCTCCGTCGGTGATTTGCGTGATGCGCACCTGCTGAGCCCAACTGCCTCCGTGCGCGTCCGACGTCCGGTTCCAGGTGAAGGTGTTGTTTCCAAAGCCGCCGCGCTGCCAGCAGTCCGGGGTCCCGTCACCGTTGCTGTCCGCTTCGAGCGACGGATTCTTCAAGAGCTGCGCGGGGGGCCAGCTCACCGGGGGCTTGAGCACTCCGCCGATGATGGCGTCCATCGTGGCCACGGTGGTGCCTCGCGAGGCGCGGGTGGCCAGCCAGTCGATGAACGCCGTCAGGTTGGCGGGCGAGATGGAATAGGTCTGCGGCGGGTTGCACGGCCCGCAGATGTGGTGGAAGACGATGGGCACCCAGCCGCCGCCTGACTCTTCGGCACGCAGCACGTAGTTCTTCAGGTCCGTGAGCGTGGTGGTGGCCTGCACGGAACCGTGGGTCCGGATGGCGTACGGTTCCGCGGGAGGTACGGGCTCGGCGGCCGGGCTGCTGCCGCTCGGCGTCGTTCTCAGCCCGCCGCTCTCCCTCGCGGAGTTGTAGTTGCAGTCGATGACGATCTGCCGCGTGGTCGCGTCCTCGTCGCCGAAGGGATAGGCGAAGGACGTCACTCGGAAGCCCGCGTTCAGCAGGGCGACCCGGTCGTTGCAGATCTCCTTGCGCTGGTCGTCCGGCGACAGCTCCGTGAGGTGCGGATGGGTCAGCGTGTGGCCGCCAATCTCATGGCCCTTGTCCTGGAGCGCGTGCACCTGGGCGAGCGTGAGGCGGCCGGACTGCCCCAGCCTGCCGCTGTTGACGAAGAACGTCCCTCGCATGCCTCGGGCCTCCATGGCGGAAGCACCGATGAGCTGGGAGGCCAGGCAGTCGTCGAAGTTCAGCGAGATGACCACCTGGCCGGGCAGGAGGGCGGTGGCTCGGGTCGTGGGTTCCATGGTGGGTGCTCCCCCTTGTGCACGAAGGCTTCACCCACAACCTGCGCATGCGCCGCTACTCGAGCTTCGATGTAGCGTCGATGGTCAGCTCCAGCGTCGTGAGCGCCGGATCCGCGAGGATGTCCGCTTCGTTGAAGTGCACGGGACGGAAGTGCTTGCCGGAGAAGAGGTCCGCCTGGTCCGCGAAGTGCGGTGACGCCGGGTCGGCGGACTGCGCGTAGGAGAGGACCGCGTTCGCCTTGGGCCCTTCCGGCGTGAACTCCATCACCATGAGGAAGCTGGTCCCGAAGTCGACCAGGTAGCCTTCCGGCGTGAGCCCCGTGCCGGGGGAGAGCAGCGGGCCCTGCGGCTGGGACTGCGGCAGCAGCGTCGCGTTCGCGCCGGAATAGCCGACGACGTTGGTGACGCCCTCGAAGGCCGCGCCGCCGTGCAGCGGCACCTTGCGGTCTCCCTTCCAGGCGAACTGCACGTCGCCCAGCTTCGTTCCCACCGCGATGCCCGCCTTGCCCAGGAGCGCCACGGCCTCCGCCAGCTTCTGGTTCACCGGATCCACGCCGGACTCCGGCGCGGGGACCAGCCCCGCCGGCGTCACCGCCGCCCGGGCCGGATCGAAGGGCTGCGCGAAGAGGGCTCCCCGGTCCACGAGGTCGGAGCGGTTGAAGCCGTTGAGGAACTCGCGCCAGACGATGGCGCCCGCGCGATCCAGCTCCAGCCGGCCATCCCACGTTGCAATCAGCTGGCACGCCTCCGTGATGTCCACCGGCGCGCCATCGACGACGATGGGCTCCGCGCCCTGGCAGCGCTGCACCACGGCCGTGCGCAGCTGCTCCGCCACCCAGGTGCGGTTGCTCAGGATGGCCTGCTCGGCCTCCTCGCGCGTGAAGCGCCCGTCGCTGCCGGCCGCCGCGGTGTCGCCCTGTTCGGTGATGAGCGTGAGGTTCATGTGCGAGCGCGTGCTCATGCGGCCGCGTGTCCCGAAGATTTCATAGAGGAAGGGCAGGTCGAGCAGGGGCGCGGCGGGGTTGGCGAACGTCGCCGGATCATTCGCGTTCATCACGAAGTCCGTGCGGCTGAGCTGCGGCATGACCGTCGTCGGCACCAGACCGTGCGACTCGCTGTCCAGGCCCACCCATTCGTCGCGGGACGTGCTGCCGTCCAGGAGGACGAGCCCCAACGACGCGAACACCGGCGCGTCCGGCGTGGACTCGAGCGAGTCGCGATACGCCACGACCGTGGCGGGGCTCAAGTAGGGGACCCGGGACGCGTCCACGTAGCGCGTATCTCCATCCGAGCTCGCGAGCAGCGTGTTCACCCAGGGCGCGCCACGCACGGTGCGCTCCACGTCCGCGGCCTCGCCGATGTCGCGGGCCGTGTTCAGGCGCACCCAGTGCTCCGCGAAGCGTGGGTTGTCCTCCGTCGCGTCGCGCGTCGTGTACGCGGTCTCGTCCGTCCAGTCCGCGCCGGGGCCAGCCAGGATGGGGCCGTAGTGGCTGCGCCAGAACGTGCGCGTCTCCTGTGTCATGCCGCCGTCGTCCCCCCGCACGTTGACGGTGACGGTCCGCGACGTCATGCGGCGGGTCGCTCCGTCATAGACGTACGCCGTGGGGTCTCCCGGCACGAGCTTGAGCCGGTACAGCGTCAGGTGGCTCGACGCCGTCACGGTGTGCGTCCACGCGATGTCCCGGTTGAAGCCGATGTTGATCGCCGGCACGCCCAGCAGGGACACGCCGTACACGTCGAGCTTGCCGGGGATCGTCTGGTGGCTCTCGTGGAAGCGGAGGCTGCCCTCCCAGGGGAAGTGCGGGTTGGCGACGAGCATGCCCCGGCCGCTGGCGGTCTTCTCGCGGCCCAGCGCCCAGCCGTTGCTGCCCAGCTCATCCTTGCGCGGTGACAGCGCGAGCGGCCTCGACTGGAGCCGCTCGCCTTCCGCCTCCGCGCTCGGCGGCTGCGCGTTGCCCACGTAGCCCAGCAATGGCACCAGCGTGTCGAACAGCGACAGGTCAAAGTGATACGCCAGCAGATCATACGCGCTGATGGGCTTAACCCACGCGGCGCCCCGGCAGGGCTCGGGACGCTGAGCCGCCGGCACGTCCGCGAGGTACTGGTTGTAGCCCGCGGCATAGCCCTGCACGAGGTCGCGCAGCTCCTGCGACTGCTCCGCGAAGCTGGCCTCGGCGCGGGCGCGCAGCGCGAGCCCCAGGTAGGTGAAGTCGCTTTCGAGGAAGGCATCCTGCGGGCCCCGGCCCAGGTAGCGAGCGCGCTCGCCACGGACCTTGAGGAACTGATCCGCGAGGATGCACACCGCGTCCTGCGCCTGCGCGTAGCCGATGCCGGCGCCCAGGCTGCGATACCCGTCAGCCTGGATGTGGGGGACGCCGTAGGACGTGCGGTGGAGGGTGGCCTTGAGCGGGGAGGGCGCCGGTGGGTCGTCGTTCCGGCAGCCGCCTAAGGCCGTCAGCGTCAGCAGCAGGGACAAGGAGAAGCGGGAGGTGCGCATGGGTCACAGTTTCGCAAACAGGGCTGACAAGTTTATTCGCTTTATGCGTGTATTTCAGTCTGTGAGGGAGTGTGCTCCTGACACGCTTGTCTCGAATGAAAAATTATCGTGGACTTCAAGGGTATTCGCGTGTGTTGCTCCGCGCGCGCCGAGCCCTTCCCCCGGGGGCCGCGCGGAAGTGAGTCCGCACGCATGTCCCAGGCCTCCGCAGCTCCCGTGACCCTTGATGCCTCGCGCATCGATCCCAACGCCCTGGCCATCCTCGAGCGCCTTCGCGGCGCGGGGTTCCAGGCCCTGCTCGTGGGTGGGTGCGTGAGGGACCTGCTGCTCGGGCAGACGCCCAAGGACTTCGACATCGCCACGGACGCCCGGGCGGACCAGACCCACGGCCTCTTCGAGGAGTGCCTGATGCTGGGCGGCCGGGGCTCGGTGATGACGCTGGTGTTCGAGGGCGGGAAGCCCTTCGACGTGGCCACACTGCGTCCGCTGCGCACGCCCGCGTCCACTCCGCGGGTGCCGCTGGACGCCGACCTGAGCGCCGTGGCCCGCGAGCTTCCGGTGGGCACCGTGGCCCAGGACGCGGCCTCGCGAGACTTCTCCATCAACGCGCTCTTTCATGATCCGGCCACGGGCCAGACGCTCGACTTCGTGGGCGGGGTGGCCGACGTCCGCGCCCGCGTGCTGCGCTCGCTGGGGGAGCCCTCCGAGCGCTTCCGCGATGATCCGTCGCTCGTCTACCGGGCGCTGCGCATCTCCGCCCGGCGCGGCCTGACCCTCGAACCCCGGACGCTGGAGGCCCTGCGCGAAGGCGCCGCCGCGCTGCCGGACAGCCCGTTCGCGTTGCGCCTCCATGAGCTGCTGGAGTGCCTGAGCCTGGGTGTGGCCGGGGCCTGCCTCCGCCGCATGCGCGAGTTCGACGTGCTGGCGCGTACGCTCCCGTCCCTGGGACGACTGAGCCCGTTCGCGTGGGAGGGGCTGTTCTCGCTCGGGGACGCCATGGACCGGCTCCATGCCCAGGGGCGCGGGCTCGGTCATCCAGCACGGCTCGCGGCGCTCCTGCTGCCCCTCGCGGATCCTCCGGCGCTGTCGGGCGTGGACGCGCCTGTGTCCCTGGCGGAGCTCGTGCCGGCGGGGGACGACGCGGAGCGGCCGCCGCTGGTGGAGGACGGTCTCGCGGTGCTGGCGGCGCAACGGGTGTTGCGTCAGGGCCCTGACAGCGCGGGAGCCGCGGAGCTGCTCGGCTCGCACCTGCTGACGGAGGCGCTGGACGTGTACTCGCTCACGCTCGATGCCACGGGCGGATCGCGGCAGGTCCTGGATGCGTGGCGCGCGAGGCAGGGCGCATGAAGCTGCTGTCACTGCTGTTCCAGGCGTCGAAGGGCCGCTTCCTGGCGTCCGTGCTGGCCGGGCTCGTGTCCGGCGCCTGTGGGGCCGGGTTGATCGCGATGATCAACCGGGCCCTCGCGGGCACCCAGGCCCATGGGGCCGTGGAGGTCTCGCTCTTCGTGGGGCTGGTCGTCGTGGCGCTGGTGTCGCGCATCGCGGCCCAGGTGTTGATCAGCCAGATCAACCAGGACTCGCTCTTCGACCTGCGCTTGAAGATGAGCGCACAGATCGCCCGTGCGCCGTTGCGTCAGCTGGAGGAGCAGGGCTCCCACCGGCTCCTGTCCGCCCTGACCGAGGACCTGTTCCACCTCACCAACGCCATGGCGATGCTGCCCCGGCTGGTCATCAACGCGTCCACCGTGTTCGGGTGTCTCGTCTACATGGTGATGCTGTCGCGGACGCTGCTGCTCGCGCTGGTCATCTGCCTGGTGCTGGGCATCGCCACCTACCGGCTGTCCACCGCGCGAGCGGTCCGTGACATGCGCCGGGCGCGCGAGGTGCAGGACGAGCTCATGCTGCACTTCCGGGGGCTGACCGACGGCATCAAGGAGATCAAGCTCCATGCCCGGCGGCGCGACGACTTCCTGTCGCGTGTGATCGCGGACGCCGCCGGCCGGGTGAAGGACCTCCAGCGGCGCGCCGCGACGGCGTTCGCGGTGGGCTCCAGCTGGGGGATGTTCCTCTTCTTCGTCGTCATCGGCGTGCTGCTCTTCCTCCTGCCCCACCTCACGCAGGTGAACACAACGGCCCTGGTGGGGTACACGCTCGCGGTGCTCTACCTACAGACGCCCCTCATGTCCCTTATGGAGGGCATGCCGTTGATCTCCCGCGGGCAGGTGTCCCACACGAAGCTCGAAGCCCTGGGCCTGTCGCTCGCCGCGTCCACCGAAGAGGCGCGCGAGCCGGCGGCGCTGGACGCCCGGCCGTCGTTCCAGAAGCTGGAGCTGCGAGGCGCCACCCACCGCTACCAGCGCGAGCACGACGACCAGACCTTCACCCTGGGCCCCATCGATCTGGAGCTGCGCCCGGGGGAGTTGCTGTTCATCGTGGGCGGCAACGGCAGCGGGAAGACCACGCTCGCCAAGCTCATCACCGGGCTGTATTCGCCCCAGGAAGGGCAGATCCTCCTGGACGGCCAGCCCGTGACGGCCGGGACCCTGGAGCACTACCGGCAGCACTTCTCCGCCGTGTTCTCCGACTTCCACCTCTTCGACCGCCTGATGGGACTGGAGGGAGAGCTGTCACAGGTGCAGGGCTTCCTGGAGCGGCTGAAGCTGGAGCACAAGGTGCGCCTGGACGGGAAGGCGTTCTCCACCACGGCGCTCTCCCAGGGTCAGCGCAAGCGCCTGGCGCTGGTGACGACGCTGCTGGAGGACCGCGCCATCTACCTCTTCGACGAGTGGGCGGCGGACCAGGATCCCGCGTTCAAGGCCGTCTTCTACCGGGAGCTGCTGCCGGAGCTGAAGCGGCGCGGCAAGGCCGTGGTGGTCATCTCCCACGACGACCGCTACTTCGACGCGGCCGACCGCCTGCTGCGCGTCGAGTCTGGCCAGCTCGTCTCCGAGCCTCTCGCGGAGCCTCCCGCCGAGTCTCCCCGCGCCGCCTCCTGAGACACACGTTTTCCCGCCGAGTGGGATACGGACCCGGATATCAGTCATGGTGGTTCTGGCGAGTAATCAAAAGCTCTATTGGAAACTCAGAAATACAGTTATTTCTCGCAGTTGAATGAGCCCGGCCTCTCCCCGACCGTCCTCCCTTTCGGTTTTCGCTCAGCGTCCTCCATTTGAGTCCCTGGTGGACCTGCTCCGGCACCGGAGCGCTGACGCGGCTCGCGCGTCCCGGTACACGTTCCTGGGAGAGACAGGAGAGCTCGAGGCCTCCTGGACCCACGCGGAGCTGGACCTGTACGCGCGGCGCATCGCGGGGGCGCTGGCGGGCGTGGAGCCTGGCGCGCGGGCGGTGCTGCTGTATCCGCCGGGGCTCGACTACATCGCGGGCTTCTTCGGCTGTCTCTACGCGGGGCTGGTGGCGGTGCCGGCGTATCCGCCGGATCCGTCGCGCCTGGAGCGCACGCTGCCCCGGCTGCGCGCGATCATCGAGGACTCGCGCGCGACGGTGGTGCTGACCACGTCCTTCATCCTGTCGATGAAGGAGTTCCTCACGGATCAGGCGCCGGAGCTGAACGGGCTGCACTGGGCCGCCACGGATGCGCTGGAGCCCGGAGCGGAGGACGGATGGCGCCCTCCCGTGGCGCGTCCGGACACGCTGGCGTTCCTGCAATACACGTCGGGCTCCACGGGGATGCCCAAGGGCGTGATGCTCACGCACGGCAACCTGCTGCACAACCTGGACGCCATCCACCGCAGCTTCCGGGCGAGCGCCGACAGCGTGGGCGTCATCTGGCTGCCGCCGTACCACGACATGGGGCTCATCGGCGGCATCCTGGAGCCGCTGAACGGTGGGTTCCCGGTGACGTTGATGTCGCCGCTCACGTTCCTGCGCCGCCCGCTCGTCTGGCTGGAGGCCATCTCCCAGTACAAGGGCACCATCAGCGGCGGCCCCAACTTCGCGTTCGACCTCTGCGCGCGGCGCATCTCCGAGGAGGAGCGGGCCCGGTTGGACCTGTCCTCGTGGGAGGTGGCCTTCTGTGGCGCGGAGCCCATCCGCACGGAGACGCTGGAGCGCTTCAACCGCACGTTCGGGCCGCAGGGCTTCCGCGCTCCGTCGCTCTATCCCTGCTACGGCCTGGCGGAAGGCACGCTGATCGCCACCGGTGTGGCGCAGGGCGCGGGCGCCTCGGCGCTCACGTTGGAGGCGGAGGCGCTGGCGCGTTCTCGGGCCGTGCGCGTGGAGCCGGGCACTCCGGGCTCGCGTGAGCTGGTGGGGTGTGGCCAGTCGATGCCGGACCAGTCCATGCTCATCGTCGATCCGGAGGCGCGCACGCCTCGCGCCGACGGCGAGGTGGGTGAAATCTGGCTGCGCGGCCCCAGCATCGCGCAGGGCTACTGGCAGCGGCCGGAGCAGACGGAGGAGGCCTTCCAGGCGCGCCTCGCGAGCACGGGCGAGGGCCCCTTCCTGCGCACGGGCGACCTGGGCTTCGTCGTGGACGGCGAGCTGTACGTCACCGGGCGGCGCAAGGACCTCATCATCCTGCGTGGCCGCAACCACTACCCGCAGGACCTGGAGCTCACGGCGGAGCGCGCGCACCCGGCCATCCGCCCGGGCTCTGGCGCGGCGTTCAGCGTCGACGTCGCGGGCGAGGAGCGGTTGGTCCAGGTCCATGAGGTCAGCCTGCGCGACGGCGGGGACCTGGGCCCGGTGCTGGCGGCGGTGCGCCAGGCGCTGAGCGAGGAGCATGAGCTCCAGCCCCACGCGTTGATCCTGGTGGAGCCGGGAAGCGTCCCGAAGACGTCCAGCGGGAAGATCCAGCGGCGCGCGTGCCGCGAGAGCTTCCTCGATGGTTCGCTGCGCGTCGTCACCCAGTGGGAGGAAGGCAGCGCGCTCGAAGCGCACGCGGACGTTCACGAGGACGCTGGGCCTGGGAACACCGCCGAGTCGATGGGCGCCTGGCTGCGAAGCCGCGTGGCGGCGCGCCTGCGCGTCCGGCCCGACGAGGTGTCCGCCACCGAGCCCATCACCCGGCTGGGCCTGGATTCGCTCGCGGCGGTGGAGCTGAGCCACGACATCGAGAAGGGCCTGGGCGTCATCCTGCCCATGGAGGCGCTGCTGCAGGGGCCCACCATCGCGGAGCTGGCTGGGCGCGTGCTCGCGCACCGCGCGGGTTCCAGCCGTTTGACGCCGCCCTTGAAGCCGCGGAACCGTGAGGAGCTGCCCGCGCTGTCCTTCGCGCAGCAGCGGCTGTGGTTCCTGGATGCGCTCGTCCGTGGCAGCCCCGCGTATCACATCCCCGTCGCGGTCCGGCTGGTGGGGCCGCTCCATGTTCCGGCGCTTCAGCATGCGCTGGATGTGCTGGTGCGGCGCCATGAAACCCTGCGCACCACCTTCGTCTCCCGCGACGGCGTTCCGGCGCAGCGCATCCTCCCGGACCTGCCCGTGACGCTGGATCAGGTGGATGTGAGCGGGCGGGAGGATCGCGCGGAGGAGACGGCGCGGCTGGCGCGAGTGGAGGCGGCGCGCTCCTTCGACCTGGAGACGGGTCCGCTGATGCGGGCCCTGCTGGTGAAGGAGGCAGAGGGCGAGCACGTGCTGGTGGTGGTGATGCACCACATCGTGTCGGACGGCTGGTCGATGGGCGTGATGGTGCGGGAGGTGGGGAAGGCCTACGAGGCGAAGGTGAAGGGCGTTGCAGCGCAGGAGGAAGCGCTGGACGTTCAGTACGCGGACTGGGCGGCGTGGCAGCGGGAGTGGCTGGAGGGCGGGGCGCTGGAGGAGCAGCTGGGGTGGTGGAAGCAGCAGTTGGCTGGCGCGCCCTCGGCGCTGGAGCTGCCCACCGACAAGCCCCGGCCTGTGAACCCCACGTTCCGTGCTCACACCGTCGACGCCAGCCTGTCTCGGTCGTTGTCGGAGGCGGTGAAGGGGCTGGCGAAGCAGGAGGGCGTGACGCCGTTCATGGTGCTGCTGGCGGCGTGGCAGGTGGTGCTGGCGAAGCACGCGGGGCAGGACGACGTGAGCGTGGGAACGCCCATCGCGGGGCGGCAGCGCGCGGAGACGGAGGGGCTGATCGGCTTCTTCGTGAACACGCTGGTGGTGCGCACGAAGGTGGCGGGCGGGGCGAGCTTCCGGGAGCTGTTGGGGCAGGTGAGGGAGACGACGCTGGGTGCGTACGCGCACCAGGACGTGCCGTTCGAGAAGCTGGTGGAGGCGTTGCAGCCCGCGCGCGACCTGGCGCGACACCCGTTGTTCCAGGTGATGCTCGCCTTCCAGCAGGACTCGCTGCCTGAGCTGAAGCTGCCGGGTCTGGCCTTGAGGGCCGTGCCTCTGGACTCCGGCGCGGTGAAGTTCGACCTGTCGCTGAACCTGTCGGAGACCGCGGAGGGCTTCACCGGCACGCTGATCAGCGCCGCGGACCTCTTCCACCGCGCGAGCACCGAGCGGATGGTGCGGCACTGGCACACGCTGCTGGAGGCCGCGACGGTCCAACCCGGATTGCGGGTGGACGCGCTGCCGCTGCTGGATGAGGAGGCGCGGCGCGCGGTGCTCGAGGCGTGGCCGGAGGAGCGGCTGGCGGCGGGGAACGACACGTGTCTGCATGCGCTCTTCGAAGCGCAGGCGGCGCGCGTACCGGACGCCGTGGCGGTGGTGGGCGGCGGCCAGTCGCTGACGTACCGCGCGCTGGACGCGGGCGCGAACCAGCTCGCAGGTGCGCTGCGCGCGATGGGCGTGGGCCCCGACGCTCGCGTGGGCCTCTGCGTGGACCGGCGTGCCGACGCGATGCGTGGCCTGCTGGGCATCCTCAAGGCCGGCGGCGCCTACGTTCCGTTGGACCCCGCGAACCCCGGGGAGCGGTTGCGCCTGATGCTCGACGAGGCGCGCGTGGACGTGGTCGTGACGATCCGCGAGCTTGCCTCGCGCTTCGACGGCCACCCTGGACGGCTCGTGCTGCTGGATGACGGGGCGGCGCCGTTCGCGTCGTTCCCCTCGGATGCGCCGCCCGCTCGCGGCGCGGTGCCGTCGAACCTGGCCTACGTCATCTTCACCTCGGGCTCCACCGGCCGGCCCCGGAGCGTGGGCATCGAGCACCGGCAGATCGTGCGCTACGTGCGGGGCCTCGTGCGGCGCCTGGACCTTTCGCCGGGCGCGTCGTTCGCGTCCGTCTCCACGCTGGCGGCGGACCTGGGGCACACCGCGCTCTTCCCCACGCTGGCCCAGGGCGGCACCCTGCACCTGGTGGACACCGAGACGGCGTCCGACCCGGCGGCGCTGGGTGCGTACTTCGCCCGGCATGGCGTGGAGGGGTTGAAGATCGTCCCGTCGCACCTGCGGGCGCTGCTGGCGTCGGAGTCGCCGGAGCGGTTGTTGCCGCGCCGCTGGCTGGTGCTCGGTGGCGAGTCGTCCGACTGGGCACTCGTGGATCAGGTGCGTTCGCTCGTGCCGGGCTGCGCGGTGTTCAACCACTACGGCCCCACGGAGACCACCGTGGGCGTGCTCACGCTGCCGGCCTCCGCACTTGCGCGAGAGGACCGTCCGGTCGTCGTTCCGCTGGGCCGGCCCCTGCCGGAGGTGCGTGCGTACGTCCTGGATGCGGGCCTGCGCCCGGTGCCCCCCGGCGTCGCGGGCGCGCTCTACATCGCGGGCGGCACGGTGGGCCGGGGGTACCTGGGCCGGCCGGAGCTCACCGCCGACCGCTTCATCCCGTCACCGTTCGCGAAGACGCCCGGCGAGCGCATGTACCGCACGGGCGACCGGGCGCGGCTCGGGCCCGACGGCGCCATCGTGTTCCTGGGGCGCGAGGACGACCAGCTCAAGGTGCGCGGCTTCCGCGTGGAGCCGGGTGAAGTGGAGGCGGTGCTCAAGCAGCACCCGGCCATCGCCGAGGCAGTGGTGGTCGCCCGTGATGCGGGCGGTGGTGAGCGGCGGCTCGTGGCTTATGGCGTGCCGACGACCGGTGGCCAGCTGGTGCCGGACCTTCTCAAGACGTTCCTCGAAGAGCGGTTGCCGTCGTACCTGGTGCCGTCCGCGGTGGTCGTGCTGGAGACCCTGCCGCTCACCGCCAATGGCAAGGTGGACCGCCGCGCGTTGCCGGAGCCGGCCGAATTCGCGCGCGCGGAGCCCTCCGCACCGGGCACTCCCTACGAGGCGCTGCTCGCCTCCGTCTGGGCGCAGGTGCTGGGCGTGAGCGACGTGGGCCCTGGCGATGACTTCTTCGAGCGCGGCGGCCACTCGCTGCTGGCCACGCGCGCGGTGTCCCGCATCCGTTCGGTCTTCCAGGTGGACCTGCCCCTGCGCGCGCTGTTCGAGACGCCGAAGCTGGGCGCGCTCGCCAGACGGCTGGAGGCGCTGTCTCGCACGGGCGCGGATGCTGTGCGGCCTCCTGTTGTCCCCGTGCCCAGGGACCGGCCGCTGCCGCTGTCGTTCGCGCAGCAGCGCCTGTGGTTCCTCGACCGGATGGAGCCGGGCAACGCGCTCTACAACGTGCCCGCCATGCTGTGGCTGGACGGGGCGCTCGATGCCGAGGCCCTGGAGCGCTCGCTGGCTGAGATCCTCCTGCGCCACGAGGTGCTGCGCACGACCTTCCACGAGACACCGGACGGAGCGGTCCAGCGCGTCGCACCGGCGCCCGCGCGCGCCCTGACGCACGTCAACCTGCACGACGTTGCCCCGGATGCGCTCGAGGCGCGGGCGCTGGAATGGGCGCGCGAGGAAGCATCGCGGCCGTTCGACCTCGTCGCGGGCCCGCCGGTGCGCATGTCGCTGCTGGCGCTGCGGGATGACCGGCACGTGCTGGTGCTGGTGATGCACCACATCGTCGCGGACGGTTGGTCGCTGGGTGTGCTCGTCCGCGAGTTGGGAGCGTTGTACGGCGCCTTCACGCGCGGCACCGCATCCGGCCTGCCGGCGCTCGCCGTGCAGTACGCGGACCACGCCGTGTGGCAGCGCGGCTGGCTCCAGGGCGCGGTGCGGGAGGCGCAGCTCTCCTGGTGGCGCGAGCAGCTCCAGGACGCGCCCCGGGTGCTGGACCTTCCCCTGGCCCGCCACCGCCCGAAGGTGCGCACGTCGCAGGGGGCCCAGGCCACGCACGTGCTGCCGCGCGCCACGGCGGAGGCCGTGCGGCAGCTCGCGCTGCGCGAAGGTGCCACGCCGTTCATGGTGATGATGGCGGGCTTCCAGGCGCTGCTGCATCGCTACACCGGCCGCACCGATCTCCTGGTGGGCACGGACATCGCCAACCGGCACCACGCGGAGACGGAGGCCCTGGTGGGCTTCTTCGTCAACCAGGTGGTGTTGCGCACGCGCCCCACGCCGGTGCTGCCGTTCCGGGCGCTGCTGGGCCAGGTGCGCGAGGCCGCGCTGGGCGCCTACGCCCACCAGGATCTTCCCTTCGAAGAACTGGTGCGCGACCTGAACCCGGAGCGCAGCCTGGGCGCGTCGCCACTCTTCCAGGTCAAGCTCATCTTCCAGAACGCGCGCGACGCGGAGCTGGCGCTGCCCGGCCTGTCCCTGCGGGTGGAGTCGATTGACCCGGGCGCGTCGAAGTTCGACCTCACCGTGGCCTTCAGCGACACCTCGGAAGGCCTGTCCGGCCTCTGGGAGTACAGCACCGACCTCTTCGACGCGGCGACGGTGGCGCGCATGCAGGAGCACCTGCGCACGCTCCTGGAAGGTGCCCTGTCACGGCCTGACGGCGCGCTGGAGACGCTGCCGCTGCTCACGGAGGCGGAGCGGGCCCACGTCCTGGGAACCTGGAACGCCGCCACGCTTCCCATCGGCGAGCCCCTGCGGGTCCACCGCCGCTTCGAGGCCGCGGTCGCGACCTTCGGCGACAGGCCCGCGCTCCGCTTCGAGGGGCAGGACGTGAGCTACCGGGAGCTGGAGGCGCGCTCCAACGCGCTCGCGCGCCACCTGCGCGCGCAGGGCGTGGGACTGGAGACGCGCGTGGGCATCTGCCTGGAGCGTTCGCCGGAGCTGGTGATCGCCATGCTGGCGACGCTCAAGGCCGGCGGCGCCTTCGTCCCGCTGGATCCGGCGTACCCGAGCGCCCGCCTGACCTTCATGCTGCAGGACTCCGCGGTGCCCGTCGTGGTGACGCGCTCGGAGCTCGCGGACGAGCTGCCGGCGACGGGTGCCCACCTGGTGTGCCTGGACGAGGACGCCGCGCGGCTGGAGCGGCTTCCCGGAACACCGTTGGAGGACGCGGGAGCTCCCGAGCACCTGGCGTACGTCATCTACACGTCGGGCTCCACCGGCAGGCCCAAGGGCACGCTGCTGACACACGGGGGCCTCTGCAACACGGCCGTGGCGGTGGGCCGCGCGCACGGCGTCCATCCGGACAGCCGCGTGTTGCAGTTCGCCTCCAGCAGCTTCGACGCGGGCGTGTGCGAGGTCTTCTCCACGCTCCTGGCCGGCGCGTGCCTGGTGCTCGCGCCGAAGGATGCGCTGCTGCCGGGGCCCGCGCTGGAGCGGACGCTGACGGAGCAGGCCATCACCACCGTGACACTGACGCCGTCGGTGCTCGCGCAGCAGTCGCCGGAGGGGCTCACCCGGCTGGAGACGATCATCTCCGCGGGCGAGGCCTGTCCGCCGGAGGTGGTGCGGCGCTGGTCGCCGGGCCGCCGCTTCATCAACGCGTATGGCCCCACGGAGATCACCGTGTGCGCCACGCTGACGGATCAACCGCTGTCGGCGGACCGCGTGACCATTGGCGGACCGCTGGCCAACGTGCGCGTGTACGTGCTGTCCCCGGCGCTTCAACCGGTGCCGCCGGGCGTTCCTGGCGAGCTGTACGTGGGCGGCGCGGGCGTGGGCCGCGGCTACCTGGGCCACCCGTCGCTCACCGCCGAGCGCTTCATGCCCGACCCCTTCGCCACGGAGCCCGGCGCGCGGATGTACCGCACGGGTGACCGGGCGCGGTGGCTGGAGGCCGGAGCCCTGGAGTTCCTGGGCCGTTCGGACGCGCAGGTGAAGGTGCGCGGCTTCCGCATCGAGCTGGAAGAAGTGGAGGCCGTGCTGGGCGCGCAGGCCGGCGTCCAGGCCGCGGCGGCGACGGTGCGTGAAGAGGCGTCAGGGGTGCGCCGGCTGGTGGGCTACGTGGTGCCCTTCGAGGGCGCGGCGGTCGACGAGGCCTCGCTGCGCGATGGGCTGCGGCGGCGGTTGCCGGAGCACATGGTCCCTTCAGCCTTCGTGGTGCTGGACGCGCTGCCGCTGTCGCCCAACGGCAAGGTGGACCGGAGCGCGCTGCCGGCGCTCGGCGGCCGTCCGACGCGCGAGGAGGCCACCTTCGTGGAGCCCTCCACGCCCGCGGAGCGGCTGCTCGCGTCGCTCTGGCAGCAGATCCTCCGCGTGGAGCGGGTGGGGGCGGACGACAACTTCTTCGAACTCGGCGGCGACTCCATCATCAGCCTCCAGGTCGTCGCGCAGGCGCGGCGGGCCGGACTGGCGATCACGCCCAAGCAGCTCTTCGAGCACCAGAAGCTGCGGGACCTGGCGGCGGCGGCCACGCTGGATGCCACCCCGGCCGTCGCCGACGCAGGACCGGCGAGCGGGACGGTGCCGCTCACCCCCATCCAGCGCTGGTTCCTGGAGCAGGGGTCGCCCGCGCCGGAGCACTACAACCAGGCGGTGCTCCTGGCGGCTCGCGAGTCGCTGGACGCGGGGCTGGTGGAAGCGGCGCTGCGGGCGCTCTGGCGGCACCACGACGCGCTCCGCCTGCGCTTCACCCGCGCCTGCGATGGATGGTCGCAGCAGTACGGCTCGCCCGACGAAGCGGTGGACTTCCTCGTCCGCGAGGACCTGTCCGGCCTGCCCGAGGAGGCGCGCGAGGCGCGGCTGGAGCAGGTGGCCACGCGCGTCCAGGGCAGCCTCGATCTGGGTTCGGGACCGCTCATGCGGGCGGTGCTCTTCACGATGGGCGTGGGGCAGCCCGCGCGGCTGCTGTGGGTCATCCACCATCTCGTGGTGGACGGCGTGTCCTGGCGCACGCTGCTGGAGGACTTCGAGTCCGCCTACCTGGCGCTGCGCGACGGCCAGGCGCCCGCGCTGCCTCCGCGCACCACGTCCTTCAAGACGTGGGCGGAGCGGTTGGAGTCCTACGCCGCGACGGACGCGGTCGCCGCGGAGGCTGAGGTCTGGGCCGCCCAGGCGCGAGTGCCCGTGGAGCCGCTCCCGCTGGATGGTCCTGGCGGCGAGAACACCGTGGCCTCCGCGCGGACGGTGGCGGTGGAGCTGGACGCGGAGACGACCCGGTTGCTGCTGCGCGAAGCCCCCACGGCGTGGCGTGCGCGCGTGGACGAGCTGCTGCTGTCCGCGGTCGCGCGGGCGTTGGGACAGGTCCTGCGCGTGGGCCGCGTGCGCGTCACGCTGGAGGGACATGGCCGCGACGTCGCGCTCCCCGGCGTGGACGTGTCGCGCACCGTGGGCTGGTTCACCGCGGCGTATCCGGTGGTGCTGGATGTGGCGGGCCGGGGCTCGGAAGGAGACCTGCTGCGCGCCGTGCGTGACTCGGTGCGGACGGTGTCCGGCCGGGGCGCGTCCTACGGCATGCTGCGCCACCTGCGCGGAGACGACGTCTCGCGCGGCCTGGGCGTGCAGCCCGCGCCTCCGGTGGCCTTCAACTACCTGGGCCAGTTCGACGGCCTGGCCGCGGGGCTGACGCTGCTGGAGCCCGCGAGCGGGAGCACAGGCCTGTCGAAGGCCCCCGGCGCGCTCCGTACGGAGGTGCTGTCGGTGGGGGCGCGCGTGTTGAACGAGCGCCTGCGCCTGGAGTGGACCTTCAGCGAGCACCTGCACCAGCGCGCCACGGTCGAGGCGCTGGCTGGCGCGAGCCTGGAGTCGGTGCGGTCCCTGGTGGCGCTGCGCTCCACGCCAGACGCCCTGCGCTACACGCCCGCGGACTTCCCGCTGGCGAACCTGTCTGCGGACATCCTGGAGCGCATCCTGCCGCCCGGTGAGGCCGTGGAGGACGTGTATCCGTTGTCCCCGCTGCAAGAGGGCCTGCTCTTCCACGGCATCCTGGCGCCGGAGTCGGGAGCGTACTTCGAACAGGTGAGCTGTTCATTCCACGCACCCCTCAACGTGCAGGCCTTCCACCGCGCGTGGCAGGAGGCGGTGGCGACCGAGCCGGTGCTGCGCACCGCGTTCCGGTGGGAAGGGCTGGAGCGTCCCCGGCAGGTGGTGTTCTCCCGGGCCGAGCTGCCCTGGCGCGAGCTGGACTGGCGTGGCCTGTCCCCGGAGGAGCAGGAGGCGCGACTCGTGGCCCTCCGCGCGGAGGACCGGGCACGCGGCCTGGAGCTCACGCACGCGCCGCTGATGCGCATGTCGCTCATCCGCACGGACGCGCGCGTCCATCACCTGGTGTGGAGCTTCCACCACCTGCTGATGGACGGCTGGAGCGTGGGCCTGCTCCTGCGGCGGATCTTCTCCCTCTACGAGGCCTTCGGACAGGGCCGCGCGCTGCCCCGAAGCGAGGGCGCGACCTTCCGCGACTACATCGCGTGGTTGCAGCACCAGGACCTGGGCCGCGCGGAGCGCTACTGGCGTGACGCGCTGGCCGGCCTCACCCAGCCCACGCCCTTGCCGGAGGACCGGGGAGCGGCGCGCGCGAGCGATTCGCGGATGCTGCGGCGGCTGTCCCTGTCGGGCTCCGTGACGTCGGCGCTCCAGGAGTTCGCGCGCCAGCAGCAGGTCACCCTCAACACGCTGGTGCAGGCGGCGTGGGGCCTGATGCTCGGGCGCTGCGCGGGGCTGGAGGACGTCGTCTTCGGCGCGACGGTGTCCGGCCGTCCGCCGGAAATCGAAGGCGTCGAGTCCACGGTGGGCCTGTTGATCAACTCGCTGCCGGTCCGCGTCCGGATGCCGGGGGATGCGGTGCTCGGGCCCTGGCTCCAGGCGTTCCAGCAGCGGCAGGCGGAGCAGCGGCAGTACGAGTTCAGCCCACTGGTGGAGGTGCAGGGCTGGAGCGGGCTTTCGCGCGGGGCGTCGCTCTTCGAAGCGCTGCTCGTGTTCGAGAACTACCCGCTGGACTCGGCCGTGTGGGAGTGGGCGCGGAACCTGGAGGTCCGCGGCTTCGTGGTGAGCGAGTGGACGAACTACCCGCTCACGTGCGTCGTCGTCCCGGGCCGGGAGCTGGAGCTGAAGCTGCTGCACGACGTGGGCCGCTTCGCGCCGGAGTCCGCCGACGCGATGCTGCGCCACCTGGGCACGTTGCTGGAAGCGTTCGTGTCACACGCGGACGCGCGGCTGGATGCGCTGCCCATGCTGTCCACCATGGAGCGCCAGCAGGTGCTCGCCTGGGGGCAGCCCAAGGCGCCGGCGCTCGACCCTGCGCCGAACGTGCACCAGCGCTTCGAGGCCTGGGCCGCGAAGACGCCGGACGCGGTGGCGGTGACGTACGAGCAGGCGTCGCTGACGTATGGCGAGCTGAACCGGCGGGCGAACCAGCTCGCGCACCACCTGCGCAAGCAGGGCGTGGGGCCGGAAGTCCGCGTGGGCCTGTGCGTGGAGCGCTCGCTGGAGATGCTGGTGGGCCTGCTCGCCATCCTGAAGGCGGGCGGCGCGTACGTCCCGTTGGATCCGTCGTATCCGGCGGAGCGGCTCGCCTTCCTGCTGGAGGACGCGGACGTGCCGCTCCTACTCACGCAGGCGCGGCTGGTGCCGACGCTGCCCGCGAGCCGCCCGGTGTTCCGGCTGGATGCGGACTGGGACCGCGTCGCCGGCGAGCCCACGCAGGATCCGGCCCCTTCGGCGACGCCGGAGAACGGCTGCTACGTCATCTACACCTCGGGTTCGACGGGCAAGCCCAAGGGCATGCAGATCGAGCATGCCCGGGTGACGCGGCTCTTCACCGCCACGGCGCCCTGGTTCTCCTTCGGCTCCGACGAGGTGTGGACGCTCTTCCACTCGTACGCCTTCGACTTCTCCGTCTGGGAGATCTGGGGCGCGCTCATCCACGGGGCGCGGCTGGTCATCGTCCCGTATCTGGTGAGCCGTTCGCCGGAGGCCTTCCGCGCGCTGGTCCACGATGAAGGCGTGACGGTGCTCAACCAGACGCCGTCCGCGTTCCTCCAGTTCGTGCAGGCGGACGCGGCCCGGGCCACGGGCGGCGCGTCGAGCCTGCGGTGGATCATCTTCGGCGGCGAGACGCTGGAGTTCTCCAGCCTCCGGGCCTGGTTCGAGCGGCACGGCGACGCGCGGCCGAAGCTCGTGAACATGTACGGCATCACGGAGACGACGGTCCACGTGACCTTCCGCCCGTTGACGGCCGAGGACGCGGCCGGCGCGCAGCCCAGCAGCGTGGGCGTGCCCATCCCGGACCTCCAGGTGTACGTGCTGGACGCGCGCGGCGAGCTTGCGCCCATGGGTGTCCCGGGCGAGCTGTTCGTGGGCGGTGAAGGCCCCGGCCGGGGCTACCTGAAGCGCCCGGCGCTCACGGCGGAGCGCTTCGTGCCGGATCCGTTCTCCGGACGTCCCGGCGGGCGGCTGTACCGCACGGGCGACCTGGGCCGCTGGCGCTCCACCGGGGAGCTGGATCACCTGGGCCGCATCGACCACCAGGTGAAGCTGCGTGGCTTCCGCATCGAGCTGGGAGAGATTGAAGCCGCGCTGCGTGCCCATCCCAACGTGCGCGACGCGGTGGTACTGGTGCGGACGGTGGCCGGCGACGCGCGGCTCGTGGGCTACGTGACAGCCCGCGACGGCGCGCACGTGGACCCGTGGGAGCTGCGCCGCGTGCTGCGCGAGCGGCTGCCCGACTACATGGTGCCGCAGGCGCTGGTACCCCTGGAGGCGTTCCCCCTCACGTCCCACGGCAAGCTGGCGCGTGAAGCCCTGCCGCTGCCGGAGGCGGTGGACACCGAGGAGTCCTCGTCCGCGGACGTGGCGCCGAGGACGCCCACCGAGGAGCTGCTGGCGGACATCTGGGC
This sequence comes from Corallococcus sp. AB011P, assembly GCF_003611605.1. NCBI lineage: Bacteria > Pseudomonadati > Myxococcota > Myxococcia > Myxococcales > Myxococcaceae > Corallococcus > Corallococcus sp. AB011P. The sequence continues at coordinate 43,193 of NZ_RAVX01000021.1, forward strand.
GTCGGTGCTCGGCGTGGCGCGGGTTGGCCGCGACGACGACTTCTTCGAACTGGGAGGCCACTCGCTGCTGGCGACGCAGGTGGTGTCCCGGTTGCACTCGGTGTTCCCCGTGAAGGTGCCGCTGCGGGAGCTCTTCGAGAACCCGACGGTGGCCGCCTTGGGCCAGTGGCTGGACGCGGCGCTCGGCGCGAAGACGGGAGCCGAGGCCATCGCTCGCATTCCGTCGCGAGTCCGTGGTGAAGGGGAGTCGCTGCCGCTGTCGTTCGCGCAGCAGCGGCTGTGGTTCCTGGACCGGCTCACGCCTGGAAGCGCCGCGTACAACATCCAGGCCGCGCTGCGGCTGAAGGGACCGCTGGACGTGGCCGCGCTGGAGCAGGCGTTCACGCACGTCGTCCAGCGGCACGAAGCGCTTCGCACCACCTTCGGATCCGTGGAGGGACGTCCGTTCCAGCGCATCGCGTCTGACTCGTCCTTCGCCCTGCGGCGGGTGGACGTGAGCGGCGGCGAGGACCACGCGCGGGAGACGGCGCGGGTGGCGACGGAGGAGGCGCAGCGGCCGTTCGACCTGGAGGCCGGGCCGCTGATGCGGGCGCTGCTGGTGAAGGAGGGTGAGGGGGAGCACGTGCTGGTGGTGGTGATGCACCACATCGTGTCGGACGGCTGGTCGATGGGCGTGATGGTGCGGGAGGTAGGCAAGGCCTACGAGGCGAAGGCGAAGGGCACCGCGGCGCAGGAGGAGGCGCTGGAGGTGCAGTACGCGGACTGGGCGGCGTGGCAGCGGGAGTGGCTGGAGGGCGGGGCGCTGGAGGAGCAGTTGGGGTGGTGGCGGCAGCGTCTGGCGGGAGCGCCCTCTGCGCTGGAGTTGCCCACCGACAAGCCCCGGCCCGTCGTGCCCTCGACCGAGGGCGCGAGCCTGGACGTGCGGCTGTCGCGGTCGCTGGCGGACGCGGTGAAGGCGTTGGCGAAGCAGGAGGGCGTGACGCCGTTCATGGTGCTGCTGGCGGCATGGCAGGTGGTGCTGGCGAGGCACGCGGGTCAGGACGACGTGAGCGTGGGAACGCCCATCGCGGGGCGGCATCACGCGCAGACGGAGGGGCTGATCGGCTTCTTCGTGAACACGCTGGTGCTGCGCGCGAAGGTGGAGACAGGCGCGACGTTCCGGGAGCTCTTGGCGCAGGTACGGGAGACGACGCTGGGGGCGTACGCGCACCAGGACGTGCCGTTCGAGAAGCTGGTGGAAGCGTTGCAGCCAGCGCGTGATCTCGCGAGGCACCCGCTGTTCCAGGTCCTCTTCACGCTGCAGAACACGCCGGTGACACCGTGGGCGGTACCGGACCTGTCGGCGGCGCCGTATGCGCTGTCACGACGGGCCTCGAAGTTCGACCTCGCGCTGTCCCTCACGGAGCAGGAGGACGGCTTCGCGGGCTCGGTGGAATACAGCACGGACCTGTACGAGGAGCGGACGGTCCGGCGGTGGATGGACGGCTTCGAGCGTGTGGTGCGAGCGCTGGTGGAGAAGCCGGAGCGGCGGGTGGGGGACGTGGAGTGGATGGGGGCGGAGGAGCGGCGGCGGGTGGTGGAGGAGTGGAACCGGACGGGGAAGGCGTACGGCCCGAAGGGTGAGTGCGGGCACGAAGTCTTCGAGTCGGTGGCGGACGCGCGGCCGGAAGCGGAGGCGGTGCGGACGGAAGCAGGAGGGGTGAGCTACGGGGAGGTGGAGGAGAGGGCGAACCAACTGGCGCATCACCTGAGAGGGCTGGGAGTAGGCCCGGAGGTAAGGGTGGGGCTGTTGGTGGAGCGCAGTGTGGAGTGGGTGGTGGGGATGGTGGCGGTGCTGAAGGCGGGAGGTGCCTTCGTTCCGGTGGACGTGACGCTGCCCGCGCTGCGAGTGGGCGGGCTGCTGGAAGAGTCCGGCGTGGCCATGGTGCTGACGTCCCAGCGCTTCGCGGGGCTCGTTCCCAATCCACAGACGCCCGTGGTCCTCATGGACGCGGATGCGGTGCAGGTGGCGAAGCAGCCGAAGACGCGGCCCACGAAGGCCGTGTCGCCGGAGAGCATGGCGTACGTGCTCTTCACGTCAGGAAGTACAGGCAAGCCGAAGGGCGTGGTGGTGCGCCACGGCGGCCTTGCGAACATGGCGCACGCAGTGGCCGAAGCGCACGGCGTGAAGCCAGAGGACCGGGTGCTGCAGTTCGCCTCGCCGGGCTTCGACGCGTCGGTGGCGGAAGTCTTTTCGACGCTGGCGGCGGGTGCGTCCCTCTGCCTGGCGCCGAGAGAAGCCCTCATGCCGGGAGGCGCGCTGGAAGGCACGGTGAAGCAGCTTGGCGCTACCGTGGTGACACTGACGCCGTCAGTGCTGGGGCAAGTGGTGGACGGAGGCCTGGACGGCATCCGTACGCTCATCTCCGCGGGCGAGGCCGTGCCCTCTGCGCTGGTGCGCAAGTGGAGCGAAGGCCTCAGGATGCTCAACGGCTACGGCCCGACGGAAGTGACGGTATGCGCCAGCGTGGCGACGTCGCTGTCACCGGAGCGGGTGACGGTGGGCAAGCCGCTGGGGAACGTGCGGCTGTACGTGCTGGACGAAGGGCAGCGGCCGGTGGGAGTGGGCGTGGTGGGGGAGCTGTACGTGGGAGGCGCGGGCCTCGCGCGTGGCTACCTGGGCCAGCCCGCACTCACGGCGGAGCGCTTCATCCCGGACGGCTTCAGCGGTGAGGCCGGCAGCCGGCTGTACCGCACCGGAGATTTGGTGCGGTGGGGCGAAGACGGAGAAGTGGAGTACGTGGGCCGGCGCGACGGGCAGGTGAAGGTGCGCGGCATGCGGCTGGAGGTGGGGGAAGTCGAAGGCGTACTGGCTATGCACCCGGCGGTGAAGCAGGCGGCGGTGGTGGCGAGGAAGGAAGCCACGGGCACGAAGCTGTGGGCCTACGTGGTGGGCGACGTGGAGACGGCGGCGCTGCGCGAATGGCTGCGCGAGCGGGTGCCGGAGCACATGGTGCCCACGGCCTACGGGACGCTGGATGCCCTACCGCTGACGTCCAGCGGGAAGGTGGACCGCTCGAAGCTGCCCGCGCTGACGGCGGAGTCCACGCGCACGCAGGCCTTCGTGCCGCCGACGACGGAGCTGGAGCGGAGCCTCACGGCCCTCTGGCAGGAGGTGCTCGGCGTCGAGCGCGTCGGTCTGGAGGACCGGTTCTTCGACCTGGGCGGCAACTCGCTGACGCTGGTGCAGTTGCACAGCCGCATGCGCGGGCTCCTGAAGGTCGAGGTGCCGCTCGCGGAGCTGTTCCAGTACTCCAGCATCGCGGCACTCGTGGCGCGCGTCCGGGACCGCTCGGATCCCGTGGACGCTCCGAGCGAAGCCGCCGTGGAGGAGGAGTTCGCGGAACGCCGGGCACGTGCCGGTCAACGCCGGAAGGTCCGGCAGCAGGTCGAAGTGCCGACGCAGGAGGATTCCGATGAGTGATCAGGCCGAAGTCTCCGAGGAAGCCATCGCCATCGTCGGCATGAGCGGCCGCTTCCCGGGAGCGCCGAGCGTGGAAGCGCTCTGGCACAACGTGCGGGACGGCGTGGAGTCCTTCGTCGCGCTGGACGACCGCGACCTGGAGACCGCTGGCGTGGATCCGGCGCTCTCCTCCAGGCCCGGCTATGTCCGCGCGGCCTATCCGCTGGAGGGCGTGGACAGGTTCGACGCGGCCTTCTTCGGACTGAGCCCGCGCGCGGCGGAGATCCTCGACCCGCAGCACCGGCTCTTCCTCGAGTGCGCCTGGGAAGCGCTGGAGCACGCGGGCTACGACGCCGAGTCCTGGCCCAAGGCCGTGGCGCTGTTCGCCGGCACGGGCGCGCCCGCGTATCTCTACTCGCAGTTGATCCCCCAGCGGGAGCTGCTCGGGACGGTCGGCACGTACCAGGTGGGCATCAGCAACGAGAAGGACTTCCTGCCCACGCGCGTGGCGCACAAGCTGGGGTTGCGCGGGCCGTGTATCGCGGTGCAGACCGCGTGCTCGTCGTCGCTCGTGGCCGTCCACCTGGCCTGCCAGTCCCTGCTGTCCGGCGAGTCCAGCCTGGCGCTCGCGGGCGGCGTGTCCCTGTCGCTTCCTCAGCGCGCCGGCTATCTGGCCCAGGAAGGGGACATCCTGTCGCCGGACGGCCACTGCCGCGCCTTCGACGCCCGGGCCCAGGGCACCGTGCGCGGCTCGGGCGCGGGCATCGTCGTGCTCAAGCGGCTGACGGATGCGCTGGCCCAGGGCGACACCATCCACGCCGTCATCCGGGGCTCCGCGGTCAACAACGACGGCGCGGGCCGCGCGGGCTACACGGCGCCGGGCGCGGAGGGCCAGGCCGCTGTCATCTCCGAGGCGCTCGGCGTGGCCGGAGTGAAGCCCGGCGACATCCAGTACATCGAGGCCCACGGGACGGCGACGCCGCTGGGGGACCCCATCGAGGTCTCCGCCCTCAACCAGGCCTTCCGCTCGCGGGCGAACGCGCCGGGCACCATCGCGCTGGGCTCGCTGAAGACGAACATCGGCCACCTGGACACGGCCGCGGGCGTCGCCGGGTTGATCAAGGTCGTGATGGCGCTGCGCCACCAGCAGCTTCCCCCCAGCCTGCACTTCGAACGTCCCAACCCCGCCATCGACTTCGCGGCAGGTCCGTTCTTCGTCAACAACACGCTGCGCCCCTGGGAGTCGCGCGGCGCACCGAGGCGCGCGGGCGTCAGCTCCTTCGGCATCGGCGGCACCAACGCGCACGTCATCCTGGAGGAGGCGCCCTCCATCGAAACTGCGCCCAGCACGCGCGCTTCGCACCTGCTGCTGCTGTCGGCGCGCAGCGAAGCTGCACTGGACGCGGCGACCGAGCAGCTCGCGTCCCATCTGAGCCAGCACCCGGACCTGGAGCTGGCGGACGTGGCGTACACGCTGATGCTGGGCCGCCGCCGCTTCGAACATCGCCGCGCCATCGTCTGCCGCGACGGAGAGGACGCGCGTCAGGTCCTCACGTCACGGGACGAGTCGCGGCTGCTCACCCAGCACGAGACCGCCGTGGAGCGGCAGACGGCCTTCCTGTTCCCGGGGCAGGGCGCCCAGTTCGCGGGCATGGCGCGCGGGCTCCACGAACAGCTCCCGGTGTTCCGCAAGCACTTGGACGCGTGCTGCGACCTGCTCTTGCCGACGCTCAAGCTGGACCTGCGCCAGCTCCTGCTGGCCCGGGACGGGGACGTGGAGGCGGACCGCCAGCTGCGCCGCACGGCGCTCACCCAGCCCGCGCTGTTCGTCGTGTCCTATGCGCTGGCCCGCACCTGGATGGCCTGGGGCGTGAAGCCTCGGGCGATGCTGGGACACAGCGTGGGCGAATACGTCGCGGCCTGCCTCGCGGGTGTACTGAAGTTGGAGGACGCGCTGTCGCTCATCGCCGCGCGGGGCGCGCTCATCGAGCAGCTTCCCCCCCGGGGCCATGCTCTCCGTGTCACTCCCGGAGGCGGAGGTCCAGGAGCTGCTGGGGCCGGACCTGTCGCTTGCGGCCGTCAACGCGCCGTCGCTGTGCGTGGTCTCGGGGCCGATGGAGTCCGTGGATCGCCTGGCCGCGCGCCTGGAGCAGCGCGGGGTCGCGTGCCGGCGGCTGCACACCTCGCACGCCTTCCACTCGTCGATGATGGAGCCCATCCTCGGCGCCTTCGCCGAGCGCCTCCGCGCGGTGCGCTGGTCCGAGCCCACGCTCCCGTGGGTCTCCAACGTCACCGGCACGTGGATCACCTCCGAGCAGGCGCGCAGCCCGGACTACTGGGTGGAACACCTGCGCCGTCCGGTGCGCTTCGCGGAGGGCGTGCGGACGCTGCTCGAAGAGCCGTCGCGCGTGCTGCTGGAGGTGGGGCCGGGCAACACGCTGGCGACCCTGGCGCGGCGGGCCTCTCCGCCGCCTTCGGTGGTGATCGCGTCCATGCGTCACGCCCAGGAGGCACGCACGGATCTGGAGTCCCTGCTGGGCGCCGCGGGACGGCTGTGGCTGTCCGGCGTGCGGTTGGACGGGACGAAGCTGTACGCCCCTGAAGCCCGGCGGCGCGTGCCCCTGCCCACCTATCCCTTCGAGCGACAGCGCTACTGGGTGGAGGCCGGGCCCGCGAAGGACACGCACGATGCGCGGGGCCGCGTGACCAAGCGGCCGGAGTCCGCGGGCTGGTTTTACTCACTGGCCTGGAAGCAGGCGCGGCGCCCGGAGGCCTCGCGCGTGAAGGGCGGCTGGCTGCTCTTCGTGGACGGGCCGGGGACGGCGGTCGCGGAGCGGCTGCGGCGGAGCGGTGCCTCCGTGGTGGAGGTGGTGCCCGGGAGCGACTTCCTGCCGCTGGGACCCGGACGCTTCGCGTTGGATGGCACGCGGCCGGAGCACCACACCTGGCTGCTGGAGGCGCTGGGAGATGCGCGGCCGGAACGGGTGGCCTTCCTGGATGGATGGGCGCTCGCGGACCATGCCTCCGGGAGCGCGGCGCGCGTGGAGGCGGCGATTGCCCGGGGCTTCTATCCGCCGCTGTACCTGGCGCGCGCGATGGAGGCCCGTTGGCCCGGTGCGGTCACGGTGCTGACGGTCGTGACCGCCGGTGCCCACGACGTCACCGGAGAGGAGTCGCTGGAACCGGCGCAGTCCCTGGCGCTGGGACCGTGCCGCGTCCTGCCCCAGGAGCTGGGGCCCGGCTGGCGTTGCCGCGCGGTGGACGTCACCGTGCCGCCGAAGGACGGCGGAGCCGGCGCGCGCCCGTGGCTGGACGCGCTGGTGGCGGAGCTGGAATCGGATCCGCGCGACGCGGTGGTGGCGCTGCGAGGCCGTCACCGCTGGGTGGAGGACTTCGCGCCCGTGTCCCTGCCGGACGTGTCCACTCGCGGGCTGCTGCGCGAGGGCGGCGTCTATCTCATCACCGGAGGGCTGGGCCGCATGGGTCTGGCGCTCGCGTCGCGGCTGGCGACGGAGGCTCGGGCGCGGTTGGTGCTGGTAGGCCGCACCGGACTGCCGGCGCGCGAGGCCTGGGCCGCGTGGCAGACGGAGCACGGCCCCGAGGACGCCACGTCACGCAAGCTGCGCGCGCTGGAGGACCTGGAGCGGCAGGGTGCGGAAGTGCTGGTCGTGTCGGCGGACGTGACCCGCGATGAGGACTGTCAGCGCATGGTGGCCCTGGCCCACGAGCGCTTCGGCGCCCTGCACGGCGTCATCCACGCCGCGGGCGTGGTGGGAGCGCCGGCGAACGTGCTCGTCTCGGAGGTGGTGCCGTCGCGCTGCGGCCTGTTGTTCGAGGCCAAGGTCCACGGCCTCCTCGCGTTGACGCGCGCGCTGAAGGCAGAGCCGTTGGACTTCGTGATGCTCCAGTCGTCGCTGGCCACGGTGCTGGGCGGTCTGGGCTTCGCGGCCTATGCATCCGCCAACCACTTCCTGGATGCCTTCGCCGCGGAGCAGTCGCGCCAGGGCGACACGCCGTGGCTGTCCGTCGACTGGGACGGCTGGACCGAGGAGGCCGGGCGGCTGGGCCTCACGCTGGAGGAAGGCGCGCGCGCGTTCCAGCGCATCCTGGGTCTGGGCGAAGGGGGCCGCATCCTGGTCTCCACGGGAGAGCTGTCTGCGCGCAGGGTACGGGGGACCGTGCCCTCGGAGTCCGCGTCGGCGGTGGAAGGAACCGGCGGAGTGCCGCGGGCCCGTCCCGCGTCGGCGCATGCGCGGCCCGCGTTGGGGACGCCGTACGTGGCGCCGGAGGATGCCATCCAGGAGCAGATCGCGGAGCTGTGGCAGGAACTGCTGGGCGTGGACCGGGTGGGCATCCACGACAACTTCTTCGAGCTGGGCGGCCATTCGTTGCTGGGCATGCAGGTGGTGTCGCGGCTGCGGGAGCTGTTCGCCGTGGAGGTGTCCATCCGGGGCCTGTTTGAAACGCCCACGGTGCTGGGAGTGGTGAACGCGGTCCTCGAGGCCCAGGCGTCCCCGGTGGACGCGGGCCGGCTCGAAGCGCTGCTGGCGGAGATGGAGAAGTCGTCATGAGCGGGTTGGTCCAGCGGTTCGGCAATCTCTCCCCGGAGAAGCGCGAGGAGCTGATGCGCCGGCTCAAGCAGGAAGCGGCAGGGGCGCCCGCGCCCGACGCCATCCCCCTGCGCGACAAGTCCACGCCACCGCCGCTGTCGTTCGCGCAGCAGCGGCTGTGGTTCATCGATCAGCTCCAGCCGGGGCTCGCGCTGTACAACCTGCCCATCGTCCTGCGCGCGACCGGGCCCCTGAACATGGAGGCCTTCCAGCGTGCCCTCCAGGCGCTGGTCGACCGCCACGAAGTGTTGCGCACGACGTTCACGCAGGAGCGCGGACAGCCCGTGCAGCGCATCGCCCCGGCGCTGGAGCTGCCAGTGTCCTCGGTGGACCTGCGGGCCCTTTCCGGCGAGCAGCGGGACGCGGAATCGCTGCGATTGGCGAAGGCGGAGATGCTGCGCCCGTTCGACCTGGAGCGCGGTCCGCTCCTGCGCGCGACGTGGGTCCAGCTGGATGAGCATGACCATGTGCTGGTGCTGGTGATGCACCACATCGTCTTCGACATCTGGTCCATGGGCGTGCTGGTGCGTGAAGTGCTGGCGCTCTACGACGCCTTCAGCCACGGGCGACCGGCCGCGCTCCCGCCGGCGAAGATCCAGTACGCCGATTGGGCGGTCTGGCAGCGGGGCAGCGCGCAGCAGGCGGTGCTGGAGAAGCAGCTCGCGTACTGGCGGGAGCGGCTCGGCGGTCTGGAGATGCTGGAGCTTCCGACCGACCATCCACGGACGGGGTCCGGCGTGCGGGGCGGTGCGCTCCCATTCCGGATGCAGCAGGGACCGTGGGAGGCGCTGAAGGCCCTGGCCCGCAAGGAGGGGCTGACGCCGTTCATGGTGCTGCTGGCGGCGCTGGAGGTCGTGCTCGCGCACGAGTCCGGACAGCATGACGTGGCGGTGGGAACGCCCGTTGCGGGGCGCAACCGCCGTGAGGTGGAGGGGCTGATCGGCTTCTTCGTCAACACGGTGGTGATGCGGACGGACCTGTCGGGCGACCCGACGTTGCGGGAGCTGCTCGGGCGCGTCCGCAAGACGTGCGTGGAGGCCTACGCACAGCAGGACATCCCGTTGGAGCAGATCGTCGCGGCGCTCCAGCCGGGGCGCGAGGCCGGGCAGACGCCGTTCTACCGGGTGTCGTTCAACTTCCAGAACGCGCCGCTGTCGGAGATCAACATCCCCGGGCTCGTGCTGCGCCCGATCGTGATGGAGAGCGGGCTCGCGAAGCTCGACCTGAGCCTTCAGCTCACGGAGGGAGCGGAAGGGCTGACGGGACTGTGGGAGTACAGCACGGACCTGTACGAGGAGCGGACGGTCCGGCGATGGATGGACGGTTTCGAGCGCGTGGTGCGAGCGCTGGTGGAGAAGCCGGAGCAGCGGGTGGGGGACGTGGAGTGGATGGGCGTGGAGGAGCGGCGGCGGGTGGTGGAGGAGTGGAACCGGACGGGGAAGACGTACGGCGCGAAGGGTGAGTGCGGGCACGAAGTCTTCGAGGCGGTGGCGGACGCGCGGCCGGAAGCGGAGGCGGTGCGGACGGAAGCAAGAGGGGTGAGCTACGGGGAGGTGGAGGAGAGGGCGAACCAACTGGCGCATCACCTGAGAGGGCTGGGAGTAGGCCCGGAGGTGAGGGTGGGGCTGTTGGTGGAGCGCAGTGTGGAGTGGGTGGTGGGGATGGTGGCGGTGCTGAAGGCGGGAGGCGCCTTCGTGCCGGTGGATGTGACGCTGCCCGCGCTGCGAGTGGGTGAGTTGCTGGAGGAGTCCGGTGTTGCGCTGGTGCTGACGAACTCGGCGCTCGCGGATGAGATGCCCACCGGCAATGCCGTGCTGGTCCTGCTGGACGAGGACAGTGCACGAGTCGCTCGTCAGCCGAAGACGCGACCCACGAAGAAGGTGGTGCCGGAGTCGCTGGCGTACGTGCTCTTCACGTCGGGAAGCACGGGCAAGCCGAAGGGCGTGATGGTGCGCCACGGCGGCCTTGCGAACATGGCGCACGCAGTGGCCGAAGCGCACGGCGTGAAGCCAGAGGACCGGGTGCTGCAGTTCGCCTCGCCGGGCTTCGACGCGTCGGTGGCCGAAGTCTTCTCGACGCTGGCTGCGGGTGCGTCCCTCTGCCTTGCACCGCGAGAAG
>NZ_RAVX01000021.1:53462-166475 GCF_003611605.1 Corallococcus sp. AB011P
GAAGCGCACGGCGTGAAGCCAGAGGACCGGGTGCTGCAGTTCGCCTCGCCGGGCTTCGACGCGTCGGTGGCCGAAGTCTTCTCGACGCTGGCTGCGGGTGCGTCCCTCTGCCTTGCACCGCGAGAAGCCCTCATGCCGGGAGGCGCGCTGGAAGGCACGGTGAAGCAGCTTGGCGCGACAGTGGTGACGCTGACGCCGTCGGTGCTGGGGCAAGTGGTGGACGGAGGCCTGGACGGCATCCGCACGCTCATCTCCGCAGGCGAGGCTGTGCCCGCTGCACTGGTGCGCAAGTGGAGCGAAGGCCGGAGGATGCTCAACGGCTACGGCCCGACGGAAGTGACGGTATGCGCCAGCGTGGCGCCGTCGCTGACGCCGGAGCGGGTGACGGTGGGCAAGCCGCTGGGCAACGTGCGGTTGTACGTGCTGGACGAAGGGCAGCGGCCGGTGGGAGTGGGCGTGGTGGGGGAGCTGTACGTGGGAGGCGCGGGCCTCGCACGCGGCTACCTGGGCAAGCCCGCACTCACGGCGGAGCGCTTCATCCCGGACGGCTTCAGCGGTGAGGCCGGCAGCCGGCTGTACCGCACGGGAGATTTGGTGCGGTGGGGCGAAGACGGAGACGTGGAGTACGTGGGCCGGCGCGACGGGCAGGTGAAGGTGCGCGGCATGCGGCTGGAGGTGGGGGAAGTCGAAGGCGTGCTGGGCACGCACCCCGGCGTGAAGCAGGCGGCGGTGGTGGCGAGGAAGGAGGCCACGGGCACGAAGCTGTGGGCCTACGTGGTGGGCGACGTGGAGGCGGCGGCGCTGCGTGAATGGCTGCGCGAGCGGGTGCCGGAGCACATGGTGCCCACGGCCTACGGGACGCTGGAGGCCCTACCGCTGACGTCCAGCGGGAAGGTGGACCGCTCGAAGCTGCCCGCGCTGACGGCGGAGTCCACGCCGCGCGCGCACGTCTTCGCCGCTCCCCGCACTCCAGTGGAGCAGCTCATCGCGGACCAGTGGGCGGAGCTGCTGAAGGTGGAGCGTGTCGGACTGACCGACAACTTCTTCGACCTCGGTGGTCACTCTCTCATTGGCACCCAGGTGGTCTCACGGCTCCGTGAGCTGTTCGGCGTGGAGCTGCCGCTCCAGCAGATCTTCGATGCGCCCACCGTCGAGCTACTCGCGGCCCGGGTCGAGGGACTCCGCGCACGGAGCGAAGGTGCGTCGGCGATGCCGCTGGTGTCGTCCGTCAGCCGCGAGGGCGAGCTGCCGCTGTCCTTCTCGCAGCAGCGCTTGTGGTTCCTGGATCGGCTGGAGCCGGGCAGTCCGCTCTACAACGTTCCCGCGGCGGTGCGGCTGTCAGGCGCACTCGACGTCGGAGTGCTGGAGCGGTGCTTCGCGGAGATCCTCCGCCGGCATGAAGTGCTGCGCACCACCTTCCCCGTGTCGCGGCAGACGCCCGTGCAGGAGATCCACGCCGAGGGACACCTTCCCCTGGTCGTGGGCGAACTCACAGCGCTGGACGAATCCAAGCGTCACGCGGAAGTGCTCCGCCTGGCGGAGGAAGAAGCCCGGAAGCCGTTCGACCTGTCGCAGGGCCCCCTGGTCCGCGCGGTGCTGCTGAAGCTCGGTGAGACGGAGCATGTGTTGCTGCTGACCATGCACCACATCGTCTCCGACGCGTGGTCCACGGGGATCCTGCTGCGGGAGCTCGGGGAGCTCTATCCGGCGTACCTCACCGGTGAGCAGCCTTCGCTGCCGGAGCTGGCGGTGCAGTACGCGGACTATGCCGCGTGGCAGCGCGGCTGGCTGAACGAGGAGCGCCTGGCGTCGGAGCTGGGCTGGTGGAAGGCGCGGCTCGACGGGGCACCGGCGCTGCTGGAGCTGCCCGCGGATCATCCGCGTCCGGCGGTGCAGAGCCACCGGGGTACGCACCGTGTGCAGCGCATGCCCCTGGAGCTCCAGGAGGGAGTCCGGCGGCTGGCCCGGAGCGAGGGCGTCACGCCGTTCATGGTGCTGCTGGCGGCCTTCAACGCCTTGCTGTCCCACCTGTCCGGCCGCGAGGACATCGTCATCGGCACGGACGTCGCGGGCCGCGATCACCGCGAGGTGGAAGGGCTCATCGGCTTCTTCATCAACCAGCTCGTGCTCCGCACCCGCGTGGAGCGGGCAGCGAGCTTCCGAGAGCTGCTCGGCGGGGTGCGTGAGACGACGCTCTCCGCCTACGCGCACCAGCACGTGCCCTTCGAGAAGCTGGTGGAGGCGATCAACCCGGAACGCAGCCTGGGGCATGCGCCGCTCTTCCAGGTGAAGCTGTTGCTCCAGAACGCGCCGGTGCCGGAGCTGCGGCTGCCGGGACTGAGCCTGCGGGGCGTCGACTTCGAGACCGGCACCGCGAAGCTGGACCTCATCGTCTCCTTCACGGAGGGAGCGGAAGGCCTGACGGGGCTGTGGGAGTACAGCACGGACCTGTACGAGGAGCAGACGGTCCGTCGGTGGATGGAGGGCTTCGAGCGCGTGGTGCGGGCGCTGGTGGAGAAGCCAGAGCAGCGGGTCGGGGACGTGGAGTGGATGGGCGTGGAGGAGCGGCGGCGGGTGGTGGAGGAGTGGAACCGGACGGGGAAGGCGTACGGCCCGAAGGGTGAGTGCGGACACGAAGTCTTCGAGTCGGTGGTGGACGCGCGGCCGGAAGCGGAGGCGGTGCGGACGGAAGCAGGAGGGGTGAGCTACGGGGAGGTGGAGGAGAGGGCGAACCAACTGGCGCATCACCTGAGAGGGCTGGGAGTGGGCCCGGAGGTGCGGGTGGGGCTGTTGGTGGAGCGCAGTGTGGAGTGGGTGGTGGGGATGGTGGCGGTGCTGAAGGCGGGAGGCGCCTTCGTGCCGGTGGACGTGACGCTGCCCGCGCTGCGAGTGGGTGAGTTGCTGGAAGAGTCCGGCGTCGCGGTGGTTCTGACGCGCGAAGCGCTGGCGGACGAACTGCCCACGGGCAACGCAGTGCTCGCATTCGTGGACGCAGATGCGAGGCAGGTGGCGAGGCAGCCGAAGACGCGGCCCACGAAGAAGGTGGTGCCGGAGTCCCTGGCGTACGTGCTCTTCACGTCGGGAAGTACAGGCAAGCCGAAGGGCGTGATGGTGCGCCACGGTGGTCTCTCCAACATGGCGCACGCGGTGGCTGAAGCGCACGGCGTGAAGCCAGAGGACCGGGTGCTGCAGTTCGCCTCGCCGGGCTTCGACGCGTCGGTGGCCGAAGTCTTCTCGACGCTGGCTGCGGGTGCGTCCCTCTGCCTTGCACCGCGAGAAGCCCTCATGCCGGGAGGCGCGCTGGAAGGCACGGTGAATGCGCTGGGCGCGACGGTGGTGACGCTGACGCCATCGGTGCTGGGGCAGGTGGTGGACGGAGGCCTGGAAGGCATCCGTACGCTCATCTCCGCGGGCGAGGCCGTGCCCGCGGCGCTGGTGCGTAAGTGGAGTGAAGGCCGGAGGATGCTCAACGGCTACGGCCCGACGGAAGTGACGGTATGCGCCAGCGTGGCGACGTCGCTGACACCGGAGCGGGTGACGGTGGGCAAGCCGCTGGGGAACGTGCGGTTGTACGTGCTGGACGAAGGGCAGCGGCCGGTGGGAGTGGGCGTGGTGGGGGAGCTGTACGTGGGAGGTGCGGGCCTCGCACGTGGCTACCTGAGCCAGCCCGCACTCACTGCGGAGCGCTTCATCCCGGACGGCTTCAGCGGTGAGGCCGGCAGCCGGCTGTACCGCACGGGAGATTTGGTGCGGTGGGGTGAAGACGGAGACGTGGAGTACGTGGGCCGGCGCGACGGGCAGGTGAAGGTGCGCGGCATGCGGCTGGAGGTGGGGGAAGTCGAAGGCGTACTGGCTATGCACCCGGCGGTGAAGCAGGCGGCGGTGGTGGCAAAGAAGGAAGCCACGGGCACGAAGCTGTGGGCCTACGTGGTGGGCGACGTGGAGGCGGCGGCGCTGCGTGAATGGTTGCGCGAGCGGGTGCCGGAGCACATGGTGCCCACGGCCTACGGGACGCTGGAGGCCCTGCCGCTGACGTCCAGCGGCAAGGTGGACCGCTCGAAGCTGCCCGCGCTGACGGCGGAAGCCACGCCGCGCGCGCACGTCTTCGCCGCTCCCCGCACTCCAGTGGAGCAGCTCGTCGCGGACCAGTGGGCGGAGCTGCTGAAGGTGGAGCGTGTCGGACTGACCGACAACTTCTTCGACCTCGGCGGTCACTCCCTCATCGCCACCCAGGTCGTGACACGGCTCGGGGCGCTCTTCGGTAGGGAGCTCGCGCTCGCGGATCTCTTCGAACGTCCCACGGTGATCGCGCTGGCGGAGCTCCTCCAGACGGCCAGTGCCACGGAGGGCGCGAAGCCGCTTCCGCCCGTCGTGCGGACGGCTGCCACCGACACGCTGCCGCTGTCGTTCAGCCAGGAGGTCTACTGGTCTCCGGAGCAGGGCGGCGCCGGGAGCGCGCACAACGCGTCTCCGGTCGTATTGGGCCTGGGCGGAATGCTGGACGTGGCCGCCCTGAAGCGCGGCGTCGAGGAGATCGTCCGCCGTCACGAGAGCCTGCGCACCACGTTCCCCACTGTGGATGGCAAGCCCCGGCAGCACATCCTGCCGCCCGGTCCCGTCCCCTTCGAGGTGGAGGCGCTCGACGCACTGCCAGAAGCGGAGCGGGAAGCGGAAGCCATGCGCCGCGCTCGCGTGCAGATGGACCGCCCCTTCGATCTGGAGCACGGACCGCTCCTTCGCTGCCACCTGTACCGGCTCAATGCCGAACAGCACGTGCTGCTGGTCAACATGCACCACGCGGTGACGGACTTCGTGTCCTTCTCCGTCTTCGCGGGCGAGCTCGCGGTGCTCTACGCCGCCTTCCGCGAGGGCCGCGAATCACCCCTGCCGGAGCTCCCCATCCAGTACCAGGACTTCACCCGCTGGCAGCACGCGTGGCTGAAGGACGGTGCGCTGGAGCGCCTGCGGACGTACTGGGACGGGAAGCTGTCGGGGCCGCCGGAGGACGTGCGGCTCCCCCTGGACTTCCCGCGCCCGGAGCGGGAGTCGCTGCGCGGCGCGAGCCTCGACCTCGTCCTGCCGCCGGAGCTCGTCGCCCGGCTGAAGCAGCTCTGCCGCGCCGAAGGCGTGACGCTGTTCATGGTGCTGCTGTCCGCGTTCCAGGTCCTGCTGTCGCGCCGGGCCCAGCAGGAGGACATCCGCGTCGGCTTCGCGCATGCCCAGCGTCCGCGCCCGGAGCTGGAGCCGTTGATTGGCATGTTCGCCGGATACCTCGTCATCCGCACCCGGATGGAGCAGGGGCTCGCGCCGCGCGAGGCGCTGGCCCGCGTCCGCACGGCCTACCTGGAGGCGTTCGCGCATCAGGGGTTGCCCCACTCGGAGCTGGTCCAGGTGCTGCCCGGGCTCTGCCGCATCGGCTTCACCTTCTCCGACCGCGAAGGCAACGCCCCCCAGGTGCCCGGCCTCGCGGTGCGCCCGCTGATGCGCAGCCGGGGCTGGACGCTCTACGACCTGAAGCTCGGGGTCTCCGACACGCCCGGCGGACTCATCGCCACGCTCGAATACAAGGTCGACCTGTTCCGACCGGACACCATCGCCGAGCTCCTTCACGAGTGGCGACAGGTGCTGAAGTCCTTCTGTGACGCCTTCCCCCCATCCATCTCGAGGAACCAGCCATGACGCAGCAGCGGGTCAATCTTTTCACGGAGTCCGAGCCGTTCAAGACCGCCGGCGGCGTCATCAATGGCCTGATCCTGGAGGACCTGAAGGAGCAGGGGCACGAGGTGAACACCCACTTCAAGCACCGCCTGGGCCCCGCCGACACGCCCATGCCCGTCGCCACCGCCGACCGGCTGCGCCGCATCCTGGCGGAGCCTCCCGCGGACCTCGCCATCTACTGTGACATGGGCCTGTGGATCCATCCGCCGAGCCCGCGCATCGCGCGCCGCTCCGTGGTCCTCTTCCATGGGCTCGTGGGCGGGCAGTCGCTCTGGCTGGGCAATCCCGCGGTGGACCTCTACACCGCCTACTCACCGTACATGCGCGAGGCGCTCATCAGCCTGCTGACGCTGCCCGACGTCCGACGCCGCACCTGCCTGGATCCTTCCGGCTTCGACAAGGTCGTGGACTTCCACGCGGGCCTGCCCTGCGTCGCCAGCGCCACCGGTGACTCCCGCATGCAGGGCGCCCAGCTTCCTCCCCAGGTCCAGGAGGCGCTGGACGCGGGCGACGTGCTGGGCCACGCGCTGCAGCCTCGCAAGCCGGACTGGTACGCCGTCCTCAACATCCTCCTGCACCTCAACCTGCAGTCGCGGGAGGCGAACGGGCCGCGCTACCGGCTCATCGTCGACGCCGAGGACTTCGCCCTCATCGACTACTCGTACACGCACGGCTTCCCGTTCGACGTGAGCAGCGCCCGGTCCATGCTGGACGCGATGGGCTTCAAGATCTCCGACCTGCTCATCCCGGTGCGCTTCCTCAACCAGGCCGCGCTCTTCCGGCTCTTCGAGCTCGCGAAGTTCGGGCTCTCCTTCAACATCTACCCGGAGCCCTTCGGCTTCTATCCGCTGGAGTCCGTCTACCAGGGGTGCCCCGTCTACACGAACGGCATCGGCAACAACCGCTTCAGCGTGCCGCCGGGCCACGGCATCCGCGTCTTCGACAACGTGGACATGGCCTTTGGTGATCCGTTCTCCTTCCAGGAGGTCGCGAACGCCATCCTGGAGGACGTCCGCTCGCGCGAGCGCGTCACCCAGGAGTGCGCCCGGGGCCGCGACTTCATCACGCGCAACTTCGACCGGGCCAGCTTCACGCGCACCTGGCGCAAGGCCCTGGAGCACCTGGACGCGCCGCGGCCAGCGCCCCGGCCCTTCGAGTCGCTCGTCGTGAAGCAGAGCCCCATGGTGCGCCGCCTGGAGGAGGAGACGGGGCGCGTGGTCAGCGACTTCGAGCGGCAGACGCTGGAGCCCCGCGAGCTGGCCATCCTCAAGGCCTCGCTGGATCGCGCCATGGGCCAGGTGCTCAGCGACATGAACGAGGCCGACCAGGCGCTGCTACAGGGCCTGTTCTCCCGGGGCGTGCTGACGCTGCGCCCCGAGGGCCACGTGTCCGGCCTGTGACGTGAAACACAGGGCATGGCGGACGACAGCGCGCCATGCCCCAATCACCGGCCTCAGGCCGGGTTCTTGCGGATGATGACCTGGAAGCCCTTGAGCACCACTTCCAGGTGCTCCGAGGCGGCGCTCAGGAACGCGTCGATGCCGATGTCCGGCCGGGCAATCTTCGTGTGCGGGGTGATCTGCGCCTGGGCCATGCCGTAGTCGTCGAAGATCATCAGGCCGCCCGGCTTGAGCAGCGGCCAGCTCAGCACCGCGTCCTCCAGCGTGTCGTACGCCTGGTGGGAACCATCCACGTAGATGAGATCGTACGTGGGCTCCGGCGCCAACTGGCGCAGCACCACCGACGACGCGCCCTTCAGCTTCTCCACGCGAGCCTGCGCGCCGCTGGCGGCGATGTTCGCGTCGAAGCGCTGCGCGTACTCGGCCGCGAACAGGTCCACGCAGGTGATACGGCTGGTGGGATCCGTCAGCACGTTCTCCAGGAGCCAGATGGCGGAGCGGCCCTCGTAGCTGCCGATCTCCAGCGCGCGCGTGCCGGGCTGGCCCTTGAGCGGCGCCAGCGTCTTGCGCCAGTCGTCCTCGGCCTTGGACATCCAGTCGGAGGAGAACTGATAGCGCCCCACCTGACGCGCCGCGGGGTGACGCTCCAGGTAGCCGTTGAGCGCGGCCTTCGTCTCACCGGAGACCCACGGCATCTGCAGCAGGCGCTCCACCGCCACGCGGGCCGCCAGCCGCAGGTTGTCCGCGGACGTCGCGTGCGGCCCCAACTGCGCCACCGAGCCGTCCTTCACCAGCGACCAGGCCGCCTCCACGTCCTGCAGCCACGTCACCACTCCCGCGTTCGCGTCAGGTCCCGGTGCCTTCATCAGCTCCTGCACCCGCGACGCCAGCGATGACACCTTCGCGGCGATCTCCACTCCTGGATTCACTTCGACCATCCTTTCCACTTCCGGGCGTTGGGCCCACAGGAGCCCGATGGTAAAGGAATCCGCGTGTTTCGTGTGAAAACCTCCAACCCTGCAACGGATGATCCTGCGCCCATGTCTGACACCTTGTTGGTGACCTCCATCGTTCGTGTTTCCGGTACGGGTGAGAGCAGCGGCTTCGTGCGGTGGGTCAGCATGAAGGAGCGCCGCGTGCTGAAGACGTGGCCCATCCTGGAGAGCCGCTTCCGCCAGTACGATCTCAACCCCCGGGGAGGGCTGCGGGGAGGGCGGGGCCTGGGCTGCACCGCGGACCGCTTCGTGATCGCGATGACGGACCGGCTGTATGTCTTCGACCGGCAGTGGAATCAGGTGGCGGAATTGTCACATCCGCTCTTCGGCGAGGTCCACGACATCCTGGTGGAGCCGGATGGCGTGTGGGTGACGGCGACGGCGTCGGACGCGTTGATCAAGCTCGGGTGGGACGGCCGGCTGCTGCGCTCGTGGAGCTGGCGGAAGGACGCGGGGCTGGCAGAGGCGTTGGGGCTCGCGGCCTGGGCGGGGGAGGCGGCGGAGGTGGACTACCGGGATCCGCGGCAGCTTCCGCCGCTCTACGACTTCGTCCACATCAACGGCGTGGCGCGCGCGCCGGAAGGATTGTTGCTGTCCTTCGGCTTCGTGGCGTCGGGGGCGACGCGCAGGTTCCAGAGCCTGCTGGGCCTTCCCGGACGGGTCCTCAAGGGCATGGGCATGGACACCCCGCTGGCGAAGCCCTCGCGCATGTTCGCGATGCGCTTCCTGGGCGCCCGCTATTCGTCAGCCACCTGGCTGGGCGTGCTGCTTCCGGATGACGGACCGGCGCGCATCGTGGCGCGTCAGGAAGGGGTGAAGATTCCCAACCACAACCTGACCTGGAACGAAGACGCGCTCGTCTTCAACGACACGCACTCTTCCCAGCTCGTGAGCCAGAAGCTGGATGGAAGCGGGCGGCGTCAGGCGACGATTCCCGGCACTCCGAGGGCCTTCGCGCGTGGACTGGCGCCGCTGGGAGGTCAGCGCTTCATCGTGGGCAGTCAATGTCCCACCGCGCTCTACGAGGTGGACCTCCACTCGGGGCGCAGCGAATTGCTCTGCAAGCTGGGTGACAACGTCCACGAATGCGTCTACGCCGTGCATGCGGTGCCGGACACGTTCGGGGAGCCTCCCGAGCAGCTCTGGTCCTCCGCCGCTCCACCGGTGGACGTCGCGGTGGACGAGGGTCCTCGCGCCGTGGCGGTGGGGAACTGACTGACGGCGCCCCGGAAGGAGCAGGTCATGTCGTACATGCTGGTGGTGATGCAGACCGGAGGCGGGAAGCCCCAGACGGCGGAGGAGAAGCGCGTCGCGGCGGACCGGATGGAGCGGATGCGGAGCTTCGGGGCGTCGCTCCAGGCGCGCGGCATCCTCCATGCGGCGGACTCCCTGCGCTCGGACGCGGAGGGCATCCGGGTGGAGCGGCGTGACGGGAAGCTCAGCTTCAGCGATGGCCCGTTCACCGAGTCCAAGGAGATCATCGGCGGCTTCTTCCTCCTCGACGTGAAGACGCGCGAGGAGGCGCTGGAGCTGGCCACGCAGTGCCCCGCGGCGGAGTGGTCCACCGTCGAGGTCCGCCAGAGCGGTCCCTGCTACGACCCGTGAGCGGCGCGGCTGCGCACGCCGTCGCCTACGGCGGCGTAGCGCGGTTGCGGCACAGCTGCAGGTAGCGCCGGATGAGCTGGAGCCGCGCCCGGTCGAAGGCCTCACCGTCGTCGGGGACCGCCCAGGCGTGCGGGATGAGCTTCCGGGCCACGGCGCGCGCGTAGCCCGGGTCGCCCGCGTCACTCACCAGCTTCAGCCATTCGTAGTCCTGCATGCCCTGCCGGATGAGCTTCATGCGCAGCGAGGGCAGGGGGATTTCGGTGGTGCCGCCGATGACGGAGGGCAGCCCCGGATAGAAGAGCGTGCCGTCACCGTTGCCATTGAAGCGGAATTGCGTCGTCCACGCGGTGAAGAGCAGGCCCACCGTCTGGTAGTACAGCTCGCCGCTGGCACCGTTGATGAAGTCCAGCCACTGCATGCCGCGCGCCTTGGCCGCCGAGCGGTCCACCATGTACGAGGGCCAGCCCTGGCCGGGGATGTTCTCCGGCGGGGGCGGCTCTCCCGCGACACAGCCGTGGCTCGCGCAGCTCTGGTACAGCCACAGCTCACGGTTGGGTTGGGTGAGGAAGTCGTCGTATTTCGGGCGCTGGTCGCCCTCGTAGGGTGGCTGGGTTCCGTCGATGAAGTTCACCAGCACGGTGATGATGTCGATTTCCTCCAGCAGCCCGTGGGCCTCCAGCTCGGTGACGGTGCTGGTCAGCAGCGTGCGCAGGTTCGGGGCCGACATGCGGGTGAGCTCCGCCCGGGCCGCCACCGCCTCCCAGGTGGAGCCGTAGGGCGGCTCATCCCCCACGTAGTCGAACGAGCGCGACAGCCAGCCGCGCGCGTCCGCTTCCGTCTGGAACTCCGTCAGCGACGCACCATTGGCCGGCCCCAGGTACTGCAAGGCCGTCATGCGCGCCCCGGGCAGGCGGTTGGGGGCGGAGCCGTCGAGGAACGGCCCCCAGCGCTCGCTGAACGTGTCGTAGTCCGGCAGGTCCCACGTGGGCAGGTTCACCTCCCGGGGAAAGCCGCTCGCCAGCGTGATGCGGTGCTCCAGCGCCATCCGGTGGAAGAGCTTCAAGAGGCGCACCTGGGTGTCCACGGGGCACACCGGATCGCCCGTAAAGGCACGGCACACGTGGGGCGGCCAGAGCAGGAAGGCGCTGCGCAAAGAGGAGGTGCTCGGCAGGAGGGCATCCACCACCTGGAGGCGCACCTCCACCCGCGAAGTGAAGCCGTCACCCTTCACCGACACGGCGCCGCGGTAGGTGCCAGGACGCGCGTGGGGCGGCACGTGCACGTCCACCCAGACGGCGCGGGATTCGCCCGCGGGCACGTCGAAGGGAAAGGCCAGACGCTTCTCGCCCACCACCTCGTCCACGTCCGGCACCAGGCCATCCGGCCACCGCCCGGGCGTCGTCCCCGGAGGCGTGGGGGTCGTGATGTCCAGGAGCGCCTCCCGGTAGAGCAGCAAGTCTCCGCCGTGGATGCGCGACCGGCCCCCGCGCAGCTCCGGCAGGACGGCGCTCACGCCCCGCAGCCCCGACCGGCCTCCGTGAAGCACCACCTGGAAGGACACGAACTCGTTGCGCG
The DNA here is from genome assembly GCF_003611605.1 of Corallococcus sp. AB011P. Classification (NCBI taxonomy): domain Bacteria; kingdom Pseudomonadati; phylum Myxococcota; class Myxococcia; order Myxococcales; family Myxococcaceae; genus Corallococcus; species Corallococcus sp. AB011P. Next base: position 64,756 of record NZ_RAVX01000021.1, read on the forward strand.
CGGCGGTCAGCGACACGGAACGCTGGACGCGGGGAGGCGTCTCCGGGCGCACCTTCACCATCGCGCTTTCGCCCCAGATGGCCGGACGCGATGGATGCGCCCAGGCGACCTGGCTCCCCAGCAACAGCAGACAGGCCAGTCCCAGCTTGATGGTTTGCATGGCATCAAAGGCTGGAACTTGAGAGGGATTGCGGCAATCCGTCCTCCGGTACCAGGGCCCGGGGGCTGCCCGACACCCGGACTGCTCCCAGAGCTTCATGGCGCCCACCGGGACCCGCCTCCAGGGAGTCGAGAGCCGGCTGGACTCGCTTCCACCATTCCTGACGTTGTAATCGCTTTACACCCCAGACAGAGCCGAAGATGGACGCAACCCCTCCGCCGGCAACGACGGCGAAGTTGACGACCGCTGTCAGTGTTTCGCTTGGAGAGTCCACCGCCAGCGCAAGCAATAGTGGAGACATGGGTTCCTCCCGCTCCGTGAAGGGTTCAAGGCATGAGAGCCTTGGCAAGCTTCGGACATCTAAACGGCGAGCAGTCCGCCTGGTCCGTGAGGCAAGGCAGCCTTCTGGAATTCGGCCTCGACCTCTGCGGACCCGGGCCGCCGGATGTCATTCGCGAAGCTCGCCCCGGGAGAGCCAGAGGCCCGGCAGCAGGGGGAGGTAGAAGCTGAAGCCGCGGAACAGCACCGTCGCGGAGAGCGCCGCGGCCAGGGGCACGCCCATGAGCGTCAGCGCCCCGGTGGAGGCCGCCTCGAAGGTGCCCAGGCCTCCGGGGATGACGCCCAGGGTGCGCGCCAGCGCGGACAGCATGAAGGCGGTGAAGACGCTGGTGGGCGCCGCGTCCACGCCAATGGCGCGCAGCAGGGCCCAGAGCGTCGCCGCGTCGAGCAGGTGGATGATGAAGTTGAAGCCTGTCGCCTCGGTCAGCACGCGGGCGCTGTGCGCCAGCTCCGGCGGCGCCTCGGAGAGGGCGTGCAGCAGCGTCCTCGCTCCCGGAATCCGCGCGAAGCCGCGGGGCGGCCGGTGACCGCCGTCCCCCCGGGACAGGCGCAGGAGGAAGACGATGAGCGCGCCGCTGAGCGCGATGAGCACCGCCGTGGCCCCCCACACCAGCGTCCGCGCTTCGCCAATCCAGTCCGCCATGCCCAGCGCGACGAGCAGCGCGAGGATGAGCGCGGTGTAGTTGGTCATCGTCTCCACCACCACGCAGGCCATCACCGGCCCCCGCGCCACCCCGCGCCGCTCCAGTCCGTGGACGATGAGTGCCGCGCCGCTGATGCCGGCGGAGGGGAGCGCCTGGTCGACGAAGAGCTTCGCGAAGCTCATCGCGTAGAGGGCGCCCAGGGACACCCGGAAGCGCGTGCGCCGCAAGACCGCGCGCCACACCGCGGACTGCGAAAGGTATGTCGCCGCCTGGAGCAGCACGGCGACGAACAGCCACGCGGGGGCGGACTGCTTCAAGAGGCGCGCGAACTCGCGCTCATCGGAGGCGCGCGCCACCACCAGGATGAGCGCGGCCAGCAGGGCCAGCCCGAAGCCCCAGCCGCGCCAGCCCTGCCGGGCCGCCACTTCCGGCAACCCTCCGCCCGGCCTCATTTCGAAGGGACCGAGCCAGCCGTGCCTGGCATGGTGGGGAGCCTCCGCCAGGGTGCGAAGCGGTGTGGCGGCCTCGTCGTGGGCCCGGTCCCCGCGCCGTCCCACCCTCGCGACGGGCCTCCCCTCCGGTCATTCCGGGCCCAGGCCACGGGACGGCTCTGGATGGGCGGAGCCGGTGGGGGGCGAGGGCTGACTCCGCTCGAAGGTGCTCCGCGCCAGCGCCAGCAGCTCCACCACTTCTTCGTCCGGCACCTGGCGGAAGTCGAGGTACCACTGGCCGATCGCGAACATCGACAGGGCGGAGCACACGCACACCACGTCATCCACCTGCGGCGTCAGCTCGTTGAGCGTCAGGGTGTCCGCCACGGGGACCGCGAGGATCAGGCGCCCGGGCTTTCGCGCGCGCAGCGCCTGGAGGGCCGCCCGGACGGTGGCTCCGGTCGCGATGCCGTCATCAACGAGGATGATGCGCCTTCCCTCCACCCACGATGGCGCCGTGCCCTGGCGGAAGCACGTCACGCGTGTGTCCACCTCGGCGGTCTTCTGGTGGATGGCCCCGCGGAGGTCGTCCTCCGTGAGGTCCATCTCGTCCATCAGCTTCCGGTTGAGGAAGACGACTCCTCCCTCCGCCACCGCCCCCAGGCCCAGCTCCGGGTATTCCGGCGCGCATATCTTGCGAACCACGCAGACGTCCAAGGGGGCGCCCAGCGCCGCCGCCACTTCGTAGGCGACGGGGACGCCGCCCCGGGGCAGCCCCATGACGAGGGTGTGCTCGCCCGTGTACCCGCGCTCGAGCAGCCTGCGCGCGAGCCGCCGGCCCGCATCCACACGGTCCTGGAAGTACATGGTCTGCCCCCTTGAGCTGGAGGAAGCACGGCCGGGAGGTCTGTCACCCGGCCCGTGCGGGCCTCAGTAGGTGAGCCACTTCTTGGCGGTCACGACATGGACGGAAGAGATGCGCTTCTCCACCTCCTTCGACTCGTGGCCACGCGGACACTTCGGCATCCGCTCGTCGTGTTCCTTGATGGTCATGATCTCGGTGAAGGGCTCCTGACATTTGCGGCAGAAGTACTCGTAGACGGGCATGGCTTGCTCTCCCAACGGTGCGCGTGGCCTCCAAAACAAGATGGGGTCCGCTGTCGGCCGGTGGCAGGTCACGAGGCGTCATCCCCCCTCCGGGCCGCTGGCGACCGCGCGCCAAGGCGCTTGCGCAGCAGATGGAAGGCCCACAGGCCGGCGAGGATGCCGGCCGCGCCCAGTCCCAGCAGCACGGGGGTGCGCCGCTCCAGGAAGCTGGCGCCCAGGTAGATGGTGCCCACCGCGTAGGGGAGTTCCGCCAGGGCGAGCACGGCCAGATAGCGGCGCAGCCCATAGCGCGCGAGGCCGAGCACGTAGCCCGGGATTTCGGATGGGACGGCGAGCTGGAAGAGGAGCACCACGCCAAAGGGCGTGCGCCGCGAGATGCGCTCCTCGTAACGGTCGAGCAGGCTGGCGGAGGTGAGCCGGCGGATGACGGGCCTGCCCCATGCTCGGGCAATGCCGTAGGCGCACGCGCCGCCCAGCATCCAGCCCACCCAGAGCAGCAGCGCGCTGACCGCCTTTCCCCAGGCCTGGAGCGCCACCGGCAGCAGCAGCGCGCTGGAGAAGAAGGCCAGCATCGCGGACAGGGCGGAGAGGAGGACGAAGAGCACCGCGCCCCAGAAGGGATGCGTGGAGATGACGGGCGCGACCGCGTCGACAGCCCGGCGCAGGAGGGACTGGAACGCGTCCGAGGACGCGAGCAGCGCGAGGCCGGCGAGCAGCAGTACCAGCAGGAGCGCCCGGCCCCACATGGCAGGGAGCCCGTGGTGCGCGTCGTGCGGCTGGGGGGAGGCGTTCATGGGCTCCAGGTCCTTCAGAAGGCGCGCAGTGCGTCCAGGATGGACAGTCGCGCGGCGCGCAGCGCGGGAAGCAGCCCGCCCAGGAGCCCCATCCCCGTGCCGAACAGCAGCGCGCCCAGCAGGATGGCGGGGGTGGGGGAGAAGCCGAAGCTCACCGCCGCGAACGTCTGGAAGTTGAGCGTGCGGATGTGGATCCACCGCGTGGCCAGCGCCCCCAGCGCGCCCAGCACGCCTCCGGCCGCGCCCAGCATGGCGGACTCCACCACCACGCTGGCCAGCACACTGCGCCGCCGGAAACCCACCGCGCGCAGCATCCCCAGCTCCGCGACGCGCGTCGCCACCTGAGCGTACATGGTGATCATCGCCCCCAGCACCGCGCCCACGCTGAAGACGAAGGACACGAAGAGGCCTAGCACGCGGATGAAGGTGGCCAGCCCGCTGGCCTGGTCCGCCCAGTACTCGGGCTCCGGCCGGGCCTCCAGCGTGAAGCGCGGGTTGGCCTCCACGCGCTTCACGAAGGCATCCACCTCAGCGGGCGAGCGCAGCCGCACCACCGCGGAGCTGTAGTCCTCGCGCCCGAAGGCCGTGCCCAGGCGCATGGCATCCGCCCACACCTCGGACTCGAAGGCCCCGCCCCGGGCGGCGAAGACGCCCACCACCGGCCAGCGCTGCCGGGCGAACCTCAGCTCCCCTCCCAGCGTGGCCTCCGGCGAGGTCCCGACGAGCGAGCGGCCCAGCACCACCTCGTTGGTGCCCGGCCGGGGCCTGCGCCCGGAGACGAGCTGGACCTCCGGCCGCGCCGCGAAGCTCTCCGCGCTGATGCCACGCGCCGACGTGTTCATCGCCTGCGTGCGGCCGCTGGGCAGCGTCAGCAGCACCACCCGCTCCCCGGCCACCAGCGGCTGGCCGTCCGGTCCGGAAGCCACCTGGGGATCCGTGGTGAGGATGCGCACCGCGTCCCGCTCCACGCCGCTGACCAGCTCGCTGGTGGCCCCCTTGCGCAGCACGACGACGTTGGACACGTCCCCGCCAGAGGCCAGCGCGGACTCGATGCCGTTGGCCAGCATCAGCACCGCGGAGAAGACAAAGACGACGAGCCCCAGCCCCACCACCGTGAGGCCGGTGGACAGCCGGCGCGCCCACAGGCTGCGGGTGTTGTAGAAGAGCGGCACCATCGCTCAGGCCACCCTCCGCAGGCCTTCCGCCACCGGCAGCCGCACCGCGCGCAGGGCCGGCAAGACGCCCGCCAGCAGGGACACCGCCACCGCCGCGAGCGCGGAGACCCAGAGCGTGTGCCAGCGCGTGAGGTGGTCCGGCATCGGGCCGAACCGCGAGGCGATGAGCTTCGCGAAGACGTTCACCAGCACCGGCGCGGCCGTCACGCCCAGCGCCGCCGAGCACAGGCCGATGACGGAGGACTCGGCCAGCACCAGCGCCACCACGGTGCGCGGGCGGAAGCCCAGGGCGCGCAGGGTGGCGATGTCCCGGGTGCGCTCGCGCACGCCCATGGCCAGCGTGTTGCCGATGACGAGCAGGATGATGAGCAGGATGACGGTGGACACCACCCGCACCGCGGTGACGATGGCCGAGGACATGGCCACGAAGCCCAGCTGGAAGGCCTTCTCGCTCTCCGTCTTCGTCGGGTAGGGGCTGTTGTCGAACAGGTGGTCGATGGCCGCCGCCACCTCGGCCGAGCGCGCCGGGTCGTCCACTCGCACCGCGTAGATGCCGACCTTGTCCTTCATGGTCTCGGTCAGCCGGTCGCTCTCGTTGAGGCAGCGGTAGCCGAACACCAGCGCGGTGGTGTCCACCCCGGGGCGCGCGCCGCGGTAGATGCCGTGCACGTTGAACGTCCAGTCGCCGGGGTAGAGCTGCCCCTTGAGCGTCACCCGGTCCCCCGCCTTCCACCCGAAGCGCCGGGCCAGCTGCTCCCCCACGAGCGCGCCACACGGGTCCCCGCGGAAGGCGGCGAGCTGCGAGGGCGGGACGACGAACTCGGGGAAGACGTCCAGGAAGGTGTGGGAGTCGATGGCGAAGTTGGCGAAGAAGTCCTTCTGCGTGTCGCCCAGCGTGCCGCCGAACCACTCCTGGTGCGTGACGGAGGTGACGCCCGGCAGCGCGGCGATGCGCGCGTAATAGGACAGCGGCAGCGGCTGGGTGAAGGACACCTTGTTGCGGACGATGAGCCGGTCCACCTGCGCGGCCCGCGCGTTGTAATAGAACATGTCGACGACGGTGCTCAGGAAGATGAAGGCCGTCACGCCCACCGCGCCCGCGAGCACGGTGAGCGTCATCCGCAGCGGGTTTCGCATCAGGTCGCGGCCCGCCAGTCCCACGTAGTTCACTGGAGCACCCCCTTGTCCAGGTGGTGCACGCGGCCCGCGCGCTCGGCGGCATGCGGGTCGTGCGTCACCATGACGAGCGTCTTGTGCAGGTCCCGGTGGAGCACGCCGAAGAGATCCAACACGGCCTCCGCCGACTTGCGGTCCAGGTCCCCCGTGGGCTCGTCCGCGATGATGAGGTCCGGGTCGGAGACGATGGCGCGGGCAATGGCCACACGCTGCTGCTCGCCGCCGGACATCTGAGGCGGGCGGTGGCCCACGCGGTGGCCCAGCCCCACCAGCTCCAGCGCGGCGGCCACGTGCCGGCGCCGCTCCCCGCGCGTCAGCGGCGTGAGCAGCAGGGGCAGTTCCACGTTCTCCGCCGCCGTGAGGACCGGGATGAGGTTGTAGAGCTGGAACACGAAGCCCACGTGGGCGGCGCGCCAGTCGCTCAGCTCCCGGTCGTTCATCCGCGCCAGGTCGCGGCCGGCCACCTCGACGAGGCCGCTGGTGGGCCGGTCCAACCCGGAGACGAGGTTGAGCAGCGTGGACTTGCCGGAGCCGGACGGGCCCATGAAGGCCTCGAAGGCGCCGGTGCCGATGGTCAGGTCCACCGCGGCCAGCACGGGCACCTCCACCGTGCCGCGCCGGTACGTCTTGGACACGCCCCTCAGGCGCACCATGGGGTCCGGAGCCGCGGGCGGCGCGTCCTGGATCATCCGCCTTTCGCCTCCACCTTCACGCGCCGGCCGTCGTGAAGGCGCTTCGGGTCCGGGGCCACCACCACCTGCGTGCCCGCGCCCGGCCCCTGCGTCAGGGACACCTCGTCCCCCACGCGCTCGCCCACGCGCACCGGCTGGCGCGTGAGCCGTCCGTCCTTCACCACCCATACGGCGGCGCCCTTCGCGTCGCGCACCACCGCGCTCGCGGGCACTCGCTGAGGCTGTCCATGCTCGGCCAGCTCCCCGGGAGGCAGTGCCTGGCGGAGGAAGGACACCTTGGCGCCCATGTCCGGCAGCGCGCCCTGGGGGACGGACTGGAAGCGCACCAGCACCGTGGCGGTGGCCTTGGAGCGGTCGATGGCGGGGCGCACCGTGGCCGCCTGGCCGGGGAAGGCGCGCCCCGGCAGGGCGTCCAGGAAGATGAGGGTGGGCTGGCCAATGCGGATGCGCGAGAGCTGCTCCTCACTGACCTCGGCCTCGACCTCCAGGGCGTGGAGGTCCACCAGCTCCACGATGCCGCCCAGGTTGGTGCCGGTGAGGGCAGCCGGAGCGAGCACCGCGCCCTCGTTCGCGAGCTTCTTCGACACGGTGCCGTCGAACGGCGCGCGCACCACGGTGTGCGAGAGCTGGAGGCGGGCCGCCTCGCTCGCACGGCGGGCGACGGCGAGCTGCGCCCGGGCCAGGTTGAGGGACTCCTGCGTGGCGAGGCCCGCGGTCTCCACATCGAGGAGCTGGGCCCGGGGGATGACGCCCTGCCTGGCGAGGTTGCGCGTGCGCTGCGTGGTGCGCTGCGCATTGAGGGCCTGGGCCTCGGAGGCGGCGAGCTGTGCCTCGGAGGCCCGCACCGCGGCCTCTGCCCGATCCAGCACCACGCGGGCATCCCGGTCATCCAGCCGGGCAAGCACCTGGCCCCGCCGCACGGCCTCGCCTTCCTCCACGGCGACCTCCACGAGCTGGCCCGCGACGAGCGGCGCGATGACCGAGCGGCGCCGCGAGTCGACGTAGCCGGAGGCGGACAGCTCCGTCTGCTGCTCGCCGGGGAGCGGCTCGCGCACCTCGGCCACGCGCACGGTGGGCGCGCTGCGTGCCACCGCGGCCGCCACCAGGACGAGCACCGCCACCAGGAGCCCCACGGGGATGAGCCAGCGCAGCCTGCGCCGGCGCTTCATGGGGGCGGCGGAGCGGTCGATGCGCAGGGCGCTCAACGCGGTCTGGGATTGTGCGTCGGCCATGGCACCTCCCGGCCAGGACCCCGGGCCCTCGAGGATGAGGGTAGGGAGGCGGAGGGCGGGGTGCCACGAGCAGGGCGCCGCTCGCCGCCGCGCCCCGGCTACTCCACGTGCTCCACCCGGACGGCCGTGACCTTGTAGTCGGGCGTATGGGTATACGGGTCCTGATGCGGGCCGATGACGGCGTTGATGAGGGTCTCCGCGGTGTGGAAGGTGGTGAAGAGCTCGCCGGGCCGCAGCCCTTCCGCGCGGTGCATGGGCAGCACCGCCTCGCCATGCCGGCTGCGAACGCGCACGCGCGCGCCCTCCTGGAGCCCCAGCTGCTCCGCGTCCGCCGGGGCCATGTCCAGCCAGTCGCCGGGTTGGAGCCGTGCGTTCGGCGTGCGGGACGTCATGGTCCCCGCGTTGAACGCATACAGCCGCCGGCCCGTCATCAACACGAAGGGGAAGTCCTCCGAGCGCGCCTCCGGCGACGGGGTGTAGCCAATGCGGCGCAGCGCCGCCCGCGGGCCCAGGGCAAAGCCGTGGGTGTGCAGCACCCGGGTGCCCGGGTGCGCCTCGTCGGGGCAGGGCCACTGGAGGCCGCCGTGCTCCAGGCGCGCGTACGACAGGCCGGCGCCCACGGTCCACACGCGCCGCACCTCGTCCCAGATTCCTTCCGGAGAGGTGAAGGCGAAGCCTTCGGGGTGTCCCAGCGCACGAGCCGCGCGGCAGAGGATCTCCCAGTCCGGCAGGGACTCCCCCGCGGGGGGCAGCGACGCGCGCACCCGCTGCACGCGCCGCTCGCCGTTCATGAACGTGCCGTCCTTCTCGAACGAGGTGCACGCGGGCAGGAAGACGTGGCCGAAGGCCCGCGCGGTCTCGTTGAGGAATATGTCCTGCACCACCAGCAGCTCCAGCCGCTCCAGCGCCTCGCGCGTGGTGTTCGCCCCCGGGTTGGTGAGCAGCACGTCGTAGCCGAAGGCCCACAGCGCCTTGAGCCGCCCGCCGCGCGCCGCCTCCATCATCCGCATCAGGTCCAGCCCCGGCGCTCTGGGCAGGGGTGAGCCCCAGGCGGCCTCGAAGCGGGCGCGGTGCTCCTCCAGGGGGACGTAGCCGGTGAGCTGCCCCGGCTCGCAGCCCATGTGCGCCGCGCCCTGCACGTTGTTCTGCCCGCGCAGGGGGTTGACGCCCATGCCCGGCCCGCCGAGGTTGCCCGTCAGGAGCGCCAGGTTCACCAGCGCCATGACGGTCTCGGTGCCCTGCACGTGCTCCGTCATGCCCAGCCCGTGCACCATCATGGACGGGCCGTGCGTGGCGTAGAGGCGCGCGGCCTTCCGGAGGTCCTCCGCGTCCACCTCGCACAGCCGCGCGGCGCGCTCGGGTGTCCAGTCGCGGATGAAGGCCTGGAAGTCCTCCACGGCGTCCACGCGCTCGCGCAGGAAGTCCGGGGCGCACAGGTCCTCGGTCACGATGACCTGGGCCAGCGCGTTGAGCAGCGGCACGTCCGTGCCGGGCCGGGGCCGCAGGTGCACGTCCGCGTAGCGCGCCAGCTCCGTGCGCCGCGAGTCGATGACGATGAGCTTCGTGCCCCGGAGCACCGCCTGCTTGATGCGGGCGCCGACGACGGGGTGGCACTCGGTGGCGTTGCTGCCCGCCACCAGCAGGGTGCGTGCGTGCTCCACGTCCTCGAAGGAGTTGGTGGAGGCGCCCGTGCCCAGCATCCGCTTCAGCCCGGCGGCGCTGGGCGCGTGGCACACGCGGGCGCAGCAGTCCACGTTGTTCGTCCCCAGCACCACGCGGGCCAGCTTCTGCGCCAGGTAGTTCTCTTCGTTGGTGGCCCGCGCGGAGCCCAGCATGCCCACCGAGTCCGGGCCGTGCGCGTCCCGCAGGCGGCGCAGGCGCTCCGCGATGAAGCCCAGCGCCTCGTCCCAGGAGGCCCGCCGCCAGCCGCCCGCCTCGCGCAGCAGCGGCGCGGTGACGCGGTCCGGCGCCGTCACGAAGTCGAAGGCGTAGCGCCCCTTGGAGCACAGGTGGCCCCGGTTGGACGGGCCCTCGCGTGAGGGCCGCACGGTGACGATGCGGCCCTCACGCGTGCCCACGTCCATCTCGCAGCCCACGCCGCAGTAGGAGCAGGTGGTCCGCGTCCACGCTTCCGGCCAGCCCCGGTCCAGCAGCGTGCGGTCCTCCAGCGCGCCGGTGGGGCAGCTGTCCACGCATGCCCCGCAGGAGACGCACGAGCTCTGCTTCAGGTCCGGCCCGTCCGGGAGGATGCGCGTCGCGGCGCCCCGGTCCCACACCCGCCAGACGAACTGTCCCTGCACGTCGTCGCAGATGCGCACGCAGCGGTAGCACTGGATGCACTGGGACATGTCCACGTGGATGTACGGGTGCGAGTCGTCCAGCGACTCCGGCCGGTGCGTGCCGCGCGCCTCGTCCGCAAGACCGTACTCGCGCAGCGCGCGGTGGAAGGGCTTGTCCGGATGGCGCGCCACCGCTTCGGCCGGGTACTGGGAGGCCAGCAGTCGCAGCAGCACCTTCCGTTGCGCCTCCACCTGGGGACTGCGCGTGCGGACCACCATGCCCTCCGCCAGCGGCGTGGTGCAGGCGGTCACCAGACGCTCGCAGCCCTCCACCTCCACGATGCACGTGCGGCACGCGCCCACCGGCGTCAGGCGTGTGTCGTCGCACAGCGCGGGGATGGAGATGCCCAGGGACTCCAGCGCCTCCAACACGGTGCCGGGTGTGCACTCGCGAGGCTGCCCGTCGATGATCACGCGAAGCATGCCTCCACCTCCTCCCGGTAGTGGCGCAGCACGCTCCGGGCGAACTCCCCCAGCCCGGTGCCGTGTCCACACAGGCTGGTGAGGCGCAGCGCCTCGGCGACCTCCTCCCAGTCCGCCGCGCCGGCACGGGGGACGGTGCCGGCGTCCAGCACGCGCGCGAAGAGCCGCTCGACGTGCCGCGCTCCCAGGCGGCAGGGCGTGCACCTTCCGCACGACTCGTACGCGCCGAAGGAGAAGACGTGGTGCACCAGCGCGGCGATGGACGTGCGCGCGTCGAAGGCCACCACGCCGCCGTGCCCCACGGATGCCCCCGCGGCCTGGAGTTCCTCGAAGCCGAGCGGGGTGTCCAGCAGGTGCGGAGGGAGGATGCCCGCCAGCGGCCCTCCAATGAGGACGCCCTTCAGCGGACCGGTGCGCAGCCCGCCTCCCAGCTCCTCCACCACGGTGCGCACCGGCGTGCCCAGCTCCACTTCGTAGAGCCCCGGGCGGTGGAAGAGCGAGTTGAGCGACAGCACCTTCGTGCCTCGGCTGCCCGGGATTCCCAGCGCCGCGTACGCCTCGCCGCCATGGCGTGAGATCCACGGGAGGTTGGCGAGCGTCTCCACGTTCTGCACCAGCGTGGGCTGGCCGAACAGGCCCGCCTGGGCGGGGTAGGGGGGCCGGGCGCGCACGAAGGGCCGGCGTCCCTCCAGGGCGTTGAGCAGCGCGGTCTCCTCGCCACACAGGTAGCTGCCGCGGCCCACCTCGATGGAGACCTCGCAGGAGAACGCGCTGCCCAGGATGTGTGGACCCAGCACGCCCTCACGGTGGGCCTCGTGCAGGGCCACGTGCAGCACGCACGCCGCGAGCGGATACTCCTTGCGCACGTAGATGACGCCCCGGCGTGCGCCCACCGCGTACGCCGCCAGCAACAGGCCCTCCAGCACGGCGTGGGGGTCGTCCTCCATCAGGAAGCGGTCGATATAGGCCCCGGCGTCACCCTCGTCCGCGTTGGCCACGACGACCTTCTCCGCGCTGGGAGCGGCGGCCACCGCGCGCAGCTTGCGTCCGGTGGGGAAGCCCGCGCCTCCCCGGCCGCGCAGCCCGGACCGTTCCACCTGCGCGATGAGGGCCTCGGGGGGCGAGGACAGCGCCTGCTCCAGGGCCGCGTAGGCGCCCTGGCGGGTGGCCTCTGTCAGGGCGCGGGCTCCGCCGCTGGCGACGCGCCCCAGCGTGATGGCCTGGGGAGCCCTGACGTGCACTTCAGGGCGAGCATCCTCACCCGTGACGGAGGGCGCCCGGTAGCACTGGCCCAGGCAGTAGACGCGGGTGTCACCCGAGGTGGCCTGACGCCAGCGCGCGGCATCCAGGTGGCGCGCGACGAAGCAGGCGGTGCCCTGACAGGCATGCGTCCCCAGGGGGCCAGGCCCGAGGTGATAGAAGGATTCGATTTCGGGTGTGTGCTGCCCTGGCTTCATGCGCCGCCTCCTCCCGCAACGTGCGCACGCCGCGCGCTTCGGACTTCGCGCCCGCGCTGCTTCCTCGGCGTGACATCCCTCCTCACTCCAGGGTGATTCGCACGGCGGTGTCCCCCGTCCATCCTCCGAGGCCATGGCAACGACACCGGACAGCGCCCCGGACGCGGGCCCGCACTACCAGCCCACCCCCCTTCCGGAGGCCCGGGCCTTCGAGTGGGCGCAGCTGCTGACCTCCACCCGCCAGGGCCTGGGGGAGCTCTTCTCCTGGCTGGAGGCCGCTTGCGAGAACAGCGCGCGGACCGCGGGTCGCGACAACGAGCACCTCTCCACCAGCCTCCTCATCTCCGGTGACCGTGGCTCCGGGAAGACGACCTCGCTGGTTGGCTGGCGGGGCCGCCGCGGAGATCAGGCTTCCTCGTCCGGCAAGAGCGTGCGGAGAAGCTCGTCGTCGGGACCGAGCGGGCGCCAGCCAGCGGGCGGCGGATGGGCGAAAAGTTCCGCGTTGGCCTGCCTGACACGTGCCTGATGCGTGACAGGCGTGAAGCCAAACCAGGACCCGAGCACCAAGGCGACGTCCATCCGGGTTTCGTCGTCCAGCACGGGAGGCCAGCCTTGGGGAAGCCCCTCGGACAGCTCTCGGACGAACTGACTGCGCACCAACCGCGTGACCTGATGGGCCCGTTCTGCCTCCTCGACCAGCCCTCTGAACACCTGCACCCCTGCGATGTCTCCCTGGCCCAGCACCTCGGCCAACTCAACCAATGAAGCAGTGGGGCGAGACTCCGCGAACGCGGTCAATGAGCTGTAACCCAATTCGCGGACCCGCTCATACAGCCGCGCTGGCCAATTGCCACGCCAGGAAGGCCCGTCGGTCATCGCCCGCTCCAAGAGGTGAAATTCGCGGGGATGCTATAGCGCTTCATCTCTTTGGCGACGAGCTTCAGTATCGCGTCTCTCGTCAACGTCCGGCCGGCCGTAGTCTCGGCTTCGCGCAGAGAGCGCATGAGCATCTGATTCCATTCATCGGGCCACGTGCGCCCCAGCTTCCAGTTCCCCCCACCGTGAATCGCCTCGTGGTGGGCCTGCTCCAACTGGACGCAGAACTGGTCGATGTCCATGTCGCCCTTGAAGCCGCGCTGTTCAAACCACTCGCGGTGCTCTTGCGGCAGCACGTGGTGCTTCGGGCCGTCCGACATGCCCGCCCCCGCTCTGCCGGTTTCGTGCATGCCGCGCACCTCGGGGCTGTCCCCCAGCGCTTCGCGCACGCCCTTGGGCAGGTCCTGATGCGCCTGGGCCATCATGACCTGTCCGCCTTGAATCAGGACGGCCGCACTGACGGCGGGAATGGAGATGACGCCCGCCTGCACGAGCCTCCGCATCATCGTGACCATTTCAACCGCCTGCATCGCCGCGATGACCTGCCCGCCAAGCTTCATGGTCGCGCGGGTTTCCCGCTGGAGCGTGTCGAACTCACGCGTCAGCTTTCCCATCAACTCGGGCATCGCGGTCGTCGCCGCCTCCACCCGGTCGGGGTCCAGTGAGGCGAGGTCCGTGAGCGCGGGCTCCATCAGTCCCTGAATGCGATGCAGGTCCGTGAAGAGCTTCTCGGCGCTGCACATGGGGCAGTTTCGGAGCACGGCGTCCGCGAGGTACAGGAAGTCCACCCAGGTGGCCAAGAGGAGGGTCCCGAACTGAGCCGCCTGGAGCTTCGGTCCCGTCATGCGCAGCAGGCCCAACTCCATGTCCGCGTCGCCAACTTGCGAGGCTGCCTTTGTCACCGCGGTGGCGCTCCCCAGCGCGCCATGAAGCCACGTCACCTGCCGTGATCCCTGGTCGAGGTAGCGCGTGAACACGCCGGTGAGGCTCCAGCCCCAGGGGTCTGGATGACGGGCCGCCAGCTTGGAGAACGCGGCTTGGACGCTGCGCAGGGAGCTCTTCACCTCGTCCGTAGCGTCGAGGACTGCCTGCCGCGTCAGTGCAACGCTCCGGGCCCCGCCCCCAACAGCGCCCTCGCTGGTGCCATTTCCCACGGCTGTCACGTCATCGCGTGGCTGCTGGCGACGCGGGAGCCGATGCTGGGCTCAACCTCGTCGCGCTCCGGCGCGATGCGGACGCTCCCGTGGAGCATCAGCGGCTGCTCTCCACCTGGCCGGGGCCCGTCTTCGAGTTCGATGCCACGGCGATCTCCAGCGAGGGAACGCCCGTGTCGCGGCTCCTGCTGATGGTCGGCGGCAAACCCGAGAAGGCCACGGATGACGGCGTGGCGGAGCTGTCGCCGTTGAAGCTGGTGCTGTGGAGCCGCGAGGCCTGTGCTCACGGCGCCGCGCAGGCGATGAACTCCTGGGGCGAAACGCTCAAGCGCGCTCCGTTCTCCCGGTTCAAGGGCAGCAACGAAAGCGCCACGGCGCTGTCACTGAAGGCGCGCCTGGCGCAGTGGGTGGGGCTGCGCGATCCCGATGCGGAGCTCGAATTCGAACACCGCCGCGAGGAGGTCCCGGACGACGACGGCACCACGCAGGAGGTAACCCGGACCGACCTTCATGTGGAGGGCCTGGGGAGCTTCGAGGTCGAGACCCTGATGGGGAGCGGGCCGATGGAGACCTTCTATCACCGGAAGATCTTCTCGCGGCGCAAGGCGGGAGAGTCCTTCTCGCTCGTCGTGCCTGGCGAGTCCCTGCTCTGGGCGGGCCCCTTCCTGGCGGACATCGCCCACCACCTGGGGGAGGAAGGCGCGGTCCTGATCCCCGCGGCGGGGACGGCCTTCGCGCGGCTCGAAGCGCGGCCGCTGACGGAGAACGCCTCGGAGGTGAAGGATCCACAAGAGGCCCGGCGTGAGTCCACCATCGAGCCGGTGGAACGGGACGTGGACCGGCTGCCAGGGCTTGCGGACGTGGCGGGCTACACCGCCGTCAAGCAGCGCATCCAGCGCGACATCATCTGGCCGGAGCGCCGGGGCGCGCTGCTGCGCAATGTCTCGCGGGCCTCGGGCATCCTCTTCTTCGGGCCTCCGGGATGCGGCAAGTCGCTCTTGGCCCGCGCCATCGCGGGAGAGCTCGAACAGGAGGTGCGCCTGCTCTCTCCGTCGGACCTGCGGGGGCCCTACGTTGGCTGGGGAGCCCTGATGATCCGCGAACAGTTCGACTGGGTCGTGGAACAGGAGAAGCGGATGCTCGTGCTCGACGAACTGGACGCGGTGGCGCGTTCGCGGCGCAACGGGCAGATGCACAGCGACGAGAAGGCGGATGTGAACGAGCTCCTCGTCCAGCTGGATCGCGCGGGCCGGCTGCGCCGGATCATCGTGGGCACGACCAACTTCCTGGGCGCGCTCGACGAAGCGGTCATCCGCAGCGGCCGCTTCGGGCGCTACGTCCCCGTTCCGCCTCCGGACCTCGCGGAGGCGGTCGAGATCGTCTCCTACTACCTGATGCGGCTGGGACGCGGCGGACAGAAGGTCTTCGTCCCCAGCGATGCCGAGCTGAACGACCTCCTGGCTCCGCTGTTCCTGGCGAACCGGAGGAACCAGCGCTTCTTCTCGGGCTCGGACCTGGAGGCCGCGGTCACGGAGACCTACCTGCGGTGCGCGCAACGCGACACTCCGTTGGACACCCTGGATGCGGATGCGGCTCCCGTGCACCTGACCCGGGACGAGCTGGGCTCCGCGCTGGAGGGCGGTCCCCGGTCTGTTTCGGCACACTCCATCCGCCGCTTCCTCCGGGAGACCCAGCGCCATTGCGGCGCCGGTCTCGCGGAGGTCCTGGCGCAACGCTTCGACCCGACGGAGTAGGGCGCGCGACATCCCGCCTGACTCCAGGGTGATTCGCACGGCGGTGTCCCCCGTCCATCCTCCGAGGCCATGGCAACGACACCGGACAGCGCCTCGGACGCGGGCCCGCAGTACCTGCCCACCCCCCTTCCGGAGGCCCGGGCCTTCGAGTGGGCGCAGTTGCTGACCTCCACCCGTCAGGGCCTGGGGGAGCTCTTCTCCTGGCTGGAGGCCGCTTGCGAGAACAGCGCGCGGGCCGCGGATCGCGACAACGAGCACCTCTCCACCAGCCTCCTCATCTCCGGTGACCGTGGCTCCGGGAAGACGACCCTCCTGCTCAGCGCCGTGCAGGCCCTGACGGACTGGAAGAGCTTCGTTGGTGAGCCGGGCAACGAGCCCAAGGGGACCGAGCTGTCGAGGATGCTCGAACGGCTGGAGCGGCGCATCCACTGGCTGGAGCCGCTCGACCTGGAGCCCGTTTCGCCCAATGCCAACCTGCTGGCCACGCTGCTGGTCCGCGTGCGCGCCGCACTGGACGATCAGCGGCACTTGAAGGGCGCGCACGGTAGGTCCGCGCGATGGTCCTCCTCCATCCTGGAAGAGGGCGCGGAGGAGACGTGGGGGAAGCTGGATCACCTCATCCGTGACGCGTCGTTCATGTGGGAGGACATCCCATCCACCACCGATGCTCGCGTGCGCGCGGAGCAGCAGATCCGCGCGTCGGAGATCTACGCCGACTTCCAGCCGCGCTTCGCGGAAGCCATGGAGGACGTGGCGCGCACGCTGGCCATGCCGCGCTTCGGCCCGTCCGGTGGTGACCAGGTGCTGCTCGTGCTGCCCATCGACAACGTCGACCGAAGCATCGAGCACCTCTACAACATCGTGAAGCTCACCCGCATGGTGGCCAGCCGCCACCTCTGGTTCGTGCTGGCCGCGGGCCACCAGGAGTTCCAGCGCTTCATGGAGCGCTCCTTCCAGAAGGAGTTCATCGTCTCCGGACAGGCCGGCATTGGCGCGAACGATCAGGAGGAGACGCTCGCCATCGCCCGGCGGCAGGCCGCGACCACGCTGCGCCGGGCGCTGCCACCCAGCTACCGCATCTCGCTGAGACCGGTGGACCCCTACGAGGCCTGGCGCTTCACCGTGGATGGCGGGAAGAACGAATCACTGGGCCAGCTCCTGGGTCACATCAAGTTGCCAGGAAGTCCGCGGAGCGAGGAGCGGCTGCTGAACTCCTTCGACGCCCTCTTCGATCTAAAGGACCAGCTCAAGGGCAACGTGGCGGAGTGCTACCGGGACGCCCTCGCCGCCGATAACGGCCAGCAGGCGCAAGAATCCAGCGAGACCAAGGACAACCCAATCCTCACCCACGCTGGCAGGAACGCCCTCAGGCTGCCTGCGCGGACCCTGCAGGACCTCTGGCATGCGGTCCGGCGTGAAGTCCATGGACCCAGCTCACCCGCCCCTGGCTTCAGCGCTCAGGAGCAAGGCGGGTCCGCGGTCCGGATCGCCAAGGAGATGCTCCGCAACGCCATCGACGAGAGCGACCTGCCAGCCTGGGCGAGCGAGCAGTTGCTCCACCGCATGCTCCGGCATGACGACCAGGGACGCGTCGTCCTGGACCTGACCGGGAAGCCCATCCGCCGCCTCAAGCGCACCAGCCTCCATGGCGTCCTGCGGAGCAACCCCAGCGGCCTGGATGGAAACGGACCGGAATTGCACGACCAGATACTGAGCACGGAGATCCACCTGCGCCGCTTCCATGAGGTGGTGCTGGTGCTGAAGGATCTTGCGGGCTCCGGCCGCGAAGCGCAGATGCCCGCGAACGTCGCGGGCTGGTTCATGATCCTGCATGACGTGCTGATGCTGTTCGAGCAGCCCCGCGTGCTGAGCGCGAACGTGACGCCCTTCGATATGAGCCCGGAGATGGTCGTGACCGTGCACGAGCTCTGGGCGGAGCACGCGCACGGGACGCCGTTCGTCCAGGTGGATTCCTGGTGGACGCCTCCTTCGTGGAGCACCTTCATCGAGTTCGCCATCCTCACCGCCCGGTGGCGCGCGTTCCTCGTGCAGCTCCCCCTTGAGTTCCTCAATGACCCCCACGACGCCAACCTACGAGCCCGTCTCATCCAGGCGGCGTGGGTGGAGAACATCTGCTCCGTGGCCGACAAGCAGCTGGGCCAGTGGGACTGGGGAGGTGACGACGGCGTCTCGTCCGTGCTGACGCCAGAACTGAGGCTGGCCAAGGTCCCGCAATACGAAACGCGGGTGCGCCATTTGGTGGAGCAACTCGTCACCCATAACGAGGTGTATGGCCGGGCGTGGGCAGCGCAGGTCTGGCTGCGCAACACGCTCCCCCTCCAGGTGCTACCGGAGTTCGCGCTTGCCCCTGATGCGCGGGACCTGCTGCCCTCGCCGCCTGGATCCTCGGGTGCGGACTCTGGCTGGGATGCCCTGATGAAGGACTGGCGCGCCCAGGCGCCCCGGCTGAAGGCCCTCCGGCGGCAGCGGGTGCGCGAAGCGGTGCATTTCTCCAGCACGGCCGAGTCGCTCCGGATCGCGCTCGGCGAGGACGGCGGGCCCGCGTCGGCCACGTATCAGGACTGGCTCGACACCGTGGTGAAAGCCTGGTTCGCCGTGGTGGACCACAAGGGGGATCCGCTGGTGGAGGTGGTGCCGGGGCTGGAAGCCTCCCGCACCCAACTGCACTCGTGAACCGCGACGGCTCGCGCCCACCTCCCGGCAGTCTGGCCCCACGCCGCGTCCCGGAGGCGTACGTGCGCGCGGAGGTCGCCAGCTTTCCGCTGACGAGCCTCCAGGCCTTCCGCTCGGCGGTGACGGAGCTGGTGCCGTCACTGGACTCGGAAGACGGCGAACCCACCTGGGCGCTCTGGCGCGAGTGCGAGAAGGGCCTGTCGGAGCACGCCAGCGGCTGGTCGCTGGATCGGATCATCGCCGTGCGCGACGCGTTCTGGTTCCCCTCGCGAGGACACGTCAGCCACCGGCAGGCCCCACGCCAGGGTGTGTCCATGTTCCACTACCTGCGGAACCTGGCGGACACGCACCTGGAGCGGCGGCCCGGCGTCACGGTCATCTTCCAGGGCACGGGCGCGGAGGCGGTGGAGGCGCTGACGCACTACCGCTGGCTCACCTTCGCGATGCCGGAGGACCTGCTGCTGGCGGCCGTGCCGGTGGAGCCGCCTCCCACGCGCGTGGACATCGAGCCGCCCCTGCTGGTGAGGCACCTGCTGGATCGCGGCGTGGCGGAGGTCCACCACCACGTCGGCGCGGGCATGGACTTCCCGCTGCTGTGGGCTTCGCTGCTGTCCGCCGTGGGCGCTCCGGGTCTGGACCCGAGATCGCTGACGGGGCCGGGGCTGCCCTTCGAGGACGGGGAGCGGATGCTGCGCTGGCTGCTGGCGGCCGCGGTGACCCGCTGTGTCCTGGCGGAGGTCCTGCTGCGCCGCGAGACGCCTCCGCTCCTGGACTTCGTGCGCGGCCTCTCGGAGTCCCGGGCCTGGCTGCCTCAGCGGCGGCGCGTGCTCGCGCGGACGTTGGAGGCGCTCTCGCGGGGCCGCCGGGAAGTCCTTCCCGCCCTGGATGAGCTGCGCGGCCTCTATGAGGATCTGCATCCGCTGGCGGCCTACAACGTGAGCGACCCCCCCGCCACGCTCGACGAGGTGTGGCGGCGGTGTGATCCGCTCGCGCTCCGGCTGCGGCTGGACACGCCCAATGGAGGCGAGCGCTGGCTGGTGCGCTCGGGCCTGAAGCACCTGGCGGCCCTGGAGCACGCGGGCATCCAGGACGTGCACTTCGAGCGCCTCTTCTGGCAGGTCCAGCGCGTGCGGTGCGTCAGCTACCGCGCCTACGTGCAGCGGCCCCTGACCGCGGGGCTCCAGTGGTTCATCCGCTTCTATGGCCGTCCACGCGCCATGAAGGGGCCCTTGAGCGCCGTGCGCGCGGAGGTGTCCTACGCGGTGGCGGGTGGGGATCAGCCCATCGCCGCGCTGGAGGTGCGCACGAGCCCCTCGGACGACCCCATCCGCATCGCGGAGGAGCTGACGTCCCTCACCCAATCATGGCGGGGCGTGCTGAGCCGGACGGGAGAGCGCGTCGCGGATGGGCGGTCGCCGGAGTTCGGCGTGGTGATGCACCTCATCAAGGACCGGGACCCGAGCCAGCACTGGGCGAAGGGGCAGCCGCCCGCCCACGGCATGGGCACGTACGCGGAGCCGGTGCCCGAGCGGCGGGTGCAGTTGGGCGGACGCTATTCGGACTACTTCGCCGCGCAATCCGTGCAGGTGGAGGCCCTGGTGGACCTGCTGCGGGCGGTGCCGCTGTCGCTCTGGCTGGTGCGGGGATTGGACGTGGCGTCGGACGAGCTGAGCGTGCCCACGTGGGTGCTGGCGCCGCTGTACCGCTACATCCGGTGGGGGGCCGCGCGCGCCGCGGCGAAGCGGGAGTCGCGGCGCGCTCCGCCGCTCCGGCTGACGTCGCACGTGGGCGAGGACTACCGGCACCTCATGGAGGGCCTGCGCCGAATCTTCGAAAGCGTGCACTACCTCCTGGACCGCACGGGAGGACGGCTGGGCCACGCCACCGCGCTGGGGGTGGAGCCCGGAGCGTGGGCTGAGTCCGTGGGCGCGGTGATGATGCCGGCCGAGGACCGGCTGTGGGACCTGGTCTTCGAGTGGCGGTTGTACAGCGACTACCGGCTGCCCCCGGCGCTGTCCGCGGAGGCCCCACCCGGACGGCCGCTGCGGGTGGAGAACCTCCTGCGCGAGCTGTCCGAGGCCGTCTTCGGCAGGTGCGTCGCGCCGCACGTGCTGGCCGAAGCGCACCACGTGCTGCACAACCTCTGGTGTCCGCCGCTGGCGCGCGACGAGGGAGGCGTGGGACTGGATGCCTTCAGCCGGGCCTTCCGCCGGCTCAACTGGAGCCGGGTGCTCAACGGCGCGCACGTCCGGCGCGTCCTCGTGGCCTACCGGGAGGACGAGCGCGTGTTCCAGCGAGGGCAGCAGCTGGTGGACATCCCGCTGGATTCCTCGGAGGTCGCCACGCTCCGGTCGGTGCAGGCCGCGATGCGCCGGCTCGTGGGGGCGCGAGGGACCGTGGTGGAGGTGAATCCGTCCAGCAACCTGCTCATCGGTAACCTGCTGGACCTGCGCAACCACCCCATCCTCCGGCTCAATCCTCCGTCCGCCGAGGAGGGCGCGCCGCCCCCCGTCCCCATCGCCCTGGGCGCGGACGACCCGGTCACGTTCTCCACCTTCCTGCTGCGCGAATATTCCCTGCTGCACGAGGCGGCGCGCAGCGCGGGCTACTCCGAGCGGGAGGTGCACGAGTGGCTGTCCAACATCCGCCAGACGAGCATGGACGCGCGCTTCACCGTGCCGTGGAGGCCCGGCGCCCTGCACATGGCGGACGACCTGCTGGACGCATTGGCCCGCTTCACCCGGAGGGCCGTGAGTCGCCATGAGGCCCCGGCTTGAGCATCACCGCGCCGCCGGCGCCAGCGGGGGAGGCGGCGGCGCGCCCGCGGGGCTGGACGGAGGCAGCACCTTCTCCGACTGACCGAGGAGCCGGCGCAGCACCTTGTCCATGACGGAGCTCAGGAGCTTGTCCGCGGACCAGCCCGCGACGACCGCCAGCGCCATCATCGTGAAGAACGCCGCCTGACCGTCGCTCACGACGATGTGGAGGATGCCGGAACCATCGACGGCTCCCGCTGGCCCGTTTCGCGTCTCCACGGACAGCAGCATGCTGGATTGCTCCAGGAAGAGGAGCACCAGTGCCGCGAACGCGCCGATGACGGGCTTCACCAGCAGGTGGTAGGCGAAGAAGCGGCTTGTCGCCCCCGTGGCGACGACGAAGCGCTCCTTCGCCATCATGTTGGAGGCGATGGCCCCGGAGGCCCCAGCGAAGCCCACCAGTAGCAGACCCCAGGGCACCAGACTCCGCGGCCAGTCCGTGACGAGCGTCCGCGACAGGATCACGAACGAGGTGCCGAAGACCGCCAGCAGCAGCAGCGTGCTCAGGACCTGGATCAAGACATTGATGGAGAGCTGCCAGAACGTCTTGTCCACCTGCTGATTGACCATGTCGAGCGCCCCGCGAAGCACGCTGCGGCAGTAGCGGGACTGCTCCGCGTCCAGGAGCGGGGCCGTGCTGGCGCCGCTCGCAGGGCCGTCCACCCGGGTGAGCCTATGGACGCACTGGGGCAAGGGACCGATCTCCTTGTCCGTGCCGAGCCAGAGGAGGGCCCGCGAGTCCGTGACCCGGCGCGCGAACTGCTGCTGGATCTCCAGCGCCCGCGGCACCAGCATGTGCTGCGGCATCACGAGCAGCAGCAGCCCGTCCACGTCATGGATGAGCTCCCAGAAGGAGAAGGACCAGCGCCCCGTGGGCTTGTCCAGGCACCACCGGGCAGTGTCCAGCCTCTCCTGGCATTGCTTCAGGATGGCCTGGTCCTCGTCGGTGAGGTCCGTGCGGATCCGGCACAGCGCGAGGAGCGAGTCGTCGCTCTCCACCCTGTTCCAGAGCAACTGGGTGGCCGAGCCGAACCCCCGCCGCCGCCGCAGGAAGCCCACGCGCTTCAGCAACTCCGGCAACGAATGGTCTGGAAGCGTGTCGGTGGCTGCCATGAAGCACACATGGCCACGGCGCGAGCAGGTGACAACCCGCCGTGCCGCGCAGCGCGTCAATGTCATGCGTCACCGAGCTTAGGCCGTGAGATTTGATTAGCTGGAACAGGTACTGATACGCCCGGTGCCCCTCCACCCCGGAAAGGTGCATCGCATGTCGCGTCGCTCCCGAATTGTCTCAAGATTTCTGTTTTCACCGCTGCTCGCGGCCACGTCGCTCGCGCTGGCCTGCGGGCCGGTCACCGACGAGCCGCCCGCTCCCGTGGAAGCGCCCGCGGAGGTGGCCCAGCCGCTCGCGGTGAGCGGCTTCGCGGAGATGCACCACCACATGTTCGCGGAAGAAGCCTTCGGCGGCGGGTGGTTCCACGGCGGTCACACCGGCACGCTGGCGAGCTGTGACGGCGGCATGCCGGAGAGCGACCACGCGCGCGTCCGCATGGACCTGCGGGACATGCTCAATCTCTGCCCCAACTCCGGCAGCGTGAACCTGGGCGGCATCCCCATCCTGTCCGACGTCTTCGGCGTGGGCGGCGCGGTGGCGTCGGAGGTCATCGGCCAGGTGGAGGGCACCGAGGGCGACACCGGCCTGCACCTGGGCCGCATGGAGACGCCCACCCAGTGGCCGCGCTGGGACACCATCGCGCACCAGCAGGCGTGGGAGGGCTGGCTGAACAAGGCCCGCCAGGGCGGCATGTCCCTGGTCATGGTGTCGCTCGTCAGCAACGAGTTCCTCTGCAAGGCGCTGCCGTACCAGAACCTCAAGCGGCCCTGTGACGAGATGATGGACGTGGACGTCCAGCTCCAGATGGCCCGCGACTTCGACGCGCGCACGGACTGGGCGGAGATTGCGCTGTCGCCCGCGCACGCCCGGCAGATCATCTCGCAGGGCAAGCTCGCCATGGTCCTCTCCATCGAGTCCAGCAAGCTCTTCGGCACCAAGGACTGGCGCGCGGAGTTGAACCGCGTCTATTCGCTGGGCGTGCGCTCACTGCAGCCCGTGCACCAGCTGGACAACCGCTTTGGTGGCGCGGCCCCGCACAACGCCATCTTCCAGGTGGCCCAGTTCCTGGAGAACTGTCACATCGACACGGACTGCGGCCTCACCGGCAACGGCTTCACGTTGGGCTTCGACGTGGACGCCAACTGCAAGAACACCAAGGGCCTGACCGCGGACGGCAAGGCGCTGGTCCAGGAGATGATGAACAAGGGGATGCTCATCGACATGGCCCACATGTCCGAGAAGAGCGTGCAGGACGCCTATGCTCTGTCCCAGGGCCGGACGTACTACCCGCTGTACATCTCCCACGGCCACTTCCGCGAGGTGATGAACCCGGACCTGGCCGCCAACGAGAAGACGACGCCGTCGTGGGTGGTCCGCTACGTGCGCCAGACGGGCGGCATGTTCGGACTGCGCACCGCGCACGACGAGACGCGCAACTACAACCGCACGCCGGTGGCCAACAACTGCCAGGGCTCCACGCGCTCGCTCGCGCAGGCGTACGAGTTCGGCCGCCAGGGCCTCAAGGTCAACATGGGCTTCGGCGCGGACCTGAACGGCTTCATCCAGCAGACGCGCCCGCGCTTCGGTGACTTCGGCGCGTGCTCCGCGGGCTTCCGCGCGGAGGCGGACGCGCAGGAGGAGCAGCAGCGCGTCTCCGGCCCGCCGCCGCTGGGCACCGACTTCGACGTGTACGGCCTGGCCCACGTGGGCCTGTTGCCGGACGTGGTGAAGGACCTGAAGCAGCTGGGCGTCAACACCACGGGCCTGGAGGGCTCCTCGGAGAACTTCATCCGGATGTGGGAGCGCGCCAACGGCACCCGCACCGGCATGGCGGACGCGGCCAACGACATCGACACCGGCGGTGTCGACCCCTACGTCGCCAAGGCCACCCGTGAGGCGTCGTATCCGAAGATTTGCGGCAAGGCCTACGCCCCCAGCACCAAGCTGGTGTCGGAGACGTGCCGCTTCGACCAGGAGTGCAAGTCCAACCAGTGCAGTGCGTGGGACGACTGCGGCGACATCCCGGGCGTCTGCACCTGCTCCGCGGACTCGCACTGCGCCTCGAACCAGTTCTGCGGCTGGGGCACCAACGACGGCAAGTGCGTGAACAAGCGCGCCAAGGGCTCCCTGTGCTCCTCCGGCCGCGAGTGTCAGTCCGGCAAGTGCTCGTGGCTGATGTGCACCTGAGTTCCCCGCAGTGAAACGGCCCCCGGGAGCTTCGGATCCCGGGGGCCGGATGCGGAAGGAACGACTAGCGCAGCTGAAGGAAGGAGAACGACAGGCCCTGGTGCGTCGCCACCAGGTTGCCGGTCAGGTCCGTCAGCTCGCGGTAGTTGGTGGTGCCGCTGTTGTTGGTGAACTCGCTGAACACCGTGCGGCCGTTCAGCTCGTACAGGAAGGAGCTGCCCGTGCTGGCCGGCAGCGTGTCCACCAGCGTCGCGTGGGTGCCGGCGGCCGGGTCGATCTTCCACCACTTCCAGGCCACGGCGCTCGCCAGGGTGCGCGCGACCGTGTCCGGCGCGACCGGGTAGGCGGTCTCATCCAGCACGCGCAGGTAGCCCGTGCCGTTGGGGCCCGCGAGCAGCGAACCCGTGGCGCCGCCGTTCGTCAGCGTGCCCAGCTCCTTGAAGAAGTCCTTGTCATAGGTGTTCGTCACCGGGTCGAACTTCAGGAGGCAGGGGGTGGGCACGCTGGGGTTTGTGCCGGACACGCGCTTCTCCGCGGCGCCATACGCCTCCGTCGCCAGGTAGACCTTGCCGTCCGTGCCCACGATGCCGTCGCGCACGTAGCCGCAGCGATCATCCTTCACCAACACCGCGCTGTCGTTCGCCGTGTCCACCACGATGATGCCCGCCTGCCTGGTGACGGCGGCGCCCGCGCGCCAGCCCACCGGCATCAGCACCTTGGTGCCCACGCGGATCGGGTTGGAGGCGAAGGTCGTCGAGCTCCCGGCGATGGTCAGCTCCGGCAGCGAGATGCTGTTCGTCAGCGTCATGTCCTTCGGGTTCCAGATGATGACCTGTGAGTTGCGGCCGTCGAAGTAGTAGGCCTTGGTCTCGGAGGCGAACTGGAACTGGTTCTGGTACTCGCCGATGGAGGTGACGCCCTTGCCCGCGAAGGTGACCTCACCGGCCTTCTCCAGCGTGTTGCTGGCCGTCAGGTTGTAGCGGGTGACGGTGGCGCCGGCGCTGCTGGAGACGAAGATGGAGCCCGTCTTCGAGATGCCGGAGCCCAGCGCTCGGCCGTTGATCTGCGTGGCGTTGGCAGTGGACAGCGGCGTGTTTGGATCCAGCGTCTCCGTCAGGACGACGTAGCTCGTGGCGTTGCCCTCGACGCTGACCTGCGCGACGAACGCGTACATCGGCGGCGGCGTGCCCGCGTCGGTGTCCGTGCCCGCGTCGGTCGTCGTACCCGAGTCCGGGGTGTTGTCGTCTTCGTCGTCGTTGCAGGCCGCCGCCGTGAAGGCGAGGGAGAGCGCCAGCAGCAGACGCGCGGAGGTGCGGAAGAAGGGTGAAGGCTTCAAAGGACTTCCCTTTCAAGTAGGGGTGAAGGTGCGGCGGAAAGCAGAAAGGCGATGTTCAGCGCTCCAGCGTGAACTTGGCGGCGACGAGGCGCCCGGGGCGCTGGACCCCGTAGAAGTCGTAGGTCTGGGCGTTGGTGAGGTTCTGGAAGTCCAGCGTCCAGCTCAGCCGGGTCGTCATGTCGCGGATGACGTAGGTGAGCGCCAGCGCGTGCGTGAGCTGTGAGTCGATGCCCAGCTTCTCGTCGTTGCCCAGCGCCTCCCAGGAGAGGAGGAAGTCGTCCACGTAGCGCGTGCGCCAGGTGACCAGCAGCTCGTCCTGGAACTTGAGCAGGCCGGACACCCGGACCTGCGCGCTGCCGTTGGCGGTCAGGTAGGGACGGTTGGGGATGCGCTGGTCCTTGAACTCGGCGTAGTTGCCCTCGCCAGAGGTGTTGCGCAGATCCTGATACGTGGCGTTGCCATCCAGGCTCAGGTAGCGGCCCGGTGACGTCCATCCCACGGAGCCCATTCCGCCCAGCGAGCGGGATCCGTAGACGTTCTGGTACGTGAAGGAGCTTCCCTGGCCAATCAGGATGATGAGCTGATCCGTCAGCCGGGCGAAGCCGCCCACGTTGGCGCGGAAGCTGCCGGCGCGGCCTTCCTCGGACGCGTAACCCAGCCCCAGGTTGAAGTTGTGGCTGGTCTCCGGTTGGAGCCCCAGGTTGGCGTCGATGAGGTTCCCGTCACCGAAGAGCTCATCCGGGCGCGGCAGCCGCGTGGCCCACTCGTAGGAGGCCTTGGCGCTGAGCTCGGGGGTGATGCGGAAGCGCAGGCTGTCGCCCACGCCCAGCTCGTGCGCGGTGCGGCCCTGGTCCAGGAACTCCGCGCTGGCCAGCAGCTTCTGCGCCCGCACGTCCTGGAGGTAGTCCTTCACGAAGGCGATGTTCTGGAGCCGCCCGTCGATGGCATCGAGCTGGTACTCCAGGCCCGTCACCAGCGACGTCACGCCGCGGGACGCGGAGAGCGGATCCGGCTGGTTGTTCGCCTGGAGCCGGCGGTCCTCGCCCGTCCGCGCCACGAAGGTGGGGGACACCGCGAGCCGCAGCGTGTGCGCGCCCCCGGGCACGGGCGCCCAGGCGGCGTTGAACCGCGCGAACGCGGTGTGCTGGTTGATGTAGCGCTCCGTGCCGCCTTCGGTGATCTCCCCCGGCTGGGGCAGGGTGAGGAAGCAGCGGCCATACCAGTCGTAGGCGCACGAGCCGATGTCCAGGAACCGGTTGCGGCGGAACGTGTACCCGCCCACCGCGTCCACGCTCACGCCCGGGTCATGGTTCCGCGAGTAGCGCAGCGTGGCGCCAGCGGAGCCGTCGGCGGTGGTCACCTCGCCGTAGGCGGCCTCCATGTTGACGTCGTTCTGGATGTCGCGGCCGGCGGCGTTGAAGAAGCCGCGCAGGAGCAGGCGCCGGGCCCAGGGCTTGTCCACGAAGCCCGCCTCCACGCTGGCCCCGCCCGCGCGGTAGCCGTCGTGGAAGCGCCGCACCTCCACGGGCACGGGCTTGCCCAGGTCGTTGGGCACCTCCACGTTGACGGGGTAGTCGTTGCGCGCGTCGTCGTAGAAGGCGTGCGCGCGCACCATCAGGCCGGTGGAGTCCTGGTAGTGGCGGCCGCTCGCGGTGAAGCGGTGGGTGTTGAAGGAGGCCAGCTCGTAGGAGCCCGCCACGGCCGAGCCGCGCACGTCCTGGTCGGTGACGAGCTCCACGGCGCCGCCCAGCACGTCCGCGCCGAAGCGGATGGGCACCACGCCCGTGTAGACCTCCAGCTGCTGCACCAGGTTCACCGGCACGTTCGCCAGGCCCGGGCCGTAGCCCGCGAACTCCAGCGGCACGCCGTCGATGAAGAAGCGCACCTGATCATCCGACAGGCCCGCGATGGAGATGCGCGCGCTGCTGCCCAGGCCGCCCGTGCGGCGCACGTCCACGCCCTCCGTGCGCGCCAGCGCGGTGCCCAGGTCGGCGGACTCCATGCTGGCCTGCTCCAGCTCGATGACCTGCACGGCCTCCGCGGACTTGCGGCGGCGCTCGGCGCGCGTCTCGCCCACGGCGGTGACCTCGACATCCTCCTGGTACTCGGTCGGGGCCTCGTCCTGGGACGCCGCGGCCTTGGGCTCGCTGGACAGCGCGGGTGGCGGAGTGGCCACCACGGCCTTGGAGCGGCCGGGCAGCTGGAAGACGTAGGTGTACGTGACGCGCGCGGGGGCAGGGACGCCGTTGCGCTTCGCGGGCGTGAAGCGGAACTGGAGCGCGGCGGTGCGCGCGGCTTCATCGAAGCCGTGGCCCACGGGCTCCATCACCTCCGCCTGGGTCACCACGCCCTGCGTGTCCACGCGCAGACGCAGGCGGACGTTCGCCTCCAGCCGGGCGCGCTCCGCCTCTTCAGGGTAGGGCGCTTCCACGGCGTGGATCAGCTTCGGCAACTCGATGACGGGCTCCGCCGGAGCTGCTTCGGGCGCCGGGGGCGTGACCGCCGGAGCCTCCGCCTGCGCTGTGCCCGCGTGAGCCAGGCCACCGAAACAGATGGAAGACAGCAGGGCCACGCCCACCTGGGACCGCCACCTGCGCTTCGCCTTAATCATGATTATGAAAATGGTTCTCATTTTCAACTGCGCGACGTTTAGCCGCACGAAGTCTGAGCTGTCAAGGCACCACGGCAAATCAGGCAGCGCGGTCCTGGGGAGCCTTCACCGTGGTGTGAAGACCATCCGCGACGCGGAACGCGAGCTGGAGTGATTGATCCGCGTTGAGGCGCGGATCGCAGTGCGTGTGGTAGCGGTCGGAGAGGTCGTCCTCGGATACGTCCAGCGGGCCGCCCAGGCACTCGGTGACATCCTGGCCGGTCATCTCCAGGTGGAGTCCTCCGGGGTGCACGCCCTCGGCGGCGGCGACCTGGAGGAAGCCCATCACCTCCGCGAGGATCCGCTCCAGCGAGCGCGTCTTGTAGCCGTTGCTGGCCTTGTGCGTGTTGCCGTGCATCGGGTCGATGGACCACACGACGGGGCTGCCGTGGCGCCGGGTGGCGGCCATCAGCCGGGGCAGGCGCGCGGCGACCTGATCCGAACCGAAGCGCCCGATGAGCGTGAGCTTGCCCGGGATGCCCTGGGGGTTGAGTGTGTCGATGAGGCGGACCAGGTCGTCCGGCTCCAGCGTGGGACCGCACTTGAGCCCGATGGGGTTCTGGATGCCGCGCATGAACTCCACGTGGCCGCCGTCCAGTTGGCGGGTGCGCTCGCCAATCCAGAGCATGTGCGCGGACGTGTCGTACCAGCCGCCCGTCGCCTCATCGACGCGCGTCATCGCCTGCTCGACGTTGATCAGCAGGGCTTCATGGCTGGTGAAGAAGTCCACCGGACGCACGGCGCCTTCGGACTCCGGCCGGTGGCCCAGGAGGCGGGTCAGGTCCGTGTAGCCCTCGCGCGCGAAGGCCCGCACCAACTGCATCGTCTCCGCGGACTGGTGATACGCGCGCAGCAGGCGCTGGGGATCCGGCGTGCGCTCGCGCGCGTCGAAGTCCATGCCGTTGATGATGTCGCCGCGGTAGCTGGGAAGCGTGACGCCGTTGATGGTCTCCGTGGCGTTGGAGCGCGGCTTGGCGAACTGGCCGGCGATGCGGCCCACCTTCACCACCGGACAGCCGCCCGCGAACGTGAGCACGCCCGCCATCTGGAGCAGGAGCTGGAAGGTGCCGCGCACGTTCTCCGCGGAGAACTCCTTGAAGCTCTCCGCGCAGTCGCCGCCCTGGAGCAGGAAGGCCTTGCCCTCGGCCACCTGGCCCAGGGCTTCCCGCAGGCGGCGGGTCTCTTCGGTGTGCACCAGCGGCGGCAGGCGCGCCAGCTCCGCCTCCACGCGCGCGAGTGCGGACAGGTCGGGGTAGTCGTCGGGGATGTAGCGGACCGGCTTCGCCCGCCAGGAGGAGGGGGACCAGGAGGGATTCGTCACGGGAGCGCCGTCACTTTCGGGGGCAGGATTCCCTGCGCGACGCAGGAGTCGAGGTATCGGTAGAGGAGGTTCCGGTCGGTGGGAGGGCAGCGCACGCCGGTGCCCTCCAGCGCGGCCAGCAGCCGATCACAGCGGATGGGGCCCAGGCCGAAGGCCGGGGTGGAGTCCCCGCTGCGCAAATCGAAGAACGCGAGCGTGGCGTCGTGGCCGCCGGAGCCCTTCGCGACGCGGTCGCGCCACTCCGGCACGTGACACAAGTCCAGCGGGTAGCCGTAGTCGCGCACCCAGCCGAACAGCTCCGACAGGCGCACCTCCGCGGCCGGCGTCACGTTGAACACCGCGCCCGGATGCGACGCGAGCGACAGCTGGACGATGGCGCTGGCCACGAAGTCCACCGGCGTCCAGACCTCGCCCACGTCCAAAAGCGGCAGGGCGCGGACGGGCAGTCCCGCGAGCACGATGCGCCACACCAGGTCCTGCGTGTTGATGAGCGCGGTGTCCGGAGCACCCACCACGCGGCCCAGGCGGTACACGGTCGCGGGCAGGCCGCGCTCGGAGGCCTGTTGCACCAGCCGCTCCGCGATCCACTTGCTCTGCTGGTAGCCGTCGCGAAGGCCGGGGTGCGAGGGGACGAAGGCCTCCGGCACGTCCGGGGACAGGTTCGCCTGGGGCGCCACCGCCAGCGTGGACACGTAATGGAAGGGCTTGGGGCGGACAGCGGCGGCCAGCTTGAGCAGCTCGCGCGTGCCGCGCACGTTGACGCCCTGGAGGCTGCCGTACTCGCGCACCACGCTGACGACCGCGGCGTTGTGGATGACGGCGTCGCATTCGGCGGCGAGCCCGTGGAAGCGCGTGGAGTCCAGGCCCAGCAGCGGCTGGGAGAGGTCCGCCGGAAGCGCGAGCACCCGCGCCTCCAGTCCCGACAGGGGCAGCTTCTGGCCGGTCAGCGCCGAGCGCAGCCGCTCCATCGCCTGCGCCTCGTCCTTCGCGCGCACGGGGCAGATGATGCGCGCGTCCGTCCGGGTCAGGAGCTGGTGGAGCAGGTGCGCGCCGACGAAGCCGGTGGCGCCGGTGAGCAGGACCTGGCGGTAGCCGTGTCCTTGGCTCGGCAGCTCGCGCGCCCAGGCCTCGCCCGTCGTAGAGGGGACGATGTCCTCGCCCAGCTCCTCGTCCGCGAGCATCGCGGGCGTGAGGCCGCCTGTCTCAGCGCCGCCCGTGCTGCCGCCCTGGAGCGCCTGCGCGAGGCCGGACACGGTGGGGTGCTTGAAGACGGTGGCCACGGGCACGTCGCGGCCCACGGCGATGCCCAGGCGGTTGGCGACCTGGATGCTCTGGAGGGACTGGCCGCCCAACTCGAAGAAGTCGTCCTGGAGCGACGAGGCGGCGCGGCCCAGCACCTGCTCCCAGACCTCCAGCACCGTGCGCTCCATGGGCGTCGCGGAGGCGAGCAGCGCGGCGCTCTCGTCCGCGGGCATCGCGTTCTGGAGGGCCTTGCGGTCGATCTTCCCGGTGCTGGTGCGCGGCAGCCGCTCCGCGAAGGAGAAGGCGCCGGGCACCATGGGCGCGGGCAGCGCAGTGAGCAGGTGCTTGCGCAGCTCCGCGGGCGAAGGCTCGGGCGACGCCACCAGGTGGGCGCACAGCCGGCGAGACCCGCCCGGCAGCACCTGACCGACCACGGCGGCCTCACGGATACCGGGATACTTCAGCAACACGGTTTCGACTTCGCCCGGGTCGATGCGGTGGCCGCTGATCTTGAACTCGTCGTCCACGCGGCCCACAAACACCAGCTGGCCGTCCTCGCGCACGCGCACCTTGTCGCCGGTGCGGTAGGCGCGGGGTGTTCCCGCCACCGCGTGCAGGCGGGTGATGCGGGCGGCGTCCAGCTCCGGGCGGCCCAGGTAGCCCCGAGCGAGCGCGCCGCCCATCAGGCACAGCTCGCCCTCCTTGCCGGGGGTGGCCAGCCGGCCCTGCGGCGTGACGACCGCCGCGACGACGCCGGGCAGTGGGCGGCCGATGGGGACCTCGTCACCGGAGGGCAGGGCATCCGGCCCGGCAATCTCAGCGACGGTGGCGACGACGGTGGCCTCGGTGGGGCCGTAGGTGTTGAGCAGGTGCACGCGGTCGCCCGCGACGTCCTTCCAACGGGCGATGCGCTCCGGCAGCGCCGCCTCGCCGCCGATGATGACGGTGCGAAGCGCGTCGGGCAGCCGGGCGGCGCCGGTGGACAGGCTGTAGGCCAGCTCGTGCCAGAAGGCGGTGGGCAGGTCGAGCAGGGTGATGCCGGCTTCCGCGCAGGCCTCCATGAGGCGAGGCACCGACTGGAGCATCTCGTCCGTGCGCAGCACCAGCCGTCCGCCCGCGCACAGCGTGACGAAGATCTCCTCCACGCTGGCGTCGAAGTGGAGCGGGGCGAACTGGAGGACGCGGTCCTCGGGACCGACGCTGTAGCGCTGCGTCGCGCCCGCGACGAAGTGGGCCAGGGCCCCGTGCGTGATCTGCACGCCGTTGGGCTGCCCCGTGGAGCCGGATGTGTAGATGACGTACGCGAGCCGCGCCTCAGCGCTCGACGCGGGCTCCGCATCGCGTGCTTCCGGCCGCTGGGCAGCGGGCACGACTCGCGGGATGGCGTGCTCCGTCGAATCCAGCGCCGAGGTGCCGGCCTGCTCCAGCCGCTGCACTACGAGGACACCCGGCGCGGTCGGATCCGTGTCGGGCGAGGGGCGCTCGGACACCACCATCACGGCGGGGCGTGCGTCCTGGAGGATGGCCGCGTTGCGCGTGGCCGGGCCGGTCGGGTCGATGGGCAGGTAGCCCGCGCCCGCGAACAGGATGCCCAGGCTGGACACGATGGCGTCGATGCCCCGGGGCACCTTCACCGCCACCGCCGTGTCGGGCCGCACGCCCGCTTCGATCAGCCGGGAGGCCAGCGCCTGCGACGCCGTCACCAGCTCGCGGTAGGTCATCCGCCAGCGGCCGTGCTCCAGCGCGACCGCATCCGGACGGACGTCGGCCTGGGCCTTCAGCAACTCCAGCACCGGGCGCACCGGAGGCACCGGCCCGCCATCCAGGATGGAGCCTGGCGCGCCAGACGCGGAACGCCGCACGGGCTGCTCGGGCTGGGCGAGCAACGACTCCAGCAGCTGGAGGAACCCGCGCTGGTGCTCCTCGAGCGCGGCCTCCGTGTAGCAGGCGGGGTTCGCGTCCAGGTCCACGCGCAGGGCCGTTCCGCCCGACCGCGCATGGAAGCCGAAGGACAGGTCTTCCACCGGACCCGCGGAGATGTTGTGCGCCGTGCCCGGCACGCCCGCGAAGTCCAGGGCGTAGTCGAAGGGCATGATGTTGACGACGGGGCCGAACAGCTTGCGCTGTCCACCCACGAGGCGCAGGTCGCGCCGCAGTTGCTCGTAGCGGTAGCGCAGGTGTGAACGCGAGGCCTTCATCTCCGCCGCCACGTCGCGGGCCAGCGCGTACAGCCCCGCGTCCGGCCGCACGGCGATGCGCAGCGGCACGATGTTCATGGCCATGCACGGCACGCGCAGCGACGCGGATCCCAGGCGGCCCATCACCGGCAGGCCCAGCACGGCCTCCGGCGCGCCCGTGCGCTGGTGCAGGTAGATGGCCGTCACCGCGAGCACCAGGTCGGACCAGCTCACGCCCGCCTGCTTCGCACCCGCCTGCAGCGCCGTCATCAGCTCCGGCCGCAGGTATTCCGAGCGCCGCAGGAAGCGCGACGACATGGGCGCCGCCTCCGCGAGCAGCGGGGGCACCGGCGCGTCCTCGAAGCGGTTCACCCAGAAGTCGCGGTCCTTCTGAATCTGGGCGCCGCAGCGGTACGCGACGTCCTCCTCCAGCACGGGGCCCAGCCGGTTGAACCCCGCCGGCGCGGCCTTGCCCGTCACCTCCGCCGTGTAGAGCTCCGCCACCCGACGCGCGAGCAGCGAGAAGCCATAGCCATCCATGGCGATGTGGTGGATGCGCTGGAACCAGAAGGACCGCTCCGGCCCCACAGTGAGCAGCGCCTGCGCGAACAGCGGGCCCGTGCCCAGGTCCACCGTGCGGCCCAGGTCCTTCCACATCCACTCCTGCGCGGCGGCCCAGGGGTCGGCCTCGCCGCTCAGGTCCACGTGCTGGAGCGTCCAGTCCGTCCCCGCGTCGATGCGCTGGGCCGGACCTTCCTCGCCCGCGACGAAGCGCGAGTGCAGCGCGTCCGCGTCCGCCACCGCCTTGCGCAGGGCGGACTCGAAGCGCACGGGGTCCACGGCGCCGCGGAATTCAATGCACTCCCCGGCGTTGTAGACGGGGCTCTTCAGGTCGAGCTGTTGCCCCACCCAGATGCCGTGCTGGGCCGCGGTCAGCGGGCGGTTGTCCTGGGATGGGAGCATGACGGGGAACTCCGAGGGGGAAGGGTGCCGCCCCGAGGGCGGGTCATGAGGCGCGAGCGCCAGGGGCCATCGCGACAGGCTGCTTCGCGGCGAGCAGCGCGTACCAGTCGGTGAGCGTGGGCTTCTCCGCGAGCTCCACGAAGGACACCTCCGTGCCGCCCTGCCGCCAGCGCTCCACCAGGCTCATCAGGCGGATGGAATCCATGCCGCGCTCGAGCAGGTTGTCGTCCTCGCCAATCGCGGACGCGGACTCCATCAGCAGCTCCGCCACGTCCGCTCGAAGCTGCTCGCGGTCCACCGCCGCGGCGGCGGTCCGCACCGGCATCGCGTCCATGAGCTGCTGCGTGGTGGTGACGAACGCCACGAGCCGCGACGCGTAGTCGAGCGCCATCCGGTGCTTCTCCAGCGAGAAGTCCGCCACGGCGTCCGCGACGAGGAAGGGACGGATCTCGCTCATGGAGCCGTCGCTGGCCGTCTGGAGGCAGCCGATATGCGCGTAGATGCCGCAGATGATGAGCTGGTCGCGGCCCTGCTCGCGCATCAGGTCCATCAGGCGCGTGTTGCGGAACGCGCTGTAGCGCCACTTGGTGAGGACGGTGTCGCCTTCAGCCGGGGTGAGCACTTCGATGATCTGCTGCTTCGGGCCGGCGCGGACGCCGGGGCCCCAGAACTCCAACTGGAGGCCGCGCTGCTCCGGCGTCTGGTCTCCCGGCTGCGCCGAGTAGACGATGGGGATGCCCAGCTTCACCGCGTGCTCTCGCAGGCGCTGGATGTTGGCCACCAGGTCCGTCACCGGGGACTGCCCCTGCGTGAAGGCGTCCACGAAGTAGCGCTGCATGTCGTGGATGAGCAGGACGCAGCGCTTGGGCTCCGGCGTCCAGGCGAGCTTGTTCCGGGGCAGCTCCGCCGCGCCGGGCATGGAATAGGGGGCAATGGCAGGCAGTGCCATGGAGGGCTCCTGTTTCAGGGAGAAGGAGTGGAGAGGGACTGGCGCAGGCTGTCGCGCAGCGCCTTCTTGCTGACCTTGCCGACGCCCGTCTGCGGGAAGGCCGCGACGAACTCGATGCGGTCGGGGATCTTGAACGACGCCAGGCCGCGCTGGCGCAGGAAGGCGTTGAGCGCGGAGGGGGCGGGGGCCTCGCCGCGAGGGATGACGACGGCGCAGGTGCGCTCGCCCAGGAACTTGTCCGGGATGGCCACCACCGCGGCGTCGCTGACGGAGGGGTGCGCGAGCAGGTGGTTCTCCACCTCCTCCGCCGCGATCTTGTCGCCGCCCCGGTTGATCTGATCCTTCGCGCGGCCCTCCACCACCAGGTAACCCTCCGGCGTCAGGCGCACCAGGTCGCCCGTGCGGTAGAAGCCGTCCGTGGTGAAGGCCTTGGTGTTGTGCGCGTCCGCCTTGTAGTAGCCGCGGATGGTGTACGGCCCGCGCGTGAGCAGGTGTCCCGTCTCACCAGGCGCCACCGGCACGTCGTCGTCGTCCACCACGCGCAGCTCGTCCGCGTCCGACATGGGGCGGCCCTGCGTGGAGACAATGAGCGTCTCCGGGTCGTCCAGCCGCGTGTAGTTCACCAGGCCCTCGGCCATGCCGAAGACCTGCTGGAGCCCGCAGCCCAGCGTGGGGCGCACGCGCGCGGCGGCCTCGTCGCTCAGCCGGGCGCCGCCCACCTGGAGGACCTTCAGGCTGGACAGGTCGTGCTTCTTCGCCAGCGTCGAGTCCAGCCACACCATGGTCAGCGGGGGCACCAGCGCGGTGACGGTGACGCGCTCACGCTCGATGAGCGGGAAGGCCACGTCCGGGCTGGGGTTCAGCGCCATCACCGCCGTGCCGCCCGCTTGGAACGTGCCCAGCACGCCGGGCGAGGACATGGGGAAGTTGTGCGCCGCCGGCAGCGCGCACAGGTACACCGTCTCCGAGGAGAACTGGCACACGTCCACGCTGGCGCGAAGGCTGTAGATGTAGTCGTCGTGCGTGCGCGGGATGAGCTTGGGCACGCCGGTGCTGCCGCCGGACAGCTGGAAGAACGCCACGTCGGACGGTGAAGGACCCTCCAGCGTCACGGGCTCCGCGGGCACGGAGCCGAGCGCGGTATGCGCACCCGCGTCACCCAGCACCAGCACGTGCTTGAGCGTGGGCGTGGCGGCCTTCACCTGCTCCGCGAGCCCCCGGTAGTCGAAGCCACCGAAGCGGTCCGGGATGACGTACGCGACGGCTTCCGTGAAGGCGCAGAAGTAGCCGATCTCCGAAGCGCGGTGCGCCGGCAGCGCGAACACGGGCAGCGCGCCCATGCGGAACAGCGCGAAGATGACCTCGTAGAACTCCGGCACGTTGGGCAGCTGCACCACCACGCGATCGCGCGGACGGATGCCCAGCGCGTGGAAGCCCGCGGCCATGCGGTCCACGCGCGTGTCCAGCTCCGCGTATGTCCAGCGGTGCGTGCCGCCCACCAGCGCCACGCGCGCCCCGAAGTCCCGGGCGCGGTCGCGCAAGAGCTGGCCGAAGGTCTCCCCCCGCCAGTAGCCGGCCTCGCGGTAGCGCCGGGCGAAGTCCTCCGGCCACGTGGGGCAGCCGGGCAGGTGTTCCCGCGCGGTGCTCACGGCTGCACCTCGAGGCCCAGGCCCATGGCCTGGAGCATGGTGCGGAACTTGGCCTCGGTCTCCGCGAGCTCCGCCTCTGGCGTGGAGCCCACGACGATGCCCGCGCCCGCGAACAGCCGCAGGGTGCGCTCGTCGGCCTCCGCGCAGCGGATGGTGACGGCCCACTGACCGTCGCCGTTCGCGTCGCACCAGCCCACGGTGCCCGTGAAGTAGCCACGGTGGAACGGTTCGATGTTCCCGATGGCCTCGTGCGCCAGCGCCGTCGGGTGGCCGCACACCGCCGGGGTGGGGTGCATGGCCAGCGCCAGCGTCAGCGACGTGATGGACGGATCCTTCAGCTCGCCCGTGATGCGGGTGGACAGGTGCCACATCGTCTGGGTGCTCACGAGCGACGGGCCCCTGGGCACGTCCAGCGTCTTGCAGAAGGGCCGCAGCGCCTCCGCCACCGCGTCGATGACGACCGCGTGCTCGTGCAGGTCCTTGGGCGATGCCATCAGCCGCATGGCCCGCGCCGAGTCCTCCACTGGGTCCGGGCTGCGCGCGGCGGAGCCCGCCAGCGGATTGGCCAGGACCTGCAACCCCGAGCGTGCCACCAGCAGCTCCGGGCTCGCGCCAATGAGCGTGCGCCGGCCCACGCCGGGGGCCGCGTCCGCGCGCTGCGGCAGGTCCACCGCGAAGGTGTACCCATGCGGGTTGCGCCGGGCCAGGTTGTGCAGCAGCTGCCGCAGGTCAACGGGCGCCGCCGTGTCCACGTGCAGGGAGCGCGACAGCACCACCTTGCGCAGCGGGCCCTCCTGCATGAGCTTCAGCGCCGCCGCCACGCCGTCCCTGTACGCGGTGGGCTCCGGTACGGGGCGCAGCGTGTACTGACCGGCCAGTGGAGAGCGGGTGGCAGCGGCGGCGTCGAACACCATGGGCCCCGCGCGCTGGAGGGTGTTGGGCACCACCAGGTGCGCGGCCACCTTGCCGTCGAAGGGCACCGCGCCCACCGCCACCGGGATGTCATGCGCCGCGTCCCGCGAGGCGTTGAGCACCGAGGCCACGCGCTCCGGCAGGCCGTCCAGCGAGTTCGCCCCGCCCGCGTCCGGCACCGTGGCGAACACGCCACGCGCCAGCATGGTGCGCTTGGGGGACGCGAAGAAGAACGCGCCCGCGTCGTAGTCGCGCAGCAGCCGCGCCGCCAGCGCCTCCTGCTCCGGCTCCCGCGCCACGGCCGGCTCGCCCACCACGCCGTCCACCGTCCGCGCGTCAGCCTGTCGCTCAGTGATTTTGGTTTCAGGAATCATTCTCAACTCGGGGCGATATTAGGGGGAGGTCAGGGGAGAGGAGGCGAACGCCGCGGGCGCGCTACACGCCCAGTGTGGCTCCACCGTCGATACACAAATCATGCATCGTGATGTGCCGGGCCTGGCCGGACGCGAGGAACACCACGGCGTCCGCGATGTCGTCCGGCGTGGCGATGCGGCGCAGCGGGATGCCCGTGCGGTAGGTGTCCAGCGAGCCCTGGATGACACGCACGGGGCCGGACTCATCCGTCCACATGCCCCGCTGCATGGCGGTGTCGGTGGAGCCGGGAGACACGATGTTGCAGCGGATGCCGTGCTCGGCCAGCTCCAAACCCAGACATTTTGTGAACATGGTGGAGGCGGCCTTGGAGGCCGCGTAGGCCGCCATCTGCATGCGCGGCACGCCGGCCGCGTTGGAGCCCACCGTCACGATGGCCCCGGAGCGGCGGGGCACCATGTGCCGGGCCACCGCGCGCGAGACATGAAACACGCCGTGGGTGTTGACCGCGAACGTGGACATCCAGTCCGCGTCGCTCTGCGTGAGCACGGAGCCCATGCGCAGGATGCCCGCCACGTTGGCCAGCACCTGGATGGGGCCCAGCTTGCCGTCGATGTACGCGATGGCGTCCTCGATGCCGTCCTTGTCGCGCACGTCCACCGGGAACGCGGTGGCCTTCAGGCCCTGCTGGCGCAGCTCCGCCACCAGCAGCTCCAATCCCGCGGCGTTCTGGTCGAACACCGCGACGGGCATCGTGCGCGCCAGCTTGCGCGCCACCGCCGCGCCAATGCCTTGCGCCGCGCCCGTCACCACCGCGTGTCCCGTCGTCGAAGACATCCGCCGCCCGCCTGGATTGTTAGAATGAAAATGAGAACCATTCTCATCTTCAGGGCCGGGAAGTGCCATGGCCACGAATTCCTGTCAAGGTGACTGGTGCAGGGAACCGCCCGGCGTCTGGCTTCACGGGCGGTGGTAGAGCGATTGTTTCAGTCTCAGGCCGCGCTGGCCTTGGCGGCGGCGGCCGTCTCGCGGAGCACCTCGCCGGCGGCGGCGATGGTGTGTTCAATCTGCTCCACGGTGTGCACGGCACTGATGAAGTTCAGGTCGCGGCGGAGGATGACGCCCCGGCGGGCCATACCGGCCTGGAAGGGGATCATCTTCTCGAT
This sequence comes from Corallococcus sp. AB011P, assembly GCF_003611605.1. Classification (NCBI taxonomy): domain Bacteria; kingdom Pseudomonadati; phylum Myxococcota; class Myxococcia; order Myxococcales; family Myxococcaceae; genus Corallococcus; species Corallococcus sp. AB011P. Next base: position 104,057 of record NZ_RAVX01000021.1, read on the forward strand.
GTGTTCGGGGATGATCTTGCTGAAGCGGAAGAAGGGCACGGCGTCGTAGCCGATGACCTCCAGGGTGGAGCCCGTCTCGCGCGCGTGGGCGTTGACGCCGTCGCGCAGGCGGCTGCCCAGGCTGGCGATGTGCTCCACGTAGTGGGTGCTCCGGTACTCCTTGATGACGGCCTCGCACACGGCCAGTGAGAGCATCTCCCCGCCGAAGGTGGTGGACACCTGGAGCTCGCTCAGGCGGGAGAGGTACTTCTCCGGGCCGGCGATGGCGGACAGGGGCATGCCCGCGGCGATGCCCTTGGACAGCGTGACGAAGTCCGCCTGGATGTTGAAGTACTGCTGCGCACCGCCCAGGGACAGGCGGAAGCCGGTGACGACCTCGTCCAGGACGAACAGCACGCCGTGCTTCGCGCAGGTCTCCTTCACCTGGAGGAGGAACTCGCGGGTGACGGTGCGGTTGTACGGGATGGCCAGCAGCACGCAGGCCAGCTGGTCGCCGTGCTGCTCGATGTGCTCGATGAGGGCGGGCTCATCCGGGGGAGTGAAGAGGGGCAGGCGCGTGGTGAGCTTCGCGACCGTCGGGGGCACGCCCGGCGTGTCATACATGAAGTGGTCGTGCCAGCCGTTGTAGCCCACGGTGACGATGTGCTCGCGGCCGGTGAGGTGGCGCGACAGGCGCACGGCGGCGGAGGTGGCGTCCGCGCCCGTCTTGAAGAAGCGGGCCATCTCCGCGCCCGGGATCACCTCCACCAGCGCCTTCACGGAGGAGACCTCCACCGGCGTGGGCAGCGAGTGGATGATGCCTTCCGTCAGGTGCTTGCGGATGGTCTCCACGACGGCCGGGTGGTTGTGGCCCAGCATGTTGGCGCCCAGCGCCTGGATGAAGTCGATGTACTCCTGGCCGTCCACGTCCTCCACCAGCGCGCCGTTGCCCTTGGCGAGGAACACGGGGAAGGCGCCGGGGGCGAAGTGGTCCGGCTTCTTCATCATCGTCTGCGTGACGCCGGGGACCCACTTGCGGGCCTCGGCGAGCAGCTGGTTGGAGCGCTCCAGCTTGAGCTCACCCACGATGGGGCGGGGCAGCGACGGGTGACGCGGTGCTGTCTGGGACATGGAAGGGTCCTGGTGACGGGTGGAGAGGGATTCAGGGCGCGGGCGTCGCGTCCAGCCGCACGGCGCGGCCCGCGAAGGTCCACAGCATCCCGAGCGCGAGCGCGGAGATGACCACGGCCAGCCAGCCCAGCTGCGCGAAGCCGATGAGCGTGCCGTCCGGCGCGGTGGTGAGCAGGAGGCCGCCCATCCACGCGGCGAGCCCGGAGGCGCCGTCGCTGGCGGCGATGTTGACCGCGAGGTAACGGCCCCGGATGGACGGCGGCACCTGTGACGCGACCAGCGCCATGGTGGGGATGGCGCGGCCGGAGGTGAGCGTCATGAAGAGCACGAAGACGACGGCCACCACCGGCAGAGGAGACGGAGGCAGGTGGGTGAAGAGCAGGTGCGGCGCCATGGTGGCGACGAGCAGCAGCGCCAGCGCGCGAGCAGGGCCCAGGCGATCCGCCATCCGGCCAATCCAGCGCGAGCTCACGAAGGTGGCCGCGCCGCCCGCCAGGTACACCCAGGGCAGGTCCGCCAGGGACAGGCCCACGTTGCCCACCATGAAGGCGCCCAGGTAGGGGATGAGCAGGAAGCTGGCGAACACCACCGTGAAGGTGAGGCCCCAGCCCAGGGCCAGCCGGGGCGTGAAGCCCGTGGTGGCGGAGGTGCCGGACGCCTGGGACAGGTACCCGTCCACGCGAGGCAGGAAGCGAAGGAGGAGCAGCCACACGAAGCCCGCCAGCGCCGCGAGGACGATGAACGGCGCGCGCCAGCCTCCGAGGTTCGCGAGGCCCAGGCCCAGCGGCACGCCCGCGACGGCGGACAGCGCGTAGGCCGTCATCACGGTGCCGATGGCCTGGCCCCGGCGCTCGGCGGGCACGGTGTCGCTGACGATGGCGATGACGACGGCGCCCATCAGCCCGGCACAGCCTCCGGCCACGGTGCGAGCGATGAGCAGACCCGTGGCCCCGGTGGCCGCGCCGCACAGGAGCGTGGCGATGATGAAGCCCGCGTAGAGCATCAGCAGCGTGCGCTTGCGCTCCAGGCGATCCAGCCAGAACACGCCCAGCACGCCCATGGCCGCGGACGCGAGCGTGTACGCGGACACCAGCGCTCCGAACCGCGTCGCCGACAGCGAGAGCCGCTGCATCAGCAGCGGGCCCAGCGGCATCAGCATCATGAAGTCGACGACGTGGGTGAACTGCACCGCCGCGAGGAGCCACAGCAGCGTGCGCTCACGCGGGGCGGGGGATGGAGCACTCAAGACAATCACCTGAATCCAGACACACGTCGGCCCTGCCTCGTCCCTGCAATGCCAGGCAAGGCTCGGCCAGGCCCGGGCGCACGTCGCACCGGACCGCCGTGTTTTGTTGCAGTTTAGAGAATGATAATGAGAATCATCCTCATAAATCTCCGGGAGTCAATGGGAAAGCGGTTTCTGTGACGCAAACGTCTCTCCATGGCCTTGCGGCGCGCGTCCGGCTTGACGGTCTGCAATGGGGGCGGAAGGGTGGGTGTGGATCCCAGTCCGTCCCCGTTCGTTCCGAACAAGGAGTCGATGGTGAAGAAGCTCGTCAATGCGCCGCGCGCGGTGGTCCAGGAGATGTTGGAGGGGTTCGTGGCGCTGGCGCCGGGCCAGGCGTTGTTGGAGGGGGAGACGGTGGTGGTGTGCGTGGATGTTCCGGCGGCGCTGGGGGCGAGGAAGGTGGCGGTGTTGTCGGGAGGAGGCAGCGGCCACGAGCCGGCGCACGCGGGCTACGTGGGGACGGGGATGCTGCATGCGGCGGTGGCGGGGGACGTGTTCACGTCACCCAGCACGGACGCGGTGCTGGCTGCGATCCGCGCGGTGTCGGGGACGGCGGGGGCGCTGCTCATCGTGAAGAACTACACGGGGGACCGGCTCAACTTCGGGCTCGCGGCGGAGCTGGCGCGGGCGGAGGGGATTCCCACGGAAGTGGTGGTGGTGGCGGACGACGTGGCGCTGCGGGACACGGTGGAGCCCGAGCGGCGCCGGGGCATCGCCGGCGTGGTGCTGGTGCACAAGGTGGCGGGGGCCGCGGCCGCGGCGGGAGCGTCGCTGGCGGAGGTGGCGCGCGAGGCCGCCGAAGCGGCGGCGGCGCTGGGCAGCATGGGCGTGGCGCTGGGGCCGTGCACGGTGCCGGCGGCGGGCCGGCCGGGCTTCACGTTGGGGGAGGGCGAGGTGGAGCTGGGGCTGGGCATCCACGGCGAGCAGGGCGTGCGCCGCGTGGCGTTGCAGCCCGCGGACGCGCTGGCGGACACGATGTTGTCGACCATCGTGGAGGACCGGAAGGTGGGCCGGGGCGACCGGGTGGCGTTGATGGTGAATGGGTTGGGAGGCACGCCGCCCATGGAGCTGGCCATCGTGACGCGCAAGGCGCTGGCGTTCCTGGCGGAGCGGGGCGTGACGGTGGAGCGTGCGTGGCAGGGCACGTTCCTGTCGGCGCTGGAGATGCCGGGGTGTTCGCTGACGTTGCTGAAGGTGGATGACGCGCGGCTCGCGCGGTTGGACGCGCCTACGGGTGCGCCAGCGTGGCCGGGTCGGGGGCAGGTGGTGACGCGGCGTCAGGTGGTGCCCACGCGCGCCGCGCTGCCGACGGTGAAGGGGCATCCGAAGCCGCAGCCGGCGATGGCGCAGGTGCGCGCGGCGGCGCTGGCGGTGGCGGACGCCTGGGACGCGGCGGAGGCCCAGTTGACGGAGCTGGACAGCAAGGCGGGTGATGGGGACCTGGGCTTGAGCCTGGCGCGTGGCGCGGCGGCGATCCGCGCGTTGCCAGAGGGGGCGTGGGCCACGCCGTCGGGGGCGTTGACGGAGCTGGGACAGGCGTTGCGCCGGAACATCGGAGGCAGCTCCGGGCCGTTCTATGCGACGGCGTTGCTGCGGGCGGCGCGCTTCCTGGCGAGCAAGCCGGCGGACGCGGCGGCCTGGGCGAAGGCGTTCGAAGTGGGTGTGGAAGCGGTGTCGGAGCTGGGCGGGGCGCGGCCGGGAGACCGGACGATGGTGGATGCGCTGCACCCGGCGGCGGTGACGCTCGTGCGCGCGGTCCGGGAGGGGAGGACGCTGGGGGAGGCGTGGGTGGAGGCGACGCGCGCGGCGGAGGAGGGCGCGGAGGCGACCGCGAGCATGTCGCCGCGACTAGGCCGGGCCAGCTACCTGGGTGAGCGTGCGAAGGGGGTTCCGGACGCGGGGGCCGTGGCGGTCGTGATCTGGATGAAGGCGCTGGGTGGTCGCGCGGGGTGACGTGGATCAGGCTTCGTTGTCGGGCAGGAGCGTGAGGAGGAGTTCGTCGTCGGGGCCTAGCGGGCGCCATCCGGGCGGAGGTGGTGACGTGAGGAGTGAGTCACCCACGCGGCTGACGCGCGCCTCGTGGGCCTCTGGCGTAAAGGCGCCCAGTCGGGCAAGTAGCTTGATCACCTGGAACCGGGTCGCCTCATCCGTGATGACTGGCCAGCCCTCGGGAAAATCCCCTGCCACCTCGCGCGCGATGACATCGCGCAGCAGGCGAGTCACTTGCCGACGCTGCGCCGCTTCGGAGAGTAGTCCGTGGAAGACCTGAATCGCGGCAACATCGTCCTTGCCGAGTTCCGCGGCAAGCTTCAGCAAGGGAACGGTGGGACGCGAGTTGGCGAAGTCAGTGAGCGAGGTGTGGCCGCGTTCGCGGACTCGCTCATACATTCGAGCCTTCCAGTTTCCCTGCCACGAGCGTCCGTCAGTCATCGTCGTCTCGAGGGAACGAAGCGCACCGGAATGTCATAGATGTTCATGTACTGCGCCACGATGTCCAGGACCTCGTTTCGCGTCAACGTCCGGCCGAAACGGGTTTCCGCTTTGCGGAGTTCACTCATGATCAATTGGTTCCACTCCCTGGGCCACGTGCGGCCCAGTCTCCAGTCGCCTCCGCCGTGAATCGCCTCGTGGTGGGACTGCTCCAGCCGGACGCAGAACTGGTCGATGTCCATCTCGCCCGTGAACCCGCGCTTCTCGAACCACTCGCGATGCTCCTGCGGCAGGACGTGGTGCTTCGGTGCGCTGGACATCCCGGCTCCGGCCCTGCCGGTCTCATGCATGGCGCGAACCTCGGGGCTGTCTCCCAGTGCTTCGCGCACGCCCTTGGGCAGGTCCTGCTTCGCCTGCGACATCAACACCTGACCCGCGTGGATGCGGACCGCCGCGCTGACGACCGGCGCGGAGATGACTCCCGCCTGCACCAGCCTTCGCATCCGCTCGACCCACTCGGCGGTGACGACGACGCGTGAGCCCATCATCACGCCTCCCGAGCCCATCACGAGCCCGATGCCGAGCGTGACGGGAGCGGCGGGTGGCGGCCTGGGCAGCGTCGCCTTCAGGGCTGAAACCAGCGTGACCATTTCGAGGAACTGGGCCGCCGCGACGACCCGACCGCCGCGCTCCATTGCTACGCGCGCGCCTTCCTGGATGGATTGAAACTCCTGGGTGAGTCGCCCCATCAGTCCGGGCATCGCGGTCGCTGTGGCGTGCACCTTGTCCGGGTCCATTGACGCGAGCGCCGTCATGGCGGGCTCGATCCGTTTCTGCACCCGGTCCAGGTCCACGAACAGCCGCTCGACTCCGTAGAAAGGACACTCCTTCTGAATGACCTCCGCGAGCCGTAGGAAGTCGAGCCATGTGGCCAGAAGCATCGCTCCGGACATGACGGCCTCGAGTCGCGGACCTGTCAGCCGGAGGACTCCCGCTCGCATGTCCGCGTCCTCGACCGTCTCCGAGGCGTCCGCGAGCGAAATGGCTCTCGCGGTCGCGCCTCGCAGCCATGGCACCTGGATGGAGGCGTAGTCGGTGTAACGGGTGAAGACGCCGTCGGAACCCCCCAGGCCCTTCGTGTTCTCCGCGAGCCTGGGGAGCGCCCGGGCGACACCATCCACCGTGTCCCTCACCTCCCCAAGGGCTTCGATGACGGCCTGATGCGTGAGGGGAGCGGACGATTGCCCGCCTCTCCGGGGCCGCGCGTCAGGGGAGCGCTGGCGCTCCGGCGAGTCATCGGGTGCGAAGGTCGCCCTCTGGCGAAACACACGTGAACCGCTGCGGCGCTCAGGCGCCTCCACGCCCGCGCATCCTGAGACAATCAAGACCGCGCACAGCGCCCAGACCCCTTCGCGCATCGGCTCCTCCTCCCCAAGCGGCGCAAACCCTTGCGACGCCTTGGCGGCCCCACCACGTTAGCGGAGGACGCCAGGTTTGGAGGCTGGATGAAAGACTCACGTAAGGATGGAATGAAGAACCCACCACCACGCGCTCCGCAGCAAGGGGGGACGTCCCGGGGAATGGGCGATGCAGGAACCCAAGCCATGGGTGGCCCGGCTGCCTCCAGCCAGGGGAGCCGGATGCCAGGCGCCATGGGCGGAAGCTCGACCGGGGGCATGGCTGGGGGAGCCGCGCCAGGAATGCGAGCGATGAGCCCCACCATGGGCAATGGCGCTGGCAAGGGGGGGCAGGGTGGCATGGGCCGCGGAGGTCCCCAGGGCGGCCCACCGAGACCCCAGCGCAAGTGCGGCACCATGGATGTTCACCGCCGCCTCCTCAGCACTCATCCTGAGTACATCAAGGCACGCGAGAGCATCGAGACCCTCGCGCTGGCCTTTCAGCGCGGACAGCGAAAAAAGGAACGCCAGGGCGTCGTCCATATTCCTGTCGTGGTCCATGTCGTCTGGAATACCGCGCAGCAGAATATCTCTGACGCGCAGATCCAGAGCCAGGTGGACGTGCTCAACCTGGACTTCCGGCAGCAAAACCCAGACATCTCACAGGTCCCCGCGGCATTTCAGGGCCTGGTCGCCGACGCGGAGGTGGAGTTCTTCCTGGCCTCGCGCTCACCGGATGGCAGCCCCACCCAGGGAATCACGCGGAACCAGACGAACACCACGTCCTTCCAGAGTGACGATCGCGTCAAGTCACAGGCGACGGGAGGGGCCGACCCATGGCCTGCCGACAGGTACCTCAACATCTGGGTCTGCCAGCTGGGGGGCGGGCTCCTGGGGTATGCCCAGTTCCCCGGAGGGCCCGCGGCCACCGACGGCGTGGTCATCACCCACTCCGCCTTCGGTACGACAGGGACGGCGGCGGCTCCCTTCAACCTCGGGCGCACGGCGACGCATGAGATTGGCCACTGGTTCAATCTGTTTCACATCTGGGGAGATGACGGGACTGGCTGCGGCGGGTCGGATGAGGTCCCCGACACGCCGAACCAAGCGGGGCCGAACACGGGCGTCCCGAACTTCCCGCACCTCAGCTGCAACAACGGACCCAACGGCGACATGTTCATGAACTACATGGACTATGTCGACGACAGCAGCATGGTGATGTTCTCGCTGGGGCAGGTGGACCGGGTGGATGCCTGCCTCAATGGACCCCGACAGTCGTTCGTCACCGAGTCGGCTCCGCGGATCACTCCCGCCGGGCCCATCGTGTCGTGGGGCGCCGACCGACTGGACATCTTCGCGCTGGGAATGGATTCGGCGCTGTACCACAAGGCCTGGGACGGGAATGCCTGGTGGCCCTCCTTGATGGATTACGAGCCCCTGGGCGGCAGATGCAAGAGCCCCCCGGAGGTCGCATCGTGGGGCCCGGACCGGCTCGACGTCTTCGTGCTGGGAATGGAGTCGGCGCTGTTCCACAAGGCCTGGGATGGTCATGCCTGGTGGCCGTCGCCCACTGACTGGGAGCCTTTGGGCGGCCTGTGCGCGAGTCCTCCCAGGGCATGCTCCTGGGGGCCAGACCGGCTCGACGTCTTCGTGCTGGGAATGGAGTCGGCGCTGTTCCACAAGGCCTGGGATGGTCATGCCTGGCGGCCGTCACCCACCGACTGGGAGCCTTTGGGTGGCCTGTGCGCGAGTCCTCCGTCGGTAGTCTCCTGGGGCCCGAATAGGATCGATGTCTTCGTGCTGGGAATGGACTCGGGGCTGTATCACAAGGCCTGGGACGGGACTGCCTGGTGGCCGTCGCCCACTGACTGGGAGCCTTTGGGCGGCCTATGCGCGAGTCCTCCGTCGGTAGTCTCCTGGGGTCCGGACCGGATCGATGTCTTCGTGCTGGGAATGGACTCGGCGCTGTACCACAAGGCCTGGGATGGTCATGCCTGGTGGCCGTCGCCCACCGACTGGGAGCCTTTGGGTGGCCTGTGCGCGAGTCCTCCGAAGGCAGTCTCCTGGGGGCCGGGTCGGATCGATGTCTTCGTACTGGGAATGGACTCGGGGCTGTACCACAAGGCCTGGGATGGTCATGCCTGGTGGCCGTCGCCCACCGACTGGGAGCCTTTGGGTGGCCTGTGCGCGAGTCCTCCGAAGGCAGTCTCCTGGGGGCCGGATCGGATCGATGTCTTCGTACTGGGAATGGACTCGGGGCTGTACCACAAGGCCTGGGATGGTCATGCCTGGTGGCCGTCAGTCACCGGCTGGGAGCCTTTGGGCGGCACCCTCTCGACATTGCGTGAAGGCGTCATGGTGGCGCCACTGCCGTTGCCGCAGGCGGCGCGTGACATCCAGCCCACGAGCACGGGCTTTCACGGGCGCGCATGAGCTCGCTCCCCACCTCCCTCTTCCGTCGCTGGGGGCACTCCTTCGAGGAGGATGCCCCCGGCGCGGCGGTGTACAGGCCAGCGGACCATGTGTTTCCGCGGGCCCGTGGCCGCGGCGGCATCGAGTTCGGGCCTGATGGCTCATTCATCGAGTGGACAGTTGGCCGGGGTGACGCCGCGCAGCCCCTCCGCGGAAGATGGACGGACGAGGGGAATGGTCGCCTGCGGATCCTCTTCGACGGAGACGTCCATCCAGCCCAGACGTTGGATGTCCTGGAGGTCAATGACTCCATCCTGCGGTTGAAGCAACGGGGGGCGTAGGCCTATCCGGGAAGCCGTACAGGCGAGCTGTGACGCGCGGGACGCCGGGCCGGGAGCACGTCGATGAGCGACTGGGCTTCCTCCCAGCCCACGCCAGGCAGGATGACGTGCGAACCCGCCACGTCGATGCGCACGTGTCCGATGCCGTAGCCGCGCTCCAGCGGCCCCTGTCTCGCGCGGACGGACTGGATGCGCGAGCGCTGCACCACCGTCGTGCGTCTTCGCCAGAAGCCCTGGCGCACCACCACCAGGGCTTCCGTGATGAGCCATCCCTGGAAGCGCCAGTCGAACCAGGCTCCCAACAGCTGGGCAGGCAACAGCAGCCACGCCACCGCGCCCCCTGCTCCCCAGAACCAGGTCGCTGGCGCCGCCACCAGCACGCTCAGGCCCACCGCGCGGATCCGCGCCCGCAGGAGTGCCTTGGGATGCGCCCGCTGGAAGGGCATGGCGTCGGGCAGCTCCGGCACGAACTCCCGCAGCAACTCCGGCATTCGCGCCGTGGGCACCACCGGCACCAGCAGCTCCGCGCGATCGGCGGACTCCCTGCCCGTGCGGACGCCCGCCGTCTCCACCTCCAGCGAACCGAAGCCCAGCGTGCGGCGTAGGAAGGGTTCATCCAGCACCACCTGCTGGATGCGCGCCCGCCGCACCGTCACCTGCCGGCGGGTGATCAGCCCGCCCACCGCTCGCAGGTGCGTGCCCGTGTCCACCAGCCGGAAGCCATGGAACTGCAACACCGCTCGCGCGCCACTCACCAGCCACAGGCCGAACAACCCCGCGAGCGCCGCCACCGTCGCGGCCAACCAGCCCATGCCCGGTGCCGCCAGCGCGTCCCAGTGGGCCTCCATCCAGGGCAGCAGCAGCTTGTGGAAGGTCTCCGTGATTTCATGCAGAGCGCCCATCACCACCGCGATGACGCCCAACCCCAGCGCGGTCGCGCCGTAGAGCAGCAGGCCTCCCAGGTGGGCCTCGGAGAGCACACGCTCCTCCGGGGCTGACTCGCCGGGCAGGAGCACCGCCGCGGTGCCTTCGGCCCTGACCGTCTGGAGCGCGTGGATCAACGCCTGTGCGTCCTCTGGCGCCAGCCCTCGCAGATGGCCGTCCGCCTTGCCTCCGGAGGCCGTCTCCACCTTCACCTCCACCAGCCCGAGCAGCTTCGACACGAAGGGCTGCAAGACCTCCGTGTTCTGCACCCGCGCGGCTTCGATGAAACGGGAGGTGCGCGTGAAGATGCCCGAGCGGATCTCCAGCTGCGCGCCCATCACGCGATAGCTCGTCGTGGCCACCTCGTAGAGCCCGGCGGCGAGCAGCAGTACCGCGATGCTGAGCACGATCACCCAGAGGACCACCGGCAGGCCGCGTTCACCCGCGAAGTACGTGGGCAGCAGTGCGCCCATGAGCATGCGGCCAACCGTCGCCGACAGGGGCACCAACGCCGCGAGCGGCGCCTTCGCGCTCAGCCTCTTCCAGGGCACCTCCTCCGGGGCGGCCAGTGCCACCGGCTCAGACAACATCGTCGGCCTCGCGCCGCACCAACCGCTCGCGCAGGGCGTCCGCGGTCTCACGCGTCAGGCCGGGAATCTCTCCGTCCGCGCCACTGCCCGCAGCCGTGTAGATCTGCAGGCGCGCGAGCCCCAGCGACCGCTCGATGGGGCCCTGGTGCACGTCCACGTGCTGGATGCGCCCCGCCGGGATGGACACCACCTCATGCAAGAGCACGCCGTGGGAGATGACCAGATCGTGATCGCGCAGCGCCCAGCCCCAGCGCTCGTGCGCGCGCTGCGGATACCACGCCGTCAACACGCTCAATCCCAGCACCACCGCGCATGGCAGCAGGAACGGCCAGTGCTCGTTGCCCGCGACGTTCAACCCCAGCGCCACGGCAAACGCGATTCCACCGTAGATGCCCATGCGCAGGAGTGCCCGGATGCGGAACAACGTGAGCGCTCCGCGAGGAAGGCGTTCCAGCGTCGGCAGAGGGGCGGTCATGGGGGCCTCCGGGGGAGGCCCGAATCTACTCCATCAAGCCTGTAAAGCTGAACTGGGCTTCATGTTACGGCGCCTGACGCAGGCCGAACGCGGCCCGGTGCGGGTCCTCGCACGGGGCGACGCGTGTTCCATCGGGCATGACGTGCGTGCCGTTGGCCACGAGCCCTCCACCTTCGACGACCGCGGCGAGCGCCCGGTCCAGGTCGTCGACCGCGAAATAGAAGAGCCAGTGCGGATGGATGTGCGGGAGGCGCGCGGTGCCGCAGGCCGCTCCCACGTTGCGCCCATCCTCGCGCCACGTGAACTGTTGATACGTCCCGACCTCGGGAGACAGCTGGAGGGCTTCCGTGGGCCGCCAGCCGAACAGGTCGCTGTAGTGGGCGAAGGCGCGGACGTGGTCGGCCGTGTGCAGCTCGTGCCACGCCAACTCGCGGTGCACCTCCCGCCCGGTCCGGCAGGTCAGGGCGATGACAGCCCCCAGGGGATCCCGCAGCACGGTGGAGGCGACACCCTCCGTGGACCTCCGGGGTGGCCCGAGCCGCTCCGCTCCGAGCGCGACAAAGCGCTGCACGGAGGATTCCACGTCGGGGACGTGGATGTGCCCCAGCCAGTGACTCGGGGCACCGCGCGCAGCGGCGGCCGCGGGCAGGAGGGAGATCTCCTGCGCGACCTCCGTTCCCAGGACGCCCGCGTAGAAACGCCGCGCCTCGTTGGGGCTGGGGGACCGCAGCTCGTACCAACAGAAGCCGTTCGTCATGGGGCTCGTCGTAACGCTAACGAGCCTCCACGTCGATGCCGTCCCGGCGCAGCTCGTCCGCGTGGGCGAGCTGCGCCAGCGTCCCCGACGGCGGCGTGTACCAACCCGGATCGCCATCTCCCTCCAGCCGGTCGCGCACCTTGAGGATCGTGAACATGCCTCCCATGGTGATCTCGTCGTAGGGGCCCTTGCCGCCGACCATGGCGATGGAGTTCGCGGGCATGGGCATGTGGTGCATGCCCGCCATGTCCCCCATGCCCGTCTGTCCCATGGTCATGTAGCCGGGCAGCAACGGGCGCACCTTCGCGTCCAGGTTTCCGGGTGTCACGCCGACCATGTTCGGCAGGCCGTGGCCCATCTGGTTCATCACGTGATGGGTCATGTGGCAGTGCATGGCCCAGTCCCCGGGTTCATCCGCCACGAACTCGATGGTGCGCGTGCTCCCCGTGGGCACCAGCACTGTCGTCTCCGGCAACTGAGCGCTCTCCGGGATGCGGCCTCCGTCCGTCTCCGTGATGCGGAACTGGAAGCCGTGCAGGTGGATGGGGTGGTGGTCCATCGCGCTCAGGTTGCCGAAGCGGATCCGCACCCGCTCGCCCTTGCGCACCACCAGCGGCTCCGTTCCCGGGAACGCCTTCGCGTTCATCGTCAGGATGTTGAAGTCCGTCATCTCGTTGGGGTCCGGACGCATCGTCCCCGGGTCGATGCGCCACTCGTGCAGCATGATGGCGAAGTCGCGGTCCACTCGCGGGCCCACCGGCTTGCGCGGGTGGATGATGAACAGGCCCACCATGCCCAGGGCCATCTGCGTCATCTCGTCGTGGTGCGAGTGATACATGCACGTGCCCGACTGACGCACCGTGAACTCGTAGCGGTACGTCTCTCCCGGCGCGATGGCCTTCTGGTTCAGCCCCCCCACGCCGTCCATGCCGCTGGGGAGGAGGACGCCGTGCCAGTGCACCGTCGTGGACGCGGGCAGCCGGTTCGTGACGTAGAAGCGCACGCGGTCGCCCTCCACCACCTCGATGGTGGGGCCGTGCACGTGGCCGTTGTAGCCCCAGCACGTGGCCTTGAGGCCGGGCGCGAACTCGTGCTCCACCTCCTGGGCCACCAGGTGGAACACCTTCACGCCGCCCACGTTCTTCCACGGCAGCTTCGCGCCGTTGGGCACGACGACGGGACGGTAGCCGTGGCCCGCCGTGGACGCTTCGCGCGGGCCCTTCGCGCCGGGCACGCTGGATTGCGCCTGCGCGGCGCGGCCGTGCATCAGCAGGGCGCCCGTCGCCAGCGTCGCGCCCGTGCGCGCGAGCAGCCCGCGGCGCGTGAGCGAGGGAGATTCGGATTGCGTGTCCTCGGAGGGGCCCTGGGTTTCGTCAGTGGGATTCATGGTGCTCATGGGTGGGCTCGGGAGAAGGAGTGGGAGTGGGCGTGGGGGCGGGCGCGGCGACAGTGGGCAGACGTCCGCCCACGAGCCGCTCCAGGTCGGCCCGCGCCATCCAGTAGTCGCGGACCGTCTCCAGGTACGCCCTCCAGGCTTCCACCTGTTCGCGTCGCGCGAGGAGGAGGGCGGGAAGGCCGATCTGCATGGCGTTGTACTGGCGTTGAGACTCTTCGACGATGGTGGTGCGCAGCGGGAGCACGACCTTCTGGTAGCGCTCCGCCATGTTCCGCAGCGTCACCAGCTTCGCCCTCGCCGCGCGCACCTCCGAGCGGGCGTTGACGGCCAGCTCCGTCAGCCGGTTCTCGCCCTGGCGGTGCTGCGCCTCCAGCTTCGCGATGAGTGCCTGGCGTTGATCGAAGATGGGCAGCTCCAGCGACAGCGTGGGGCCCAGCAGCCGCGGCCCGTTCGCGTCGCGGTGCGTGTGCACACCCACCTCCACGCGGCCGAAGAAGCGCGTGCTGCGCGCCAGCTCCAGCGCGTTCCACAACAGCGACGTCTGCTTGCGGGCCGCGTCGATGTCCAGCCGCTGCTCGATGGCCAGCGTCTCCAGGCGCTCCAGCGAGGACTCGGCGGCGGGGACCTCCGGCAGCTTCTGCGCCAGCGTCCACTGGACCCTCGCGCCGTACAGGCCCATCAGGCGGGTGAGGTGTTCACGCGCTTCGACCAGCGCCAGCTCATCCTGGGCCAGCTCCAACCGCGCCTGCTCCAGCGAGGCCTGTTCGGTGGCCAGGGCCAGCACCGTGATGTTGCCCGCGGCGCGCTGCCGGTTGGAAAGGTCCGCCGCCGCGTCCGCGGCCTGGAACACCTCGCGGCGCAGCGCGACCAACTGCTGCCGGGCCTGCACCTCCGTGAACGCCTGGCGGACCTCCGCCGTGGTGGCCAGCGCCTCGTGCGCGACGCGCAGCGTGTCCGCCTGGAACTGCTCCTTCGCCACACGCTTGCGCAGGGGCAGCGTGAAGAGGTCCACGAAGCTCTGGACGATGGAGAACTCGGTCTCGGTGATGCCGTCCGAGGACAGCGGGAAGCCGATGCTCCCGTCGAAGGACGGGTTGGTGAGCAGCCCGGCCTGCACCATGTCCGCCTGGGACACGCCCAGCTCCTCGTACGTCGCCTGGAGCGCGGGGTTGTTGAGCAGCGCCACCTCCACCGCGCGGTCCGACGTGAGGTCGCCGGCCAGCAGGGCATCCAGGTGTTGCCGCACCTGCGCGTCCTCTGGCGTCCCCTGGTTCCAACGCGTCTTCAAGCCCGTTCGCTCCTCCACGAGCGCCGCCACTTCCATGTGGCCGCGCTCCTTCTGGATGGACGCGCAGCCACCGAGCAGCAGAACCGCGAGGAGCCAGGGGGATTTCCAATGCACACGAGACCTCGAAGAAGGATGTGCCTGTACGGCAGCCAGGACACCGGCTCCTGTCGAGCAAGGGCCGGGCCACGGCGTCATGTATCGCAACCCCACGGAATGACGGCGTCCGAAGGAACACGCTCGCATGGGCGCTTCGTGCGAGGTGTGACCGCCAACGTCACACTGTGATGCGCGGCGCGGCGCCCAGGCCGGCCGCTTCCAGCCGCCCCACACCGGGGATGAAGCGGCCCACGCGCGCCGCGTAGCGCTGATAGGTGTCGCCGTGCAGGCGGAGCAGGTGGTCCTCCTCCAGCCGCACCTGGAGCGACACCAGCAGCACGTAGTCGAGCCAGCCCATCACGGTCCACGCGCTCGGGGTCGCGAGCGCCATGCCCGTCACCACGACGAGCATCCCGCTGAAGATGGGGTTGCGCACGACGCCGAAGAGGCCTCCCGTCACCAGCTCCGTCCGATCCGAGTCGATGCCGATGCGCCACGACGCGCCCATCTCCACCTGGGCCCGCACGGTGAAGACGAACCCCACGGCCACCAGGGCCCAGCCGCTCCACCGGAGCGCGCCGGGGACGTGCCACACGCCCAACGCCTGCTCACCGAGGGCCAGGTGCGCCGCGCTCCAAAGCACGATGGCCCCCATGAACAGCGCCATGCCCACGCCGATGACCCGCTGGAGCGGCGGGCCGGAGCGGTGCAGCACCAGCGCCGGGCGGCCCGTGCGGCGGCGCAGGCGCACCGACGGCAACACCATGGCGAAGAGGAGGAAGGCGAGGGTGGCGGCGGGCAGGGCCGGCCGGGTGAAGGTGGCGACGTCCATGGGTGACCTCCAACTGCGTTCCCCCACGCTGACGCCCGGCCCCGCGCGCTCTTACAGCTGATTTTTCACGCGGGCGCGCAGTCGCAGTCCACGCAGCCCTGAGCGCAGCAATGGCCGCACAGCTCCACCAGCTGCTCGCCCAGGGCCTTCCGGGCGCGGTGCAGGCGCACGGCGGCGTTGTTGGCGGAGATGCCCGCCTCCTGCGCGTACGTGGCCACGGTGAGCCCCTCCAGGTCCACCCGGCGCACGGCCTCCGCGTACTCGGGCTTGAGCGTCCCCGCGAGCCCCGCCACGCAGCCGCACACCGTCGCCTCCAGGCCGTTGGCGTCCTCGGAGGACAGCGGCTGCTCGTGGGCCAGGGACTCCAGCGTGGAGACATCCCGCTGGCCCCGCCGGTGGCGGTCCACCAGCGCGTTGCGCAGGAGCCGGTAGAACCAGGCCACCGCGCTCTGCTCCTCGCGCAGCGAGCCTCCCTGTTCCATGCCCTTCACGAACGCGGCCTGTAGCACCTCGCGCGCTGCTTCCTGGCTTCCCACGCGCGGCGTGAGGAACGCGAGGAACGCATGGTGATGGCGCAGCAGCGCGTCCATCGCTTCCGGTGACAGGCTCATGCCGGGACCTTTCGCGCGGCCCTGCGCGCCGCGAGTCGCTCCTGGAACCCGTGCACCAGCGCGTAGAACGTGGGCAGGGCCAGCAGCGTGAAGAGGGTGGACGTGACGAGCCCGCCCACCATCACCACCGCGAGCGGACGTTCAATCTCCGTCCCGTGCAGCGGCAACACCAGCAGCGGCAGCAACCCCAGGATCGCCGTGCCCGCGGTCATCAGCTTGGGCCGTACGCGGCCGAGGCTCGCCTCGCGCACGGCCTCCGCGAAGGGCTTGCCCCGGCCCATCAGGTCCTTCGTCTGCGCCACGAGCACCAGGCCGTTCTGCACCGCGATGCCGAACAGGCCGATGAGGCCCACCAGGCTGGACACGTTCCACGTCTCACCCGCGAGCAGCAGCGCGAGGATGCCGCCCACGAACGCGTCCGGCAGCGTCGCCAGGATGACCAGCGCCTCCGCAACGGAGTCCAGCGCGAGGTACAGCAGGACGAACACCGCCAGCAGCGCCAGGGCGATGGCCACGGTCAGCGCCTGCGCCGCGCGCTCCTGGCTCTCCACCTTGCCGCCCACGTCCACGAAGTAGCCCGTGGGCAGCTTCAGCTGCGTGGCCAGCACCTCCCGCACCTCCGCCGCCGTGCTGCCCAGGTCTCGGCCGGACACGCCCGCCTCCACCGCGATGCGCCGGCTGCCGGCCTCGCGGCGCACGCTCCCCGCGCCGGAGGTCTCCTCGATGGTGGCCAGCTGGCTCAGCGGGATGCGCGTGCCGTCGTGCCCGTCCACCAGCAGGTTGCGGATGGCGTTCACGTCACCCCGGCGGTGATCCGCCAGCCGGAGCACCAGGTCGTAGCGGCGCTGGCCCCGCAGGATCTGCGTGGACTCCTCACCCACGAGCCCCACGCGGACGGCCCGGATGACGTCCCCGGGCGTCAGTCCCACGCGGGCCACCGCCGCGCGGTTCACCGCGATGCGCAGCTGCGGCAGGCCGCTCAGCCGCTCCACCCGCAGGTCCTCCACGCCATCCACTTTCGACATCAACGCGCGCGTGCGCTCCGCGAGCTCCGAAAGCGTGTCCAGGTCCGGCCCGAAGACGCGCACGGAGAGGTCCGCGGGGCTGCCTCCCAGCCCCTCGTCGATGCGCATCCCCAGCGGCGTGGTGAAGAGCACCGACACGCCGGGCACCTTCTGCACCGCCTCGCGCATCCGCGACTCCAGCGCCTCGCGGTCCCCGAGCGTGTCCTTCTTGAGGACCACCAGCACGTCGGACAGGGTGTGGGGCATCGGGTCCTCGGTGCGCTCGGCGCGGCCGGTGCGGCGCACCACGTCCTCCACCTCCGGGAACTCGCGCAGCACGTCCTCCACGCGGTGGTTGAGGCGATCCACCTCCTCCAGTGACGCCTCCGGCGGCAGCACCGTCTGGAGCAGGAACGCGCCCTCGTCCAGCCGGGGCATGAAGTCGCTGCCCACCATGAAGGCCAGGCCCAGCGCGGGCACGGTGATGGCCAGCGCCACCACGCGCACCAGGCCCGCGTGGCGCATGCACTTGTCCAGGAGCGGCGCGTACGCGACCTTCACCTTGCGGATGAGCCACACGTCCTCCGGCGAGTCCTCGCGAGGCGCGCGCAAGAGCAGCCCTGACACCACCGGCACCAGCGTGAGCGCCAGCGCGAGCGACGCGGCCAGGCACGCCACCACCGCCGCCGCGAGCGGCTGGTACATGCGGCCCTCGATGCCCGTCATCGCGAAGAGCGGGATGAACACCGAGACGACGATGAGCGTGGCGAAGGCGATGGGGCGGCCCACCTCCATCGCCGCCGCCAGCGCCTCGTCGCGCACCGGGCGGCGCCCCTTGCCCTCGCGCAGGTCGTGGATGATGTTCTCCACGACGATGATGGCCGCGTCCACCAGCAGGCCCACCGCGATGGCCAGCCCTCCCAGCGTCATCGTGTTCAACCCGATGCCCGCCGCCTTGAGCAGCAGTCCCGCCAGCGCCAGCGACAAGGGCAGGGTGAGCGTGACGATGAGCGCCGCGCGCCAGTCCCCCAGCAGCAGGAAGAGCACGCCCACCACCAGGAACGCGCCCAGCAGGATGGCCCGGCCCACGCCTCCCAGCGCGGAGCCCACCAGCTCTGATTGGTCGTAGACGACGCGAAGCCGCACGCCCGGCGGCAGCGAGCGTCGCAGCTCGTCGATGGCCGCGCGCACGCCCTCGGCCACCCGCACGGTGTCCGCGCCGAACTGCTTGCTCACGCGGCAGCTCACCACCTCGCCCTCCAGCCGGTGCGCCATGCCCCGGCGCGGCGCGGGGGCCTCGCGCACGTCCGCCACGTCTCCCAGCAGCACGGGCGTCCCGTCCCGAAGCGCGACCACGGTGTTGTTCAGGTCCTCCACCGACTCCGCCCGGCCCACGGCGCGCACGGCCCACTCCATGGGGCCCTGCGTGACGAAGCCTCCGGACGCGTTGACGCTGGCGCCCTCCAGGCCGTGCTGCACCTCGTCCAGGGTGATGCCTCGCGCCACCAGTTGATCCGGATCCAGCAGCACCTGGAACTGGCGCAGGTAGCCGCCCAGCCGCTCCACACCCGCGACGCCGGGCACCGCGAGCAGCCGGTTCTTGATGTCGAACTCCGCCAGGTCGCGCAGCGCCATCAGGTCCGCGCTGCCGGGCTCCGCCTCCAACGTGAACTCGAAGACTTCATTGAGCCGGCCGGTGAGGCTGGACACGAGCGGCGTGTCGGTGCCGGGCGGCAGCTCGCCCGCCGCCTGCGCCACGCGCTCCGCCACGTACTGGCGGCTGCGGAAGTAGTCCGCGTCCGGTTCGAACTCCACCGTCACCTGCGTGACGCCCAGCTGCGAGGTGGAGCGGATGCGGCGCACCTCGGGCAGTCCCGCCAGCGCCACCTCCATGGGGATGGCCACCGCCGTCTCCAGCTCCTCGGCGCCCATGGCCGGGTTCTGCACGATGACGTTGAAGATGGGCGCGGACAGATCCGGGAACACGTCCTGGCGCAGGTTGCGGAGCGCCATCGTGCCGAAGGCCGCCAGCGCCAGGACGACGAGCACCGTCAGCCCGGGCCGTGAGAAGGAAGCGCGGAGGATGCGCCCCGGCAGCGTCGTGCGCGGATCAGTGCCCATGCTCGTCACCTCCGCCCTGGGACTTCTCCACCTCGGCCTTGAGCAGGAACGCGCCGTCCACCACTACCTCGTCGCCCACGGAAAGCCCCTTCAGGACCTCCACCTGCGTGCCCAGGCTGCGGCCCCGGCCCACCTCGCGCTGCTCGAAGACGCCGGCCTCCGGCGTGGGCAGGAACACCACCCAGCCGTTCTCCAGCCGCTGGAGCGCCGCCGCGGGCACGGCCGTGAGCGTGGCGCCTGGATCCCCCAGCGGGATGGACGCGGACGCGGACATGCCCGGCCGCAGGAGCCCCTTGCCGTTGTCCAGCTCCAGGCGCACGGGGATGGTGCGGCTGTGGGGATCCACCCGCTGCCCCACGTGGCCCACCTTCGCGGTGAACTCCTGGCCCGGGAACGCGGCGAAGGTGACGCGCGCGTCCGCGCCGGGCATCAGGCGCACGGCGTCCCGTTCGAACGCGTGGACGATGAGCCACAGCGACGACAGGTCACCGACGCGGAAGAGCGGCTGCGAGGGATCCGCCATCTGCCCCAGCCGTGCGGTGCGCTCCACGACGGTGCCGTCGATGGGCGCCTTGAGCACGAAGCCGGACGTGCCGTCACCCCCGGCCGCGCCCAACGCCGTGAGCGCGGCCTTCGCGGCGGCGACCTCCGCCTCCGCGGCGGCGGCGTCCGCTTCAGCGGCCTGCACGTCCTTGCGCGCGACGATGCGCTCGTCGGCCAGCGTGCGCTTGCGGTCCGCGGCCTGCCGGGCGGCGGTGGCGCGGGCCTGGGTGGCCTGGAGGTTCGCGCGGGCGCGGCCCAGCTCCGGACTTTGGAGCTCCGCCAGCCGCTGGCCCTGCTTCACGGCCTGGCCCGTCGTCACGGCGACGGAGGCCACACGCGCGGAGACCGGCGAGGACACCTCCGCGTAGGCGTCCTCGCTGAAGGTCAGCTCGCCCAGCGCGGTGACGCTCTCACCACCCGGGCGGGCCTCCACCTTCGCGGTGGTGACGCGCAGGTCGCGGAGCATCTCCTGGGGGACGTGCACGTGGATGACGTCCCCGGACTCGACGTGCAGCTTCTCCTCGGCTGCCTCGCCGTGCCCGTCTTCGTGCGCGTCGCCGTGTTCCACCTTGGAGGACTTGCAGGCGGTGAGGCCCACGAGGACGGACAGCAGCATCAGGGTGGGCTTCATGGCAGGACTCCGGTTTCCACTTCGAGCTGTACCCGGGCGAGGGCCAATCGCAGCAGGCCCTCGAGCCACGCGGCCCGCGCCTCCAACGTGTCGCGACGGACGAGGAGGAAGGCCGCGAGGTCCATCTCCCCGGCGTCATAGGAGCGCTGCGCCAGCGCCTCGTTGTCGTCCAGGAGCGGCAGCACCTCCTCCAGGACCCCGAGTGCGCCAAGGCTCGCGCGGTAGCGGAATCTCGCGGCCTGGACCTGGGCGGGCACGACGGTGCGCGCGGCGGCGAGCTCCTGTTCGGCGCGGGCTGCATCCGCTTCGCCCACGAGGCGCGCTTCCTGGCCTCGGGCGAAGAGGGGCAGGGGCACGCTGAGCGTTCCCAGGAACACCGTCTCGTCCGCCTCCTTCTGGTAGCGCGCGCCCACCGTCACGTCCGGCAGCACCTGGCGCCGGCCCAGCGTCGCGGCGGCCTTCGCCTGGACCTGCTCCTGCGCCAGGGCCACCAGGTCCGCGCGCGCTCCGGCGCCGTCCGGCACCTCGCGGACGGGCGCCCTCGCGAGCGACCGCAGATCATCGTCGTAGGTGACCATGGGCCTCGCGCGGGAGCCCACGCGCACCTCCAGCTCCTCCCGCAGCGCGTGGATTTCGCCGGCCGCGACCTGGAGCTCGGCGCGGGCCCGGGCGTGCGCCACCTTCGCCACGTTCACGTCCACGGCCGGAACGTCACCGGCCGCGTAGCGCCGCTCCGTGGCCTGGACGGTGCGCGCCGCCGCTTCCGCCGCGGCGTCCACCAGCTTCTTCCGCTCCCCGGCATGCAGGAGGCGCAGGTAGGCGGCGGCCACGTCCCCCAGCAGGAGCCGCTCCGCGTCGCGCAGGCGGGCCTCCTCCATGGACAGGCCCGCGCGCGCCGCCTCGCGCCGCAGGCCCTGCTTGCCGCCCAACTCCAAGGGCTGCGACAGGCCCAACGCGAGATCCAGGCCGTAGTCGCCATTGGGGAGCCGGCGCGGGCCCACCTGGACGTCGAGCTGGGGGTTCTCGCGCAAGAGCGGCGCGGCGCTCGCCAGGGGCCCCTGGGCGGCGCGCACGCGGGCCCGGGCCTCGACCAGCGCCGGGGCGTGCTCGCGCGCCAGGGCGAAGACGTCCTGGAGGGTGATGCGGGATGGGTCCGCGCCACCGGGGCGCGGCCAGAGCAGGACGGCGGCCAACCCGAGGGCGGCCGTCGCGGAACGGATGGACACGGAAGAAGACCTCTTCGGAAGGCGGCCGCGCGCACCCATGCACCCGGGCAGGAGGCCGGGCACACCGGTGGCGGGCGCGTGCGAACGACGGCGGACGCGGGCCTTAAGCGAGAGGAACTATGGGGACGTGCAGGATGTCATCCGCTTCGGCGGAGGACGGCTCCAGGGCTTCGGGCGTGATGGGGGGCTCCCGGAACAGGGAGCCCATGAGGCCCGGCAACGGCACGGCGACGGCCAGGGGCCTCGAGTGCGTGCAGCAGGCGCAGTCCACGCAGGTGGGGGCGCACTGGCCCTGCGCGTCGTCATCCGCGCAGCCCGTGAGGCACGTCTCCGCCTGCTGCGCCGGCCCGAAGGCATGCGCGAGCCCGCCCCCGATGGGAGCGAGCAGCATCAGGCAGATGAAGAGCCAGAGTCGGAGCACTGGAGCGGTCTTCTATCACGCTCCAGTGGAAGTGCACACGCCGTGAGGGCAGGGCGGGCGGCGCGAGGAGCGCTGCTCAGCCGCCAATGCCCTTGCGCAGCCGGGACCAGTCGAAGTTGGCCGCCGGGTCGTCCTTGCGGCCCTTGGGCACGGCCACGTCCTTGTGCCCGACGATGTTCTTCGCGGGCACGTCGTGCTCCTGCTTCAGGTAGCCCACGAGCTGCGTCAGCGCCTTGTACTGCGCGTCGGTGAAGGCCGTCTTGCCGCTGCCGTCGTTGACGATCTCGATGCCGATGGAGCGCGCGTTCACGTCCGTGGGCACGCCGTGCAGCTCCCCCTTGCCCGCGTGCCACGCGCGCTTGGTGTCGCCGACCAGCTGGTAGATCTTCCCATCGCGGTCCAGCATGTAGTGCGCGGACACCTTGCTGTCCTTGTTGCGCATCCACGACAGGTCCCCGGAGCCGTTGTTGGTGCCGGTGTGGTGCAGCACGATGGTGTCGATGTCCGCGCCGTTGCGCGAGTCGCTGTTGGGCGAGGGCGCGCTGATGACCGCGGGCTTGGTGAACTTCCCGGGCTCCGTGGGCGGAGGCGTCGTCGTCTTGAGCGCCTTCGCCAGCGCCGCCGCCGTCTGCGTCCCGTAGTAGCCGGTGGCGGAGATCTTGTTGTCCGCCTGGAACTTCTTCACCGCCGCTTCGGTCGCCGGCCCGAAGGAGCCGGTGCCCGTGTTCATCTGCGCCTGGGTCATGTAGCCCAGCTTCACCAGCCCCTGCTGCAGCTGCTTCACCTTCGCACCGGAGTCACCCTTGCCCAGGCCGGCCGGCGGCGCCGTGAGGGCCGTGGACGCGGCCGCCGCGCGCGCGGGAGCGGCGGTGCGGGGGGCCGTGGCGGCGGTGCTCGCGGGCGCGTTGGCGGTGGCGCGGGTGGTCGGGGCTCGGACGGTCATGGTGTACGATTCCAGGAATAGTGGATAGCTGCTGCTTTCGCGATTATCGGCGGCGTGTGCTGGAAGTTGTGTGCCGGGAGTGAAACGAAACCGCCCCGACGTCCGGCGTGGAGGCCGGGCATCGGGGCGGGGCTGTCCGCGTTTGTCCCCGGGCCTGTCAGCTGCCGGCGGCGCGGCGCGGCGACTCGGCGCGTCCGGCCACGTCCGGCCGCACCTGCGAGTACGGATCCAACGGGTCCCCACCCAGCGCCTCCAGCGCCACCAGGGTGCCCAGGCCCATGCGCCGCGCGTGGTCCAACAGCAGGCGCGTCACCACGTGGTCCTCCAGCGCGTGGCCGGTGGAGTCGAACACCGTGTTGCGCTCGCGCCAGCCCTCGAACTCCTCCGGCTGCTGCACCACCGTGGCCAGGTCCGGGCCAATCTGGTCCGGGTGGAGCTGCTGACACTCGCCCTCCAGGCGCGCCTGCGCGGGAAAGTCCGGCACGACAAGGCTGCGTCGCAAGAGCGCCAGCGGCAGCTCCGCCTTGCCCGGCTGGTCCGAGCCCACCGCGTTGACGTGCGCGTGCGGCTGGAGCGCGTGGCCGGAGATGACGGCCCCGGCGCCCGGAGCGACGGTGGTCGCGGTGCAGAGGATGTCCGAACGCGTCTCCAGGTCCGGCAGCAGCGTGGGCCGCACGTCCAACCCCAGGAACGCCACGCGCCGCACGAAGGAGCGCGCCGCGTCCGGATCGATGTCGTGCACCAGCACCTGCTCCAACCGGAACACGCGGCTGAGCGCATGCAACTGAGACACGGCCTGCGCGCCACAGCCCACCAGCCCCAGCACCCGGCTGTCCGGATGCGCCAGATAGCGGCTGGCCACCGCCGACGCCGCGCCGGTGCGCAGCGCCGTGGCGAACACGCCGTCCATCACCGCCACCAGGTGGCCCGTCTTCACGTCATGGACGCTGTGGGACGCGACCAGGGTGGGCAGCCCGGAGTCTCCCCGGTTGCTGGGGAGGGAGGCGGACACCCTCACGGTCAGGCTGTCCCCGCGCCGCAGGGCGGGCATCCAGCCCATCGTCCCGGAGGGCCGCGAGCCGCCCGTCACCTGGAAGCCCTCCCGCTTGGGGATCTGCAGGACGGATTCGTCCAGCTCCCGCAGCGCCACGGTGAGCGCCTGGATGAGCTCGTCCATCAGGACGTCCAGACCCACGCCTTCCACGAGCGCGCGCAAGTCAGTGGGACCGAGCAGGAGGGTGTGAAGAGCCGGGAGCGTCATGTGCGCGGAGTCTACGCCCCTGACAGGAATTGCAACGGGTCAGTTTTGATTACGAATTCCTGTCTTGCTGTGGCTTTTGAATACAGGTGCAGGGAACAAGGTGACGAAGAGGCCGTGTTGGAAGCGGGCGCTCGACATCCGTCGGACCCACGTGGCGCTGGCTTCGTGCTGGCCCGCTGAGCCGCTCCACCCCAAACGCCCGAGTGAACGCCTCCTTGACGCCTTCCGTTCCCAGGACGCCCGTGCTCACCGCCGTCTCCGGCCTGTCCCACCGCCGCGCCAATGAATCGCCCGAGACGCCTCGCGCGCGCATCCTCCTGGTGGACGACACGCCGGCGAACCTGCTCGCCCTGGAGGCCATCCTGGAGCCGCTCGGCCAGCAGGTGGTGTCGGTGTGCTCTGGCGACGAGGCGCTGAAGGCGCTGCTGTTGGACGAGTACGCGTGCGTGCTGATGGACGTGCGGATGCCGGGGCTGGACGGCCTGGAGACGGCGCGCCTGGTGCGCACCCGCGAGCGCACGAAGCACCTGCCCATCCTCTTCATCACCGCGCTCAGCCGCGAGGCCGCCTACGTCACGCGCGGCTACGAATACGGCGCGGTGGACTACCTGCTCAAGCCCGTGGACCCGGACATCCTGCGCGCCAAGGTGGCCGTGTTCGTGGAGCTGTACCTGCGCGGAGAGAAGCTGCGGCAGCAGGCGCTGGAGCTGGCGGAGCGCCGGCGCGTGGAGGAGGAGCTGCAGCGCGCGACGGAGCTCGAGCAGCAGCTGGTGGGAATCGTGGGGCACGACATCCGCACGCCGCTCGCGGCCATCCTCACCACGGCCAACATCGAGCTGTCGCGCGAGCTGCTGCCGGACGCCCAGCGCAAGGCCTTCGAGCGCGTGGCCCGGGGCGGCGAGCGCATCCAGCGCATCGTGGATCAGCTGCTGGACTTCACCCGCGCGCGCGTGGGCGGAGGCATCCCGGTGGTGCCGGGCGCGGGCGACCTCAACGAGCTGTGCCGCAAGCTCGTGGACGAGCTGCGCGCGGCGAAACCGGAGCGCTCCATCCAGTGTGACTTCGCCCGCGACAGCCTCCCGGGTGTGTGGGACCTGGACCGGCTGGCGCAGGTGGTGGCCAACCTCCTGGACAACGCGCTCAAGTACAGCCCGCGAGACACCCCCGTGCGTCTGCGCACTTATGAACAGGGCGCGGACACCGTCCATCTGGAGGTCCAGAACGCCGGGACTCCCATCCCCGCGCACCTCCTGCCCACGCTCTTCCAGCCCTTCCGCCGAGGCGACGGCCCGGGCCAGCGCGAGAGCCTGGGCCTGGGGCTCTACATCGCGCGTAGCATCGTGGAGACCCACGGCGGCACCCTCCGGGTGGAATCGACCCCGGACGTCGGTACGATCTTCTCTCTCTGTCTTCCGCGTCAGGCTTTGGTTGAGACACGCGCGCACTCCGCGTGCGCGGGCGTCTCCACGCCGATGACGGCGTGAGACACAAGGCCGTTCGCGTCACGGACAGTGCATTGCAGTGGTGGCTGATTACTCCACATAAAAGGCATACAACAATCCATCCACATCAAAACCTCTCATAAGATGAGGCAAGTGTGTGGAGGGTTTGCTACAATGCCAGACGTCCGGGAGGCAGTCCGTCCGGACGTAAAATGTGTCCGCTTTGGGGAGGGTGCGCGACAAATGAACGACAACTCGACGTGGATTCCCGTGGAAGGAAGCGACCCGATTCGTGCGTGGGTGCGACGCCCCGCCTCTGGAACGGGTCCGGCCCTGCTGCTGCTGATGGTGGAGGCGTTCGAGGGAAACGCCCACCTGAAGCTGATGGCCGAGCGTTTCAGTGAAGAGGGCTACGTGGTGGTGGTGCCCGACCTCGCCTCACGAGGGGAGCCGGAGGAGGTGGACCTGAAGCCGGTGGTGGCCTGGGCGCGCTCGCTTCCGGAGGTGGTGGGTCTCCGGGGAAAGAAGCAGGTCGGCGCGCTGGGCTACGGGCTGGGCGGGACGCTGGCCGCGCAGCTGGCGGCGCACGCGCACGTGGACTGCGCGGTGGCCTACTGCGCGCCGGGCATGGAGGACGTGCTCGCGCAGGGCGGTGAGAACGCGGCCCCCATGGTGCTCCACTTCGCGGAGTGGGACGGCTTCGTGTCTCCGGCCGCGGTGGCGCGGGTGAAGCAGCACGTGAGCGTCGACGTGGAGCTGTACGTGTACCAGGGCGTGCGCCACGGCTTCTTCCGCGAGGGGTCGCCGGCCTGGCACCGGCCCTCGATGATGACGGCGCACACGCGCACCCTCGCGCTGCTCAAGCGCGTGATGGGGCCGCGCTACGACCTGGCCGCGCTGTGGGACAAGCACACGGAGCTGGAGTTCGCCGCCCGGGACGCGGACGCGACCATGAAGACCATGGTGGCGCACCCGTACGTCAACAGCGTGCCGGTGATGACGGGTGGCGTGGGCGCGGAGTACCTGCACCGCTTCTACGAGAACCACTTCGTGCACGCCAACCCCAAGGACACGAAGATGACCCTGCTGTCGCGCACCGTGGGCGCGGACCGCGTGGTGGACGAGTTCATCTTCAGCTTCACCCACGACATCGAGATGGACTGGATGCTCCCGGGCATCCCGCCCACAGGGAAGTACGTGGAGGCGGCCTTCGTGGCGGTGGTGAACTTCCGCGGCGACAAGCTCTACCACGAGCACATCTACTGGGATCAGGCCGCCGTGCTCGTTCAGCTGGGCCTGATTGACCGCAAGGGCCTGCCCGTCACCGGCGCCGAGGCCGCGCGCAAGCTGCTGGATGAGACCCTCCCGTCCAACACCCTGATGGAGAAGTGGGACGAGAGCGCGCCGTCCAACAACCGCAAGGCCGGCTGACGCGGCCGGGATGACGCCCGCGCCCCGGGTTCGTCGCTACCCAGGGCGCGGTGTCTGACTTTCACGGGCTGGAATGCGCGCAGCCATTGCGCCGGCTCCTCTGGGATGTCCACAATGCGGCACCTCACTGGATGGTCCAGGGGGGCTTCGTTTCCCAGACCTCCTCTGGATTTGGCGCCGCTCCCGGATGCGACTCTCCCTTTCCCAGAAGCTCACGCTGGCGCCGCTGTTGGTGGCGCTGTTCTTCACGGTCCTCTTCTTCGGCTACCTCATCCCGCGCGTCAGCTCCGCCTTCGAGGCGCAGGGCCGGGACGTGGGAGGTGCGCTGCCCGCGGCGCTGGCGGCCACGCTGCCCGCGGCGATGCCCGGCGGCCAGACGGAGGCGCTCCAGGCGGTGCTGGAGCAGGCGGTGCGCCACCACCAGGTGGCCTACGTGGCCGTCTTCGACGGGACGGGGCAGATGCGCGCGGTGGCGGGCGAGTACGCCGCGTCGATGCGGGAGCTGCGCGACCGGCTGGGCCGCGCGCAGGGTGAGGCGACGTTCTACGTGCGGGACGCGGAGCTCTTGGACGTGAGCTCGCGCTTCGCGAACGGGGCGGGCACCGTGCACGTGGGCTTCAACCGCACGTCGGCGCGCGCGCAGGTGCGGGCCATCACCACCGGGGTGAGCGTGGTGATGGTGCTGGCGCTCGCGCTCTTCGTCGTCGTGGGCATCGTGCTGGCGCGCCGGGTGGCGGCGCCGCTGGTGCAGCTGACGGAGGCGGCCCAGCGCATCGCGGAGCACGGCGACCTGCGCGAGACGGTGCGCGTGGAGGGCTCGGACGAGGTGGCGCAGCTGTCGAAGGCCTTCTCCTTGATGGTGTCCAAGGTGAAGGACCTCTTGCAGCAGCTGCAGGGCTCGTCGGACCTGCTGCGCGGCTCGGTGGACCATCTGAACGACTCCGCGGGCCGGCAGAACGAGATGGTGTCCCGCCACGCCGCCGCGCTGCAGGAGACGCAGGTGACGGCGCAGGAGATCCGCCAGACGTCGGTGGTGGCGTCGCGCGCGGCGGAGACGGTCATCGACGTGGCGGAGCGCGCGGAGGTGCTGGGCAAGACGGGCGAGATCGCCATCACCGAGAGCATCGAGGGGATGGTGGCGCTGCGCGCGCAGGTGGAGCAGATCGCCGAGCGCATCATGGCCCTGGGCGAGCGCACCGAGCAGATCTCCGGCATCACGGAGACGGTGAAGGACCTGGCGGACCAGTCCCACCTGCTCGCGGTGAACGCGGCCATCGAGGCGGCGCGCTCCGGGGAGCACGGCAAGGGCTTCGCGGTGGTGGCCCGGGAGATCCGCGGCCTGGCCGACCAGTCCATCCGCGCGACGAACCAGGTGCGCGGCATCCTGGCGGACATCAGCGCCGCCATCTTCGCCACGGTGGAGATCACGGCCGCGGGCACGCAGCGCATGGAGGCGGGCCTGGCCCAGGTGCGCACGTCCGGGGACACGCTGCGCCAGCTGTCCTCCATCGTGCGGGACAGCGTGGTGTCCGCCCGTCAGATTTCGCAGACGGTGAACCAGCAGGCCACCGGCATCGAGCAGATCTTCACCGCCGTGAACGAGCTCAACACGGTGATGGGCGACACGGTGAAGCGCATCGCCACCACCAGTGAGTCCGCCGTGTCGCTCAAGCTCCTGTCGGAGCGCGTGGCGGCGATGGTGCGCGACTACCGGCTGTAGCCGGGCGGAGGCGGGGCAGGAACCGCTCCACCACCTGGGCCACGGTGCGCGTGGTGGCGGCGCCGGGTTCGTTCACCCGGGCCGCGAGGAAGGCGGCCCCCAGCCGGGCCACCGACGACACGACGAAGAGCACGTGCAGGTTCACCCAGAGGTGGCCACCCAGCATGAACTGCTGGGGCACGCGCGCCGCCAGCGCCCCGCCCAGGGCCGCCGCCGCCGCGTAGGCCATGCCTCCCGCGGTGGCGAACGCCGCCAGGTAGAAGGGCCGGCCGTGGCGAGGCGCCACCGTGAGGGGCAGCGCGAAGATGGCCAGGCCGTGGCCGCTCCACAGCGCGCCCGCCAGGAGCACGTCGAACAAGAGCGGCCAGAGCGTCCCCGCGGAGGGCAGGAGCCAGAGCATGGGGATGGCGCTGATGCCCAGCGAGCAGAGCATCAGCACCGGCTGCGCGCCCAGCCTGTCGATGGCGCGGCCCCACAGGGGCGCCGTCAGCACGCGCACCCCCGCCACCGCCGCCGCGTGCAGGGCCATGATGACGAAGGTCATCTTGAGGTTCTGCAGGCTGTGCAGCGCGAAGAAGGGCGCGGACACGCCCACCGCCGCGTTCCACGCCACCTGGTACAGGAGCACCCGCCGGGCGCCGTCGTCCTTCCAGGGCAGGAGCGCCGCCTTGAGCTCCAGCTTCGGCGCGGTGCCCGGGGGCGCCGGGTCATGCTGCGCGGCCATCATCAGCGTGGTGACGACGCCCATGACGCAGGCGGCGAGCGCCAGCATGGGCAGCGCCAGCCCCACCCCGTCCAGCCCCTTCAGCCGGTCCATCAGCAGGCCCGCGGTGAGCGACGCGCCGGTGCCCATCAGCGTGGTGAGCGCGGTGCGCTTGCCGAAGAAGCGGCCCCGCACGGCGCCGGGGACGAGCTCCCCCATCCACGCCACCCACGCGTTGTTGCCCACCACCGCCAGCACCGCGGACGCCCCGGCCACGGCGAGCAGCAGGTGCTGCTGCCCCTCCAGGGACAGGCCCAGCCACGGCAACAGCGCCATGGGCAGCAGGGCCAGGCGGGACAGGCACACCGCCGTCAGCGCCACCCGCCGGTGACCGAAGCAGAGGGTGAGCCACGCGGCGGGGAACTGCACGAACTGCGCGAAGAACGGCAGCGCCGTCATCACGCCCACCAGGAAGGGCCCCAGCTTCAGCGCGATGGCCCACGCGGTGAGCACGGTAGGACCCGCGCACGCGGTGAACACCTCCGCGAACATGCCCTCCACGGTGGACACCTTCAGCGACGCGCGGAGGCGCCGGTGCAGGGGTGGGCCCCGGTGGCCGTCCGGGGGCGGAGGGGCCCCCAGGAGGGGCGCGGACGAGCCGGGCAGCGAGGCGCCAGGGCGGAAGAGGGGGACGCCGGTGGCGAGGGAAGCGAAGCTCTGGACGAGGCGGCGACGGAGGGCGGCGGACACTGGGATTCGTTTCCCATGGCCGCGCATTCCCTCTCAATCGGACCTCCAAGGAGTCCTCCGGGCCCGGCCGGACACCAACCGGCCTTATTCGTCGCTTTCCACTGACTGTCCGCCCGCTTGGTGGGCAGGAGGGATTCAGGTGCAGTTCACGCGGTCTTGAACTATATGAACGGCCCGGGAGGAGACCGCGCACATGGATGTCGCTCACGAGCTGACGGAGTTTTTGGGGCAGGTGGAGCAGCGTCTGACCGAATTGCTCGCGGATGGCGACGTCGGGCCGGACGTGAAGGGCGATACGCTGATGGATGCGGCGCGCCACCTGTGCCTGGGGGCCGGAGGCAAGCGGGCCCGCCCCATGCTCGTCCGCCTGTTCGGGGGTGTGGTGGGGGTGCCGGCCGGCCGGCTGGTGGATGTGGGTGTGGCGGCGGAGATGATCCACTCGGCCAGCCTGCTGCATGACGACGTGGTGGACGCGGGCATGTTCCGCCGGGGCCGCCCGACGGTGAACGCGCGCTGGGGCAACATCGTCGCGGTGATGAGCGGCGACCTCATCCTGTCCACGGCGCTGTCGCGGCTGTCCCTCTTGGACGCGCGCCTGGTGCAGAGCGGCCTGGCCATCGTCACGGAGATGACCCGCGCGGCCATCGCGGAGGTGGAGGCGCGCGGCGACATGAACCTGCCGCTCACGCGGCTGCGCTACATCGCCGAGGGCAAGACGGGTTCGCTGTTCGGCTGGTGCGGCAAGGCCGCGGCGACGCTGGGGGAGCAGCCGGAGGCGCAGGCGCGCTTCGACGCCTTCGGGCGGCACCTGGGCGTGGCGTTCCAGATCGCCGACGACATCCGCGACATCCTGGGCACGGACGTGGGCAAGCCCCGGTACGCGGACGTGCACTCGCGCACGCCGTCCTTGCCCATCCTGCTGGCGGTGTCGCGGGACGAGTCCCTGCGCCGCAAGCTCAAGGACGCGTGGGCGTTCTCCGTCATCACCCCGGAGCGCACCCGGGAGATTGGCGCCGCCATCGAGGCCACCGGCGCGGTGGAGGCGTCCATGGAGATGATGAACGTCGAAATCGAAGCGGCGCTCGACAAGCTGGGGCCCTTCGCGAATGACGCCGCGGGCGCGGAGCTGATGAGCTGGGCGCACCGGCTGTCGGAGGGCATCGCGCAGCAGGTGAAGGGGCGCGCTGCATGAAAGGCTACCTGTGGACGGGGGGGGATCCCGGGAGCCAGAAGACCGTCGCGCCGCCGCAGAATGGCCGGCTGGCGCCATGGGAAGCCATCGCGGTGGAGGCGGTGGGCAACGTCATCGAGTTCTGGGGCTTCAAGCGCAACCAGGGCCGGGTGTGGGGCCTGCTCTACCTGCGCGGTGAGCCCCTGACGGCCGGTGAGATTGAGCGCGAGCTGGACCTGTCCAAGGGCGGCGTGTCCATGCTGCTGCGCGACCTGGAGCACTGGGGCGTCGTCCAGCGGGTGCGCGTGCCGCAGGACACGGTGTGGCGCTACTCGGCGGAGACGGACCTGGTGCGGATGGTGACGCACGTGGTGGAGGAGCGCGAGGCGGCCTTCGTCACCCGCATCCGCGCGGACCTGTCCGAGGCGCGCCGGCTGGCGGAGGGCGCCGGCGGCGTGCAGACGGAGAAGCTGCGGCGGCTGGAGCGCATGGCCGTGCTGGCCGACCACGTGGAGCGCGCGCTGCGGCTGTTCATCAAGACGTCGCGCCTGGACGTGGGCGGGGTGCTGGGCGCGTTCCGCGACGGCGCCCTGTCGCGCAAGGGCGAGCGGTAAAGGCGGGAGGACACACAATGGATTCGCACTACGACCAGGTGATGAAGGCGCGCGAGCAGGCGGACGCGAACTCGCCCCGGCGCTACTTCGCGTACTCGACCATCCTGGACCGGGCCGCCTTCGACGAGTGGAAGCAGCAGCACAGCTACGGCTTCTTCGAGCTGCCAGAGGGCCGGCTCGCCGAGGCGCTGGACGTGGACCTCGTCTACGACTTCCCGTCGCGCTGGTGGGGCGGCCGGGTGGCGGGCCTGACGGACGCGCCGGGAGCGCGCGTGTACGGCCGGCTCTTCGAGATCCCCGGCAAGGACTGGCCCATCGTCCAGCACAAGGAGGGCTTCGTCACCAGCATGTGCGTGGAGCGCACGGTGCGCGTGCTCGTGGACGGCCAGGAGGTGGAGGCCACCGCGTTCGTGACCAACCCGCGCCGCGCGTCGTCGGACGGGCCGGTGAGCCCACGCTTCGTGGAGGCGCTGGTGCGCGGCGCGAAGAGCGCCGGGCTGCCCGCGGACTACGTGGAGAAGCTGGCGCGCGGCGAGTCGCGCTGAGCTACGGCCAGGCGGTGGGGGCGATGCGGTAGAGCGCTCCGGCCTGGTCGTCGCTGACGATGAAGCCACCACCCGGGGCCAGGGCCACGTCCACCGGCCGGCCCCACACGCTCAGGTCCGGGTTCTTGAAGCCCGTGACGAGGTCCACCTCCTCCGTGGGCTGGTATGTGGAACGGGTAGGGCGTGTTGTCGCGGTTGTTGACCGCCACCCACAGCGTGTCGGTGCCCGGCTCCCACGCCAGCCCCTCCGCGTTGCGCAGGCCCCGGGCGAACAGCTCGCGTGAGCCGCCGCTCCAGTCCCACCGGTAGATGGCGCCGCGCAGCGGGTCGCTGGTGGTGTCGCTCAGGCACACGTTGCAGGTGGACGCGATGGCCACGTACACGCGGTGCCGCGAGTCCACCGCCAGGTTCTTGAGCTCGTGGCCGTAGGCGCCGTGCAGCTCCGGGAGGGACGCGTCCGGCAGTCCCGTGACGACGGTCTCCACCGTGCCGCGCGTCGTCTCGCCGGGCGTCCAGCGCGAGCGCGTGACGCGGTCCTTCTCCGATAGGAAGACCCACACCTGCCCGTCGCGCTCGTGGAAGACGATGTCGTGGGGCCGGCCCAGTCCTCCCGCCCACTGCGTCACCTCCGGGGCCTGGCCCGCACGGGGGCGCACCTGCATCACCTTGTTCTGGCCGGGCACGGAGACGAGCAGGGTGCCCTCCGGAGAGAAGGCGATGAAACGCGCGCCCGGCACCCGCGCCCAGACCGACACCGACATGCCTGATGGGATGTTCAGGGAGCGCGGCACATCGAACGGAGCGCCTCGCATGCCCTCCGGAACCTGGACCTGCGCCGCCTGAAGGTTCCAGGTGACAGGCTGTGGGCCTGCGTCCACCACGCCCGAGTCCTGGATGGAAGGGGAGGGCTCGGGGGCGTTGGTCGAGTTGGACTTGCAGCCGGTCCGCAGGCACGCCAGCCCCAGGAAGGTCGCCAGCAAGAGTGGTCGCCGCATGGTCCTCTTTTCCTAACCGCGGTTTTTGACTGAATGCGACCTGAACAAACCTTCAGCCATTTTCTGCGCCTCCCCGAGCGCCCCCGAACGGACCTGAACAAACCTTCAGGGAGTTTTGACGCGTCGGCAAACGCCTGTGCCTACATGAACAAAAGAACAGGCGGCCGTCTCGGGGTGAAACATGAAACAAAATAGTCAAATGTATGCAATTAATTGAATTGTTTGTCTTTGTTTTGTGTGTTTCATGTCTGTCTTTGGGGCGTTGGCCACCAGCCTCCGGATCAGAACTGCCTGGACCGGGCTTGACGGCGGAAGGGCGTTGTGGCTTCATGATTTTGATTTCGATAATCAAAATCACATGGAGGGCGCGATGCTCGGTCAGGGATGCTGCAGGGCGGTGCTGGCGCGAGGCCCGTGCGCTGAAGTGACGCGGTGCAGCTGTGGGCACATCCACCTGGCGGTGGGGCCGGTGACGCTTCGCCTGGAGGAGGACGTCCTGCGCGCGCTGGGCCACACCCTGGTGGAGGCCATCCATCAGTTGGAGCTGCCGCACGCGCCCGCGCACGAGGCGGAGGCCCAGGAGCCGGCCCCCACCGGCGGGTGGAAGCAGTGAGCACCGTCCGGGGGACGATCCGCTGGGGCGGCTTCGAGCGCTCCGCGAGGGACAAGCGCCTGCCCTCCGCGTCCACGGCCCCCGCGGGCCTTCCGTCCACGCAGCGGCTGTCGCTGCGGCTGGAGGAGGGGACGGGGGGCGCTCGGCGCCAGGCGGAGCAGTCCACCTTCCTGGAGGCGCTCTTCCACGGCGCGTGGAACGGCGGCGTCTACGGCCAGTTCGTGCGGGCGCGCCACTACGTGAACCACCTGCGCCAGCTGCACGTCGTCTACGAGGCGCTGGAGGCCGTGCTGCCGGCGCTGAAGGACGGCCCGCTCACGCGCGTGCTGCGGCTGCCGGAGCTGCGGCGGGCCTCCGCGCTGCTGGCGGACCTGGACTGGTTCTGCGGCGACACGCGCACGAAGCCCTTCGCCTGCGTGGAGACGCGGCTGCACGCCGAGCGGATCCGCGAGGTGGCGGCGGAGGCCCCGCACCTGCTCATCGCCCATGCCTGGGCCCGCTGCGTCCAGGACCTCTACACCGCGCCCCAGCGCTCGGAGCTCATCGCGCGGGCGTTCGAGCTGGAGAACGGCCGGGGCACGGCCTTCTACAACGCGGTGTCCGCCGCGGAGCTGCTCGCCTTCCAGGGCCGGCTCGTGGCCCGGCTGGACGAGGTGCCGCTGACGGAGGGCGAGGCCCAGGAGGTGGTCCAGGAGGCGCGGCTGGCCTTCCGCATCCAGGCGCTCATCTGCGACGAGCTGGCTCGGGACGCACCGGAGCTCGAGGACCTGGGCGGTACTCCCGGGTAGGGTTGCCTCGAACCCACGGAGGAGGTGGTCCGACCCACCGGCCCGCCTCCTCGCCTGGGGGGGCGATATGCCGTTTCGTGACAGGCACGCTAGGATGGCGGAACGTGACACTCCAGATGACCTCCCACATCGATCGCCGCGCTTTCCCCCGCATCCACGCGCCCCTCTATTCGCGCCCCGCGCGCATGAAGGTGGGTGAAAAGAAGCAGGTGCTCGACGTCAGCCTCGGGGGCGCGCGCATCTACTCGGATGATCCGCAGGACGTGGGCTCGCGCCTGGATCTGGAGTTGTTCCTTCCGGACGGCAGCTCGCTGGAATGTACGGCGCGCATCGTCTGGGCCATCAAGTTACCCAAGGACGCGGTGGCCCGCTTCGAGGTGGGCCTGTCCTTCATCGACGTGCCAGAGCCCGTCCTGGCACGTCTGAAGACCGTCCTCGTCACGGACGAAGGCTAGGACAGCGCTACTTCGACGACGCGCTGTCCAGCTCGCGCAGGTCGTCCGCTTCCAGCTTCAGGGAGAAGGCCCCGAGCAGCTCCTTCACCTGCGGCACGGACGTGGCGCTGGCGATGGGCGCCTCCACCGTGGGCCGTGTCGCCAGCCACGCGAGCGCCACCTGCGACGGCGTGGCCCCCTGGCGCTCCGCCACCTTCTTCAGCGCGTCGACGACGCCCCAGCCCTGCGCATTGCCGTACTTCTTGAGCACGTTGCCCGCGCGCGGTGACGCCGGCGCCGGCTGCCCCTCCTGGTACTTGCCGGTGAGGAAGCCCGCGGCGAGCCCGAAGTAGGGCGCCACGGCGAGGCCCTCCTGCTCACTCAGCTGCTGGAGCGCGCCCTCGAACTTCGGGCGCTCCACCAGGTTGTACTCCGGTTGGATGACCAGGTAGCGCGCAAGCCCCAGCTTCTTCTGCGTGTCCAGGGCCTCCCGCGCGCGCTCCGCGGTGTGGTTGCTCAGGCCCAGGGCCTTCACCTTGCCCGCCTTCACCAGCGCGTCGAAGGCGCGGAGCGTCTCCTCGAAGGGTGTGTTCGGGTCGTCGTAGTGCGCGTAGTACAGGTCGATGCGCTCCACGCCCAGGCGGCGCAGGGACGCGTCCACGCTCTTCTCGATGTGCTCGCGCGTGAGGCCCTTGCCCAGCGCCGTCTCCGCGCCGACCTTCGTGGCCACCACCAGGCGGTCCTTCGCCTTGCGCGAGGCGATCCACTTCCCCAGCACCGTCTCCGACTCACCGCCCACGTGGCCGGGGATCCACCGCGAGTACACGTCCGCGGTGTCCACGAAGTTGCCGCCGCCTTCCACGAACGCGTCGAGCACGGCGAACGAGGTCGCCTCGTCCGCCGTCCAGCCGAAGACGTTCCCGCCCAGGCACAGCGGGAACACCTCCAGGCCCGTCGCTCCCAGCTTCCGCTTCGCCGCTGCTCCTGCCGCCATGCCCCAGGTCCTTTCGGTGAGGCCGGGGCCTGCTACCCCGGCGTGAACCACACCACCGACAGCGGGGGCAGGGTGAGCGTCGCGGACGCGGGCTGACCGTCCCAGCCCGTGGGCTCCGTGTGCACCTGGCCCCGGTTGCCCATGCCGCTGCCGCCGTACTCCCCGGCGTCGGTGTTGACCAGCTCCACATAACGGCCGTGGAGCGGGAAGCCCACGCGATAATCCTCGCGAGGCACCGGCGACATGTTGGCCACGCACACCACGTGACGGCCGGGCGTACGCGAGCGGCGCACGAAGGCCAGCACGTTCGCCGCGGACGCGTCCGGCTGCAGCCACTGGAAGCCCAGGGGCTCGCTGTCCGAGTCATACAGCGCGGGCACGTCGCGGTAGACGCGGTTCAGGTCAGCCACCAGCTTCTGGATGCCCTTGTGGCCCGGGTCGTTGAGCAGGTGCCAGTCCAGGCTCTTGTCGTGGTTCCACTCCGCGGGCTGGCCGAACTCGCCGCCCATGAAGAGCAGCTTCTTGCCCGGGTGGGCCCACATCCACGCGAACAGCGCGCGCAGGTTGGCGCGCTTCTGCCACGCGTCGCCCGGCATGCGCCCGTAGAGGCTGCCCTTGCCGTGCACCACCTCGTCGTGGCTCAGCGGCAGCATGAAGTGCTCGCTGAACGCGTACAGCAGGCCGAAGGTGAGCTGGTTGTGGTGGAACTGCCGGTAGACGGCGTCCTTGGAGAAGTACGACAGCGTGTCGTGCATCCAGCCCATGTTCCACTTGAAGTGGAAGCCCAGGCCGCCCTCGCTGACGGGCTGGGACACCTTGGGCCACGCGGTGGACTCCTCCGCGATGACGACCACGCCCGGGTGCTTGCGGCGGATGGTGTCGTTGAGCTCGCGCAGGAACTGGATGGCCTCTTCGTTCTCCCGGCCGCCCCAGCGGTTGGGGACCCACTCGCCGTGCTTCCGGCTGTAGTCCAGGTAGAGCATGGAGGCCACCGCGTCCACGCGCAGCCCGTCCACGTGGTACTCCTCCAGCCAGAACAGCGCGTTGGCGATGAGGAAGTTGCGCACCTCGTTGCGCCCGAAGTTGAAGACGAGCGTGCCCCAGTCCGGCTGCGAGCCCTGCCGTGGATCGGAGTGCTCGTAGAGGGACGTGCCGTCGAACTGGCCCAGCGCGTGGCTGTCGCGCGGGAAGTGGCCCGGCACCCAGTCCACGATGATGCCGATGCCCTCCTGGTGCAGGTAGTCCACCAGGTAGCGGAAGTCGTCCGGGTGGCCGAAGCGCGAGGTGGGCGCGTAGTAGCCACCCACCTGATAGCCCCAGGAGCCGCCGTAGGGGTGCTCCGACACGGGCAAGAGCTCCACGTGCGTGAAGCCCAGCTCCTTCACGTAGCGAGACAGCTCCGGCGCCAGCTCGCGGTACGTCATGGGCCGGTCGCCGTCCTCCACCACGCGGCGCCAGCTGCCCAGGTGGACCTCGTAGACGCTCCACGGGTGGTGGGCCGCGTCCACGTGCTTTTCACGCGCCTCCAGCCACGCGCTGTCGCCCCAGGCGTAGCGTTGCAGGTCATGCACCACGGACGCGGTGGCGGGCGGCGTCTCCGTGCGGAAGGCGAAGGGGTCAGCCTTGAGCAGCGGGCCGCCGCCGTGGCCGGGCCTGATCTCGAACTTGTAGCGGGTGCCCTCGCCGACCTCCGGGACGAACAGCTCCCAGATGCCGGAGGACCCCATGCGCCGCATGGCGTGCAGGCGGCCGTCCCAGCCGTTGAAGTCTCCCACCACGGACACGCCCCGGGCGGTGGGCGCCCAGACGGCGAACGACGTGCCCTTCACGCCGTTGTGGTGGATGAGGTGCGCGCCCATGCGCTCCCAGAGCCGCTCGTGGCGGCCCTCGCCGGCGAAGTACAGGTCCATCTCCCCGATGGTCGGCAGGAAGCTGTACGGGTCGCGCAGCGTGAAGACCTTCTTGCCCGGGTACTCCACCTCCAGCAGGTAGCTGAAGGGCTCCGTGCGGCCGTTGATGCGCGCCTCGAAGACGCCGCCGGTGCGGTGCTGCATGGGCACCTTGCCCCCGAACTCCGGCAGGACGTGGATGGCCACGGCCTCCGGGCGGTAGGCGCGCACCACCACCGCGTCGCCGTCCGGGTGGACGCCCAACATGGAGTGGGGCTCCGGGTGGCGCAGCTCCACCACGCGTTGCAGCTCCGCGTCCACCTGTGCTCTGTCCGCAGGCTTCCTCACTGGGCATCCTCCATCCGCAACAGGGCCTCGACGGGGATGCGCACCCAGTCCGGCCGGTTGGCGAGTTCGTAGCGCACTTCGTACAACAGCTTCTCCAGTTCGAAGGCGCGCAACATCACGTGGAAGGCTTCATCGCTGTCGGGCAGGAAGGGGACGCCGCGCGTCGCCTGGCGGTAGCCCTCCAGGAACGCGTCGCGGGTGGGGCCCACGCGCCCGCGCGGCTGGCCGCCCTCCAACGCCACGGTGGCCTCCGCGTAGTCGAACGAGCGGATCATCCCCGCCACGTCGCGCAGGGCGCTGTACTTCTCCCGGCGCGCGGTGAAGGAGCGGGACGGCTCGCCCTCGAAGTCGAAGAACAGCCACTGGTTGTCCGAACGCAGCACCTGGCCCAGGTGCAGGTCGCCGTGGATGCGGACCTTCTGGCCGGAGGGCGCCACCTGCGCCAGCCGCTTCGCGTACGCGATGAGCCCGTCGCGCCGGCCCTCCAGGTCCGCGTGCAGCCGCCCGGCGTCCGCCAGCGTCACGCCCAGCTCGCCCACGATGGACGCGCTCCAGCGCTGCAGGTCCTCCTGGAGCAGCGGCTCCGGGGAGAACGCCAGGTCGTCCGGCCCCGCGGAGGCGAAGGCCTTGTGCAGCTCTCCCAGCCGCGCGCCCAGGTCGCGCATGTCCGAGAGGAAGCCGTCGCTCAGCGCCTTCTCCTGGCGCAGCCGCTCCAGCGTGTACTTCCAGCCGTCCACGGCGTCCGGCACGAAGCGGTGCGCCAGCGCGAGTGTCGCGCCCGCGGGGCCCTCCAGGTTCAGCGCGCCCACCAGCTGCGGCGTCGCGCGGAAGGACGTCTTCGTCGCGAGGAAGCGGCCCACCTCGTATTCGGGGTTCACGCCGGCCTCCAGCTTGCGGATGACCTTGACGATGACCCGCTCGCCCAGCACCAGCGAGGTGTTGCTCTGCTCCACGTTGAGCCGGCGCACGGAGAGCGGATCCGGCAGCGCCACGCCGCTGTCCGTGGAGGCGATCCATTCACCCACCACGCGGCCGGAGCCGGACACCACCTGCCGGTCCTCACGCGCGAGGTTGAAGAGGGCGCGCACGCAGT
The DNA here is from genome assembly GCF_003611605.1 of Corallococcus sp. AB011P. Lineage (NCBI taxonomy): Bacteria > Pseudomonadati > Myxococcota > Myxococcia > Myxococcales > Myxococcaceae > Corallococcus > Corallococcus sp. AB011P. The sequence continues at coordinate 143,684 of NZ_RAVX01000021.1, forward strand.
CGTCGTCCTCCAGCGCGCTCACCAGTCCGTCGGCCGTGTGCCGGACCTGGAGCTGGTAGCGCTCCGGATTTCCCAGCTCGTAGACGACCTCGATGATGGCCAGGGTGAAGGTACACGTGCCCAGGTCCATGTTCACGTGGTCGGCCACGCTGACACTTTTGATGGGCCACGCCTTGCCGGCGAACCAACGTTGGGCCTTGAGGAAGTCTGGCAGCTTGGTCAGGTCCAGGGGGGTCACGCGGGTTTACTCCTTCGCCTGCAGCGGCTTGTCCAACCGGAACCACAGGAACATGTAAGGCCCCATCGACAGCTGATAGGGCAGGTCGCTGATGCGGGGGAACGGCGTCTCTCCAATCAACTCCACGGGGATGCTGCCTTCGAACTCGCGCAGGTCCAGCACGCCCGGCTGCGCGAAGCGCGACAGGTTGCAGACGACGAGCACCGTCAGGCCCTCCCATTCGCGCACGAAGGCCAGCACCTTGCGGTTCTCCGTGGTGAGGAAGCGCAAGCTGCCCATGGCGAACACGGGGTAGCGCTGGCGGATGCCAATCATCCGCTTCACCCACTGGAGCAGGCTGGACTTCTGCCGCTCCTGGGCCTCCACGTTGATGGACTGGTAGCCGTAGACGGGATCCGCGATGACGGGCGCGAAGAGGCGCGCGTAGTCCGCGCGGCTGAAGCCCGCGTTGCGGTCGCCGGTCCACTGCATGGGCGTGCGCACGCCGTTGCGGTCGCCCAGGTAGATGTTGTCGCCCATGCCGATCTCGTCCCCGTAGTAGAGGACCGGCGTGCCGGGCAGCGTGAAGAGCAGGCTGTGCATCAGTTCGATGCGGCGCCGGCCGTTGTCCATCAGCGGCGCCAGGCGGCGGCGGATGCCCAGGTTGATGCGCATGCGCGGGTCGGTGGCGTACTCCCGGTACATGTAGTCCCGGTCCTCGTCCGTCACCATCTCCAGCGTCAGCTCATCGTGGTTGCGCAGGAAGATGGCCCACTGGCACGACTCCGGGATGTCCGGCGTCTGCTGCATGATTTCCACGATGGGCGTGCGGTCCTCGCGGCGCACCGCCATGAAGAGGCGGGGCATCACCGGGAAGTGGAAGCCCATGTGGAACTCGTCGCCCTCGCCGAAGTACACGCGCACGTCGGCGGGCCACTGGTTCGCCTCCGCGAGCAGCACCTTGCCCTGGTACTCGGAGTCGATCGTCTTGCGCAGGCGCTTCAAGAACGCGTGCGTCTCCGGGAGGTTCTCGCAGTTGGTGCCCTCGCGCTCGAAGAGGTAGGGCACGGCGTCGCAGCGGAATCCGTCCACGCCCATGTTGAGCCAGAAGCGCATGACGTCCAGCATGGCTTCCTGCACTTCGGGGTTGTCGTAGTTCAGGTCCGGCTGGTGGCTGAAGAAGCGGTGCCAGAAGTACTGCTTGGCCACCGGATCCCACGTCCAGTTGGAGCGCTCCGTGTCGGTGAAGATGATGCGCGCGCCCTTGTAGGACTCGTCCGTGTCGCTCCAGACGTACCAGTTGCGCTTGGGGCTCTTGGGGTCCCTGCGCGCCTCCTGGAACCAGGGGTGCTGGTCGCTGGTGTGGTTCACCACCAGCTCGATGATGATGCGCAGCCCGCGCTTGTGGGCCTCTTCCACCAGCCGCTGGAAGTCCGCCAGCGTGCCGTAGTCCGGGTGGATGCCGTAGTAGTCCGCGATGTCGTAGCCGTCGTCGCGCAGCGGGGACGGGTAGTGCGGCAGGAGCCACAGGCAGTCCACGCCCAGGTCCTGGAGGTACGGCAGCTTTTCAATCAGGCCCGGGATGTCCCCGTGGCCGTCCCCGTTCGAGTCATGGAATGCGCGGATGTGCAGCTCGTAGATGAGCGCTTTTTTGTACCAAAGCGGATCCAGGTCCATACGCCTCTCGGAGGGAGTCACTCGAAGTAGTCGAACGCGTGTTCGGTGCGGCGGTAGCGGTACACGGCCCAGATGGCCGCGGGCTGTTCGGGCGTCAGGCGCACCTGCACGTCCGGGCCCTGCCAGAGCGAGCGCTGATCAGCCATCAGCTCCTGCACCTGATACGTCTCTTCCGCGGTGACGCCCAGCCATTCCATGGGCACGCGGAGCAGGGCTTCCTGGGGCGAGTACGGATCCAGGCTCACCGCCACCAGCACCGTGCTGAGCCCGTCTGGCGAACGCTTGCCGTAGAAGACGACGCGGTCGTTGTCGGACTCGAAGAAGCGCAAGCCCTGGTAGTGCTGGAGCGCGGGGTGCGCCTTGCGGATGGCGTTGAGCCTGGCGACCCAGCCGGAGATGTTGCCCGGCCGGTCCCAGTCCCAGGCGACGAGCTGGTACTTCTCCGAGTCCAGGTACTCCTCCTTGCCCGGCACCGGGCGGCCCTCGCACAGCTCGTAGCCGGAGTACATGCCCCACACGGACGACAGGGTGGCGGCCAGCGCCACGCGCAGGCGGAAGGCGCCGGGGCCCGCGTTCTGGAGGTTCTCCGGGAGGATGTCCGGCGTATTGGGCCAGAGGTTGCCGCGGAAGTAGTCCGCCACGGGCGGCTGGGTGATCTCCTCCAGGTACGTGCGCAGCTCGTCCTTGAAGAGGCGCCAGGTGAAGTACGTGTACGACTGGGTGAAGCCCACCTTGCCCAGGGCCTTCATCACCTTGGGGCGGGTGAAGGCCTCCGACAGGAAGAGCACGTCCGGGTGCAGGTCCTGCACCTCGCGGATGAGCCAGTGCCAGAACTGCATGGGCTTGGTGTGCGGGTTGTCCACGCGGAAGGTCCGCACGCCGTTGTCCACCCAGTGCAGGACGACGGACTTGAGCTCCTTCCAGAGGGCGTCCCGCGCGGGGCCCATCCAGTCGAAGTTGACGATGTCCTCGTAGCGCTTGGGCGGGTTCTCCGCCGTCTTGATGGTGCCGTCCGGGCGGTGCTGGAACCACTCCGGATGCTCCTTCACGTACGGGTGGTCCGGCGAGCACTGGAAGGCCAGGTCCAGCGCCACCTCGATGCCGTGGGCCTTCGCCGCGTCCACGAACGCGCGGAAGTCCTGCAGCGTGCCCAGCTCCGGGTGCACGGCCTTGTGGCCGCCCTCCGCGGCGCCAATGGCCCAAGGGCTGCCCACGTCACCGGGCTCCGCGCGCAGGCTGTTGTTCTTGCCCTTGCGAGCGGTCCGCCCGATGGGGTGGATGGGCGGCAGGTAGACGGTGTCGAAGCCGAGCTTCTGGATGTACGGCAGCCAGGCCTGCGCGTCCTTGAAGGTGCCGTGCGTCTTGCCGTCGCGCTTCGCGGAGCGGGGGAAGAATTCGTACCAGGCGGCGTTGCGCGCCTTCTCCCGGTCCACGAACACCTCCAGCACCTTGTCGTACCTGCTGGCGAGCGTGCGGTCCGGGTGCCGTGACGCGGCGTCCGCCAGTTCGGAGGACAGCGCGGCGAGGAGGTGGTCCGGCGTGGGCGGCGTGCGCAGGCGGGCCCCTGCCTCGGCGAGCAGCCGGTGGTCCTCCGCGGCCTTGCCCTTGGCGCGCGCGGCGGCGCCTTCCAGCAGCGCGGCGCCCTCCAGCAGCTCGCTCTTCACGTCGCGGCCGGCGTCCACCTTGCGCTTCAGCTCGTGTGCCCAGGTGCGGAAGAGATCCGGCCAGGCTTCAATCGTGAATTCGTAGCGGCCGTTGTTCGCGAGCGGGATGGAGCCTTCCCAGGCGTCGTTGTTCTTGAAGGCGAGAGGGACCTCCGCCCAGTCCGTCTTCTGGGCGGCGGGGGTGACCTGGCGCCAGCGGGCGACGGCCACGAGGACGTCGTGGCCCTCCTTGAAGATGTCCGCCCGGACGGTGAGGGACTCTCCGGCGACGCGCTTGATGGCGTAGCGCCCCGCGTCCAGCTCCGGCTGGACGTTCTCGATGAACACGCTTCCGAGTCGTTCGGTCATATCGGCTGGCGGCCCCTTATAGGACTCTGAGTCAGTGGCTCCAGGCAGCAATGTGCGGGTGTTGTTGATTGAAGATGGCTGCTGCCTGGTCGCGTTGGCCTGTCAACGTTAGGAACGGAGGGAGCGGTCGCCCAGCCCGAGGGGCTGGGTGGACGGGCCCCGATGGTTGAAGCTGGGATCCGCCCCTCCGGTTGCGGTATCCGGGACGAACATGGCGCCCAACGACTCCGCTGCTCAGCAAGCGAGTGACCTGTCGGCCGACCGCGACCTGCTGAAGCAGGTGGCGCTCGGCGGCGCGGCGGCCATGCGGGACGTCTACGCGAGGTGCGCCGCGCGGGCGTTCGCCATCGCGGTGCGGCTGTTGCCCACGCGCGCGGACGCGGAGGAGGTGCTGCAGGAGACCTTGCTGGAGGTCTGGCGGCGCGCGCGCGAGTTCGACCCGGAGCGCGGCGGACTGGAGACGTGGGTGACGACGATCGCGCGCACGCGGTCCATCGACCGGCTGCGTGCGCTGGGCACGGTGTCGCGGATGGTGGAGGGGGTGGCGCAGCAATCGCCACCGGTGAGCGCGACGCCGCCGTCACCGGATGACTCCGCCGCCGCGGCGCAGGACCAGGCGCGGGTGCGCGCGGCGATGGCGCGGTTGCCGCCGGAGCAGCGGGAGGTGGTGCTGCTCGGGTATTTCGACGGGCTGTCCCAGAGTGAGATCGCGCGGAAGACGGGCCAGCCGCTGGGGACGGTGAAGACGCGGGCGCGGCTGGCGTTGGAGAAGCTGGCGCTGCTGCTGGACGGGCCGCCGGTGAGCGCGTCCGGCTGAGTGCAGGACAGCAGCCCTGTTCCGCGGGGACGGGCGGTGGGGCAGGCCCCGGCCGTGTCCTCCTTGCCGCTGTCGGGAAGGGCCCCAAACGTTGCGACTGTTTGGCGAACCCGAGGGAGGGGGCGGACATGCGCAAGATGCGGGAGACGGGGACGGCGTTGATGAACGCGCGGGAGATGCGGCTGGTGCTGGCCAGTGCGCCGCGCAACCTGATGGAGCTGTCCCGGCGCGAGCTGATGGGGATGGTGCGGCGCGCGCGCGGCATGGTGGACCAATACGAGAAGCTGGCGCACCGGCTGCGCCGTGAGGCGATGCGCGTCCCCATGGGGAGCCGAGTGATCGGCGGGCGCATGGACACGCGGCGCAAGGCGGCCCTGTTCCGCAAGGCGCTGACGCGCTTCGAGTCGCAGTTGCGTCGGATGGAGATGGCGCCAGTGCGCAAGGCGAGGCCGGCGATGCGCAAGCGGCCGGCGGCGAAGAAGACGCTGCGGCCCGCGGCCCGAGCCACGGCGCAGCGCAAGAAGGCGGTGATGGCGAAGAAGACGCTGCGGCCCGCGGGCTATGCGCGCAGGGGTCCGGTGAAGGCACGGGCGCACAAGGCGCGGCGCATGCCTGCGATGAAGGCGCAGGCGCACCGGACCGTGAAGAGGCGGACGCCGGCGCGCCGGGCCGCGACGCGGTAGCGGATTTCGGGGGAGGGAAGCCGGGTCGCGTCCAGCTCGTGGCCTGGCGAGGGGGAGGGGAGCTGGACTGTGTCCGCCCCGCTTAGGGGCGGACACGGTGGGTTTGAGCGGAGTCCGTCGCCAGAAGGTCGCCGACAAAGCCGGCGCGAAAGTCCGGCGCGAGCAGTGGAGTCCAAGCTCCATCGGATCAAGCGCTCCAAAACAAGGGCCGGCGTGCGGAGCTTCATGAGCGAGCTCGGACGCGAAGAAACTTCGCCGCACACGACGACGCAGACAGGCCCAGGAAATGGGCAAGGAAGTGCCAGAGGCGTGCAGCCCACGCGCCCAAGGGCCCCTGGGGGGCATGAATCGGATCGCCCTCCATACGCACCGCCCCTAAGTCTGGGCCGGTGGTTCCGAGGGGCGGAGATTCAGGCTGCTGGAGGCCACCTTCCGCGACCGATGCGGCAATACCTGTCCTGCAGTCGAACAGGAGTCCCAAGTTGGCGCCCATTGTGTTCGCGGAGCACTCCCCACGGGGCTCGCGGGGGACGAATCCTGGGGCATCTGGAGACGGTGGCGCCCCGCAGTCTGGCCCCACGAGGAGGGCATCCGCATAGAGGCCGGGCGCAGACCCGAGCGCTTCGGTGTCCTCGGTAGCTGGTGAGAGGAGACCGAGGACAGCCTTCTCCACACAGGGGCACGGCTCCAGTGCTCCGTCCTGCACGAGGGCTGAATCGGAGATGCCAGCGCCACGCACCTCAACGCAAGGATGACGCTCCAGCGCTTCGTCCTGCACGATGGCTGACGCGGAATCGCCGGCGCCACGCTCCTCAACGCAAGGATGACGCTCCATCGCTTCGTCCCGCACGAGGGCTGAATCGGAGATGCCAGCGCCACGCTCCTCAACGCAAGGAGGATGCTCCAGCGCTTCGTCGCGCACGATGGCTGACGCGGAATCGCCGGCGCCACGTTCCTCAACGCCAGGGAGTACCTCCGACGCATCCTTCAGGCCGCTGGCTGGTGCGGGCGCACCGAGGAGGTCCTCCTGGGTGAAGTGGGCCTCGGAGGACGCAGGTGCTTGGGGCGCAGGGGCGAAGGCGTTCAGCACGCGCTCATCGCGAGCCTTCAGCAGTGCCGGCAGCTCGTTCTGAAGTGCCTGCACGTCGCGCTCGTGCAGGATCGCCGTCACGCGGAGGACCCACTCGCGCAGCGCCTCACCACCCATGAGCGGCAGCAGTTGGGCTGCGCCTCCCAGGAATGCCCGCTGCAGGGACTGAACGAGGAGCACGTGCCCCGGCCGCGCCGCCACCCGGGCCGCCTGCCGCAGCAACTCGAACTCCACCTGGGCGCAGGTTGCACCCGACTCCCAGCGCGCCGCGTCCTGCAACTGGAAGCACGTGCTCCCCAGTCGGTCCAGGTCGAGGTCCGAGGCCCTCGCGCAGCAATCGGCCAGAAGCTCCACCAGCACCTGCCGCTTGAGGCTGAAGTAGCCCTCCAGCAGCCACCGGGCGTCCGGGTTGCTCGCGTCATGCAGCGCCAGACCCAGGTTCTCCAGCGTCAGCGACTCATCCAGCGCCACCGCGCGCGTCTTGCGTCCGGAGCGCTGCACCACCAGGCCCCTCGCCGCCAGCCGTCGCAGCGCCTCGCGAATGGTGCCCCGGCATACCTCATAGCGACGCGCCAGCTTCGCTTCCGAACCAAACTGCCCGCTCGGGTGCAGCCGCCCCAGCGCGATATCGCGCTCGATTTGCGCCTCCACATAGGCCACGAGTCCTTCCCGTCCCATCCCCATTCCCCCTCCTCGTCCCAGCATCGCCATCCAACCACAGGGGTCTGACATGGACGTGCGGGCCCACCCTCCGCGTCGTTTGCAGGGCGAGCGCTCCCCCGGGCGGCATGGGGCGAAAACCTGTCCGACTGTCGGACAGGTTTGGAGGCAACCGGGCCCGGGCGGGCACCTCCGTCCGCGCCCCACCTTGGTATCCGCGCACGCAGGACGTTGTGCCCCTGGCGGTCCGGCGCGGCCTCGGGCCCCATGCGGCGGAAACTTGTCCGACTGTCGGACAGGTTTGGAGGCAACCGGGTCCGGGCGGGCGACCCTGGCCGTCGCTGGTCCTGGCGTCCGCCCAAGCACACCCGTTGCGGTCCACCGCTGCGCTCCGCGAGGTGCGCGGCCTCGGCTTCAGCTGGTGCGAACCTGTCCGACTGTCGGACAGGTTTGGAGAGATCCCTCCCCGAGTGGGGTCTCTGCTCGTGGCCCCACCGTGGTGTCAGCGCACGCACGACGTTGCTCACCTGCCATGCCGGCGCGGTCTGGGGACTCGTGCGGCGAAATCTGTCCGACTGTCGGACAGGTTTTGGGGGAACCGGTCCCGGGTAGGCTTCCCGGTTCGTGGCCCACCTTGGTGTTCGCGCATGCATGACGTCGCGGCCCACGGCCACGCTTCGCGAGGCACTCTCTTGTTGGTGGGCTTTGGGGCGCAGGATTTGCTGACGAACTGCTGACGACTTGCGTAGATGACGGCCCATGCGGAAATCCTGGCCGTACGCAGTGGTGATGCTGCTGGCGCTCTTTGGCGTGCCCCGGCTGCTGCACCACTTCATCCCCGACCGACAGCTGGCGATGATGATGTTTCCCGTCGTCATGTTCGTCCTGCTGGTGCCGACGGCCCTCTACTTTCTTCCTCGCTACCGCCAGAGCAAGAAGCTCACGGACGAGGGGCTCCAGTTGTTGTCGGAGGGGAGGGTGGCCGCCGCGCTCGAGCGGTTCGAGGCGTCGCGGCCCCTGGCGAAAGTCCAGGTCGTTCCCACGTACAACATCGGCATCGCCCGGCTCCAGCTCTGGCAACTGCCGGTGGCGGGGCGGGAGCTTTCGAGTCTGGAGTCACGGAAGGATTTGACGCCGCAGTTCCGTGCGGTGTTGTCCGCGGCGCTCGCGCTGGTGGACGCGCTCGAAGGTCGGCTCGCGCGGGTGGAGCCCCGTCTGGCCGAGGCGAAGGCTCGGGTGGACTTTTCCTTGTGGTTCGCGCCGCTTGCTTCGGCGGTGGTTGCGTGCCGTGAGGGGCGCTGGGCCGAGGCTCGTGCGCTGCTGGCCGATGCAGCGCTGGAAAATCTCAACGGCCCCCTGCGCGGTCTGCGGAATGTGCTGGAGGTCTGGTGCGTCGAGCAGCTCACCGGGGAGGCGCGGCCGGTGGACGCCATCGCTCTTTTTGGGGAAGCGTCACAGGACTCGCTTCAGGCCGCGTGGCCGGAGCTCGTGGACTACGTGGTGAAGCGGTCGCGCTGAGTCAGAAGCCGGTCAGGTGGATACGCTCGTGCCAATGCGCTCTCTCGAACGAGGGTTGCCACCCTCCTTGAAACAGGTTTCGGATTCCAGCCTGGCTCCCCTACGCGAGGTCGGGAGTGCGACGTTCTCCCTGGCGGACCTGGACCCACTGGGGACTCCGAACTTCGAAGAGAAGGACGTGGAGGCCTACTACAAGCAGTTCGGCCTCCCGCCGGGCCCGGAGCGAACGTGGTGGCTCGAGGCGCAGTGCGGGCTGGAGTTCGTCTTGTCGCAGGACTTCTTCACGGAGGGCGTCAGGGTCATCGCGGAAGAAACGGCGGAATTCGAGCACGTGCTCGCGCACCTTCCCTTTCCCGCGGAAGAGGCCATTCCCAATGGGGCCCTCCTTCGAGGAGCGGACGCGGCGCCATGGGCATGGCGGCTGGCGGGTCCTGCGGATTGACACGCATGGCGGCACCTTCGAGGTGACAAGCTTCTCGCGCGAGCGATCCGCTCGTTGCTACGCGGACCTCCTGGAGCATCGCGGACACAAGCAGGGCTATTTCGTCGAGCCCCAGGGCCCGCTGCCTCCTCTTTCGTCCCGAGGCCCTGGCCCCATGCATTGGGTCCTGCTGCGCCAGGACGAGAATGGCGTGCGGTACGAGATCGCGCGCTCGCCCTGGCGTTCGCGGCTGGAGTGGCTGGCGGAGCAGTACAACAAGGAGCCTCGCCACAAACAGCTCTGGTTCGTGGAGAGCCTGCCTCCTGTCACCCCGGCGGCGACATCAGTGGACCGGTGAAGGCGACCTCCAGGCCTCCGTACTCCGAGGGCGCCAGGGTCATCTTCCAGCCGTGCAGCTCCACCACGTTGTGCACGATGTGCAGGCCCAGGCCCTGACCTTGTGGCTCGCGTGTCCGCGCCGCGTTGCCTCGGAAGCGGCGCTCCAGGATCCGGGAACGCTCCTCCTCGGGGATGCCTGGCCCGTCGTCGATGATCCGCAGGTGGAAGGTCTGGTGGCGCGTCGTCTCCAGCACCACCGCCACGTGGCCGTCCTCGCGTCCGTACCGGATGCCGTTGAGCACCACGTTGCTCACCGCCTGCTCCAGCAAGGTCTCGTCGCCCATCACCCAGGTGGGCGTCGCCGGGACTCCACTCTCCAGGGCGATGCGCTGCGGCCTCGCGATGGGCTGGTGCCGGCCCAGCACCCGTGACACCAATGCGTTCAGGTCCACCGGCGCGTGCTGCACCTGCGGTGCTCCCGCCTCCAGCCTCGCCGCCGCTCCCAGGTTGTGCACCAGCGAGGCCATGTAGTGCGCCTCGCTCATCGCGGACAACATCAGCCCCGATTCCAAGGGCTCACCCGCGCGCATCCGCTGCTGCATCGCGGCCAGGTGCCCCTGCAACACCGTGAGCGGCGTCATCACGTCGTGCGTCGTGTTCGCCAGGAAGTCCCGCAGCGTCTGCTCGCGCGCCTGCTGGTGCGCCATCTGCGCCTGGATCTCCGCTCGCGCCTGCTGGAAGGCGCGGGCCAGCTCCGCGATCTCGTCGCTGCCGCTCACCGTCACGGGCTGCTCGTAGCGGCTGCCCGATGAGGCTCGCACCTCGTCCGTCAGCCGGCGCAGGCGCTGCACCACCGGCCCCAGCGCGACCACCATCGCGGAGAGGAGGATCAGCGTGGGCACTCCCCAGACGTACAGCGGCGGCAGTCCCACCTCCGGCGACTCCGCGGGCTCCACCCGACGCGCGAGCACGTACTCGCAGGGGCCTCCATCCCAGGGCATGCGCAACAGCAGGTCCTGCACCAGCGCGCCGTCCGCCTTCGAGTAGCGGCGCACGCCCACTCCGTCTTCCCGCACGCCCTTGCGCAGCTCGTCGTCCAACGCTGGGGCCTGGGGGTTTCGTGAAACAAGCTGTCCGTCGAACGGGTAGAGGGACACCGGCGGCAGGCGCCGCCCCATCGGCCCCCGGGGCCCCAAGCGCGGCGGACCTTCGTCCCCGGGCCTGGGGCCTTCCGAGACAGGACCGTTGTTGCCCGAGGGCTCGTGCGGACCTTCGTCCCCGGGCCTGGGGCCTTCCGAGACAGGACCGTTGTTGCCCGAGGGCTCGTTCGACGCGACCGTGCCGGAGGGCGGGCCTCCGTTGCCGTCGGGCAGGCCTTCGCGCTCCCACGGTGGACGCTGGGGGGAACGGGAGCGGACCATCCAGGTCTCGGGCGCGGCCTCGCAGCGCTCTCGGCCCCCGGACTGCATCTGCGACAGCGTGGACGCGATGATGACTTCATCCGTCGTGCGGCGGCGCACCGAGTGCTCCACCTGCACCAGCGCGAACACCGTGGGCACCGTCACCACCACCGCCGTGAGCGCCAGCCGCAACCGCAGCTTCACGCATCCTCCCCGGGCACCAACCGGTAGCCCACGCCCCACACCGTCTCCACGCACTTCACCGGACCCAGCTTGCGCCGCAGCCGCGACACGTGGACGTCCAGCGTGCGCTCCGTGCCCTCACGCTCCGGATCCAACACGTGCTCCACCAGCCACTGCCGCGTCACCGCCTCCTGCGGCCTGCGAGCCAGCGCCGCTAGCAATTCAAACTCCACCCGCGTGAGCTCCACCGGCCGCCCCTGTACCTGCACCGTGTGCCCCTGCAGGTCGATGCGCAGCGGACCCACCTCCACCACCGCCTGCTCCTTCTGCAACGTGGGCCGGCGCAGGCGCGCACGCACGCGCTCCACCAGCTCCTCGGGCCAGAAGGGCTTCGTCATGTAGTCGTCCGCGCCCAGCTTCAGCGCCCGGACCTTGTCCAGCGTGTCGTTGCGCGCGCTCAGGATGAGCACCGGGACCTCCGAGAAGGTCCTCAGCGCCTTGAGCATGTCCAGGCCGTAGGTGCCCGGCAGCATCAGGTCCAACACCACGAGGCTCACGTCCGGCAGGTCGCCGGATACCAGCAGCCGGCCCTCGCGCCACCACACGGGCTCGAAGCCCGCGCAGCGCAGGTGCCCGACAATCTGGGACCCGAGCGGGTCGTCATCCTCCACCAGCAGGATGCGGTCGCCCATGCGCCATGCCTCCCTTCGGACGCACCACCCCGGAAGACTCCGGGGCGGCGCGGCTCAACCTAGTTCAGGGCATGCCACCGTCGAAGCCCGGCGGCGGAGGCCCCATGCCGCCATCCCAGCCAGGCGGGGGACCCATGCCACCGTCGCCGCCCGGAGGAGGACCCCCGGGCCCACCACCGCCGCCGCTGCCTCCTGGCATGGCGCAGGACGCATTGTTCAGCGAGGAGCGGACGACCAGCGTCTTGGACGCCAGCATCGCGCCATCCGACATGCGCTGCGTGGCGAAGAGGTAGTCGCCCACCGCGTCTCCGGAGACCACCGTGTCGTTCTGGTTGGTCGTGTCGCGCTCGCCGCGCGTGTTGTAGAGCGGCTGGTTGTTGACGATGTCGTCGCTCGTCGAGTCGTCGAAGAACAGCTGCGACGTGACGAACTCCTGGCCGTTCACCCGCACCGTGAAGTGGATGTGGATGGTGCGGCTGCTGTACCAACCGGGGAAGCAGGTGTCGAAGTCCACGCGCCCGTTGGCGTCCGTGGTCTGCACGCCGCGGAACCACCGCGCCGCGCGGGCCGTCGCGTCTCCGGACGTGCAGAAGTCGCTCGCGTCCTCGCCGGAGTACAGGCCCTCCGGGCCCGCGTGCCAGATGTCCACCGTGGCACCCAGGATGGGCTTGCAGGACTCGTCCACGACGAGGAAGGCCAGGCGCACCGGCAGGCCGTCATGGCCCTCGCTGATGTCCTTTCGGTCCACCGTGGTCGCGTAGCAGGGCCCCAGCGTGGCCTCGCAGGCGAGGTTGCACACCGTGCCCAGGCCGGACGCGAACGGATCCGGATACACGGCGGCGGCCGTCATCGCCGCGGTGCCTCCCGTGGCCCAGAAGCCCGGGTCCGCCACGCCCGCGTCGGTGTCCGTGCCCGCGTCGGCGCCGGTGTTGGTGTCGCCGCCCGTCGTGTCGTCGCCTCCGCAGGCGACGAGCAGCTTCGCCACGGGAACCGCGGCCAGCGACAGGCCAATGCCGCGCAGGATGCTCCGGCGCGTGATGACCTTGGGGGAAGGGGCCTGAGGGGATTCGCTCTTCATCCGGGGTTCCTCCGGGAGCTCGGGAGCCCGGGGCGGCGAGTGTGCCGCCCGAGGGGCCGCCCGGGGCTGACCGGACGGCGAACCGGGTTATCTCGGCAGAACCTTAAGCAATCCTTGCGCGGAGGGACCGCGACTCAGGAAAAGCGCACGCGGAAGGCGGCGAGCAGCGGACCCGCCGCCCGTCCGTCCGCCGTGGACCGGGGCCCGTCCTCGGGGAGCGTCGCGCCCAGCTCCTCCAACGCGGGCTTCATGGACTCGAAGGCGTGGAGCGCTTCCGCCGCGTTGTCGAAGAAGCGCGGATGCAACAGCCAGCCGGAGATGCCGCAGGTGACGACATGGAAGGAGCGCGAGTCATCCGCTTCGTAGGTGAGGCGCAGGAGGCCGCGGAAGCCCTCGTCCCGCGCGATGGTGCCGCCCTGGCTGCCCATTCCGCCGAGCGTCGCGCCGCCCTCGTAGTCGCTCCAGCCTGAGTCCGCGTTCATGCCCCACGCATAGCACCCCAGGGGCTGACGCGGGCGGCGTGACAGAGGGGCGCCGCGCCGTTGCCCGTGGTCCCGGTCTGGCGGAGCGAGCGGTGCGCCGGGTGGGGTTGCACGCCGGTTGTCGGCCCTCGCGCACCGCCCAACGTTTGCGGTGTGGGGGGATGCCGCCATGTCCGCGGAAACAATCCATGAGCCGCGCTACACCGAGGAGATCGTTCCCTTCCTCGCGGGTGACGGCCGCGCGCTGCACCTGGTGCACCTGCGGGGTGTCGAGAAGGCGGACAAGGGGCCGGTGGTGCTGGTGCACGGAGCCGGCGTGCGCGGGAACATCTTCCGCGCGCCGGTGCGCCAGACCGTGGTCGATGCGCTGATTGAAGACGGCTACGACGTGTGGCTGGAGAACTGGCGCGCCAGCATGGACGTGGAGCCGGGCGAGTGGACCCTGGACCAGGCCGCCGTCCTGGACCACCCGCCCGCCATCCGCACCGTGCGGGAGAAGACGGGCGCGGACAAGATCAAGGCCGTCATCCACTGCCAGGGCTCCACCAGCTTCACCATGGCCGCGGTGGCGGGGCTCCTTCCGGAGGTGGACCTCATCATCACCAACGCCGTGTCGCTGCACCCGGTGGTGCCCGCGACCGCGAAGGCGAAGCTGCACTACGCCGTGCCGCTGGTCGCGCGGTTGACGCCCTTCCTGGATCCACAGTGGGCCTACGGCGGCCCCACGCGCACGGCCCGGATGCTGACGCGCGTGGTGCAGGCCACGCATCACGAGTGCGAGAACCTGGTCTGCCGCTGGACGAGCTTCACCTACGGCACGGGCTTCCCGGTGCTGTGGCGCCACGAGAACCTCAACGCCCAGACGCACGACTGGCTCCAGCACGAGTTCGGCCCGGTGCCTTTCAGCTTCTTCAAGCAGATGTACCAGTGCGTGCACGCCGGCCACCTGGTGCCCGTGGAGGGCTTCCGCGCGCTGCCGGAGGACCTGGGCGTGCGCGAGCCCCAGACGGACGCGCGCTTCGTCTTCTTCGCGGGCGAGGAGAACCGCTGCTTCCTCGCGGAGAGCCAGCGCCGCAGCTTCGAGCATCTGGAGCACTTCCACCCGGGCCGGCACGCGCTGCACCTGCTGCCGGGCTACGGCCACCTGGACGTCTTCATGGGCAAGCGCGCGTCCCAGGACGTCTTCCCCCTCATCCTCTCCGAGTTGGATCGCCCGGCGATCCACTGACGAAAGGCAAAGCCATGTTCCTGCCTCGACGCATCCAGACCCAGTACGGCCGCTATTCGCGCGTGGATGACATCCCGTACGCGCTGCCAGTGGACTCGAAGGGGGCACCCGCGATGGTGGCCGCCTTCACCGTGGACGCCCGCCGCGCGGCGGCCCTGCTGCCCGGCAATGAGCTGCACCCGCTGCGCCTGTCGCGCGACCGGAGCGTGCTGCTCGTCTCCGTCATCGACTACAAGCAGACGGACATCGGCGCGTACATCGAGTTCAGCATCGCGCTCGCGTGCACGCACGGGCGCAGGCCCGCGCCGCCGCTCCTGCCCCTGCTGTTCCAGAAGCGCTTCGGCGTGGGGCAGTACGTGGTGGACCTGCCGGTGAACACGGAGATCTCCGTGAAGGGCGGCAAGGGCATCTGGGGCATGCCCAAGCACCTGGCCCGGCTGGACTTCCAGGTGGAGGACGGCTCCGTGAGCAGCCGCTACGAAGAGGGCGGCCAGCAGGCGGTGCGCGTGCGCATCGAGCGCCCGAAGCTCGCGTGGCTGCCCTTGCGGATGGCGGCGGTGAACTACTGCGCCTTCCGGGGGATGCTGATGAAGTCCACCATCTACTTCCGGGGCCGCTTCGGCTTCCGGATGGGGAAGCGCGCGTGGGGGACGCTGGAGTTGGGCGACCATCCGCGCGTGCAGGTGCTGCGGGATTTGAGCATCTCCCCGCGCCCGTTCCTCACCGGGTTCTTCCCGGCGTCCAGCGGCGTGCTGGATGACCACTTCGAGGCGTGGTTCCTCACCCAGCCCACGCTGCCTCCGGACACGTATCCGGAGGGACTCAAGAGCGTGGTGGACCTGGGCCAGGACCAGACCCCCATGCCGGCCCCGGAGTCGGACGGAGCACCGCCGAGGGCGCTCCATGCCGTGGGACCGCTGCCCGAAGCGCGTCCACGCGAGGATGCGCGGCCATGAAGCGCGGCGGCCCCCTGGATCTGGCGAACGCGTGCCTGCTGTTCCTGTGCACGTCCATGTACCTGGGCACGGGCTGGTCGCTGATCCTCTTCACGTTCCCCATCGCGCCCCAGCTCACGGTGGACAACTACTACCTGCAGTTCGTGCCGCAGGTGCAGGCGGCCACGCGGTTCTTCACCTGGATGACGGCGGTGATGCTGCTGTCCTCCGGGGTGCTGGCGTGGCGCGAGCGCAAGGCGGCCCTGCGCTGGTACCCGCTGGGCGTGCTCGTCGCGGTGGTGGTGGCCACGCTGCTCACGCGCATCTACATCTTCCCGTACAACTACGAGATGGCGGCCGGCATCGCGTCGCCCGAACGGCTGAGAGAGGTGCTGGACGCGTGGATGCGGATGAACCGCATCCGCGTGGGGCTGTGGACGGTGCAGTGGCTGCTCACGCTGGGCTACTTCGTGCACCGGGTGCTGCGCGCCCAGCAGCCGGCGGGGGAGCGCTGGCGCCTGGGGCTGTCCGTGCCGCCGCGCGGGGAGGCCCACGCATGAGCCCGGCCGCGTCGCGATGGCTGGAGCGTCAAGCCCGCGTCAACGGGCGCCCCTGGCGCTGGGCGCTCGCGGCCATCGGGTGGATCACCGTCGCGACCGGCGCTGCGCAGATGTTCCTGCCGGGGCTGGAGCTGCGGCTGTTGCACGCGGATGCGTCCGCGGCGCCCGCGCACTTCTTCCGCATCGTGGGCATGTTCATGGTGCTGTTCGGCGGCCTGCTCCTGCACGGCCTGCACGAGCCCCGAGCGAACCCCGCTGCCTTCCTGTGGACCGGCCTCCAGAAGGTGGGGGCCTGCGGCATGGTGGTGGCGGGCGTGGCGCGCGACCTGCTGTCGCCCCTGGCGCTGGGAGTGGCTGCGTTCGACGCGCTGTCCGCCGTGCTGGTGCTGGGGTTCTACGCGTCGCTGCGCCAGCGCGAGCAGATCATCACCGTGCTCAGGCCGCAGACAGAGGGAGCGGCTCCGGAGACCACCAGCCCCTCCGTCAGCGCGCTGCGCGTCGCGGAGGCGACCCGCAATGGCGTGCATCCGCGGCGGCCCCTGCGCACGTTCGGGGAGGACTCGGCCGTCCAGGTGTCCTCGGCGGAGGCGCCCCGGCGTTCGCTGGTGCTCGCGGGGGGCGGCATGCGCGTCGCGTGGCAGGCGGGGGTGCTGCGCGCGCTGACGGACGCGCGGCTGTCCTTCTCCCACGCGGACGGCACTTCCGGCGGCATCATCACCCTGGCGATGTGGCTGTCCGGCCAGTCCCCCGCGGAGATGTGCGAGCGGTGGCGGACGCTGGACGTGAAGGACTTCGTGTCGCTGATGCCGCTGGACGAATACGCGCGGCCCTGGAAGCTCACCGCGCTGGGGGACGCGGACGGCATCGTCCAGCGCGTCTTCCCGCACCTGGGCGTGGACGTGGACGCCATCCGCGCGAATCGCGAGCGCTCCGGCACCTTCAACGTGTGCGACTTCACCCGGAAGACGAACGAGGCCATCCCGCACACGGACGTGGACCGCGACCTGCTGGTGGCCGGCATCTCCCTGCCGCTCTTCATGCCCCCGGTGGAGAAGGACAGTCACCTGTACCTGGACTCGGTGTGGATCCAGGACGCCAACGTGCTGGAGGCCGTGCGCCGGGGAGCGGACGAGGTGTGGATCGTCTGGTGCATCGGCAACACGGCCCGGTACGCCAACGGCTTCTTCCGCCAGTACGTCCACATGATTGAGCTGAGCGCGAACGGCGCGCTCTTCGCCCAGTTGGAGCAGGTGCGCGAGCTCAACGCGCGCATCCTCGCGGGCGAGCACGTGCCTGGACATTCGCGGCCCATCACCGTGCACCTGATCAAACCCGAGCACCCGCTGCCCCTGGACCCGGACTTCTACGCGGGCCACATCACGGCCGCGACCCTCATCGACCAGGGCTACTCGGACGCCTGCCGCTACCTGGCGGTGGCGGACGGCCAGGGCCTGCCCCTCACCCCGGAGATTACCCAGATGACCGAACCCGCCTACGACCTGAGCTTCCGCGAGACCATGGCCGGTCCGCTCGCGATGGGCACCACCGACCCCGAGGCGGGCGCCCACGACGGGCGCTCCACGCCCTTCACCATGCACTGCACCATCACCATTGACGACATGGAGGCGTTCATCCGCGACCCGGACCACGCGGCCCGGCTGGTGGCGCACGTGCAATACAAGCCGCTGGGCATGGACCTGCCCGTGCACGAGGGGAGCTTCAACCTCTTCCGCGCCACGGATGATCCGCGCACGAAGATCATGACCTACGGCCTGCGCTTCCAGGCGAACGGCCAGGACTACTACCTGGACGGCACGAAGACGCTGCGCGACGACCCGGGCCCGGACCTCTGGCGCGACACCACGCGGCTCTACAGCTACCTGCACGCAGGCGTGGACGCGCGCGGCCCGGTGGTGGGCGCGGGCGTCATGGTGCTGGGCATGCGCGAGCTGCTCCACCTGGTGGCCAGCATGCGCTCGTCGCGCGGAGGCGTTGAGGGCGCGGAGATGATGGCCCGCTTCGGCCACCTGTTCCTGGGCGCGCTCTGGGACCTCTACGCCCCGGAGGCGCCCGTGCACGAGCGCGAAGAGGAGGCCCCGCATGGCCACGAGGGCTGAGCACTTCGACGTCGTCATCGTGGGTTCGGGCTTCGGCGGTTCGGTGATGGCGTGGCGGCTGGCGGAGGCGGGCCTGCGGGTGTGCGTGCTGGAGCGGGGCAAGGCGTATCCGCCGGGCTCCTTCGCGCGCAGTCCGCACGACATGCGCCGCAACTTCTGGGACCCGAGCAAGGGCATGCACGGCCTGTTCAACCTCTGGTCCTTCCAGGGGCTGGGCGGCGTGGTGTCCTCGGGGCTGGGAGGCGGGTCGCTCATCTACGCGAACGTGCTGCTGCGCAAGGACGCGAAGACCTTCATCCACGAGGACCTCCACGACGGGGGCTACGAGGACTGGCCCGTCACCCGCGCGGATCTGGAGACGCACTACGACGCCGTGGAGCGGATGATGCGCGTGCAGCGCTATCCGCTGGAGCATCCGCCGTACGCCTCCACCGCGAAGACGCTGGCCATGAAGCTCGCGGCCGAGCGCCTGGGCCGCGCGGGCGACTGGCAACTGCCGCCGCTGGCCGTGACGTTCGGCAACCCCGGCGAGGTGCCCGTCCCGGGCGAGCCCATCCGCGAGGAGCATCCCAACCTCCACGGCCGCACGCGCACCACCTGCCACCTCTGCGGTGAATGCGACGTTGGCTGCAACACGGGCAGCAAGAACACGCTCGATTACACGTACCTGTCCGCGGCGAAGCGCGCGGGTGCGGAGCTGCGCACTCTCGCGGAGGTGACGGAGCTGTGGCCCTCGGACGGGGGCGGCTACGTGGTGCGGTACCTGGACCACACGGACACGCCGGAGGACGTGCCGCGCGAAGGGCCCAAGTCCCTGCTGCCGCGCAGCACCGTGACGGCGGACCGGCTGGTGCTGGCGGCGGGCACGTTCGGCACCCCGTTCCTGCTCCTGAAGAACCGGCGGAACTTCCCCGGGATGAGCGGACAGTTGGGCACGCGCTTCTGCGGCAACGGAGACCTGCTGGGCTTCATGCGCCAGTGCCACGACTCGAGCACCGGCAAGCTGCTGCCTCGCATCCTGGAGGGAGGGCACGGGCCGGTCATCACCAGCGCGCTGCACTTCCGGAGTCAGGAGGAGGGCGGCACGGGCCGGGGCTACTACATCGAGGACGCTGGCTACCCGGAGTTCGTCAACTGGCTCTACGAGGGCGCGCATCAGGTGCCGCTGGTGGAGCGAGGCCTCAAGCTGGCGTGGCGCCTGATTCGCGGGTGGACGGGACACGCGCACGACTCCGACGTGAGCGAGGAGATCGCCGAGCTCCTGGGAGACTGTCTGGGCTCCGCGACGTCGTTGCCGCTGCTGGGCATGGGGCGGGACCTTCCCAACGGCCACATGCGGCTGACGGACGACGGGATGCTGGCCATCGACTGGCGGATGAGCGGTTCGCGCGAGTACTTCCAGCAGGTGCGCCAGTCGATGGCGGACATCGCCAAGACGCTGGAGGGGAGGCTGCTGCAGAACCCGCTCAGCTACTTGAGCCGGGTCATCACCGTGCACCCGCTGGGCGGCTGTCCCATGGGACGCGGGCCGGAAGAGGGCGTGGTGGACGCGACGGGTGAAGCCTTTGGCCACCCGGGGCTGTACGTGGCCGACGGCTCGATGATGCCGGGCCCCGTCGGGCCCAACCCGAGCCTCACCATCGCGGCGCTCGCGGACCGGTTCGCGGATGCGCTCATCGATTCGCACCGCAGGGGCACGCGGGGTCGTGCGTGGCGGGCGACGGAGGAGGGGCCATGGCCGTCCGCGCCTCCGATGTGAGCCGCATCCCGGGCCGGCGCGTCGAGCCGGCGCCCGAGCCCCAGACGCCTCCGGGCCGGAAGATGGTGTCGTGGTACGACCCGGCCGTGCTCGCGAAGTCGGGCATGAAGGCGCTGCTGTCCGGGACGTTCGGAAAGCAGGCGGACCGGCGGCTGCTGGATGCCGTATCCCGGCCGCAGCCGCTGGCGTTCGACTACTCGGTGGACGACACCGGTCATCCGCGCGACGAGCTGTGGCTGGACTACGTGGCGGACCTGGGCGACGGCTGGGACTCCACCTACGCGGTGGCGTCCACCGTGATGGCGCCGGAGCTGGCGCTCACGGACGAGGACGGCAAGACGCATGTCACGCGGGGCGGCGACGTGCTCGTGTTCGGCGGAGACGAGGTGTATCCGACCGCGAGCGTGGACGAGTATCAGGCGCGCACGGTGGTGCCGTACGAGGACGCGCTGAACAAGCGGCGGCACCGGCCGCACCTGTTCGCGGTGCCGGGCAACCATGACTGGTATGACGGACTGGTGTCCTTCACGCGCCTGTTCTGCCAGGGCCGGCGCTCCAATGGCTGGCGCACGCAGCAGCAGCGCAGCTACTTCGCGCTGAGGCTGCCGCATGGCTGGTGGCTGCTGGGCACGGACTTCCAACTGGAGTCCGACCTGGACGCGCCGCAGGTGGAGTTCTTCCAGAAGGTGGCCGGGCAGATGCGCGCCACGGACCGGATCATCCTGTGCAACGCGGAGCCGGCGTGGGTGAAGCAGCAGGTGATGCCTCACGCGGGGCGCGGCTTCCTGGACCACAACATCGACTTCCTGGAGCAGGAGGTGCTGGGCAAGAAGGTGAGCGTCTTCCTGGCGGGGGACCTGCACCACTACCGCCGGCACGAGAGCGCGGACGGGCGGCAGAAGATCATCGCGGGTGGGGGAGGGGCGTTCCTGCATCCCACGCACCTGCCCAAGGTGGACCAGAGTCCAGGCGGCTTCGTGCAGAAGGCGAGCTATCCGCCGCGGAAGACGTCCCAGTGGCTCGCCTGGCGCAACCTGCTGTTCACCGCGATCAACCCCTGGTTCGGCGTGTTCATGGGCGTCGTCTACACGCTGCTGGGCTGGGGCGTGGCCGCGAACCTCAACGAGGGCGCGGTGGGTGCGCCTTCGTTCCGGGAGCTCATCAACGCGGCGTTGCAGAGCACGGGCTCCATGGTGCTGGGGGCCGGCGTGGTGCTGGGCGCGGTCGCGTTCGCGGACCGCCGGAGGGGACCGCGCTGGAAGAAGGCCGCCGGCGTGGCGCATGGACTGGCGCACATGGGGGTGGCGCTGCTGCTCACGTGGGGTGTGTCCGCCATCGCCTCGCCGCTGGCGGCGGAGCTTCAGTGGAGCCTGCGGCGGGATTTCTTCAGCGGGCTGCTGCTGTTCGGCGGAGGTGCGCTGGTGGGGCCGCTGGTGGTGGGCGTGTACCTGCTGCTGTCGCTCAACGTGTTCTCCTGTCACCCCAACGAGGCGTTCTCGTCGCTGTCCATTCCGGACTGGAAGAACTTCCTCCGGCTCCACTTCGACGCGGACGGCCAGCTCACGGTGTACCCGGTGGGGTTCCGGCGGGTGCCTCGGCGGTGGAAGCGGGGGAGCGGACCGGAGGAGCCGGTGTGGGTGCCGGACCCGACGGACACGCGGGCGACACCGCCCCGGCTCATCGAGCCGCCCATCGTCATCGGGCGAGTGGGAGTATCCTAGAGTGCACATTCGACCCCTTGCCTGGATGGGGTCGTTCTCAAGCTTCCGGAAAGGAAGTCTTCGTGCGCTCGCTGCATCTCGTCGTGCCGCTGCTCCTCGTGCTGGCCGGGCTCCCTGCTTGTGACTCCGGCCCACGCGCGAATGAGCCCACCACCGGCACGATGCGCCTCTCCGTCGCTACGCCCCTGGCCGCTCCGGGGGATGTCTCCCGGGTCACGGTCACCGTCTCCGCCGCCGACATGGCGTCGCTGTCCACGGACCTGACGCTCACCGGTGGCACGTGGGGGGGCGTGCTGGAGGGCATTCCGGCTGGAGCGCAGCGCACCTTCCTGGCCCGGGCCTTCTCCGCGTCCAACACCCTGCGCTACGAGGGAAAGGCCGAGGACATCACCGTGACCGCGGGCGCCACGGGCCTGGTCACCCTGACCCTTCAGGCCGTGGACGCTCCGCCTCCCTTCACCAACGAGGCGCCGGTCGTCGACGCGCTGGCGGCGAGCGCCACCACGGTGGCCCCAGGGGGCAACATCGTCCTCACGGTCAGCGCGCATGACCCCAACGCGGGCGACACCGTGAGCTACGCCTGGACGGCGCCTTCGGGCAGCTTCTCCGCCCCCACCCAGGCGAGCACCACCTGGAGCGCGCCCTCGACGCAAGGCGAGGTGACGCTGTCCCTCACGGTGACGGACTTGCATGGAGCGAGCCTCGTGGTGAACCTCACTGTGTCCGTGTCGGCGGGCACGGGGACCCAGGAGGTGAGGATTGGCTTCAACATCGCCCCCGGCGTGACGTCCCTCACTTCTTCGCGGTCCTGGCTGGACGTGGGCCAGCAGACGGCGCTGGCGGTGCTGGCCACGGATGGGGACGGGGACCCGCTGAGCTACCAGTGGAGCGCGACGTGCGAGGGCAGCTTCACGGGGGCCAGCACCGCGAATGCCTCGTTCACTCCTTCGGCCCTGCCCGGGGGCGCCTGCAACAACTGCCAGGTGCGGGTGACGGTGACGGATGGCAGGGGAGGGCAGAACACGGGCAGCGTGGCGCTGTGTGTCGGAAAGGCCTCCTGGCGGCTGCCGCCCGTGGGTAAGTCCTCGCCCGAGCCCGTCGAGAGCGAGGTTGACGCAGAGGTTCTGCGAATGATTGCTGGGTGAGTCGTCTCAGCGCGACGGGCCGCGAGCCTCGGCCCAGAGGGAGACTTCGCCGTCCGGC
>NZ_RAVX01000022.1:0-154407 GCF_003611605.1 Corallococcus sp. AB011P
TGCTCACCAGCCAGATGCGCTCGCCCGCGACCAGCCGCACGTCACCGTCGACGCGCTGGACCCCCTTGCGGCCACTCTTCACGTTCACGTGATGAATGACATTCTCGTAGAAGCGCAGGTCCCGCCCGGGCTGGATGGCCTGCCGGTAGATGCGCGCGGCGATGGGCTCCAGGCGGTCCCCTGCACGGACCGGATAGAGCGTCGCCGCGGGCTCCGGCAGCTGGGTCGTGATGCGCAGGGTCTGCACATAGCCTTGCAGCAGGTATCCCCCCGCCACGGTGGAGACATAGGACCAGCCAGGCGCCTGGGCATGGTCCCGGATGACGCTCACCCGCGTGCCCGGAGGCAGGGGCGCTGGCGTCAGGCAGGTGGAACCCTTCATCTCCGCGGGGAGCGTCCGCAGGTTGGCGCCATCACCCTGGTCGATGAATCCGAACTGAATCGTCATGTTCCCCCCTGTCTTGGGACTGAGAGGATTCAGCCACCCGGACCGGGAATGAAGGACCGGCCGGGTGGGAATGACAAAGACTTACAGCCGCTACGCGGCGGCCGCGTGCTGGATGCGCGCCTCGGTCTCGTCGGGGCTGGCAATCCAGGGCCAGAAGCGCTGCGGCTCTCCGAAGTTGTCGAAGAACATGTCGGCCAGTGGAGACACCGCCGACGCGGCCCCCAGGTAACGCAGCACATGCGGCGGAGGCGGCTGGAGCAGCATGTTGGTGAACGCGGTGATGAACTGGCCCTCCGTTCGCCAGAAGTGCTCGAAGGTCTGCTCCATCCAGTCGGGCGTGAAGGGCTGGTCACCGTGCGCGAGGATGGCCTGGGTCATCGCATGCGCCTGCTTCGACGCGCTGTTGAGCCCCTGGCCCGCGATGGGGTCGTTGAGCATGACGACATCCCCCATCCCCATCACCGTGCGCCCCGAGGGCAGCCGCCCCACCGGCTTGCGCACCGTGGGCGTGAACGCGCCGGTGAGCCAGGAGGACTCGTCCACGATGCTGGCGCCCTCCAGCCGCTCCGCCACCCACGGTGAGAAGTCCCGCAGCACCTGCTTCATCCGCTCCATCGCCTCCCGCGCGGTGCTCACGCCGCCGAAGCGGTCCAACCCCTGGCCGGGGATGGCCTCCAGCAGGAGGCAGTTCAGCGGGCCCCGGATGCGGTCGAAGTACGGCATGGCGAAGTACTCGCCGTGGCCCGCCGTCAGGATGAACTTGAGCGCGGGGTAGGGCGTCTCGTGCAGCGGCTTCATGCCGGTGACAATCATTGCCGCCAGGTTCCGCGGCGGCTGCGTGTGGACACTGCGCTCGGCGTCCCGTTCGAACAGCCGGGTGAAGCTGTTGCGGCCCGTCGTCACGACCACCAGGTCATGCCCGGTCGCGAGCACCTCCAGCGCGTCCACGTCCACGTCCCGCACCACCACGCTGCCGCCGCGCCGCTCGAACTCCGCGAGCCAGCGGGAGTACTTCGCCCGCAGGTCCAGGGACTTGCCTGGATTCAGGATGCGCCCCTGGACTCGGAGCGCCCGCTGGCCCGGCGCCGGGCAGACGTCCAGGTCTCCGCCCCGGGCGTACTCCCCCGGGCCCTTCCAGAAGTCGAGCCCCAGCTCCTGCTCGTATTGGCACGCGCGGCCGAAGAGGTAGGTGGTCGCGGCGAGCCGGGCGTTGAAGATCTGCTCGGGCGTGCGGTCCGAGTAGACGGTGACCGTGTAGCCCTTCTCCAGCAGGCCAAAGCCGAGCTGCAGACCCGCCTGTCCCGCCCCGATGATGCCGATGTCCCTCATGGTCCCCCCTGGGTGATGCGCGGGCGTGACGCCCTGCCAGGACACTACGCAACGAGCCCCCGGTCCTGGCTACGGACGGCGGTACGAGGCCGCCCGGAAACCGACGCCTCGAAGCCCCCTTCCATGTCAGACCCCGCGAGTACTGTTCCTCCTGTCGCAGCGAGAAACGCACGAGGGGGAACACGTCATGGCGAAGTCTGTGATTGATAACCGCGTCGAGGTCGTCTTCAGCTTTGACACCACGGGCAGCATGTATCCGTGTCTCGCGCAGGTGCGGAAGAAGCTGGGGGCCGCCGTGGCCCGGCTGACGAAGGAGATTCCGGGCATCCGCATCGGCATCATCGCGCACGGCGACTACTGTGACGCGAAGTCCACCTACGTGACCAAGGCGTTGGACCTCACGGACGACGCCAAGGCCATCACCCGCTTCGTGGAGAAGGTGGAGCAGACGGGCGGCGGCGACGCGCCGGAGTGCTACGAGCTGGTGCTGCACGAGGCCCGGAGCCTGTCCTGGACGGAGGGCTACACGAAGGCGTTCGTGCTCATTGGCGACGACGTGCCGCACCCGCCCCAGCACAACCCCAAGAAGCTGGACTGGCGCAAGGAGGTGGCCGCGCTGGGGGAGCAGGGCGTGCCTGTGTATGGCGTCCAGGCGCTGAACCGCCGTCACGCGACGTCGTTCTACAAGGAGCTGGCGGAGAAGTCGGGTGGCTTCCACCTGAGCCTGGATCAGTTCTCGCACGTCACCGACATGCTGCTGGCCGTCTGCTACAAGCAGTCCTCGGACGCGCAACTCCAGGCGTACGAAGCGGAGGTGTCCCGCGAGGGCCGCATGAACCGCGGCCTGAACGCGATGTTCAACACGATGCTCAAGCGGGCCGCGTCCACGCTCTTCGGTGAGACGGACCTGCGCGCGGTGTCTCCGGGCCGCTTCCAGGTGCTGGAGGTGGAGGCGGACAG
Organism: Corallococcus sp. AB011P; assembly: GCF_003611605.1. Taxonomy (NCBI): domain Bacteria; kingdom Pseudomonadati; phylum Myxococcota; class Myxococcia; order Myxococcales; family Myxococcaceae; genus Corallococcus; species Corallococcus sp. AB011P. The sequence goes on from NZ_RAVX01000022.1 coordinate 2,738, forward strand.
CGCCATCAAGGAGTTCGTGACGGAGAACGGCCTGGGCTTCAAGACGGGGCGCGGCTTCTACGAGTTCACCAAGACGGAGACCATCCAGGGCCGCAAGGAGGTCGTGCTGATGGACCGCAAGTCCGGCGACCTCTACAGCGGCGAGCGCGCGCGGGAGATGCTCGGCCTGCCGCCCGGGGAGACGGTGCGCATCCGGCCCGCGAGCCTGGAGAAGTACGTCGTCTTCGTCCAGAGCACGTCCGCCAATCGCAAGCTCAAGGGCGGCACGAAGTTCCTCTACGAGGTGGAGGACTGGGACGGCGCTCGCGCCGCGGCCTGAGCCGGGGGATGGCTTGACGGCCTGTTGGAATGACTGACAAACATGGCGGACGTCCGGAATGGTCCGGTCCCTGTGCCTCGGAGTCCGCCATGTCGCTCGACCCTTCAACCACCGCTGTGTTGTTGATTGAGTACCAGAACGAGTTCGCCACCGAAGGCGGGGTGCTGCACCCGGCCGTGAAGGGCGTGATGGCGGAAACGAAGATGCTGGAGAACACCCTCGCGGTGGTGAAGGCCGCGCGCGCGAAGGGCGTGACGGTGATGCACGCGCCCATCACCTTCGCGGAAGGCTACGGCGAGCTGACCCGGCACCCCTACGGCATCCTGAAGGGCGTGGTGGACGGGAAGGCGTTCGTGAAGGGCAGTTGGGGCGCGCAGATCATTGATTCGCTGGCGCCGCAGAAGGGCGACATCGTGGTGGAAGGCAAGCGCGGCCTGGACACCTTCGCCAGCACCAATCTGGACTTCATCCTGCGCAGCAAGGGCATCAAGACGGTGGTGATGGGCGGCTTCCTCACCAACTGCTGTGTCGAGTCGACCATGCGCACCGCGTACGAGCACGGCTACAACGTCATCACCCTCACGGACTGCGCCGCCGCCACCTCCGCGGAGGAGCACCGCAACGCGCTCAAGTATGACTTCCCCATGTTCTCCCGCCCCATGCCGTCGTCGGAAGTGATTGGCATGCTGGGGGCGTAGGGCAGGGCGAGGCGGCGCGAACCCCCTTGCGGCAGTGCGTGCGACACCACTACAAGCACGCCGCTGCCTACCCGAGGGGGTTTTCGCGTGTATCGAAAGAATGTCCTCAGCGCCGTGCTCGCGCTGGGGTTGCTGACGGCGATGAGTGCCCAGGCCGAGGTGCTGTACGCCCAGGCCAACTTCCTGCTGAACAAGAACCAGCTCTCCGCGGTGAACTACCGCGGCAAGGGCGCGGCCATCCCCGTTGGGGCGAAGGTCGCGGTCCTCGAGCGGGACAACGATGAGATTCGCTGCAAGGTCGTCGACTCCGGCGTCGAGTTCCGGTTCGTGACGCACCGGAGCCTGGGCAAGCCCATCAACGTGCTCTTCGCCGGCTTCTTCGCCGAGCAGGACCCGGCCCCGCGCATCGCCGCGCTGACGCCCGAGGACCAGAAGCAGGTCCGCGCCGGAGAGCTGGCCCGGGGCATGTCGCGCGAGGCCGTGCTGCTGACGGCCGGTCCTCCGCCGCCGCACCGCACGCCGTCGCTCCAGGGCAACCGCTGGACGTACTGGAACTCGAAGTTGTCCACGTTCGAGGTCGAGTTCGGCCCGGATGACAAGGTCGTGCGGCTGAGCAACGAGCCCGTGGCCGCGCCCGCGCCCGCCCCCGCCCCCGTGGTGGAGAAGGCCTACTACGCGACCGCGAACTTCCACTTCGAGGACGGCACCGTGTCCTGGGTGAACTACCTCAAGGGCCCCATCATCCCGTTCAACGCGAAGGTGGAGGTGCTGGACAAGGGCTCGTCCTCCGTGAAGTTCAAGGTTGTGGAGACCGGCGCGGAGCTCGAGTTCACGAACGACGCGCGCTCGGGTTCGGAGACCTGGAAGCTGTTCCAGGCCTCGTTCGCGCCGGAGGACCAGGCCGCGAAGCTGGAGGCGCTGTCGGTGGATGACCGCAAGAAGGTCTCCGCGTCGGAAGTGGAGCCCGGCATGAGCCGCGAGGCCGTGCGCATGGCGTGGGGCCCGCCGCCCGCGCATGAGACGCCGTCGTTCCACTCCAGCACCTGGACCTACTGGAAGTCGAAGACGTCCAAGGTGCGGGTGAAGTTCGGCAAGGACGACAAGGTCGCCGCCATCGAGTAGCGCGGCGGCTGGAAGTCCGTGACGACACGAAAAAGGCGTGACGGCTCATCGCCGTCACGCCTTTTTTCATCACCGCCTCAGGCCTCGCGGCGGACGACTACAGGGTCGGGGCCTGGCTCATGCCGGCCGTCGGGTCCTGCATCGGGGGCTGGGCCAGGGACAGCACGCTGGTCGCGGCACCGCCCACCGCGCCCACCGCGCCACCCACCGCGCCCACGGCACCACCCACCGCGCCCACCGCGCCGCCCACCGCGTTCGCGGCGCCACCCACCGCGCCCGCGACGCCACCCACCGCATCCGCGGCGCCCTGCACGCCCTGGGCAACACCCTGCACGCCCTGCGTGATGCCCTGCACCAGCTGGGCGATGCTGTTCAGTACGGTGGCGGCGCTATCCAGCAGCTTGCCCAGCTCCGCGGCCTTGCCGCCGATGCCGCCCACGTCGAAACCGTCCTGCTTCAGGGCCGACAGCTTGTTGCCCAGCTTCCCGGAGGGGGAGGACGCCGAGGCGTCCGGAAGGCCCGGCTTGTTGGGCTTGGAGGCGGCGTCCGCAGCGCCCGGCTTGGTGGGCTTGGAGGTGGCGTCCGCAGCGCCCGGCTTGGTGGGCTTGGAGGCGGCGTCCGCAGCGCCCGGCTTGGTGGGCTTGGAGGCGGCGTCCGCAGCGCCCGGCTTGGTGGAGGAGGGGCTGGGGCGGGCGGAGGGGCTGCGAACGGAGCGGATGGCCATGACGTGTCTCTTTTCTGGAAGGGGAGTGAGTGCTGCTCTCAGCGACGAGGACACCCATAGCAGCGGGCATGCCAACGCCCCTGCCCCGCCAGGTCATGCGTAAACCGTTGATCTTCCTTGGGCGCACGTGAGGCACCGCCCGTGCCCCGGGCTTGCGCCTGGTGACTGCCGTCAGGCGTTGATGTCTCCAGTCATCAGGAGCGGGTTGCGTCGGGCGTCGTGCTGCAGCTGATGCAGGCGCAGGTGTTTGCGTGGCTGAAGGCGAGCAACAGCCAGACGCTCTACGTGAGGGGCCACAGCCTGGGCGGGATGTTTCCCAGCTTCAGCAGGTGCTGCTCCGCGGACTCGACCGTGTCCTTCCAGGTTGGATCCGTGCTCGCTGTCTTCAGCAGCCGCAGGTTGAGTGCCACCGTCGCGGTCGGCTCGCCGTCCGTCGCGAGCGTCAACAGCCGGTGGTCTGAATTCGAAGGCGAGGTGTCGCGACCGCTGGCACACCCCACGAGGAGGAGCTCGCCCAGGCAAAGAATGACGCTCTTCAGGTCGGGCATCCCCGGAGTCTCGTGTGTGGGTGTGACTCCCGGCATGGATGCCCTTGGATTCGGAGACAAACAAAAGCTCGCAACCCTTTGACTCCTGCTCTCGGGGCTCACAGCATGCGCGCTCCGTATGACAAACAAGACCCAGACCGGCTCCCGTAAATCCCTGTGGGCGCGAATGTTTTGCGCCACCCTCCTGCTCTCACTCGCGGCCTGTGGAGGTGACTCCACCACGGATTCCGATGCGGGGACCCGGCCCGATGCCTCAGCCGGGACCCAGGACGCCGGTTCCGATGTGGACGCCGGGGCGGATGCCGGGACGCAGCCCGAGGATGATGCAGGCACCGACGCGGGCATCGACGCCGGGACGATGGACGCGGGCCTCGACGCCGGGACGGTGGACGCGGGCCCTGAGGACGCGGGCATCGACGCCGGGACGGTGGACGCGGGTACCGAGGACGCGGGCACCACTGATGCCGGCACCGACCCTGTCGACGCGGGTTCCCTGCCCGTCTGTGGCGACGGAAAGAAGGAGGGCAACGAGGGATGTGACGACGGGAACACCACGAGCGGCGACGGCTGCAACGCGAGCTGCCAGGTCGAGCCGGGGTGGAACTGTGGCGCCAGCGGCCTGAGGTGCCACGCCGCGCGCTGTGGCGACGGCATCATCGCGGCCCCGGAGGAATGCGAGGACGGCAACACGGTCAGCGGCGATGGCTGTAACGCCACCTGCCGGCTGGAGCAGGGCTCCGTGTGCAACGGCGTGGGCCAGCCGTGCACGGAGACGATCTGCGGCGACGCCAAGGTGGAAGGCACCGAGCAGTGCGACGACGGCAACCACGACCTGGGGGATGGCTGCTCGCCGCTGTGCCAGCGGGAGCCCCGCTGCGTGAATGGGGTTTGCGAGACCCTCTGTGGCGACGGCATCCTCGCGGCCGGAGAGTCGTGCGACGACGGCAACCATCGCGACTTCGATGGCTGCTCCGCGACCTGTCAAATCGAAGAGGGCTTCGCCTGCGTCCTTGCAGAGCCCTTGTCCACGCTGAGGCTCCCCATCGTCTACCGCGACTTCCGGGGGAATGACCTGCCCAACGGCCACATCGACTTCCAGAACGCGAACGGGCAGGAGACAGGCATCGTCCAGGCCGCCCTGGGCCCGACCGGCAAGCCCGTCTATGCCAAGACAGGTGTGTTCTCCGCCACGACGCATGGAGTGGTGTCTTTCGACCAGTGGTTTCGCGACGTGACCGACGTCAACCTGACCGCCGTTTCCACGCTGCCCCTGTCGCGGACCTCTTCTCCCAGCAGCCTCGCCTATCTGTTCGAGGACACAGCCTTCTTCCCGCTCGACGGCAAGGGCTGGGTGGCCGCGGGGCAGGAGACGACGCGTCCGGACAGCGCGGGAGCGCCGCACAACTACAGCTTCACCAGCGAGACGCGTTTCTGGTTCGAGTACCGGGGCGTCGAGCAGCTCGTCTTCACGGGAGACGACGACGTCTGGGTCTTCATCAACGGGAAGCTCGCCATCGACATGGGAGGGGTTCACGGCAGCCTGTCCGCGACCGTGAACCTCGCAGACCGGGCGTCCGTGTTGGGCCTCCAGCAAGGCCGTGTCTATGAGGTCGCCGTGTTCCAGGCGGAACGCTTCACCACGGGCTCGGGCTACAAGCTGCAACTCTCCTCGTTCCTGCCGGCCAGCCCGCCCAGGGTGTGCATCTCCGCCTGCGGCAATGGCAGGCTGGACGAGGGCGAGGAGTGCGACGATGGCACGAACCAGGGGGGCTACGGGCAATGCGCCCCGGGCTGCCTGCTCGGCATCCGCTGTGGCGACGGGGTCGTACAATACGACCGGGGCGAGGAGTGCGACGACGGAAACACCGTCAGCCGCGACGGCTGCGCCGCCACCTGCAGGCTGGAGTTGTAGCCAGCCTCGGAGGCGTTCCGGGAAGGGCTGACCTGCTGGGGGCCGTGCCTGGCCCTCGGTCTTCGATGTCTGCCTTCTTCCAGGTCTGGGGGGGAGGCGGGGATCGCGGTTCGGGTTGCCGTTCATCCAGTACGGGTTCGCGCCCGTTTGCCCCTGGTGGCGCTGGCCTGGTTTGGGCGTGAGGTGGCCCCTGCATTCCACTTGACATGGCTCTTTTAGTCGTTATTTTGAAGTTATTCAAAATATCAAAAGGTCGTGATGCGAACGCAGGAGGTCTTCAAGGCAATTTCCGACCCGACCCGGCGCAAGGTGCTCAAGCTCCTGCAGGGCGGCTCGAAGTCAGCGGGAGAACTCGCTGAGGCGTTCGACATCACCAAGGGGTCGCTGTCGCATCACTTCAACGTGCTCAAAGCCGCGGACCTGGTGCGCTGTGAGCGCCGCGGGCAGCAGATCGTCTACTCCCTCAATACGACCGTGTTCGAGGACGTAGCGGCAGTCCTTCTTGACCTCTTCAAGGTCGAAAAAGGGAATGGAGAACCGTCATGAGCATCAGCCGAGCCAACGTGCTGAGTCTGGGATTCGTCGTCGTGGCGTTCGCGATGGCCTTCATGCTCTACGGCCAGTTGCCGGAGTCGATCCCCACGCATTGGAATGCCGAGGGGGTGGTGGATGGGTACACGCCCAAGCCCTGGGGGCCCTTCGTCCTGCCGCTGGTGATGGCTGCCGTGTATCTGGTCCTGGTGGCCGTGCCGCGGATTTCGCCCAGGGGCTACCGCGTGGAGCGATTCCAGGGCGTCTTCGAGGGCATCCAGGCGGTGCTGGTCGCGTTCCTGTTTCTGCTCAACGCCCTGGTCCTGCTCGCGGGCATCGGCGTGTCCGTGCCGATGGCGCGCGTGGTTCCCGCGGGCGCGGGCCTGGTCCTGATGGTCCTGGGCAACTACATGGGGAAGTTCACGAAGAACTTCTTCTGTGGAATCCGGACGCCCTGGACGCTCGCGAGCGACGAGGTCTGGCTGCGCACCCATCGCCTGGGAGGAAGGCTCTTCGTCCTCGCGGGAGTCATCGTCCTCGTCGCGGGGCTTCTCGGCGGTGGTCCGGTCCCCGTGCTTGCGGCTGTCGCCGTCGCGGCGGCGACTCCCGTGCTCTACTCGTACTTCCTCTATCGCCGCATCGAGGGGGACAAGCACGGACCGACCGACGATGCGGGCTCGCATCGCTCTGCGTGAATGCGCTGTTCAAGCCGTCTTGTCCCGTTCTTATTGCCGCCGGCGCCGGGCGTGCTGCTCCTCGTTGCCCGGCGCGAGGCGTGTCCACGAGCCGTGGGACTCAGGGCGTGTAGAACTCCGCCGCGGTGAGGGGATTGCCGTTGAATCCCCCCACGACGAAGACCCTGCCATCGGGCAACAAGGTCGCCGTGTAGATGCGCCGAGACGAAGCCATGGGCTGGGTCGCGCTCCAGGCGTCAGAGGCCGGGTCGTACAACTCCGCCGCCGCGATGTTGACGCCGTTGAAGCCTCCCACGACAAGCACCTTGCCATTGTCGAGCTGCGTCGCCGTGTGCTGGGAGCGAGACGAAATCATGGAGCTCGCGGCGCTCCAGGTGTTCGAGGCCGGGTCGTACACCTCCGCCGATGCGAGAGGCGTGCTGCTGTTGAGCCCTCCCGTCACCAACACCTTGCCATTGTTGAGCAGCGTCGCCGTGTGCTCCCCGCGAGCAGAGGCCATGGAGCCCGCGGCGCTCCAGGTGTTCGAGACAGGGTCGTACAACTCCGACATTGCGAGATGCGTGCTGCCGTTGATTCCCCCCGTCACCAGCACCTTGCCGTTGTCGAGCAGCGTCGCCGTGTGGTTCTCGCGAGGAGAAGCCATGGAGCGCGCGGCGGTCCACGTGCCCGTGGCCGACGAATACAGCTCCGCCGTCGCGAGAGCCCCGTTGGCGTTGTATCCACCCGTGACGAGCAGCCTGCCATCAGGCAGCCGGGTCACCGTCTGCCGAGCACGCGCGGAGGTCATGGCGGCGGCAGCGCTCCAGGAGCCCGAGGCTGGATCGTACAGCTCTGTCGCCGCGAGGACGGCGCCCCCGATGGAGATGCCTCCCAGGACCAGGGCCCTGCCATTGAGCAGCGCCGCCGCGTGCTGGGTGCGATTTGAGGCCATGCTAGCGCCTGCATTCCAGGTGCCCGAGGTGAGGTCATACACCTCCGTCGTCCGAAGGATTGTATTGCTCTGGCCGCCCGCGACCAGGACCTTGCCCCCGGGCAGCAGCGTCGTCGTGTGGCCATAGCGAGCGCCGACCATCGTCGCCGTCGAGACCCACCCCGAGTTCACACATGCGGGAAGGCCCGTCACGGTGAAGGAATGGGTGGAGACGCCGCCCAGGGCATTGGTGACCGTGGCGGTGAGCGTGGGGAGGGCCGCCGTCACGCACGCGGGCGCCGTCCACGCCACCTCGCTGGTATTGGCGCTGGAGGTGGGGGTGCCGGGAGTCCCCGCGTTCGCCGTCCAGGAGAACGCCATGGCGCTGCCCTGCGGGTCCACCGCCTTGAGGCGGAAGGTGACAGTGCCATGGGCTGACGTGGAGGTGGCGGACTGAAAGGTTTCGGTGATGTCGGGCGGGAAGGTGGCCGTCTTCTTGGGGCCCACGCAGAGGGAGAAGGTGCCCGTGGTCTGACCGCCAACGGGCTGGCCGTCGCGGGAGTCCGTGACGGTGACGGTGAGCGTGCAGTTGTTGCACGCGCTGCTGGAGGGTTGCGCGGTGGCGGTGAACCGCGCGGTGGCGGAGTGGGCGTCGGTCCACGTGCCCGGGCAGGAGGCCGCCCAGTGGTAGGCCAGGGAGTCCCCGTCAATGTCAGAGGCCGTGGCGGAGACGGTGGTGGACTCGTTCACCTCAAGGGCGGTGACGCTGGCGGAGATGTTGTCCACTTGCGGCCAGGTGTTGATGGAGGCGTTGACGATGGCGTCCCCCTTGCCGGTGGTGACGGTGACGTTGAAGGTCACCTTGCCCTGGGCACCCTTCGAGTCGGTGACCGTCAGGGTCAGAGGCACGGTGGCCGCGGACGCGGGCGCCGTCCAGGTGGTGGAGAGGCTGCCCGCCTGGGCGAAGCTGCCCGAGGGCGCGCTCCAGCTGTACGTCAGGGTGTCGCCCGGGTTGGCGTCCGAGGCGGCCGCCTGGAGGCTCACCGTGCCCCCGGGCCCGACGGTGCCGGGCGCGGCCGACAGTGAGACAATCCGGGGCGCGGCATTCTCAAAAGGCGCCGCCGGATTGACCTCCTGCAAGGTGATGGAAACCGCCGTCGTCTGCTGGGCGAGAATGGTGACGTGGGTGGCCGTTCCCGCGTAGAGCTTCGTCCCACTGTTATTGAAGGCCTCGGCGATGAAGGTGCGCAGGGTGCCCGCGGGCAGGTTGCCGAGGATTCCGCTCCACTGGCCATTCGTCTTCACGAGGCTCGCGGTGCGGGTGGGCATGTCCGCTGCGGTGACCTCCACCACCACGGAGGCGACATCGGACGAGGAGAGAGCCTGCGCAAGCAGGTGCACCTCACCCGTACCCGCCGCTTGCTCCTGGGGGCCACCACACCCCGCCGCGACAGTGAGGAGGACAACCGCGAGGCACGCCCATGACTGCGTTGTTCTTCGTGTCATGGATTGAATGACGTCATGTCTGGAGAGACAAGGCAATTTGCCCTGTCGGCCCGGGACCGGAGCGGCATCCCGGGCCGTGCGCGGCGGTCAGAAGGTGACGACGCCGTAGTCGTTCAGCAGGCCGGAGCTCGAGGCGGCCTGCACCACCGTGATGAGCCTGTCGCCCGCAGCGGAGTAGAAGACGAAGCGGCCGAAGCTGTCGTGCGAGGTGCCATTCACCTTGAAGCGCGGCAACGGAATGCTCTGGTCGAAGCCGAGGAAGTCCGGGTGGTAGAGCCGGACGTCCTTGCCCACCGTGGTGCTCCAGTAGCTCTCCAGGACCAGCGCGATGCGGCCGGCCGCGGTGGAGTGGGTCAGGTGACCGATGGACGACGCATCGGGGAGCGCGCCCGCGTACGTCATGTCCTCGTTCCTGGCGTTGGAGGCGCGGAAGGTGTTGCCGCAGGCGGTGAAGATGCGGGCTCCGTCCTCGGAGAACCACAGGTCCCCGCACATGTAATAGCTTCCGTGGTAGGGCGAGTCGTAGATCATCTGCGCGGTGCCGCCGCTGATGTCATACTTTTCGATGTCGTCTGGCGACAGGCCGTTGTTCGCGCCGTAGAGGGCCGTCCCCCCGGGATGCAGGCGCGCCCGGGTGCCGGCGCGGATGGACCAGGAACCGCTCAGCGTCTCCACGCCGGAGACCAGGTCGATGCAGTGGATGGACACCCACTGGTCCGTGCGCGGGAAGGCATACGCGAAGCCATTCCCGGCAAGGACGACGTCGAAGACATCGGCTGTGACGGGCACCGTCTTCACCAGTCGCGGCGCGGAGAGGTCGACGTAGGAGATGTTCGCGTCATGGCCCACCGCCGCGAACAGGCCGTCCGGTCCCACGCTGACAGCGGTGGGGGTCGTGGGCAGGGCGACCGAGGTCTCCGTCTGCGTGGACGGGTCGTAGAGGTAGAGGGCGTTGGGGTTGGTGGCGACCATCACCACCCGGTCGAGCGCCTTGCTGTACTCGGCGTCAATGACGCGATGGCTGAGCCTGTGGACGGAGGGCTGCTGGGCGGTGATGACCACCGTGTCCGCGGGGCTCGCGGCCCGGCCATCCTCCACCACGAGTGACAGTTCGTAGCTGCCTTCGACGTCCAGCGTGAGGGAGGGCGTCTGGGTATTGGCCTGCCGCAGGGTGGCGGTGCTGCCCATGGGCTTGCGGCTGAGCGTCCAGGCGAAGGTCAGGGGGTCGTCATTCTCGTCCTGTCCCTTGCCCGGCACGGTCGCGGACGTGCCAACGATGGCCACGCGGTCGGCACCGGCGTCCGCCACGGGCGCCCGGTTCTCGGCCGTCACCTTGAGGAGTGCCGGCGCGGAGGCGTGCTTCCCGTCGCTGACGACGAGCCTGATGACGTAGTCGCCGTCCTGGTCGGGGACGAAGGTGGGCTTCATCGCGGTGTCATCCCGCAGCGTGGCGGCGCTGCCCTCGGGCACGGACACGAAGGACCAGGTGAAGGTGAGGGGCTCACCCGTCGAGGACGTGCTCGCGCTGCCATCCAGCGTCACCGGCTTGCGGCTGAGCACGGCGCGAGACGCACCCGGGCGCGCGGTGGGGGCGGCGCTCCGCACGGAGAGCGTGAGGAAGGCCGGCTCGGACTCGAGCGCACCGTCGCTGACCACCAGCCTGAGGACGTAGCCGCCCTCCAGGTCAGGGGTAAAGGAAGGCTTCGCGGAAGACTGCTGGGAGAGCGCGGCCTTGCTGCCGGACGGGGCGGAGACGACGGTCCACGCATAGCTGAGTGCCTGGCCTTCCGGGTCGGTGCTCGCGCTGCCGTCCAGCTCCACGGCATGGTCCACCACCCCCTCCTGGGAGGAACCCGCACGGGCCACCGGGCGCAGATTTTCGGGTGGCGGGGGAGGCGTGGTGGAGCCACCACAGGCAATGGACAGCACTCCCAGGGACACCAGGAGGAAAACGGTTCGGATGTGTATGGCTTGGTTCAAAGTTCGTCCCCCTCGAAATGCTGGCGGGCCGGAATGAAGTGCCAGCTCGTGAGAGGAGACGATGAGCGCACGAATCAATGCTTTAAAACTCGCGGGGGGCTGACCTGGGTACCACCCGAACGTGCAGAAGCTGACTGCCCATTCCCTCTCCCCGGCTCCAGGTGCCATGGGTCAGACTCGCCACCGCGATGAAGGTGCCGGGGCCACGATTTCATTCAATCAGGCGTGGTGCGTCGGGTGAGCCCAGCAACCCGTTGGGATTGCCAGGCCTGAAGGTGTGCCGAAGGCGGGATTCGAACCCGCAACCTCCGCGTTCTGAGCGCGGCGCCTCTACCAAGTTGGGCTACCCCGGCGGGGTGTGTCTTTGATTGGGTTTGAAGTCGGGATGACTGGATTCGAACCAGCGACCTTGCGCGCCCGAGGCGCACGCTCTCAACCAGGCTGAGCTACATCCCGATGCTTGGGGAAACCTTCGAGGGAGGACCCGGACACGACAAGGGCCGGGTCCCCCTTCGGGAACCCGGCCCTCGTCACGCCGTCCCGGGTCACCGGGGGGCGGGTGCGAGCGTCAGGTCCCGGGCGCACTGCCACGGAAGGATGGGGTGGCCAGCTCCAGGTTCTCCAGAGAGGTCACCTTCGTGGCGGGGCGCTTCGGGTCCAGCGTGTTTCGGATCTGCAATGGGCATCCCTCCTTTCTGGAGAGGAATGACGGGCGATAAATCCGTTCCTGACAGGCTCCGGCTCGTGGACCGGGCGCGCACGGGTGTAGCCTGGGAAACCCCGTACCGGAGGCACGTCCGTGAGAATCGCGCAGCTCATGCAAGAGGTTGCCAAGGAGAAGGAGCTCACGCTCAGTCAGCTGGAGATCTACATGCTCCCGCCCAGCGCCATCCTGGCGACCGCGCGCAACCCGGAGGGCCCCTCCGAGGAGGCGGTGTTGGCCTTGTTGGACAGGCCCTTCAAGGACTACGTCGAATGGATGCTGGCGGAGCAGTTCTCGGGCTCCTGCGGCGCGACCTCGGGCTGGCTGGATGACGTCACCTCCCGGACCACCGATGCGAAGGCAGGCACGCTGACGGAGGTCAGCTCGGGCGCGTTCTTGAGCAAGGTGCTCTCCGAGATGATCGGCAACTACGGTCGCTGGTACTGCCGATGCACGCTCAAGGTGCATTCCTTCTTCATCGAATGCATCGAGCGCAAGGCCTGCATCTATCAGAGCTACTTCGGGCACTACTCGCTCAGCGCGTCCGTGGAGGACCTCGTCGAACGGAACCGGCTGGAGTTGCTCCCCCTGCTCGAAGCCGCCGTCCATGACGACATGCAGGGCATGTTCGCGAAGCTTGGGATGAACGAGGACTGGGATGCGCTGCCCGAGGACGAGGCCCAGCGCAAGGAACGCAAGTACCGGGCCTCCTGGTCGATCGCCAGGAACAAGCCCTTTTCGGTCATCGAAAAGGATGTGTACGAGGGGCGAAAGGCCCTCTTCAAGAAACAGGCGCCGCTCCACGACAAGCCCACCGTGGAGTACCGCATCAATACGAGCCCCGCGCCGGTCGACGACATTCGCAGGAACATCGCGGCCTCCGTCGCCACGACCCAGCCTGCCTGGAAGGAGATGCTCGGCAGCAAGAAGACGGTCCGCGAGCTACTCTCCGGCGTGTAGCCCCACGCGGAGACATCCATGACGGAACTCGAGACCCTGGCTGCCTTCGAGCAGCACCTTCGCGACGGCCGCGGCCTCGCCAATGTCATCCTCCAGGGGCTGGACCTGCGCGCGTGGGGCGACGCGCTGCTGAAGGCGGACCTCACTGGCACCGTCTTCCTGGGCTGTCTCCTGGAGCCCGCGACCCTGCAACAGGTCCTCGCGCGGGGCGCCATGGTGTTCCCGCCGTTCTCCGGGCTGCCCTATTGCCCGTACCGGGGCAGCCTCTACACGCCGGAGGAGCTGTACGCGGGCTTCGACCCGACCCGCCCGGACACCTACGCGGACACGCTGGATGCGCGCATCTACGCGCATTGGAACTCGCGCGGTGGGGCGCACCCTCCCTCCATCCTGGAGACCCTGGCGCAGCGGCTTCACGACCACGCCGTCAGCGACGCGCTGGAGGAGGCGCTGCTGGACCAGGGCAAGCCCCGCCGGGTGGTGGCCATCATGGGTGGCCATTCCATGCTGCGAGGCCAGGAGGCCTACCGCTCCGTGGCGGAGCTGGCCCGGTCGCTGGCGCGCCTGGGTTTCTTCCTGGTGAGCGGCGGCGGCCCGGGCGCCATGGAGGCCACGCACCTGGGCGCGTGGTTCGCCGCGCGGCCGGATGAAGACCTGGACGCGGCGCTCGCGGTGCTGGCGCGGGCTCCGTCCTACAAGGACCGGGACTGGCTCGCGCGCGCCTTCGAGGTGCGCGCGATGTGGCCCCTGCTCGACGCGGCGGCGATGGGCGACAGCCTGGGCATCCCCACCTGGCTCTACGGCCACGAGCCTCCCAACCCCTTCGCCACGCGCATCGCGAAGTACTTCGCCAACAGCGTGCGCGAGGAGGGCCTGCTCACCATCGCCCGGGGTGGCGTCGTCTATTCACCCGGCAGCGCGGGCACCGTGCAGGAGATCTTCCAGGACGCGTGCCAGAACCACTACAACACCGTGGGCGTCATCAGCCCCATGCTCTTCCTGGGCCGCGAGTTCTGGACGAAGACGCGGCCCGTGTACCCGCTGCTGGAGCACCTGGCGCAGGGGCAGGAGTACGCGAGCCACCTGCTCCTCACGGACTCGAAGGAGGACATCGTCCAGGCGCTCGTGCGCTTCGATGAAGAGCGCGCGGCCCTGGCGCGGGTGGGCTGACCGCGACGGCTCAGCCCTGATCCGCGACCGGGGTGACGGCGTTCAGGTTCACGAACGCGTCCCGCTTCACCCCGTGCTTGAGGAAGTCCTGCACCGCCCGCGCGAGCGTCGCGGCCAGCAGGCCCAAGAGGGGCAGGTGTTCGCCGCCCTCGCAGGTGGCCTGTCCTTGCGCGTCCTCGGTGTCGGGCGTGAAGCGTTCATCCCAGCGCACCAGTCCGAACATGCCGTCCGCGGACACCGCGCCGTGCACCAGCGGTGTGCCCGTCTTCCGGGCGTGGTCGCTGAGCAGCTGGCGGCTGTCCTGGTTGTCGAAGGCATCCACCAGCAGGTCCGTGCCCTTGCACAGCGCCTCCACGTTGTCGTGTGTGAGGCGCACGCCGAAGGACTCCGCCTTCACGCCGTGCAGGTTGTGCAGCTGGAGCTTCAGCGCCTCCGCCTTGTTCTTTCCGACGGACGGCTTCACGTAGGCCTGCGACAGCAGGTTCTTCGACTCCACGCGGTCGAAGTCGATGAACACCAACGTCGCGTCCAGGTTGCGGCACAGCAGCGCCGCCGCGGACCCGATGGCCCCCACGCCACAGAAGACGATGCGCATGGTGGCCGCCCTCAGCACGCCCCGAAGGGCACCTTCGGACGCAGATAGATGCGCTCCTCGCCGTGCGCGCCCCGGAAGCGGTCCACGACGTAGTGCTGGAAGGCTTCGTCCCCCAGCTGGAAGCGGTGCAGGCCCGGCACTCCGCCAGAGCGCACCAGCTCCACCGCGATGCGGCGCACGTCCGCGTCGCTGATGTGCCGCTCCAATTCCACCGGCACGTCCGCCGAGTGTCCGTCATAGGTGATGTTGAGCGTCGCCATGGTCGCGTGCCTCCAGGGAAGGGAACCCTGGCCCGGGACGGTGCCCCCAGGTGCATCCTGACAACCCGGCCGCGTGAGCAGCCTCGCCCTGGCCTCCGTCGCCTCCTGGACGTGGGGGAGGGGAGCGGCCGTCACCTTCCGGCCGGAGGATGCACAGTGTTGGGCTCACGGGAGGAGACGCATGGAGTCACCGCGAGCACCGCACCCCTGGAACGTCACGCCCACGGAGGCCGTGGCGCTGCAGAAGCGCCTGCGCGAGCAGCTCATCCTCGAACCGCCTCCGGGCCTGCGCATCACCCGCCTGGCGGGCGCGGACATCTCCACGGAGAAGGGCAACGACACGGGCTATGGCGGCATGGTGGTGCTTGACGCGGAGACGCTTCAGCCGGTGGCCCACGCCGTGGCCACGGCGACGCTGACGTTCCCCTACGTCCCCGGCCTGCTGTCCTTCCGCGAGCTGCCGGTGCTGGCCGCCGTCTGGGAACGGCTCACCGTCCGCCCGGACGTGCTCGTCTTCGACGGCCAGGGCACCGCGCACCCGCGACGGGTGGGCATTGCCTGCCATGGAGGGCTGCTGTTCGACATCCCCTCCATCGGCTGCGCCAAGTCGCTGCTGGTGGGCACGCCCGGGAAGCTCGCGGAGCGGCGGGGCGCCACGTCCCCCATCACCCATAAGGGAGAAGTGGTGGGCATGGCGGTCCGCACCCGCACCGGCGTCAGCCCCGTGTACGTCTCTCCCGGCCACCGCATGGACCTGGACACCGCCGTGGAGTGGGTCTTGAAGGCCAGCCCCCGCTACCGTGAGCCGGAGACGACGCGCCACGCGCACCGGCTGGTGAACGCCTTCCGCCGCGCGGGCGGTGAGGCCGCGGAGTTGGAGGGGAGTCCCGGATGAAATCCGTGGGGTTGATGCTGGTGGTGGCGGGCCTGGGGCTCGCCGTCGTGGGCCTGCTGGTGTGGGCCGGCGCCTTCTCCTGGTTCGGCCGGCTGCCCGGGGACATCCGCGTGGAGCGCGGGAACACGCGCGTCTACGCGCCGCTGGCGTCCATGTTCCTCATCTCCGTGCTGCTGAGCCTGGGCGCCTGGGTGGTGCGCCGCTTCTTCTAGGCCTCTGGGCGTGAAGCCCCTGCCCACGGATTGAGAAGGCGAGAACCCCGCGGGCCGCCCCCTGCGGGGGGCGCACTGCGGAAACCTGTCCGACAGTCGGACAGGTTCTGGCACCGCGCCGGGCGGGGCGAGCGGATTTCCTCTCAAGGATGAGCGCCCTTTGCGTCTGACCGGCGAAGGCCCGACCGGACAGGTGGGCCGCCTGCTGTCCGGCCGGACAGGGGAGGCCCCGTCACCGGGGACAGGCGGGGAGCGTGGGGCCGGACGGGGAGTGGATCCCCGCCGTTGGACCGCGCAGCATGCGGCCCCCGTCCCGGATGTCACCGGTGGGGAATAAAAGCAGCATCTGAAAAACGGCGGCGGTCAGGCCGCCCGAGGTGAGCATGCGCAGGCTGTCATCCCCGTGGAGTGAGCTGGCATCCCACTACCCCGTGGTCGTCGTGGGGTCGGGCTATGGCGGAGGCATCACCGCCAGCCGGCTGTCGCGCGCAGGGCAGCAGGTGTGCGTGCTGGAGCGTGGCCGGGAGATGCATCCGGGGGAGATGCCTCGCACGCCCGCGCAGGCGGTGGCCGAGTTCCAGCTCCACTGCGCCCCGGGCCAGGGCGACCTGGACGTGGGCAGCCCCACCGGCCTCATCGAGGTCCACCGCAACGGCGACGTGTCCGTCATCGACGGCTGCGGCCTGGGCGGCACGTCGCTCATCAACGCGGGCGTGACGATGCGGCCCGACCCTCGCGTGTTCGAGGACCTCCGCTGGCCCCAGGCCCTGCGCGCCGACGTGCACGGCCTGCTGGAGGACGGCTTCGCGCACGCGGAGCTGATGCTGCGGCCCCTGCCGTACCCGGAGGACCACCCGCCGCTGCAGAAGCTCAAGACGTTCGGCATCTCCGCTGAGAAGCTGGGCGGACGGATGACGCGGCCTCCGGTGGCGGTGACGTTCGAGGCGGGCGTCAACGCCGCGGGCGTGCGGCAGCCGGGATGCTCGCTGTGCGGTGACTGCGCCACGGGCTGCAACACCGGCGCGAAGAACACCGTGCTGATGAACTACCTGCCGGACGCGCACGCGCACGGGGCCCGCATCTTCACCGAGGTGTCGGTGCGCGCGGTGGTGCCGGACGGCTCGAAGTGGCGCGTCTACTACCGCCCCCTCAACACCGGCCGTGAGCGCTTCGACGCGCCCGACGCCTGGCTCACCGCGGACCACGTCGTCCTGGCGGCCGGCACCATGGGCACGGCGGAGATTCTGCTGCGCTCGCGCGAGCTCGGCCTGCCTGTGTCCTCGAAGCTGGGCCACCGCTTCAGCAGCAACGGAGACGTGCTGGCCTTCGGCTACAACCTGGACATGCCCGTCCACGGCGTGGGCCACGGCGAGCAGGACCACGAGACGCGCGACCCGGTGGGCCCCTGCATCGCGGGTGTCATCGACCAGCGCGACACCGCGCGCCTGGACGAGGGGATGGTCATCGAGGAGGGCGCCATCCCCGGCGCGCTCGCGTCGCTGATGCCCGCGGCGCTCGCGGGGGCCGCGGCGCTGGTGGGCGAGGACACCGACGAGGGCATCCTGGACTGGGTCCAGGAGCGGCTGCGCCAGGCGGACAGCTTCGTGCGCGGGCCGGACCACGGCGCGGTGGAGCACACGCAGACGCTGATGGTGATGTCGCACGACGAGGGCAAGGGCGAGCTGCGGCTGGAGCACGACCGCGTGCGCCTGCACTGGCCGGCCGCCGGCCGCGACCCGCAGCTCACCCGCATCGAGGAGCGCCTGCGCCGGGCCACCGCCGCGCTGGGCGGCACCTTCGTGCGCTACCCGCTCTGGTCCGAGGCCTTCGGCAAGGAGCTCCTGTGCACGCACCCGCTGGGCGGCTGTGTCATGGCCGAGCGGGCGGAGGACGGCGTGGTGGACCACGAGGGGCGCGTCTTCTCCGGCGCCTCCGGCCACGCGGTGCATGAAGGGCTGTACGTGTCCGACGGCTCCGTGGTGCCGCGCTCGCTGGGCATCAACCCGTTGCTCACCATCTCCGCCGTCGCCGAGCGCGCCTGCGTCCTGATGGCCCGGCGCCACGGGTGGACCATCGACTACGCGCCGCTGCCGGAGGCCTCGGCGCCCCAGGCCCCCGGGCCCGTGGGCGTGCGCTTCACGGAGACGATGCACGGCTTCCTGTCCGGTGACGTGAAGGCCCCGCACCTGGAGGCCGGCGACCCGGAGCGCGACGACGCCACGCCCCTTCGCTTCGTGCTCACCGTGACGGCCGAGGACCTGGACGCGACGCTGCGCGACGAGCGCCACCCCTTGAAGTTGATGGGCACGGTGACGGCGCCGGTGCTGTCGTCCCGTCCGCTGGTGGTGACTCGCGGCGAGCTGCGCCTGATGACCCGCGAGCACGCGCGGCCGGGCGGCCAGCGGATGGAGTACCTGCTGCACCTGCTCAGCGAGGCCGGCGAGGCGTACTACCTGGAGGGCTACAAGGACCTCTACGACGACCCGGGCCTGGACCTGTGGAAGGACACCACGACGCTGTTCGTGTCCCTGCACCGGGGCGACGGCCCGGAGGCGCCGTGCATGGGCCGGGGCTTCCTGCGGCTGACGGCGGAGGAGTTCGCGCGCCAGCTCACCACCCTGCGCGTGCTCAACGCCCGGGACGGCGTGCAGCGGGCGGAGGCCCTGGCCCGCTTCGGCGGCTTCTTCTTCGGCGCCCTCTGGGACACGTACGTCCGGCGCGTGGCCGCCTAGCAGTCAGGCAGCCGGCGGACAGTGCAACAGTCCGCGATGACGTGCCCTCCGGGGCGGGCATGGGCACCCTGTTACCCACCGGGACTGACAGGGAGGACCCCCATGGCTGAAGACCGTGATCCGCAGCGCCGCTCCGGCGCACCCCAGGATGAGGAGCATGCGGAGGAGCGGCGCGAGCTGTCCATCGAGGAGCGGCGTGCGCGGCGCAGTGCGATGCGGGCCAGTCAGACGTATGCCCGCTTCATCGACCACCTCTGCGACCGGGGCGGCATGTCCCCGAGCGTCGCCCAGCAGGCGGCCGTCTCCGTGCTCTGCGGCCTGGAGCAACGCATCCAGGCGGAGGAGTCCTCCGACCTGGAAGCACAGCTGCCGCGCAAGCTCACGGAGCTGCTGCACCGCTGTGAGCGCCACGACGCCGACTCCCGCCCGTCGAAGTTCGGCCGCGACGAGCTGCTGAAGCTGGTGGGCGAGGACCTGGCCTTGAATCCGGACGCCGTGGAGCCCGTGGTGCGCGCGGTGATGGACGCCGTCCGTCATCAAATCAGCGAAGGCGAAGCGGAGGACGTGAGCGCCCAACTGCCCGAGGACATCCGCCACCTTTGGCTGCCGACGATGTGAAGCCGGCTGTTAAGGTCTCCGGCACACGCTTGCCGGAGACCGCGCATGGCCCTCGATGATGACTTCAGCGCCGCACAGAGCCGGGTGAAGACGCTGTCCAAGGCTCCTTCGAACGACACGCTGCTGGAGCTGTACTCCCTCTACAAGCAGGGCACGGAAGGGGACGTGCAGGGCAAGCGCCCCGGCATGCTCGATATCAAGGGGCGCGCGAAGTACGACGCGTGGGCCGGCCGCAAGGGGCTGGCGAAGGACGCCGCGAAGCAGCAGTACGTGGCGCTCGTGGACAAGCTCCTGCGCGGGTAGACACGGCCCCTCATGCCCCAATGGCTCCGGATGGCGCTGTTCCTCGTGCCGGTCACCACGCTGCTCGTGCTGGCGCACGTCTACCTGTACCGCCGCCTGGTGCGCGACGTGACGGCGAGCAAGGCCCCGCGCCGCGCGGGGATGGTGCTCTTCGCCGGGGGGCTGGTGGGCTCGCTGGGCGCCCGGATGGTGGGGGCGATGTTCTCCTCCGAAGTGGCGTGGTGGACGGGCATCGCCCTGCTGATGTGGATGGGGCTGGTGCTCTACCTGTTCATGTTCACCCTGGGGCTGGACGTGGTTCGGGGCGTGCTCGCCAAGGCGCGCAAGCTTCCGGAGCCGCCGTCGCCCGAGCGCCGGGCCTTCCTCGCCCGGGGGCTCGCGACAGGGGCCACCGTGGCGGGCGCGACGGTGAGCACCTTTGGCACCTGGCGCGCGTTCCACCCTCCGGACGTGCGCGACATCCCGGTGCGGCTGCCCGGACTGCCCAAGGCATTGGAGGGCTTCACGCTGGTGCAGCTCACCGACATCCACATTGGCGGGGTGTTGCAGCGCCGCTTCGTGGACGAGCTGGTGGCGCGCACCAACGCGCTCAAGCCGGACCTCATCGCGGTGACGGGCGACCTGGTGGATGGCACGGTGCCGGAGCTGGGGCGCTACGTGGGCGGCTTCGGCGCGCTCAAGGCCCGGCACGGCGCGTACTTCGTCACCGGCAACCACGACTACTACTCCGGCGTGGAGGCGTGGACGGAGTTCGTCCGGGGGTTGGGCATCACCGTGCTGCGCAACCGCGCCGTTTCCATTGGGGACGCGGGCGCGTCCTTCGACCTCATCGGCGTGGACGACTGGAGCGCGAGCCGGTTCGGTGAGGCCGGGTATGACCTGGACGCGGCGCTGAAGGGCCGCAGGCCGGACCGCGCGTCGGTGCTGCTGGCGCACCAGCCCTCCAACTTCGAGGTGGTGGCCCAGCGCGGCGTGGGGCTCCAGATTTCAGGGCACACGCACGGCGGACAGATGTTCCCGGGCAACGTGCTGGGCCAGCTCATCTGGGGTGAGCAGAACGCGGGCCTGAGCCAGCAGGGCGGCTCTCAGCTCTACGTCAGCCGCGGGTGCGGCTTCGTGGGCCCGCCCATGCGCGTCGCCGCGCCGCCGGAGATTGCCCGCATCATCCTGCTGCCGGGCTGAACAAAGGCTCACGGTTTGCGGTGGGCTCGCTCCAGGAGCAGGCCGTCCTCCTGGAGGATGGTGGGACCGGGACGGGGCCTCCCGTACAAGAGCCCCGAGGCGATGCGCAGCGGCGCGGCCCAGGCGGGCTCGTCGCTCACCAGCACGTCCTCGCCGCCGATGCGGACCACCATGCCGTCGGGGGCCACCACGGAGAAGCGCACCGGCCGGCCCAGCGCCGCCTGGAGCGCGGCCATGGTCGTTTCGTCCTCCTGCGAGAAGGCCAGCGGGCCCTCCGGGTGGCTGTGGGTGATCTCCACCAGCGTGTCCCTCAGACTCCAGATGGCTTCCCACCGGGGGCGGGAGTCCGGCAGCGCCATGGGGTCGTCGAAGGAGTCGCCCCACAACACCTGGTCCTCCGGTCCGATGAGCAGACACACCTCGCGCGTCGTCGACATGAAGTCCTTCCTCCCGAATGGCCCGTACCGACGTGGGGGACGGGCCCGGTCGGACACGCGGGTTTCAGACGTGCCGGGTGATGACCAACGCGTCCGTGTCGATGGCTTCCTTGAGCACTGACGGCAGGCTCTCCAGCGTGACCCGGTTGTCCGCGCCCGCCAGGCACACGCCCGCGTCGCGCACGCGCAACGTCGCGGCCTCCACCACCGTGACGAAGCGCTCGCCCATGAACGTGTAGACGACCTCGAGGAGGCCGTCCCCCAGCCGGCGGTGGTCCAGCAGCCGCGCGCCGGCCTTGTCCAAAGCGCGCTCCACCCACGCGCCGGCCTCCGGCTCCGCGCGCCAGCGCTCCTGGCGCGTGAGGCTCCGTCCGTCCCTCGCGCCTGGCGTCCGGCCTGAGGTGCTCGCGGAGGTGCCCCGGCGGGTTTCCCACGTCTCACGCTCACGGGTCGACAGCGTCCGCGCGACCTCGCGTCCGTCCGCGTCCCGCCAGGCCTCTCGTGTCCCGTATTCAGGGTCAGCCCACGCACGCGCCTCCGCTCCGGACTCCTGAAGCATCCGCTCGCGCCGGGCCTCCAGCTCCGCCTGCATCCGGATGAAGCGCGCGCGCTCCTCCGCCAGCCGGCGCAGGCAACGCTCCGCCTCCGCGCGTCCCTCGCGCGCCACGTCGAGCACCCGCGCACGGGCCTCCACGGGCGCGAACGGGATGCCCGTGCCTCGCGACACCGCCTCCAGCACCGCGAAGCCGAACGCCGCGCGCAGCGACGCACTCACGCCTCGCGCGTCCCCCAGCGCACGGCCTTCCTCCAGCGCTCGACGGGCCGTCTCCTCCGCCTCGCCCTCGAACTCCACGCCCTCGAAGAGCAGCGTGCCTTCATGCCAGCGGCGCGCCGTCACCGGTGACAGGCGCGGCGGCTCCTCCTCCGGCATCAACGCCAGCGGCTCCGCCACCGCGCCCTCGCGCACCAGCCGCGTCCCCCAGACGTGGCCCCGCACGCGCGGCAGCGCCTCCATCCCTTCAGGAGACGCCTGCTCGCGCGCGGTGGCCTCGCGGCCCTTCACCTCGAAACGCCACCAGCCCGGGGCGACGGGCTGGGTGACGCGCAGGCGGCGTGAAGGCGCGTCCACGGTCCCGCCGCCGAAATACGGCAGCACCGCCGACTCCACCTTCCCGAGCAGCTTCCGGTAGTCCACGCCCCTGCCTCCTTCTTCACGCCACCTTCAACAGCGGCGTGCTCATCACCCGGTCCACCCAGCCGGACTGGCTGGCCCCCGCCGTGCGCGGGGCGTCCATCAGCGCCTGGAGCACGCGCGGCACCTGGTAGGGGTCCGCGAACTGCCCCACGCTCACCTCACTGAAGGGCACGCCCAGCTGCTTCGCCCCCGAGCGCACCGTGTTGCCGCGCGCCCCCATCCCCGACACGCTCACCAGCAGCGCCACGGCCGCCACGCTGTAGCCACACGCGTGGAAGGCGCGGGCGAACTGGTCGCCTGCCTCGCCCGCCTCGTCACCCACCACCATCACCACCAGCTTCGCCTCCGCCGGGATGCGCACCCCGGAGCGGTGCAGCGCGTGGACACCGGCCGCGTGCACCGTGCCGCCGGACGCCTTCAGCCCGGACAGCATGTGCTGCACCGCCGTGCGGTTCGCCGCCTTGGGCTGCAGCACCGTGCCCATGGTGTCGAACGCCGCCACGTGCAGCTTGTCCATCGGGAAGCCCGCGAGGATGCGCGACAGCGCCTCCTTGGACTGCTCGATGGCGCCCTCCATGGACCCCGACTTGTCGATGAGGAACATCACCCGCACGTCCGTCTCCGCCGTCGCCTCCGCCACCGCCTTCTTCACCGCGTTGTCGCTCGCCTCCTCCAGCTTGCGACGCACGTGCTCACTCCGGACGTTCTTCGCGATGTTCAGCGATCGCTGATCCGTGGCGTTCGCCACCGCCCGCTCCCAGCGCGCCTTCACGGACGGCTCCTGCAACAGGCCCAGCTCCTCCAGCGTGGGCGTCATCAGCCGCAGGTCGCGGTCCGACAACGACGGCAGCAGCGTGGCCAGGATGGCGGGCGTGAGGCCCACGTCCTTAGGCAGCCGGCCCACGACCTCCTTGTAGGAGAGCCGCTCCAGTTCAATCCACTCGCAGATCTCCGCCTCGGAGAGGCCGTCGAAGCGCTCGCGCTTCACCAGCGTGAGCCCCTGGAGCCCCACCTGCCGGTGGCCGCCGTCCGCCTGCTTCTGCTTCCAGCCGAGCACCTCGAAGAAGCCCTGCGACTGGGGCTTGTAGCCGGCCTTGCGCGCAAGCCGCTTCAGCGTCTCCTTGTAGCCCGCCTTCACCAGGCCCTGGAGCATGGGCAGGTTCGCCTCACGCGCGGCCAGCCACTTCTGGGCCACACGCTTCCAGCGGCCCAGGGGCGGCTTGCGCGACGCCGGGTCCCCGAAGCCCGCGGCGCGGTTGAGGCGCGCGATCTCCGGCGTCTCCAACAGCTCCGCCACGCGCAGCACGGCCTTGGGCGTGAGCATCCGCGTGGAGCGGCGCACGTAGTGCAGCACCATGGCCTCGCCGATGGCGCGGTAGTCGTCGTCGTGGAAGGCGATGGTGCCCTGGCCGTCGCGCACGGGCTGGCCCGCGTGCTCCTGCACCAGCATCAGCGCGCAGGTGGCCACCTTCAGGTCGCGCCAGTCCGTCTGCGTCAGCGCGTACGACGCGAAGTGCGCCATCAGCGTCGGGTTGAGGCGGTAGAGCTCCAGGAGCTGGCCGTACAGCTTCACCGCGGCGGGCACGAACAGGCCCGGCGCCACCTTGCGGCCGCGCGTCACGCTCTTCGCTTCCTCGCTGGCGACGGCCACCCAGGTGCCGTTCACGTCCAGGCCGGGGCGGTGGTGCCACAGGTGGGCGGAGCCACCGAGTACGACGTCGAGCAGGCGCTCGGCGGGTCCTCGCTGCGTCTCCGGAAGGGTCGTCTGGGTTCGAGCGGTCATGGCGGTCGTCCCCCTTTCGGGACATAGGCATGCCCGGAAGGGCCGCCTGGAAGTGGGAGGGAAAAAGTGAGCGCCCGAGTGAGGAAGCCGGAAGGCTGAATTAACAGTTCAGTGCCGGACCGCCGGCGGCCCCCCCGCCTTGCGAGCGGAGGGGTGGAGTCGAACCAGGGCGTGTAGGGCCTCTTCGGCCGGGCGCTCGAAAGCGATGCGCCCCTGGACGCCCCCTGGCCGGAATCCTGACGACGCCATTTCCGGGCCTTTTTCCGGGGCCTTACGGGCCGTGTCGGGCCTCTATGGAAGCGACCCACCGCGTCATCCGCGGGCCCGTGAAAAAACGTGTCAGGAAACGCAGGGGGCCGGAGTCAGGGGTTCTGGTAACCAGTCGGAGGCTGTTCGCGGATGCAACGTGTTAATTTGCCGCGCCACATCCCCGTAACCCAACCTCTCGGGACGAGGACCTCCCGGGACAGCCTCCAGGGTCTTCCGGTGTACGAGCAGCTCACGGATGAGGAATTGTTCGCGGAGGTGACCCGGCGGCGCGCCACAGGCGAGGCCGTCGGGACTCCGTTGGGGGCCTTGTGCGCTCGGTGGGCGCGCCCGGCCCGTTACGTCATCGGCAGGATTCAGGGCAGCTACGGACGCGGTTCGCCGGCGGACGCCGACGAGCTCTTCCAGGACGCGGTGGGGAAGTTCCTCGACCGGGGCCTGGATCAGTTCCGGGGTGTGTCCGAGCAGATGCCGGGCAGGAGCGCGTCTCCCAAGACGTTCTTCCTGCGCATCGTCAAGCACGTCGCCATCGACTTCTACCGGCGGCACCGGGAGGAGCTGGCGCCCGCGCCGGCGTCGCCCGACGACGTCATGGAAGAGACCCCGTCCGAGGTGGCCCGGGCGGTGGAGGGCGCACGGCGTCGCGAGGAGCGCGCCGAGGCGCAGGAACTGTATTGGGCCGCCTACGCCAGGCTCCAGCAGGAGCATCCAAAGGAGGCTTCCGCATGGGAGCTGTATCACCACGAGGACGTGGAGGATCACGAGGAATGTGCACGTCGTTTGAACATCAGCGTGGTGAACTCGTACAAGCGCGTCAGCCGCGCCCAGGCATACCTGCGTTTGTACCTGCTGGAGTTGCAGCGGGACGGACTGCCGGAGGAGCCGTCGTGACGTCTCGCGGAGGCCTGAAGTCCTCCGCCTCGCCCGGGATGTCGCGATGAAGGGCGACGCGCTGTCCCGCTACCAGGCCCGGTACGCGCGCCTGGGCGCGGGCCCCCTCGCGGTGGGTGAGCTGTTGGAGATGGTAGGGGATGTGCTGCGCCGCTCGGACCGGCTCGGCACCGACGGGGTGGAAGAAACCTTGAAGGGCCTGGGCCGCCCCGAAGTGGAAGCCTGGCTTGCGCAGCAGAAACCGCAG
Source organism: Corallococcus sp. AB011P (assembly GCF_003611605.1). Taxonomy (NCBI): domain Bacteria; kingdom Pseudomonadati; phylum Myxococcota; class Myxococcia; order Myxococcales; family Myxococcaceae; genus Corallococcus; species Corallococcus sp. AB011P. Next base: position 28,133 of record NZ_RAVX01000022.1, read on the forward strand.
GCGCTCCAGCCGTTGCTCCTGCGTGCCGCCGAGGAGTCGATGGAGGTGGCGCTGGGCGAGGAGGGTGAGGAAGCGGAGCTGTGGCGCGCGTCCGCGCTGGAAGGACTGGCCGCCCGGGACCGGGCCGCCTCCGCCGCCCGCGCGCTCGTCACCTGGGAGATGTTGAAGGGCCCGCTGGACGGGGACGCGGCCGCCGCTCGCGAGCGCTTCCTCGGGGCGCTGGGCCACCTGGACTCCTCGCTGCGTTCCCGGGCGCGCTGGTTCATCCCGCTCAATACCGAGCGCCGCGCCGAGCGCGACCTGCTGGACCCCGTGGAGCGCCCCGGCGCCTGGTGGTTCTCCGCGAGGGCCGGCTGCGATGACCTGGTGGCGTCCTGGACGGGCCGCCCGATGAAGGACCCGGAGCACCTGAAGGACTGTGCCAGTTGTCGCGCGGACCGCGCGGACACGGCGGTGGTGGACACGCCCCCGCGTCGCCACCTCACGGATGACGAGCTGTGGCGGCTGGACTCAGGGGAGATGAGCCGCGAGGAGCGCGAGCGCGTGGAGGCCCACACGGCCGGCTGCGGCGAGTGCGCCCAGGCCGTGCTGGCGCTGGAAGAGGGCGACGCCGCCATCGACGAGGCGCTGGAGATGGATGAGGAAGGCGCGCAGCTCCCGCGCGTGGCGCGTGACTCCCGCGCGGACGTGGCCCGGCGCCCCAGCGCGGCCCGCCTGCCGGAGCACCGCGAGGTTCTGGAGGAGCGGCGCGACTTCCGCGTGGTGCTGGTGCGCGAGCGTCAGCGGGTGCGGCTGTTGGTGCAGCCCCTGGGCACGCGCGCCGTGACGGCCGCCGTGTTCCTGTCGCCCGGACGTCCGTCGCTCAAGCCGACGCAGGGGCCGGAAGGATTGTCCTTCGACCTGTCCACGGCGGCGGCCACCGGCGCGCACGCGGCCCACCTGACGGTGCAGGCCGGGCAGGAGACGTTGGAGCGCGACTTCGCGTTCTGAGTGAAGCGCGGAGCGGCGGAAGGTGGGAACCTTCCGCCTTCGCTCTGCCTCACTGGAGCTGGGAGGCGGGCAGGTTCCGGCCGGACGAGTCGTACGGCTGGGCCGAGCGCACTGGCCGGCTGGGCATTGGGAGGGGGCCCCGCGAGGCGCCGGCCCGCACGCCGCCGGACAGGAACGCCGCCACGAGCTGCGTGAGCGGCGGCCGGGTGGCGAGCGCCACGCCGCACACCTCCAGCCACTGCCGTTCGAAGCGCCCCGTGGTCTGCCGGTACGCGTTGCATCCCTGCTGCGTGGAAGCGCTCAGGTCCCGTTCGAAGCGCTGCTCATCGGTGCCCCAGCGGATGCGGAGCGAGTCCGACGCGAGCCGGATGAACAGCGGCTCTCCACCCCAGGTGCCCTCGATGAGGGTGGCGGAGCCGCCGGCGCGCACCTTCACCGAAAGGTCCCGCCGCTCGTAGGTGCCGTTCACCTCGATGCCGTGCTCGAAGAGCTCGTCGCCGAACTCGCCCTTCCACGAGGGGCCCTTGCCGAGCACGAGCGGCGTCGCCGTCCGCACGCGCTGCGTGTCGAACCAGGCGGTGCCGACCCTGCCCAGGGGCGTGTTCGCCTTGGGCAGGGGGCCGTCCTCCAGGCCCTGGGGACCGGAGGGCAGGGGATGGGGAGCGGCGAGCAGGTCCGTGGTCTTCACCGACGCGTCCACCGTTTCGAAGCGCACGCCACCGAGCCACGCCTGACCGGCGCCGCTCATGATGAGGCCCGCCATGATGGTGGTGGCCTCCTTCGGCACGTCCAGCACCACCTCGTGGCGCTTGCAGCCGTGGGTGCCCACCAGCGCGCGCGACTGCATGTTGTCGAAGGCGAGCGGCTGCTTGGGGTCTGGGCCCTCCACGCGCATCCACAGCCCCGCCCAGCCCTTCACGTCCTGGTGGCGCACGGCCGCGGAGAAGCGCAGGCGCTTGCCCCGGAAGTCCTGCGCGCTGAAGGCCTGCATGAAGGTGCCGAAGCTGTCCGTGGCCTGGGTGCGCGAGCGCAGGAAGGCGCTGCGCGTGCCCTCGCACGGGGAGGATTCATCCACGCCCGCCTCGTAGTGCTGGGGCGCGCTCTCCGTCACGTACCAGCCCTGCGGCAACTTCGTTCGCGTGGCGTCCGGCGCGGCGGGCATGCCGCCCGACATGGCGGGAGGCGCCGTGACGGAGGCCTGCTCCGGAGCGGACTTCGGTGCCGTGTCGGCGGGCGGGGTCTGGGCCGCCGCGAGGGGCGCCCAGAGCGCGAGCAGCAGGCCGGGGATGCGGGTTCGAAACGCCATCACGAAAGTCCTCACAGGGCGGCCGGCCGCGAGCTCAGCGCCACCGCGTTCAGTCCGCTGGACGCGTCGTAGCGGGGGACCTCGCCCTGCCCACCGGGGTGATACACGAGCAGCCCGCGCGCGCTCGCGGACCTGAGGCAGTGCTCCTGCGTGGACAGGTCCGGGCACGCGACCACGATGCCCCGGGGCGCCTCGTCCCCAATCTGCGTGTCCTGCGCCGCGACGACCGGCGCCTCCACGGGCGTCACGGACGGGGAGACCGCTTCCCCGCCGGGCCGCAGCATCAGGAACACGGAGGCCGCCACCGCGACCAGCGCCGCGGCGACGGCGGCAGGGCGGTGCCAGCGCGCGGGGCGCACCACGACGGGGGCGCCCGGCGTGGCGGCGGCGACTTCGTACAGCTGCTCCTCCAGCAGGGCCTCCTCCTGGAGCAGCCGGGCGCACGGCTCGCACGTGAGCGTGTGGGCCTCCAGCTCCGCCTCGGCTTCGGGCGGCAGCGCGCCCAGCAGGTACTGCTCCGTGCGGTCGCGGGTGAGGTGGGGCGTGGGCCTGATCATGGTTGTTCCTCTTCGAGCGCGGTGCGCAGCTTCTTGCGGACCTCGCACAAAATCTGTCGCACGCGCTGGACGGACAGCCCGACGCGGGAGGCGACCTCGGCATGGGGAAGCCCCTGGCCGTCACAGGCCAGGAGGAAGACGTTGCGCGCGCCCGGTGAGACCTGCTCCAGCGCGTCCCGGGCCCGGGCGAGCTGCTCCTCCGACACCAGGCGCTTCTCCGCGGACTGCGCGGGGTCCACCGGCTGCTGCCGCTCCGGCAGGTCCTCCACCGTGCCGTCCACCGACTCGCGCCGCGCGCGCCGGGCGTCATCCGCCGCGAGGAACGCCGCCTGCGCGAGCGCGAGCGCCGGCAGCCGCAGCTCCGTGAGCAGGCCCCGCTGCTGCTGCTGGATGAGGCGCGCCCACGTCTCCTGCGCCAGCTCCTGGGCCCGGTCCACCCGGATGCCCCGCGCGAGCAGCGACACCACCACCCGGCGCTGGTGCCGCACGATGAGCGCGTCCCACGCGGCCCGCTCTCCCGCCAACGCGCGCCGGGACAGGGACTCCTCGTCCGGCGCCGCCGGCCGCGCGGCCCTGCCTGTGTCCTGCCGCGACTGGAGGGTCGTCATCCCCAAGCCCTGTACGGCTGCATCCATGCCGTCTTCCCGTTGCGAGCCGCGCTCGTCCCCCGGAGGCCGTTCCTGGCCCGGGGTTCCATGGAAACGCAGCTCCATGCCGGACATATCGACGGGAATGGGCAAGGGGGGCGGGGTGGGGGAATGTCAGTTGGTGGCGGGGCTCTCGCCAGAGGCCCACTGCTGGTTGGAGACACGCACGACGCCCTGGCAGCGGGCGCACACCCGGCCTTCCGCGTCCATCAGCTTCGCGGAGGCGAAGAGGGTGGACGGGCCGCCGTTGTCGATGACGGCCTCCACCCGGAGGTGGTTGCCGGTGGCGGGGCGCTCGAAGCTCATGGACAGCTGGACGGTGGCGCAGCGGCGGGTGGGGTCCCGGAGCGCCGGGGTGCAGCCGATGGCGAAGTCGAAGAGGGCGGAGAGCACGCCGCCGTTGACGGCGGAGGCCCCCAGGCCGCCCCGGTGCTGCGGCTGCACCTCTGGAAGCTCCACCACCACCATGCGTCCTTCGGGGAAGGACATCCGGGCGCCGAAGTGGCGCAGGGTGAGGCTCTGGTTGAAGAGCTCCGCGAAGCGGTCGAGCTGGGCCTGGGACGGGCGGGACGGGGTGTCGGACATGGGCGGTGGACCCTTTTATATCCCACGCTCCTGCCCGTCCCGAGGGCGGACGGCCCGGCGGGCGGCAGGCCTGGCGGAAGACCCGGCACCGGCGCGCGAAAGACGTTAGAAGACGGGGTTCTTCCCCTTGGTGGAACCCTCCGTGAACGCCCACGAAACCGCCCTCCTCGAAGACCTCAACCCGCCCCAGGCGGAAGCCGTCCTCCATGGCGACGGCCCCCTGCTCGTGCTGTCGGGCGCCGGCAGCGGCAAGACGCGCGTCATCACCCGCCGTGTGGCCCACCTGGTGAAGGTCCGCCGCGTCTTCCCGTGGCGCATCCTGGCCGTCACCTTCACCAACAAGGCCGCGCGCGAGATGCGCGAGCGCCTCACCCAGCTGCTGGGCGCGCAGGCCAACGACCTGGTGGTGAGCACGTTCCACTCGGCCGCGGCGATGATCCTGCGCCGCGAGGCGGAGGCCGCGGGCCTCACGCGGTCCTTCCTCATCTACGACGACGGAGACCAGCTCAACCTGGTGAAGCGCGCCATGCGCGACGCGGGCGTGGAGCCGGTGATGCAGCCGCGTGAAATCCTGCACCGCATCGACCAGGAGAAGAACGCCGCGCGGCTGCCGGAGGACATGCGCGTGGAGCAGGAGGACGTGCGCGGGCAGATCGTCAAGCGCGTGTACGCGGGCTACCAGAAGCTGCTGCGCGCGGCGAACGCGGTGGACTTCGGGGACCTGCTGCTGCTGCTCGTGAAGCTCTTCCGCGACCGGCCGGACGTGCTGGACCGGTACCGCACGCGCTTCATGCACGTGCTGGTGGACGAGTTCCAGGACACCAACCCCGTGCAGTACGCGTTCCTGCGCCAGCTGGCCCCGCCGCCGTCCGCGAACCTGGTGGTGGTGGGCGACGACGACCAGTCCATCTACCGCTGGCGTGGCGCGGACGTGGACAACATCCTCCAGTTCCCCATGCAGTACCCGGGCGCGAAGGTGGTGAAGCTGGAGCAGAACTACCGCTCCGACCAGAACATCCTCACCGCCGCGCACGAGGTCATCTCCAAGAACCCGCGCCGCATGGCGAAGAAGCTCTGGAGCGAGCGGCCCAAGGGGGAGAACCTGGAGCTGCTGCTTCACCGCGACGAGCGCGCGGAGGCGCAGGAGGTGGCCCGGCGCATCCTGGCCGTCCAGCGCGAGGGCTTCATCAAGTTCTCCAGCATGGCGGTGTTCTACCGGACCAACGCGCAGAGCCGCGTGCTGGAAGAGGCGCTGCGGCTCGGGCGCGTGCCGTACCAGCTGGTGAGCGGACGCAGCTTCTACGACCGCGCGGAGGTGCGTGACGCATCCGCGTACCTGCGGCTGATGGTGAATCCGCGCTCGGACGCGGACCTGTTGCGCGTGCTCAACGTGCCGGCGCGCGGCATCGGTGACACCACCGAGGAGCGGCTGACGGACTTCGCGAACGAGCAGGGCCTGAGCCTCTACGAGGCCCTGGGCGAGCGCCACCGCATCCCCTCTCTCAACGCCACCGCGCAGAAGCGGCTGGGCGGCTTCCACCAGCTGCTCCAGTCGCTGCACGCCTTCTCCCTCACGGCGAAGGACGCGGCGGGCGCGGTGGACCAGATGCTGAAGGAGTCGAAGCTGGTGGAGACGCTCGTCGCCGAAGGCAGCGACGAGGCGCTCACCCGCGCGGAGAACCTGAAGGAACTCCTGGGCGCGGCGCAGGAGTTCGACCTGAAGCGCGCGTCCGACATGGTGGCCTCCGCCGCCGCGCTGGAGGCGCGCGAGGAGGAGGCGCCGGAGGGCGTGGACTCCGCGCCGCTCACCGCGGACGTGCCGCCGCTGCAGGCCTTCCTGGAGCAGATCAGCCTGGTGGGTGAGGCCGACGCGGAGGTGAGCGAGGGCCGCGTGGCGCTGATGACGCTGCACGCTGCCAAGGGCCTGGAGTTCGACGCCGTGTTCCTCACCGGCCTGGAGGAGGGCGTCTTCCCTCACTCGCGCGCGCTCAAGAGCGACGACCCGGACGGCGGCGAGGAGATGGCCGAGGAGCGGAGGCTCTGCTACGTGGGCTTCACCCGCGCGCGCAAGCGGCTCTTCGTGAGCCTGGCGCAGTGCCGCTCCCTCTTTGGCGAGCTCAAGTACAACCCGCCCAGCCGCTTCCTCGCGGACGTGCCGCAGGCCTTGTTCGGCTTCAAGGAGAACGACCTGCCGCCTCCGCCGCGCGCCGCCGCCATGCCGCAGCGCCGCCGCAGCTGGGACGACGACGAGACGGGCCCGCGCGTGGACCGCAGCTATTCGCAAGCCTCGTCCGACATGGACGGCGTGGGGGGCGACGTGCGCGGCATGCGCGTGCGCCACGAACAGTTCGGCTCCGGCCGAATCGTCGCCGCGGAGGGCAGTGGCCCCAACGCCAAGGTCACCGTGGAGTTCGGCGGCACCGTGGGCCTCAAGCGCGTCATCGCGCGCTTCCTCATCCCGGGCTGAGCACCCGGCGGATCCGGTGCCGGCAGCGGTTTCCAGTATTCATGTGATACGGGGCCCGGCCGGCCGGTGTACGGATTGACTTCCTGACGCTTCCCCAGTGGGATGACCTCCAACGAACGGAGGCGCTTCCCCCCATGGCGCTACGTCAACGATGGTGGACTTCCGCGCTGCTCGCGGGTTCCTTGAGTTTCTTGAGTGCCTGCGAAGGCCAGATTTCTGACGCGGCGAATCCGCGCAATCCTGGCCCTGGCGGGACGAACAAGCCTCCCCCTGCTGGCGTGGAGCAGGCGGCGCGCTCGGCACGCGTCGCGCGGCTGACGCATGCGCAGTGGGTGAGCAGCGTGAAGGACCTGCTCAAGCTGGACGCGGCGCCCACGGCGCTGGCGCAGTCGTTCCGCGCGGATCCGTCCCAGAGCGGCTTCCTCTTCGACAACGACGCCCGCGCGCTGTCGGTGGACGAGGCGCTGTGGGGTGCCTACCAGCGCGCCGCGGCGGACCTGGCCGGGCAGGTGGCCACGGACGCGACGAAGCTGGGCAAGCTGCTGCCGGCGGGCAGCACCACGGACGAGGCCCGCGCGAAGGCGTTCGTGGAGTCCTTCGGCCTGCGTGCCCTGCGCCGCCCGCTGACCGCGGACGAGGTGGAGACGTACCTGAAGCTGTACCGCCAGGGCCCGCAGGCGTACCCGACGATGGCCGCGTTCCAGGGCGGCCTGCGGCTGGTGCTGGAGGGCTTCCTCCAGTCGCCCCTGTTCCTCTACCGCGTGGAGCGCAGCACGCAGGCGGCGGACGGCAAGGTGCCGCTGGACGCGTTCGAGGTGGCGTCCCGCTTGAGCTACGCGCTCTGGAACTCCATGCCGGACGACGCTCTGTTCGCCGCCGCTCGCGAGGGCATGCTGGCGAAGCGCGAGGGCGTGGCCTCCGAAGCGCGCCGGATGATGGCGGACCCCCGGGCGCGCGGCGTGGTGGACGCCTACCACCAGGCCGTCTTCGACGTGCCCCGCTACGCGAGCATCCGGCCCAACACGACGCGCTTCCCCAACGTCACCACGAAGCTGGCGGAGGCCGCGGCGAAGGAGAACGCGCTCTTCGTCCAGGACGTCGTCTTCGGGCGCAAGGGGCGCTTCGCGGACCTGCTCACGTCGCGCGACACCTTCGTCAATGACGAGCTGGCGCGCATCTACGGCCTCACCGGGACGTTCACCGCGGACTTCGTGCCGGTGACGCTGGACGGGACGCAGCGCCGGGGCGTGCTCACGCAGGTGGGCTTCCTCGCGTCGCACGCGACGTCCCTCGACCCGGACCCCATCCACCGCGGCGTGTTCCTGTCTGAGCACCTGCTGTGCCAGAAGATTGGCGCGCCGCCGGCCAACATCCCCGCGCTGCCCTCGCCCAATGGCCGCACCAACCGCGAGGTGGTGACGTCACACACGGAGGCGCCCGGCACGGTGTGCGCGTCCTGCCACTCGACGCTCATCAACCCGCTGGGCTTCCCGTTCGAGAACTTCGACGCCGTGGGCGGCTACCGCACGACGGACAACGGGCATCCGGTGGACGCCTCGTCGGCGCCGGGCATCGGCGGACAGAAGGTGTCGGTGAAGGACGCGCTGGACCTGGCGGACGCGCTCGCGACCACGCAGGCGGTGCACGAGTGCTACGCGCGCCACTGGGTGGAGTTCCTGAGCGGACGCCCCGCCGTGGCGGAGGACGACGCGCTGGTGGCGCGGCTGGGCAAGCTGTCGCAGTCCGGTCAGCTGCCCATCGTGGACCTGGTCGTCGAGGTCGTGACGGGCGTGGGCTTCGTGACTCGCCACCCGGAGGAGCTGCCGTGAAACTGAGCCGTCGACGCGTGTTGCAGGGCCTGGGTGGGGTCATGCTGGGGCTGCCGGTGCTGGAGGGGCTGTTGCCCCGCAAGGCCCAGGCGGCGGAGCCGGACGCGCTGCCCTTCGCCATCTTCCTTCGCCAGGCGGATGGCGTGGCCGCCGCGCAGAGCACCTCCGAGCTGGGCAATGAGCCGGAGCGCTTCTGGCCGGAGCCGCTGGGCAACCTCTCCACCACGACGCTCGCGGGCAAGTCGCTGGTAGAGCTGGCGGACCACCGCGCGCGCCTGCTGGTGGTGCGCAACGTCAACATGAAGGACTACAACTACGGGGACGGCCACGCCCGCGGGGCGCTGCAGTGCCTCACCGCGCGGGGCCCCGCCGTGGAGGGCGTGGGCGGCGACTCCGAGGCGTCCGGTGAGTCGCTGGACCACCGCATCGGCCGCGAGCTGAACCCGCAGAAGCGCGACTCGCTCTACCTCTACGCGGGGCAGGCCGGCGGGTGGCTGGGCGGCCCCTGCATCTCCCACCGGGGCAGCGCTTCGCGCCGGGCCGCGCTGCACGACCCGTGGGTGGCCTACCAGACCATGGTGGGGGGCCCCGGGGGCCTCTCGCCGGAGGCGCGCGAGCAGATGCTGGTGCGCCAGAAGAGCCTCAACGACCTGGTGTCGGGCCAGCTGAAGGCGCTCCAGTCGCGGCCGGAGTTGAGCAGCACGGACCGGCAGCGCCTGGACCTGCACCTGTCCAACGTGCGCGACCTGGAGGTGGCGCTCAGCTGCCGCGCTCGCGCGGACGAGGAGCTGCGGCTCCAGCAGCAGGCGCCCGGCTACAGCAGCACGGACGGCGACGAGGTGCTGGCCACGGTGCGGCTGCACATGGACATCGCGGTGCTGGCGGTGGCGTGCGGCACCACGCGCTCGGTGGCCATCCAGGTGGGCAACGGCAACGACAGCGCCACGCGCTACCGCGACCCCACGACGGGGCAGCTGATGGAGAACTTCCACTACATCTCCCATCGCCGCGCGTCGCACGACGCGTCGGGCGGCATCATCGCCGGGTCGGACGTGCTGCACTCGCGCGTGGACGCGCAGTTCGCGCAGACCTTCAACTACCTGCTGGACCAGCTGGCGGCGTACGCCCTGCCGAACGGCAAGAAGCTGGTCGACCAGGGGGTGTCCGTCTGGTTCAACGACCTGGGCAACGGGCCGGCTCACTCGGCGCGCCACATCCCGTTCATCCTGGCGGGCAGCTGCAACGGCTATCTCAAGCAGGGCGTGGCGGTGACGGCGGCGGGCGGCAACAGCAGCCCCAACCTCAACAAGATGCTCAACACCCTTGGCGCCGCGGTGGGCCTGAAGAACGCGGCCGGCGGGCCGCTGGACGACTTCGGCGACCCCACGCTGCCCAAGGGCCTGCTGACGGAGCTGCTGGCTTGAGCGGCCGTTGACCCGATTCGCCTCCGCCTTTCCTCCTTTGTTTTCGAACAGAGGAGGAAGGGATGTTCCCAGCAATCCGCAAGGCCTTCACCGCGTCGCTCGCTTTTGTCTCCCTGCTGTCCGCCGGTCCGGCGGCGGCGCACGGCTCCATGGAAGTACCGCTGAGCCGCGTCTATGGATGTTTCAAGGAAGGGCCGGAGAGTCCCAGGTCCGCCGCGTGCAAGGCCATGGTGCAGGCCGGTGGGACGCAGGCGCTGTATGACTGGAACGGCGTCCGGCAGGGCGCCGCCAACGGGCGTCACCGCGAAATCATCCCCGACGGCAAGCTGTGCAGCGCCGCCAATGAGAGTCACAAGGGATTGGACCTGGCGCGCACGGACTGGCCGTCCACGCTCATCACCCCGGACAGCAGCGGCCGCTTCGAGTTCGTCTTCCACGCCACCGCGGTGCACGCCACGGGCTACTTCCAGCTCTTCGTGACGAAGGAGGGCTACAACCCGGCGCTGCCCCTGAAGTGGTCGGACCTGGAGTCGACGCCGTTCTGCAACGTCACCAACGTGTCCGCGGTGAACAACCGCTACCGGCTCAACTGCCCGTTCCCTGCGACCCGGACGGGCTCGCACGTCATCTACGCCATCTGGCAGCGCGCGGACAGCCCGGAGGCCTTCTACGCCTGCACGGACGTGAAGTTCAGCAACACGCCGCCCCCGCCGGTGTCGTGGAAGGAATTGGGCCAGGTGCAGGCGCGCGAGGACCTGCCCAAGTCGAGCAAGGTGACGTTCCGCCTCTTCGACAGCGCGGGCCGCGACGCCGAGTCGTATCCGCTGACGCTCGATGTGGCCACGCCCGCGGCCACGTGGATGTATCGGCTGGCGCAGCAGGTGAACGCGGGCTCCAGCCGCGTGCAGGTGGGCGTGCTCCAGACGACTGGCAGCGTGACGCCGGTGCAGGACGCGCTGGGCAACCGCGTGTACGCGAAGGAGACGGGCTACTCGTTCCAGGTGGACATCGAGAAGCCGTCCACCGGCGGATCCGCGCAGTACAAGTACCCGGCGGGCATCGACAGCTACACGGCGGGCACGTTGGTGGAGGGCACCGACGGGCTCATCTACCGCTGCAAGCCCTTCCCGTACTCCGGCTGGTGCAAGGGCGCGGCGTCGCACTACGCGCCGGGCACGGGCATGGCCTGGCAGGACGCGTGGGAGCGCGCCAACTAGCCCAGGCGAAGTCCGCGATGTGGGTGCGGCGCCCCTTCAGACTCACGTGACTTGGAGTGGATACGTCGTGACTCCGAGTGATTTCCGTGGCCGTTTCGTGGCTCAGGGCTTCCCCCCATTTTCTTGGGATTTCGACACTGTATACTGGTGGACAATTACGCTGATCATGGAACACACGGGGGGAAAGGTCTGAGTCTGTCCAGACCCTCCGCCATGAGCGTGATCCTTTCGCCGGCAGCACGCCCCCACGGGTGCTGACGGCGGGAGTTCCCCTGCATGCTGTGGAGTCAATTCCATGCCCAAGCCGTGGCCCCGGTGGCCTCTGCTCCTCGCCGGTTTCTTCTCGGCGAGCTCATCCCTCGCGGCTGAGAAACTCACCCCTGTTGCCCCATCCACGCTGATGCAGCTCCAGGTCCGGGAGCCAGCGCGTGTGGCGCAATCCCTGGCAAACCTCAAGGCGCAAAGCCTCAAGCTCGGGCTGAGCTCGCGGGACGATTTCCAGCTGTCCAGCTCCAGCACGGACTCCTTTGGCCAGACGCACGCGCGCTTCGAGCAGACATACCAGGGCGTACCCGTGTGGGGCGCCATGGCCATCACCCACCAGGGACTGTCCGCGGAGGACATCCGCATCACCACCGACGGCCTGCGCAAGGGCATCCGCCTGGGTGTGACGCCCAGGCTGGACGCGAAGTCCGCGGTGACGAAGGCCACCCAGGAATTGGCGCCCAAGGGCGAGTTCGCCGTCACGCCGAAGAGCGAGCTCATCGTCTACCCCCTGACGCGGCTCGTGAACCGCTACCCCGGCAAGCCGGTCGCTGAGCAGAACGCGGCGGACTTCGACACGCAGGTCGTCAGCTACCGGCTCGCGTACCACGTGCACACCGAGCTGGAGAACGCGAAGGACGGCGTCAAGCACACGGACTTCATCGTCGACGCGCAGTCGGGCGAGGTGCTGAAGCAGTGGAACTCACTCCAGACGGCCGCCGCCAAGGGCCTCGGCCACTCGCAGTACAGCGGTGACGTCCCGTTGGACGTCTTCCAGAACGCCCAGGGCCTCTTCGAGCTGCGCGATGTCACGCGCGCCGGCGGCGAGGGCATCCGGACCTACGACGTCAACCACGCCGCCGTGCAGAACGGCGTCATCCCCACGCTGACCCTCTACACGGACGCCGACAACGTCTGGGGCGACGGGCAGAACTACATCGTGGGTGCCAACAACACCCTGAGCACCAACGGCCAGACGGCCGCCGTCGACGCGCACTTCGGCCTGCTGGCGACCTGGGACTTCTACAAGAAGATCCTCGGCCGCGACGGTATCGACGGCGTCGGCTCGCCCACCTACAACCGGGTGCACGCCAGCAACCTCTACAACAACGCCTTCTGGAGCGACGGCTGCTTCTGCATGAGCTACGGCGACGGCTCGTTCCCGGCCGCCGGCGGCTTCAGGTCCCTGGGCGTGCTCGACGTGACGGGCCACGAGATGTCCCACGGCGTCACCTCGCAGACGGCCAAACTCATCTACGACGGCGAGTCCGGCGGCCTCAACGAGGCCAACTCGGACATCTTCGGCGCCCTGACGGAGTTCTGGGTGGCCAACGGCCGCGGCAGCACCATTGGTGACACCGGCGGCAACTGGCTCATGGGCGAGCAGCTCAGCGCGTTCCCGCTGCGCATCATGTTCCGCCCGTCGCTGGACGGCGCGAGCGTGGACGCCTGGTACCCGGGCCTTGGCAACATCGACGTGCACTACAGCAGCGGCCCGATGAACCGCGCCTTCTACTTCCTGTCCCAGGGCGTGCAGCCGCTGGCGCTCAGCACCGACTTCTCCAGCACCTACCTGCCCGCGGGCATGAGGGGCATCGGCAACGACAAGGCGGCGGCCATCTGGTACCGCGCGCTCACCGTCTACCTGTTCCCGTCGTCCAACTACCTGTCGGCCCGCACCAGCAGCCTCCAGGCCGCGGCGGACCTCTTCGGCTCCCAGTCCAACGAGTACCGCGCGGTGCAGAACGCCTTCGCGGCCATCAACGTGGGCTACACCGCCGGGACGTATGATGACCGCACGGCCCCCACCGTCGTCGCGAGCGTCGCTGGCAGCGCGCCTGTCCTCCAGTTGAAGGCGCAGGCCGACGACAACGTCGGCGTGGCCCGCGTGGAGTTCTTCGTCGACGGCGCCCCGGCGGGGATCGTCTCCGCCCAGCCGTACCAGCTCCCGCTGGACGCCACCTCGCTGACCAACGGCGCGCACGCGCTGGTGGCGGTGGCATTCGACGCGGCCGGCAACTCCACCGCGTCCGCTCCGGCGAGCTTCACCGTCTCCAACAGCTTCGATCAGCTCCTGATCAACCCGGGCTTCGAACAGGACACCCTGGGTTGGACGGATGACCCGTCGAACATCAACTTCCCGGTCTCCTCCGGCCCGCGCAACGGCCAGGGCTTCGCATGGCTCAACGGCTATGGCACGACGCACGTCGACCGGCTGTGGCAGGACGTCACCCTTCCCGCCGGCGTCACCAAGGCCGCGCTGACCTTCTTCCTCAACATCACCACCTCCGAGACGACGACCACCGCCGTGCGCGACACGCTGACGCTGCAGGTGCGCGACACCTCGGGCACGGTGCTGGGGACGGTGGCGACGTGGTCCAACCTGGATTCGACGCTGGGCTATACGCAGCAGAGCGTGGACCTGACGGCCTACGCGGGCCAGACGGTGCGAATCTTCCTGGAAGGCAGCGAGAACGCCTCGCTCGCCACCAACTTCCATGTGGATGACTTCTCGCTGCGCGTCACCCGCGCGGCGGACGCCGAGGCGCCCCGGGTGGCGGCCAACGTGGTCTTCTCCGGCACGCGCGTGGGCTACTTCGCGGACGTGTCCGACAACGGCTTCGTCAACGCGGTGGAGTTCCTCGTCGACGGCGTGTCCCTGGGCAACTCGGTCAAGTCGTTCACCCGGGTCGTCAACCTCTCCACGCTGACGGCCGGCGCGCACACGCTCGTCGCCCGGGCCACGGACGCGGATGGCAACGTGGGGGATTCTCCCGCGGTGACGTTCTACGTGGACACCACGTCCACCCAGCTCGTGCTCAACCCCAGCTTCGAGGCCTCCACGAACTGGACGAGCGCGACGACGCAGTCGGGCTCGACGGGCATCCTCACCAGCGCGTCCTTCGCGCACACCGGCAGCCGCATGTACGTCTTCTATACCAACGCGGGTCCGGCGCGGCACTCCGTCCGTCAATCCGTGGCCATTCCGGCGACCGCGACCTCGGCCATCTACAGCTTCTGGCTGCGCCTCTACAACGGTGCGTTCACCGACGCCGTGGCCCGCCACACCATCAGCGCGAAGCTGCGGGACTCCGCCGGCACCGAGCTGGCGACGCTGAAGACGCTCTCCAACCTGGATGACACCGGCGGGGAGTACCGCCTGCACCGCTTCGACCTGACCTCGTACAAGGGCCAGACGGTGCAGTTGTTCTTCGACGCGGACCAGACGGCGGTCGCGCAGGTGACGGGCGGAGTCACCCAGTTCTTCCTGGATGACGTCAACCTGGTCACGTCCACCCAGGCGGACATAGAGAGCCCCACGCTCTCCGTGGCGGTCGAGGGCAGCTACGGGACGGTGCAGCTCACGGCCTCCGTGAGCGACAAAGTCTGGACGTCCAGCCTCGCGTTCCTGGTGGACGACGCCCCGGCGGCCTCGTTCACGGACGTCCAGGGCGTCTACGCGAAGGCGTTCGACACGAGGAGCCTGTCCAACGGCCCGCACCAGTTCAAGGCGGTGGCCACGGACAAGGCAGGCAACGTGACGGAGCGCACGGTGACCTTCGAGGTGCGCAACTCCACCCTCCAGGACCAGGGCGCGCCGCACATCACCGCCAGCGTGGAGGGCCTGTTCGAGACCTACGCGATGCGGGCCGAGGCCACCGACGACACGGGCGTTGTGTACGTGGAGTTCTACGTGGACGGCGCCCTGAAGGGCCGGGTCTCGTCCGCGCCGTACACGCTGCCGCTGTTCCCGATTCCGCTGGCGCCGGGGGAGCACATCCTCGAGGCGGTGGCGTACGACGCCTACGGCAACTCGGCCAAGGCGACCACGCCCTTCACGCTCCTGCCCGTCACGGTGGAGTTCCTGGAGGCGCAGCACGTGGTGCCGGTGGGTGGCTCCGTCGCCTTGCAGGCGAACGTGGCGAACGTGGTGAACACGGAGGTGACCTGGTCCGTGGCGGAGGGCCGCGTGTGCGGCACCGTCAACGCGGCCGGCGTCTACGCGGCGCCCGTGGCCCGTGGCCTGTGCCACGTGTCCGCGGCGAGCGTCGTGGTACCGACGGCGAAGGCCGTGGCGGCCATCCAGGTCTACACGGGCGACATCAATGGCGACAACGTCGTGGACGGAGAGGACATGGGCCTGCTCGCGCAGGACTACGGCACCAACGGCTCCGAGGAGACCAACCTCGACGGCGCCGGCTCTGTGAACGACAACGACATCACCCTCTTCGTCAGCCAGTTCGGACGGTAATTCCCCATGAAAACGTGGATGAAGCTCATTGTTCCGCTCCTGATTGGGGCGCTGGCGGCCTGCTCCGACCCCGACTCGGGGCCGGTGACGGTGACTCCGAAGACCGTCACGGTGAAGGCCGGTGAGAAGACGACCTTCAGCGCTTCGGTGAAGGACGCGAAGGAAACGCGCGTGCTCTGGTCGGTGGAGGGAGGCGACTCCCGCGGCACCATCAGCAGCTCGGGCATCTACACCGCGCCGGCCGAGGCCGGCACGTACACCGTGGTGGCCACCAACGCGGTGGACACCTCGAAGAAGGACACGGCCACCGTCAAGGTGGAGGCAGTCCAGACTCCGACGGTCATCGTGAAGGTGACGCCGGAGGTGGTGACCATCGGGCAGGGGACCGTCACGGACCTCACGGCGGAGGTCTCCGGTTCCTCCATCACCGCGGTGCAGTGGTCCGTGGAAGGTGGCGACGAGAACGGCACCGTCAGCAGCACGGGCCGGTACACGGCGCCGAGCAAGTCCGGCACGTTCACCGTGACGGCCACCAGCGTGGCGGACCCGACGAAGAAGGGCTCCGCCTCCATCACGGTGGAGCCGGTCGTCGTCGAGGAGGTGAAGCTGACCGTGAGCCCCACGTCGGGCAGCACGACGTGGGATGGCACGGTCCAGCTGACGGCCCAGGTCTCCGGCACCAACAACCTCGCGGTGCAGTGGTCCGTGGAGGGTGGTGACGCGAACGGCTACGTCAGCAGCACGGGCGTGTACCGCGCGCCGAAGAAGACGGGCTCGTTCACCGTGACGGCCACCAGCGTGGCGGACCCGACGAAGAAGGCCACGGCCACCATCCGGGTGGACCCCGTCGTCGTCGAGACGGTGGTGGTGACGGTCTCTCCGAAGACGGGCACGGTGGCGCAGGATGCCGCCTTCTCCCTGTCCGCGCAGGTCACCGGGACCAACAACCTCGCGGTGCAGTGGTCCGTGGAGGGCGGTGACGACAACGGCACCGTGAGCAGCACGGGCGTGTACCGGGCGCCGCGCCGCGATGGCACGTTCACCGTGACGGCCATCAGCGTGGCGGATCCGACGAAGTCCGACTCGGCCACCCTCACCGTGAGCGGCGTCGTCCTTCCGACGGTGACGGTGACGGTCTCTCCGAAGACGGCCACCGTGGACCAGGGGGGTGCCGTCAACCTCGCGGCCGAAGTCACGGGCAGCTCCGTCGTCGCGGTGACCTGGGCCGTGGAGGGCGGTTCGGCCAACGGCAGCGTCACCAGCGCCGGCGTGTACACCGCGCCGAACAAGCCGGGCACGTACACCGTGACGGCCACCAGCGTGGCGAATCCGTCGCAGAAGGACTCCGCCGTCATCACCGTGCCCGTCGCCGGCACGGTGAAGTACGTGGACCCCACGGGTACGGGCTGGCGCCTGGTTCGCAACGCCAGCCTGTCCTCGGGCAACACGCTGGTGCTGGACCTGGTGGGCCCCACGGGTCAGTCCGGCCGTGGCGCGGACCTGAAGCTGGGGCTGGATGCGGACACCGCGTCCTGGTCCACCGTGGACGGCTCCGAGTACGTGGCCAACGCTGGCTACGACCTTGGCACCGCGCCCCAGTTGCTCAAGTCGGCCGTGAAGGGCGGCATGCTGAGCGTGGGCGTGTACCAGAAGGGCGCTCCGGCGCACGCGTACAACGGCGCGCTGCTGTCCGTGGCGCTGACCGTGAAGGCCAGTGCCGAGACGCCGGCCGGTACCGTGGTGCCGCTGACCGTCCTCAAGGCGCACGCGCTGCCGGCTTCCGGCTCGCTGCAGGTCATCAACGTGGCGGTGGGCACCATCACCACCGCTCAGTAGTCCGGAGCCTGAAGCAGTGAGAGCGGCGGCCTTCCCCAGGGAAGGCCGCCGTTTTCATTGATGCTACGGAGGGGCGGCCTCCACGGTGAAGGTCACCTCGCCCCGGGGGGGAATCCGCACCTTCCGGGGCGTGAAGCGGGGCCCTTCTTCCGGGTCGGCCGCGCGGGCATCCAGCAGGTACTCGCCCGGTTCGACACCCCGGATGACGAGCGTGCCCCCTGGGGCGAAGTCCTGGTAGCGGGTCATGGGAAATCTCCCCACCTCCTTCAGCGAGACGAGCGCGGGCAGGGGCGTTCCGTTCGTGTCCTGCGCCAGGAGCCGCACCGTCGCGGCGCGGTCCAGGGCCACGGTGAGCGTGTCCACGCGGGCCGTCACCTCCTGCTCGAAGGGGCGCGTGTTCCGGCTCTGGAGCGACAGGGTGAAGGGCGGGGGCGGCAGCTGCGACAGGGTGTAGACACCGTCGCGAAGGGAGACGCTCCGGGGACGCGACATCGCGCGGGTGATGTCGGAGTCTCCTGGCTCGGTGAGGGTCGCGCGGAAGGATTCCAGTTGGGACAGGGCTTCGCCGGTCTCCGCGTCGTGGACCGCGAGCCGCAGCGTCCAACCAGGGTCGAGCGTCAGCACGCCCAGGTCCAGGTCCACGCCTTCCGACAGTGTCACGGCGCGCTCCAGTGGCATGAAGCCGGGGGCCGTCACGGTCAGCATGGCCGGGCCCGCGGCGGAGAACGGAACCTCGAAGTCGCCGTCCGGCGACTCGGTGGACTGTCCGAAGTCGTGGCGGCCAGTCACCTTGAACGAGGTGACGGCCTGTCCTCCCGGATCCACGACGCGGCCCCGGATGCGTCCGTCGCGCTCCAGCACGAGTTGGAGGGGATCCGCACCGGAGTCCACCCAGAGGCTGCCTTGCTCCGCGTTGGGTTCGCCTCCCTGTGAGCGCCCGGGGCGGAAGGTGTAGCCCGGCAGGTGGGCCCACAGCGCGTAACGGGGGGCCACGAGCCCTCGCAAGGTGAAGCGTCCGTCCGGACCTGTGCGGAGTCCGGAAGGTCCGTCGTCATCGACGTCGCGCCACTCCGATGAGGCGCTCTCCGGGAGCTCCGCCGTGATGGCGACGTCCGCGAGCGGCTGTCCCGCCCCATCCACCGCGATGCCGGAGCGCTCACGGCCTGCTTCCATGCGCAGGGACACGTCCCGGTGTTCGCGCGCCTGGAACGTGATGGGCTGGGACACGGATGCGTCCATCAGGTCTCCCTGGACAACGGCCTCCAGGAGGTACGTGCCCGGGGCAATCCCTTGCAGATGGAAGCGCCCCTGTTCGTCCGTCAGGGTCTGGCGCGGCTCTTCGTATGGCGCGTCCTCCTGCGCCTCCGTCCCCAACGTCACGGTGGCTGCCCGCAGCGGCAGCCCTCGCGAATCGGAAACGGTGCCGGACACGGAGGCGCCCCGGTCCAGCACCACGACGACATCCCGCGAGGGGACTCGCACCGCGAGGGTTTGACGCTGGAAGGATGGATCCTCCACGGACAGCTCACCCGTCCCCGCGCGCTTCACGTCCAGGACGAAGTGCCCGGTGGCATCCGAGCGACGGGCGCCACCTGCGTCGATGTCGTCCCTATCGCCCAGGCGATTCCCTGACAGCGTCAGGAGGATGCCCTCGACTGGAGCGCCTGACGTGTCGACGACGCGGCCCTCCACGCTCTGTGCGCGCCGGAGCGTGAAATCCAGGGGCGCCATGCCCTGCTGGAGCTTCTGGGCATGCAGCTCCACGTCCAGGTGGTGGGGCGCGAGGATCCGGAACGTATGCGGCCCGGGACGCGTGGGGCCCAACTGGTATCGGCCCCCCGCGTCCGTCACGGTGGTCGCCTCGGCGGTGACGGGACCGCCGTCTTCCCGGTAGGTCTCCACGCGTGCGTTGGGAATGGGGCTGCCGGCGTCATCGCGCACCGTGCCCGTGACGAACACGCCGGGCTGGAGCCGCAGCTCCACGTGCTCCAGGGGCGGCGTCACGTCCAACGTGGCGAACGCGCCCCCGGACTCCGCGGTGAGCTGGTGGAGGACGGCGGGCGCGGTGAAGCGGAAGCGGCCCTCCCCATCGGTCGTGGTGCGCTGGGTGGACGCCGTCGCGGTGTCACCATCGAGGTGCACCAGGATGCCCGGCACCGGCGCGCCGTCCACGGAGAGAACCTGTCCTGAGAGCGAGAGCGCACGCGCGAGCACCACGGGCTGCATGGCGGTGAGCGATTCGACTTCCGGCTTGAACCACGGAGACCGGCCCTCCGCGGTGACGATGGCGGCGTAGTCGCCCTGGGGGAGGGGACCCACGACGAAGCGGCCCTCGGCGTCGGTGGCCGCGTCGAAGAAGCGCGTGTGCCAGCGGGAGACGAGCGTCACCCGCGCTTCGGGGATGGGGGTCTTCCGGTCCGTGTCCGTGACGGTCCCCTCGAAGAGGATGCCCTGCTCCAGCGTCAGCACCACGTCGTTCGAGCCCACCGCCACGCCCCCCTGTGACACCGCGCCCGTGTCGCCCAGGGCCCAGAGCGTGACGAGGCCCTCGGGCAGCCCCTCCAGCACGAAGCGGCCCTCCGCGTCCGTGGCCGCCTCCGCGAACACGGGGGCTTCGCCATCACGGGCCTCCACGGACTCCCACTGCATGCGTTCGGAGTCGAAGCTGCACGCGCCGCTCTTGAGGGCCGGAGCCCGCGCGTCGTCCTGGCCGGAAGGATTGGGACAGGACCGCTCCGACAGCGTGACTCCAGGCTCCACGCGGGAGGCGGAGACGCGCACACCCGCGGCCGGACCATGGGTTCCCAGCACGCGACCCGTGATGCGCGCGGTGCCCGCGGGGCTTGGTGGCGTGGTCACTCGTGTCGCCCGAGCCGCCGGCTTCGTCGCGGACGACACCGTGGTCACGGGCGAGTCCTTCGCGGACGAAGGCGCCTCGGTGTTCCACAGGAGGAAGGCGAGGAGCGCGACGACGGCCAGCGCGGCTCCTCCCAGCCAAGGCTTCAGTCCCCCAGGTCCGCCATTCCCCATGCGCGGCAGGATAGCGGGCCCCTGCGTCGTGAGTCAGCGCGCGAGGGGCATCCACACCGGCTTCACGTCGCGGGACAGCGTGCCTTCGGCGGGCACTTCCAGCTCTTCGCGATGGACGCGGTCCTTGTCTCGCGTGCTCGCGATGACGGTGTAGTGGCCCTTGGGGACGCGGCGGAACGTGACGGACGTGCCGGTCCATTCCGCCACGGGATGCTGCTGGAGACGCAGGTGTTCGAAGGCCCTGGGGCTGTCGGGGAAGGGCGCCTGACCGGGAAACAGCAACGCGAGGTCGACGTCCGGCGGCAGCCGCAGCGTGACGGTGGTGCCGGTGCCAAGCTCGTCGAAGGTGACGCGGACTTCACCCGAGGGCGGGACCTGCACGGTGCGGGGCGGGAAGAGGGTTTCACTGGTGACCTCCATCAGCCAGGCATTCACCGTGTAGAGCCCTGGGGGAATGGCCCGGAGGGTGAATTCTCCGGAGGCGGGACTGCGTTGAAGTGTCAGGCCGTCGGAGCGTGTGAAGACGAGCTCGGCACCCAGCGGCTGGCCCCGCGCGTCGCGGACGTAGCCCGTCACGCGGGCGCCGGAGTCGAGCGAGAGCGTGATGTTGTCTTCCGCTTCGCCCACCGTCACCCGCGCCGGCAGGTGGAGCTGGGTGTCCACCTCGAGCGTGAACGCGGCGGAGGGCAGGTGCTCCAGCCGCAGCGAGCCATCTTTTCGCGGCACCGCTCCGGTGGCGGGCAGGTAGGGCGGGCCGTCCGCGACGCCATCGCCATGGATCCGATAGCCGATGGCGACGGTCGCCCACTGTCCGGAGTCATCGCGCACGCGTCCGGTGAACGGCTCGCCCGTCGCGGCGTCACGCAGGAACACCTGCACCGTCCGCCCCCGCGTCAGCGTGAGCGTGCCCACGTCCACGTCGCCATCTCCGCCTGGGGTAACGGAGCGATCCACCGGCGCGTAGCCCCTGGCGCGCACCACGAACCGCTGGGCGCCGGTGGCCTCGGGCAGGGGCAGGTCGAAGCGCCCCTCCGGATCCTTGTACCGGCGACCGTTCACCTCGAAGAACTCCAGCTTCGCGCCGTCCTCCGCCACCACCCGGCCGCGCACATGCGGGATGCGCCGCAGCACCAGCCGGACCTCCGCCGTGTCCTTGTCCACGATGACGGTCTCGTCCTCGCCCGCGTGGACGCCCTGGGACAGGGCGCCGTCGATGCGGTGCTCCGCCAGCGTCGCGCTGAGCGTGTAGCGGGCCGCGCTCAACGAGCGCAGGGTGAAGTGGCCTTCGGCATCCGTGCGAACGCCCTCCGGAGCCCTTCCTATCGATTGGGCACCGCGATAGCGGGGCCGGTCCGCGGACAGCAGCTCCGCGCGGACGCTGACGCCGGGCAGGGGCAGGCCCTGGGGATTCACGACGGTGCCTCGCAAGGTCCGGCCTTCCTCCAGCCGCAGCGTGACGGGCGGCGCTTCGCCTGTCTGGACCTCCAGCGGTTGGGAGGCATGGACGTCCACGGCCTGTCTCGCGAGGGTCGCCTCGGCCACATAGCTCCCGGGAGGAACGCCCCGGAGCGTGGCCTGTCCCCGGGCATCCGTGACGCCCGCGTGGTGGGACTCGCCGCGCGCATCCTGCTTCCACAGTTCCACCCTGGCGCCGCGCACTGGGGCTCCCGCCGCGCTCAGGACGGTGATGGTTACGCGGGCCCCTCGGCGCAGCACCAGCCGCACGTCCCGCGATGGACGCTCCACCGTGAAGTGTTGGGGGACGAAGGCCTCGTCGGAGACGCTCAGCCACGCGGGCCCCGCCTCGTCCGAGTCCAGGATGAAGCGCCCCGCTTCGTCCGTCACGGTGGACTCCCGTGAGACGTCGACGATGACGGAGGTCACCGAACCAGGATGGAGGCTGACCCCGCGCCCCGCGAGCGGCTGGCCCGCCTCGTCGACGAGGATGCCCTCCACGGAGAGGGCGCGCGGCAGGGTGAAGTCGAGCGTCTCCTCCGCCTCACCGAGTTCGTAGTGTTCCGGCTCATCGTCGACGTAGTGCTCCGCGCGGACCGCCACGAAGTGCGGCAGCCGGAAGAGCGGGCCCAGCCGGTAATGCCCCTGCGCATCCGTGACGGTCTGCCCGCGCGGGGACGGCGCGTTCGCGTCGTGGAGATCCGCCATGACCCGTGCGCCGGGAATCGGGCGTCCGTTCTCATCACTGACGGTGCCCTGGAGGACCATGCCGGGCCCGAGCGTGAGGACGATGTCCTCGCGTGGCGCTGTCCTGAGATGGGCCAGCCCGTCATGCGCCGCCGTCTCCGCGAAGAGCTGACCGGGCACGTCTTCGAAGGAGGGAAAGGAGAAGCGCCCCTGCGCATCCGTGAGTGCGGTGCGCGACTCGGGCGCGGCGCTGGGCGTGTATAGCCGGACGGAGACGCCGGGCGCGGGAGCTCCCTTCGCCGTCACCACCGTGCCCGCGTACTTCGCGGGGCGGTCCAGGATGAAGGTGTCCTCCTCCAGCGGATCCGCCCGCATGCGCAGGTTGGGGCCGCGGCCGGAGGCCGTGACGAGGATGCCGTAGTCGGCCGGAGGCACGGGCCCGATGCGGTAGCGTCCATCCGCGCCGCTGGTCGCGGGGAAGAAACGCGTGTGTTCGTGGGAGAAGACGGTGACGCGCGCGCCCGCGATGGGCTCGGTTCCCGCCGGCCCGTCCAGGACGACGCCCTCGAAGAAGGAGCCTTCATCGAGCACGAGGAGCACACCTTGCTGGCCCGTCGTCACGTCCGGGCGCATCGCCACGTTCTGGCCGCTGGAGGCATGGGGCGTGACGGTTCCTTCGGGAAGTCCGTCCAGGACGAAGGTGCCATCCTCCGCGCTGGTGGTCTCCGCGACAGTGGGGGCATCTCCTTCGCGCTTGTCGACCTGATCCACCAGCTCGTCGAAGGCTTCGTCCCAGCACTGCATCAGTCGGCGCGTTGTCTCAGCGGGTGCGTCCTCGGAAGGAGGACAGGAGCGCTCCGACAGCGTGACCTCGGGTTCCACTCGCGAAGCGGACACGCGCACGCCCACGACAGGACCTTGCGCATCGCGCACCACGCCCGTGATGCGCGCGCTTCCAGTGGATGGGGTGGAGGAGGGGCCCGCGCTGAAGCGGGTAGGGAACCCGGACGCGGTGGTCGCCCCGCGGGCCGAGGACCCTGGAGCACGCCCGCGTTCGTGCAGGCTGAAGAAGGCCAGCAGCAGCAGGCCGACGATGCCCGCCAAGGCGAGCCAGGCTCCCCGATTCCCCCTGCGCATGCGCCCGTCTCCCGAAGTGCGTGGGCGCAGGATAGCCGCTTGCTGACTCAGCGGTTCGGGGCGGGCACCAGCACCGTGATGGTCTCCTGCCGCGCATCCAGGAGCACGTCCGTGGTGGGCTCGTCCGGCCTCAGCCTGACGGACATGGCGATGGGCGTGAAGGGCAGCCCCTCCACGTCGGCGCCACCCTCCGCGTCGAGGTTTCCGTAGAACGAAGAGGGATACGGCCCTGTGCACGAGCGGTCATCGCACTCGCGCCGGCCAATGAAGGCGCGGGCACCCACCAAGGGGGCAAGGGTCGCTGCGTCCAAGAGGATGAAGCGTATTTTCCGGCTTCGACGCAGCACCAGGGTTCCCAGGTCGATGTCCTTGCCAGGGCTCACGACGAAGTCCCGCTCCAGCGCGAAGAAGCCCTTCGCCCTCACGGTGAGCTGCCCGGGGCCATCCCTCAGCAGGGGCAACGCGAGGGCACCGTCAGGCGCAGGCTCCCGGCGGCCCCCTACCCAGACCTGGCTGGACACGGGCATGCCGTCTTCGTTCACGACCTGCCCGCGCAACCGGGGACGCTCCTGCAGGACCAGTTGGACGTCTTCCGCTCCCGTCCTGACCACCAGCGCGGCCGGCCCGGGTGTTCCGCCCCGGGAGCGAGAGGGAACGAAGGCATGGCCCTCCTTCCAGGCGACGATTTGATGGGCCGGGTCCACCAGGTGCTCGAGGACGAAGTGGCCACCCGGCCCGGAGAGAACACCCGGCTCGTCATCGGCGTCACAGCGCAGGGAACGGGTCCGCCACTCGGGAGCATCTTCCAGGGAGAGACAGGCCTGGACCCGGACGCCGGCCAAGGGCTGTCCGTCGGTGTCGACCGTCAGCCCCTTCACCGTGCGACCTTCCTCGAAGCGAAGCGACACGGTCACCTGTGAGTGCGCATCCAGATCGATGGCCTCGGTCACGGAGCGCTCGATGCCAGGGGTCGGGAGCCGGGCCTCCAGGACGTGGTGTCCTGCCTTCAGGCCCGCGGCGGAGAAGGTGCCTTCGCTGTCCACCTGGAGGGAGCGGGGGTCTTTGTCTCCACCCAGGGCCGTGGGGTCCCAGAGCAAGACCTCCGCGTGGGGCAGGGGCGCTCCCTTCGCATCCACGACCTTCCCGGACACGGATGCGCCTCGGCTGAGGACCACGCGGACTCCCGTCGATGGGACCTCCACGGGTTGCTCCATGGAAGAGAAGCCCTCGGAGTCGATGAAGAGGTGGCCCGCGCCTTCTTTCGGGGTGTCCAGGATGAAGTGGCCGGCGTCATCCGACAGGGCCGCTGTTTCTTCGATGAAGGCACGTTCCCGGGTGCCCACAGGGCCATTGGCGAGTCTCAACCGGATGCCTGGGAGCGGAGTGCCTTCGGTGTCGACGACCCATCCTTCGACCGAAACCGTTTGCTGGAGCGTGAAGTCCCACGGTCCCGCATGAGGCGTGCGGAGGTCGATCTCCTCTGTCCGGTCGCTGTATCGAGCATGCCGCAACTGGAGGTTCATGGTGGTCTGGCGCAGCGGCCCCAGTTTGTAATGGCCCGCTGCATCGGACATCGCATCGGGAGAGGGGGCGGCTTCCAGCGGAAGGTTTCTTCCCTGCAGGAGCACACCCTCCAGGGGCCTGCCCCGCTCATCCCTGACCGTGCCCTCCATGAAGGTCACGGGCTCCATCCGGATCACGACCTGCGCGGGAGCCTTCGCCGGGGCGTCGCCGATGGCGGTCTCATTCCAGGCCCAGACCCAGACGGTGTACGGAGCCCCGACGACGTCCTCGAAAACGAAGCGTCCCTGCGCATCGCTTCGGGTGGACCAGGCGTCGTCCGAGACGCCCGTGAAGTATGCCTGGACGGTGATGCCGCTCGCGGGCCGTCCCTCCGGAGTGAGCACCAGTCCCTCGATCCGGGCCTGCTTCTGCAACGCCAGGGTGACGTCTACGTCGGTATCGAACCAGACGCCCTCACGGAAGGCGGTCGTCCGCCACCCCTGCGCGCTTCCGACCTGAAGGTATCGGCCTGGAGGTATGGGCCCGATGCGGAAGCGTCCCTGGGCATTCGTGAGCGTGTCGAAGAAGCGGGACTGCGCATCCTGGACCGCCGTCACCCGCGCACCGGGAATGGGAGCCCGCGTGTCTTCATCCATCACCGTGCCGGAGAGGAAGATGCCCGCCTCCAGCGTCAGCGCCACGTCCGTGCTTCCCGCTGAGACCTCCGGCTTCATCGCCGTGCCCAGGTCTCCCAGGGCCCAGAGGGTGAAGACTCCGGCGGGCAGTCCATCCAGGATGAAGGTGCCATCGTCCGCCGTCACCGTCTGCGCGAACACGGGGGCTTCACCCTCGCGAGCTTCCACGAGCCGCGCGAGCTCGAATCCCCGTTCATGAAAGCAGCACTTCGTCAGCCACGTCTTCCCGGCACAGGAACGCTCGCGGGACGGAGGTTCCGACGGGCAGGCGCGTTGCGAAAGGGAATCCGCGTCCACGCGAGAAGCGGACACGCGCGCGCCCGCGACAGGGCCCCGTGCATCGCGCACCACGCCCGTGATGCGCGCGCTTCCAGTGGATGGGGTGGAGGAGGGTCCCGCGCGGAAGCCGGCGAAGAATCCGCCGGAGGGATGGGTGGCGCCACGAGACTCGCGAGCTGGAGCACCCCCATGCCCACGCAGGAAGAAGGCCAGGAGCAGCAGGCCGGCAACGACCACGACCGTGAATCCGGCGACCCGATGCCCCCTGCGCATGCGCTGCATCTCCTGAAGTGCGTAGGCGCAGGATAGCCGCCTGACTGGCTCAG
Source organism: Corallococcus sp. AB011P (assembly GCF_003611605.1). NCBI lineage: Bacteria > Pseudomonadati > Myxococcota > Myxococcia > Myxococcales > Myxococcaceae > Corallococcus > Corallococcus sp. AB011P. Next base: position 54,619 of record NZ_RAVX01000022.1, read on the forward strand.
CGGTTCGAGATGGGCATCAGCACCGTGACGGTCTCCTGGGTCGCATCCAGGACCCCGTCCGTTTCTCCCTGCTCCGGCCCTCCGTACATGGTGACGGTGAAGGTGGCGGACTCGAAGGGCACCCCCTCCACCTCCGCGCTTCCTTCCGCGTCGAGGATCCCGAAATAGAATGAACTTCCGCGGACGCCAGGCCGAGGCGCGTCTGCGTTCGTGTTGATGGCGACCCTGAGGCCTGCCAGCGGCGCGCGTGTCACTTCACTCAAGACGATGAAACGCACCGTGCGGCTTCGGGTCATCCACAGCGTGCCCAGGTCGATGTCCGTTCCAGGGCTCACGGCGAACTTCCGCTGAAGCTCGAAGAAGCCCTTCGCGCTCACCAGGAGCGTCCCGGGGCCATCGTCTGGCAGTGGGAGATCGAACGTCCCGTCTGGAGCCTGCACCCAGGCGCTGCGTTCGAAGACCTTGCAGGGCAGCGGTGTCCCGTCATCGCTCACGACCTGTCCTCGCAGGCGGGGCCTTCGCTCCAGGGCCAACCGGACGTCTCCCTGTCCCATCGTGACGAGCAGGGCGGTGTTGTCAGGCGTTCCTCCCTGAGAGCGCGAGGGCGCGAAGGCATGGCCTTCCTTCCAGGCGATGAGCTGGTAGGCCGGGGCGGTCAGGTGCTTGAAGACGAAGCGGCCATCCGGTCCGGAGAGGACGCCGCGCTCTCCCGTGACGGAGCAGTCGGGGGCGTGGGCCTGCCACGCGGGCACGTCCTCCAGAAGGAGGCAGGCCTGGACGCGCACGCCGGACATCGGCTGTCCATCGCCGCTGACCGTCATCCCCTGCAGCGTGCGTCCCTCCTCGAAACGCACGGACACGGTGGCCTGCATTCCCGCCTCCAGGTCCACGGCCTGTGACGCGGTGTGCTCGATGCCGGGCGTCCGCAGCCGGGCCTCCAGGACGTAGTGCCCTGCCTCCAGTCCTCCCAGCGAGAAGGCGCCTCGTGGGTCCACGGTAGTGCGATGGGGATCTCCGCTCAGCGGTTCGGTGTTCCAGAGCCGGACGTCCACGTTGCTCAGGGGATGTCCTGTCGCATCCATCACCGTGCCGGACACGGAAGCGCCCCGGTTCATCACCACCCGGGTGCCTGTCGACGGGACCTCCACGGGGAGCTTCACGGCGAGGAACCCCGGGGCCGTGACGGACAGATTTCCTGGGCCTTCATGCGTGCTGTCCACGGTGAAGTGGCCTGACTCGTCCGACGTGTCGGTCTGGTCGTCGACGGCGGCCAGGTCCCAGATGCGCTCCGGAAGTTCGCGCGTCATGGTGATCCGCACCTGGGCGCCCGCGAGCGGCACGCCTTCCGTGTCGACCACCTGGCCTTCAACGGACGGAACCCGCGTGAGCGTGAAGTCCCAGGGTCCCGCATGGGGAGCTCCCAGGGTGATCCTCTCCAGCCGGTCGGCGTAATGCGCTAGCAGCAATCGGAGGTCGACCCTGCGATCCAGCAATGGACCCAGACGGTAGTGGCCTGCCGCATCCGTCAGCACCTCTGGAACAGGTTGCCCCCCCAGTTGGTGGCCCTTCACGCGCAGGCGCACGCCCGCGAGCGGCCTTCGCTGCTCATCCCTCACGGTCCCCTCCATGAACCCGGTGGGCTCCATCCGGAGGACCACCTTCTCGGGAGGCGTCCCCAAGGCCTGTCCATAGGCGGTCTCATCCCCGGTCCGGGTCCAGAGCTCGTGCTGAAGGGCGGGGACGTCCTCGAAGGCGAACCGGCCCTGGCCATCGCTCCGGGTGGTCGCGGTTTCGCCCGCTCCCTCGGAGAGCGTCAGATGGACGTCCAGGCCGCTCGCGGGAAGGCCCTCGGGCGTCAGCACCACGCCCTCGAGCCGGTGCTTCCGTTGGAGCACGAGCGTCACGTCCACGTCGGCATCGAGCCAGACGTCCTCGCGGAAGGCCTGGGTCTGGCACCCCTGCGCGCTCGCGACCCGCAGGTAGCGGCCCGGGGGCAGGGGCCCGACGCGGAAGCGTCCCCGGGCGTCCGCGAGCGCATCGAAGAAGCGGGACCCGGCTTCGTGGATCAGCGTCACCCGCGCGCCGGGAATGGGAGCCCGCGTGAGCTCCTCGACCACTCCGCCGGAGAGGAAGACGCCGTCCTCCAGCGTCAGCGTCACGCTGTCCCTGCCGGCCGGGATGTCCGGCTGCACGGCCGCGCCCGTGTCGCCCAGCGCCCAGAGGGTGAATGCGCCGGAGGACAGGCCCTCGAGCACGAACGTCCCGTCTTCCGCCGTCACCGTCTGGGCGAGCACGGGCGCTTCACCCTCGCGAGCCTCCACCAGGCGCGCGTATTCCAACTCCATGTCCTGGAAGCAGCAGTCCCCCTGCCGCATCCGCTGTGGGGAGTGTTCATGGCGCGGGGGCGTCGGCGGACAGGGGCGCTCCGACAGCGTGTCCGCATCCACGCGGGACGCGGACACCTGCACGCCCGCGACGGGACCGCGCGCATCGCGCACGACGCCGGTGATGCGCAGCGAGCCTTCCGCGGGCATGGCCAGCGGCTGCGTGAAGCGCGTTCCCGAATGGCCAGGACGTGCATCGCGGAGGCGTCCGTTCGAGGAAGGGGCGGGACCTGTCGGCTCCCGGAAGGACACCACGGCCACGCCCAGTCCGAGGACGAGCACGGCGGCCCACCACCACGTCTTCCCAGCGCGCATGCACGGCCAGGATAGCAGCGGGCGTCAGGGCGTGGCGAAGCCCACCGCGTGCGCCTCCAGGCCCTCGGGGGACGGCTCCTGCCGGAAGGCGACCCAGGCCTCGCGCTGGGAGTGGCGCGGCACGTACGCCAGCACGAACTCCGCCTCCTCCTTCGGTTCGCGGTCGCCTCGCAGCGATACTCGCACGTGGACTTCCTCCGCCGCCGAGTCGCCGTGGTTCGTCACCGTGACGGGCACCCGCCACTCCTTCTCGTTCGCGGCGGCCACCGGCGCGCCCACCTGCACGGTCAGGTCCGGCGGGCCGCTGCCCGTCGTCCACGCGTCCACCGCCAGGTAGCCCATGACCAGCGCCACGAGCACGCAGCTCGCGATGAAGACGACGCCCTCCAGCCAGTTCCAGTTCGTCTTCATGATTGGATGAGCAATCTCCCCGCGGAAGCTCCCAGCGTCGACGCCAGCGCCAGCACCACCACCTGTGCCACGCAGACGCTCAGGCCGTTGCCGGTGAAGCGGCCGAAGAACCACAGCACCAGCGCGCTCGACAGCAGCGCGATGGCGTAGGTGACGAACGTGCCCGCGAGCACGTCCCGGCGCAGACGGCGGCGCGTGAAGCGGTGCGCGCGGGTGAAGTCGCTCTGGAAGAGGATGAGCCCGCCCAGCAGCAGCGACAGCGCGGCGAGCCCCAGCAGGCACCAGGGCCGCGCCTCCACGGCGATCATCACGATCTCCTCCGTGGGCGCCACGTTGGCCGCGAACAGCACCGCGCCGCAGAACGCGATGACCAGCTGGCCGGGGACGTGGTCCGAGGACTCCAGCCGCTTCTTGTCCTCTTCTTCGTTCTCCTCGCGGTGCTGGCCGCCCAGTTGCGCGGTGCCCACCGACACGCCGATGGCCACCGTGCCGGCCTCCACCACCACCATGCCCACCGCTTCTTGAAGGGATGTTCCCTGGCCGATGCGGCCGATGAGCACGAGCACGGCCGTGGACACGAGCAGCCCCAGCCCCAGTTCCTCCAGCGAGTCGGTGAAGACGTCGGCCCAGTACACGTCCCGGCGGAAGCCGCCGTAGCGGTTGTATCCGAGCAGCAGCACGTAGGTGGCCACGAGGTAGCCCAGCACGCTGCCCGGATGGGACGTGAAGCCCGCCCACCACACCTCCATCGTGTAGAGCAGCGGCAGGCTGAAGAGCAGGCCGCCCGCGATGCCCCGGCCGTATTCGCGCAGGGAGTCCGACACCGGTCGGCGGCGCTGGGGCGCGTTGGCTGAAGGACTGTCGGCCATCTCAGACCAGAGTCTAGGTTCGCTTCCTGGAGAGGGAAGTGTCCCGCGCATGGCACCGGACAATCCCCGCCGCCCGGGGACGAGCCTTCTCCCGCCACGGCTATAGTCGCCGCTGCCCATGACCGAGCGTCCAGCCCAATACATCCTCACGCTGTCGTGCCCGGATCAGCGCGGCATCGTCCACGCCGTCTCCGGCTGGCTCGCCGAGCACGGCTGCAACATCCTCGACAGCGCCCAGTACGGCGACCCGCAGACGCGGCTGTTCTTCATGCGCGTGCACTTCGCGGATGAAGAGGGGAAGGCGCAGCCCGCGGCGCTGCGCGAGGCCTTCGGTGCGCTCGCGGGGCGCTTCTCCATGGAGTGGCACCTGCACGACGCGGCGGAGAAGCCCCGCGTGCTGCTGATGGTCTCGAAGATCGGCCACTGCCTGAACGACCTGCTGTATCGCTACCGCAGCGGCATCCTGCCGGTGGAGATCCCGGCCATCGTGTCCAACCACCGGGACTTCTACCAACTGGCCGCGTCCCACGACATTCCGTTCCACCACCTGCCGGTGACGCCGGAGAACAAGGAACGGCAGGAGGCGCGCCTGCTGGAGTTGGTGCGCGAGCAGCGCGTGGACCTGGTGGTGCTCGCCCGGTACATGCAGATCCTCTCCTCGGAGACGTGCGATGCGCTGCGCGGGCGGCTCATCAACATCCACCACTCGTTCCTGCCCAGCTTCAAGGGGGCTCGGCCGTACCAGCAGGCCTACGACCGGGGCGTGAAGCTGATTGGCGCGACGGCCCACTTCGTCACGGGCGACCTGGACGAGGGACCCATCATCGAACAGGACGTGGAGCGCGTGGACCACACGCTGTCGCCCGAGGCGCTGACAGCGATGGGGCGCGACGTGGAGAGCGTGGTGCTGGGCCGCGCGGTGACGTGGTTCGTGCAGCACCGCATCCTGCTCAACGGCCACAAGACCGTCGTGTTCCGCTGAGCTAGCCGGCGGGGCACGCGGCGCCCGCGCCGAGCACGTCCGCGTCGTGGTGCACCTGCACCGCGCCGGACGATTCCAGGTGGCGCACGAACAGCGAGCCGAAGACCTCCGCGTTGCCGCTCAGGTTGAGCTGGGCCTGGGGCGCGTAGAGGTTGCCCGCGAGCGTGCTGCCCGCGGAGATGTCCAGCGCCTGCGAGCCCGCCACGTAGACGCGCACCCGCGAGGGCAGGGCGGCGGAACCCAGCGTGAGGTTGCCGGACACGATGAAGCCCCCCGCGAGGAAGAGGTCCAGTTCACCGGGAGGCTGCACGTCCACGGTGAGCGCTTCCATCAGGTCCACGCCGCCGGGGATGAACAGCGCGGTGCGGCCCCGGATGCGCAGCGTGGCGTGGCCCGGCCCCGCGATGCGCGTCAGCAGGAAGCGGCCACAGGGCAGCTCCAGCACGCGCTCGCCGGTGACGTCCGTCAGCGTCGCCGGGTCCAGGCCGATGGCCGCGTTGTCGTTGTCCACGGTGTGGTGGGCGATGAGCGCGGCCGGGTCGAAGCGGGAACCCTCGTCGCAGTCACAGGGGATGACCACGGGCACGGGCTCACGGCGCAGCTCCGAGGCCTGGGCAGGGCCCGGGGAGAACTCCGGAGGCACGGTGAGCACGCCGCCCACGGTGAGCGCGGCGAGTCCCACGTCCCCGTTCACCCGCGCGTCACCGGCCACGGTGGCGGAGGTGCCAGGGCCGGAGAGGGGGCCGTTGCTGTCCAGGCCGCCGCCCACCGTGAGCGGGCTGCTGAGCTGGACGCCGCCCACCTGGAGCGAGCCGCCCACCGTGACGCGGTCGTTCGCGGACAGGACTCCATTCACGCCCACGTCACCGCCCGTGCCTCCGGGAGCGTAGGGCCCCGCGGAGCTTCGGAACGCATCCACGGTGAAGGGGGCGCTGAGGGACAGTCCCTCGCAGGAACACGCCGCGCGGCGGAACAGCGTCCGCGCCAACTGGCCGCTGCACACCCGCGGCCCCGAGGCCGGACTCCCCAACAGGAGCGGAGGTCCGCTGTCCACGCAGTGCTCCGCCCATTCATCCGGAACGTCGGTCCCCGCGTCGGGCGAGCGCAGCGTGGCCACCGGATCATCCACCGTGCACCCGGCACCCAGCAGAGCGGTCCAGGCCATGAACGACGCGACGCGGAGCCTCATGGGACTGTCACCTTGCGCCATGCGAGGAAGGCGCCTGCTCCCCGACCGGCGCGGCTCTCCAAACCTGTCCGACTGTCGGACAGGTTTCTGCTGCTCGGGCGGAGCGGTAGCCCCTCGACCCCAGCGGGTGACGAGGCAGGTCCGCTGGAAAACCTCAAGGGGCGCGCGTCGGCGCAGGGGGCCCGTTGGGACTGGCAAAACCTGTCCGACAGTCGGACAGGTTCGTGCTCAGCGCCGCCGACAGGGAGGTCCTGCGGTGTTCTCACCTTCTCATCCATGGGGACGGATTTCGTGTCCGAGGGATTGGGAGAAAGGCCGTGCCTCGACGTGCGGTGCTCCACGACAGGCCACGCCAACCTCATCGCGGTGACAACTCCCGGAGCCGAGCACGCGACGCCGCGCTCAGTGGCGAGTCCGGATGCAGCGAGAGGAACTCACCCAGCGCCCGGGCCTCCGCCGCCGTGTCGCCCAGGGCGCGGTGGGCCTCCGCCACGCCGTGGCGCGCCTCTGGATCCAACATGCCACCGGGTTGCAGCCGCACCGCGTCCTGGTACTGGCGCAGGGCGCCTCGCGAGTCACCCAGGTGCTCCAGCCGCAGCGACCCCGAGGCCACACGCGCGACGTACGCGGCCAGCGACGACGGCTCCGCGCGGATGACGCGCAGGTACAGCCCCTCCGCGTCCTTCCACTTCCCCGCCGAACGGAGCGCGTTGGCCTGCCGCAGCAGGTCCTCCGGCTTCGACGACTCCTTCACGGTGATGCTCGGACGCAGCGGCCGGGGATGCTCGATGACGAAGGGCTCGGGCGGCGCGGGCGGGGGCAGGGGCACCGGCTCCAGCGTGGCCACCTGCGTCGGCTCCGGCACGGCCGGCGTCAGCACCTGCACGTGCGGCTGCGCGGGCCGCGCGTAGCGCCACACTGCGGCGGCCGCGGCCCCGGTGAAGACGAGCGCCGCGCCCGCCATCAACCACACGGGAGGCCGCCTGCGTCTTCGCGGAGGCTCCGGCGCCTGCTGGAGCGCCGCGTCCAATGCCGCCTGGACCAGCGCGCTCGAACGCTGCCGGGACAGCCGCCGCGCGGGCCCACTGCCGTTGTCCAGGGGGCGCAGCAGGTCGTCCAGCGGCTCACCGTCACCGTCGTCGGGGGGGCGGGGGCTCATGACGACTCCCCCTCGGGTGCCTCGCCATCCGAGGCCAGCGCGCGCAGGGCGGTGCGTCCCAGGCGCAGCCGGCTGCGCACGGTCTCGAAGGGGACGCCCAGCTCTGTCGAAATCTCCTGCACGCTCAATTCCAGGACGTGGTGCAGCACCAGCGCGTGCCGCTGCTCCGTCGATAACCTGTCCAGTAACGTCACCAGGTGACGGCGGTGCAGATATTCGTCCGCCGGCGCTTCGTCGGACGGCACCGCCAACAACTCCACCGGGTCCCCACTGTAGCGGGCCTCGCGTCCGCGTGAACGCTTGAGCCACGCGAACGTGGTGCGCACCACCACCCGGTCCACCCAGCCGTGGAAACGCCCGTCGCCGCGATAGGTGGGCAGGCCCCGCACCAGCGCGATGAGCGACTCCTGGGCGATGTCCTCCACGTCCGAGTCTCCCCGCACCAGGTAGCGCACCAGGTTGCGCACGCGCGGCAGCAGCTCCAGGAGCAGGGACTCGGTCGCGTCGCGCTGTCCCCGCATGGCCGCCATCAGCCGGGCGTCCTGGCCACGGGGCGCGACGGTCGCATGTGAGCCCGAGCTCCTCATGCCCGACAAGGAGAAGGGACGCCGCCAGTTCGGGTCATCGGTGCTCACGGAAAAATCACCATCCCCACTCCCAGTCGGGGACGCACGGACGCACCGTCCTCCCGGAGCACGAAGTCGCCGTCCACCGAGTAGCCCAGCCGCGGCCGTCCCAGGAGCACCTCTCCCGACAGCGCCGCCTCCAGCGCGAGCGCCGGCCCCAACCGCCACGCCACGCGCACCGCCGGCCCCACGACAAAGGCCGCCACCCTGCGCGAGGGCGCCGGCTCCACCTCCGCGGCCCGGGCCTCCGTGCGCCGCCAGAAGCCCGCGACCCCCGCCCCCAGGCCCACCGTGCCCTCCCACGCGCCCGCCTTCACGAAGGGCACGTCCGCCCACGCCAGCGCGGAGCCCTGCGTGAGGCGGATGTCCGCGTATGCGTCCCGAAGGTGCACCGGCAGCGCCGCCAGCACCTGCGCGCGAAGGCGCAGCACCCGGCCCGCCCACCCCGCGCCCACGGACAGACCCTGCTGTCCCCAGGAGTGATACCCGTCCAGCGCCGCGTGCACGCCCACCTGGACGAAGGCCCCGTCCACTGGAGCCACCGGAGCCTCGACCACCGGATCCGGCGCGGCGGGGAGGGGAGGAGGCGCCGCCACCACCGGAGGCGGCGGAGGGGGCGCGACCACTTCACCCAGCGGTTCACCCGCGTCCACAGCGCGCAGTGCCGAGCGCACCGCCAACGCCAGGGCCTCCGCGCCCACGGACCACGTCAGCGTCTCCGGCGCACCCTCCACCCGCGCGCTCCGCACGAACAGGTGGCCCGTGCGCGGAGCCGCTACCGACACCCGCAGCTCCGCCCCAGCTCGCGTGAACCACAACACCGCGCGAGCGTCCTTCCGTGAAGCCAGCCGCTCCGCCTCACGCCACGTGCCGCCAGGGCTCGCATCCATGGACGGACCTGCTTCCGCTTCCAGGACCACCGGCAGGTCGCTGCTCTGCCCGCGCACCCGCTCCAGCAGTGCGCGGTCCTCGGCGGTGGTCACGCGCACCACCGCCCGCCAGGGCTCGGCCGCCGACGCGGGGCTCCACAGGCCCAGCACCAGGGCCAGCACCACCACGCGCTGCCTCGCCACGGCCTCCAACACGGACATGCAGTAAAACCTACCTTCCAGGGAATTCTTCTGGAAGTCCCGCCCTGTGTGGATTGCCTGTCACGCTCCGGTGGGGACGGCGGGAGGGCGGAGGCCATGCGCGCCCGTCCTCCCGGACCCGCCGGATGGGCAGGCGCGCGTCGGTGGATGTCTGTGATTGGCGAAGTGGCGGGCGCTGGAGGCGTGGAGTCCTCCTTCCCGCCCGGGCCAGAAGCGGTAGTGTCGCGCTCCATGAACCGCCTCCGGGAACTGCGCTCGGTCCTGAACCTCACCGTCCTCGTGGCGGGGCTCGGCTACTTCGTGGACCTCTTCGACATCACGCTCTTCGGCGTGGTGCGCGTCGCGTCGCTGAAGGACCTGGGCATCACGGACCCTTCCGACATCTTCCAGAAGGGGCTCTTCATCTACAACGCGCAGATGGCCGGGATGATGGTGGGCGGCCTCTTCTGGGGCCTGCTCGGGGACAAGCGGGGACGGCTGTCCGTGATGTTCGGCTCCATCCTCCTGTACTCGGTGGCGAACCTGCTCAACCCCTTCGTCTGGGACGTGAACAGCTACGCCGCCTGCCGCTTCCTCGGAGGCCTGGGCCTGGCGGGCGAGCTGGGCGCGGCCATCACGCTGGTCGCGGAGTCCCTGCCCAAGGAGAAGCGCGGCCTGGGCACCACCGTCGTCGCCACGCTGGGCATGCTGGGCATCGTCGTCGCGGCGCTCGTCGCGCAGTACCTGCACTGGAAGGCTGCCTATGTGACGGGCGGCGTGCTGGGCCTGCTGCTCCTCTTCGCGCGCTTCAAGGTGTCCGAGTCCGCCCTCTTCACCCAGAAGGCGGGCCCCGAGAGGGGCAACCCGCTCCTGCTCCTCACGGGCGGCCGCTTCACGAAGTACCTGGGCTGCATCCTCGTGGGCGTGCCCATCTACTTCACCACCGGCATCCTCTTCGTCTTCGCCCCGGAGCTGACGGCGGGCCTCCACGTGCAGGGCACGGTGACGGCCGGCAACGCCATCCTCTTCGGCAGCGTGGGCCTGACGCTGGGGGACCTGTCGTCCGGCTTGCTGAGCCAGTGGCTCCAGAGCCGCAAGCGCGCCGTGGGCTTCAGCCTGTGCGCCTGGTTCGCGCTGGTGCTCGTGTACGGGCTCATGCCGGGCCTCACCCCGACGCTCATCTACGCGCTGACCTTCCTCATTGGCCTGAGCGTGGGCTACTGGGCGGTGCTCATCACCATGGCTGCCGAGCAGTTCGGCACCAACATCCGCGCCACCGTGGCCACGTCCGTGCCCAACTTCGTGCGTGGCTCCGCGGTGATTGCCGCCACTGCCTTCGGCCAGCTCAAGGGCTCCCTGGGCGTGGCGCACGCGGCGCTCGCCGTGGGCGCGGTGTGCTTCGTCCTGGCGCTCGTCGCACTGGCCCGGCTGGCGGAGACCTTCCACCGCGACCTGGACTACGTGGAGTCCACGAGCGGCGCGAACGCGGACGCCCCCACCGGCTCCGGCGCCTGAGCCCTCAGGCGGGCGGCGGCACCCGCAGCCGCCACGCCAGCACGCGGCCGTCCAGCCCCAGCACGAACACCAGCGGGCCGCGCACCACCGGCCGCGTGCGCAACGGCGTGTCCGCCCGCACCGTGAACGCGGGCGTCCAGCCCGGCGCCTTGAGCGCCACCAGGCGCCCCTCGTGGCCGGACGTGGGCACCAGCAGCAGGTCCTCCAGCCCCACCTGCACCCGGCCCACCAGCGGCGAGGGCAGCGCCACCCGCGCCACCTCCCGGCCCTCCGAGGTGGACAGCCCCACCAGCGACGACGGGCCCGCGCCCACCCACAGCGCGCCCAGCGCCCGCGCGGGCGGCCCCGTCACCCCGTCCGCGAAGCGCTGCTCCCAGCGCGTGCTCCCGTCATTCACCGACAGCGCCAGCACCCGGCCCGGCCGCGTGGCCACGAACACCGTGTCGCGCTCCGAATCCAGCCCCACCACGTCCGTCACCGGCCGCGACCAGCGCGGCTCACCACTTCGCGCGTCCAGCGCCCACAGCCCGGAGCCGAGCGGCACCACCAGCACGTCCGCCACCCGCACCGGCGCCGCCCGGAGCCCCGGGGCCACGGATACCCGTGGCTCCAAGGATTCGACCGGCGCGGGGGCCTTGGGCGCCGGCCGCTTCCAGCGCTCCTGCCCGGAGTCCACCGCCAGGGCGCGCACCGCACCGTCGGGTGCCACCAGGTAGACGGTGTGTCCCGCGTCGTCCACCACGGGCGGTGTCAGCACGGGCGGCTCGCCTCCCAGGCGCCAGCGCTCCTTGCCGTCCTCGAGCGACAGGCAGGCCACCTCGCCCACCACGGTCCCCACGACGACGCTCTCGCCGGCCAGGGCGGGGGGCACCGCCACCTCGCGGCCCAGTCGGGTGGTCCACACCGGCCGGCCCTCGCGGTCCAGGCGCACCACCGCGCCCGCTTCGTTGCCCAGGAGCACCCCGTCCGGAAGGGCCGTGAGCCCCGTCCGCGAGGACGCATCGCTGGAGTACTGGAAGGCCGGCTCCACCGGCGCCCGCTGGCACGCCATGACGGCCAGCGTCAACATCAGGCAGGTCAGCAGGGGCAGGCGTGGACAGGCGCGGGACGGCATGGTTTGGGGGAGGATGACGCAAGCGAGGAACTTCGACCATGCCCACGATTCGTGACGACGAAACCCCCAACGCCACCGGCATCCCTTCATCCGCCCGGCGTACGGACATCACCCCGCCCCCCATGCTGGCGGTGACGGAGGAGCTGCTCCACGCGCTCCCCAAGACGGACCTGCACTGCCACCTGGACGGGTCCATGCGGCTGAAGACCATCCTGGAGCTGGCCGAGCAGCAGAAGATCAAGCTCATGGCCGACACCGAGGACGGCCTGGCCAAGGCCATCCACATGGGCCAGGTGTGCAAGAGCCTGGAGGAGTACCTCGTCGCGTTCGACGTGACGCTCTCCGTCCTGCAGACGGCCGAGTCCCTCTACCGCGCCGCCTACGAACTGGCCGTGGACGCCGCCGCGGAGAACGTGCGCTGGCTGGAGGTGCGCTACTCGCCCGCGCTGCACCTGCAGAAGGGCCTGAAGATGACCACCGTCATCGACTCCGTGCTGGAGGGCCTGCGCGCCGCCAAGAAGGAGACGGGCATCAAGTGCGCCGTCATCGTCTGCGGCATCCGCCACATCAACCCGCAGACGTCCATGCGCCTGGCGGAGCTGTCCGTGGCGTACAAGAACCGCGGCGTCGTGGGCTTCGACCTGGCGGGCGCGGAGGCCAGCTTCCCCGCGAAGGACCACCTGGACGCCTTCCGCCTCATCCTCAAGAACAACGTCAACTGCACCGCCCACGCCGGTGAGGCCTTCGGCCCGGAGTCCATCTCCCAGGCCATCCACTCGCTGGGTGCGCACCGCATCGGCCACGGCACCCGGCTGCGCGAGGACGGCGACCTGCTCAACTACGTCAACGACCACCGCATCCCCATGGAGGTCTGCCCGTCCTCCAACGTCCAGACGGGCGCGGTGTCCTCGCTGGAGTCCCACCCGCTCAAGTTCTATTTCGACTACGGCCTGCGGGTGACCATCAACACGGACAACCGCCTCATCACCGACACCACCGTGACGAAGGAGCTGTGGCTGGCCCACCGCGAGCTGGGCCTGTCGCTGGAGGACCTCACCACCATCATCGTGTCCGGCTTCAAGAGCTCCTTCCTGCCGTTCCGGGAGAAGCAGGACATGCTGCGGCAGGTGAACCAGGAGATCGCCACCACGCTCGCCGCCTTCGAGAAGCGCCCCGTCGCGGCCATGCGCCAGCCGGCCTGAGCCCCCCGCCATGGACGAAACCCACGACATTCCCCCCGCGCCGGACTTCAACCCCTCGCGCGCGAAGGCCGCCCAGGACCTGTCCGTCCCCGCCATCCTGATGATGGTGATGGCGGGCCTCACCTTCCTGTACTCGCTGGTGAGCATGGTGACGCCGACGAGCTCGGATCAGCTGGAGAGCTTCTTCAACAGCCCGGACATGCCCCAGCAGTGGAAGGACGCCGTCACGTGGATGCTGTCGCCCATGGGACGCATCGTGACCACCGCTCCCGGGCTGGTGCTCAACGGGCTGGTGGGCTTCGGCGGCTGGAAGATGAAGAACCTGCAGAGCTACGGCTGGTCCATGACGGCCGCCATCCTCTGCTGCATCCCGTGCTGCGGCCCGTGCTCCTGCCTGTCGCTCGTGCCGGGCATCTGGTCGCTCATCCTGCTCAACCGGGCGGACGTGAAGGCAGCGTTCCGCTGAAGCGAAAAGCAAAAGCGGGCGCCCCGGGAGTGATTCCGGGAGCGCCCGCTGCTTGAAGCCACCTGGCGCGACGGTCAGGTGACCTTCATCCCCTTGGGGATGACGACGACGCCGCCGGACGTGACGTGGAAGCGGCGCTTGTCCTCCACCGGGTCGTAGCCAATGGTCATCCCGGGCGGAATCTCCACGTTCTTGTCGATGATGGCCCGCTTGATGCGGCACCTGCGGCCGATGGTGACGTTCTCGAAGAGGATGGAGTCCTCCACCTCCGAATACGAGTTCACCCGCACCTTCGGCGACAGCACGGAGCGGTGCACCTGGCCGCCGGAGATGATGCAGCCCTCCGCCACCAGCGAGTCCGTGGCGGAGCCCACGCGCCGGTTCTCCTTGTCCGCGAAGACGAACTTCGCCGGCGGGTAGTTGTTGGGCTGCGTGTGGATGGGCCAGCGGTCGTTGTACAGGTTGAAGGTCGGGTCCACCTCCACCAGGTCCATGTTGGACTGGTAGTACACGTCGATGTTGCCCACGTCCCGCCAGTAGCCGCGCTCCTTGTCCTCCTGGCCGGCCACCGTGTTCTGCGCGAAGTCGTACACGTACACGGGCTCGTGCTTGTAGAGCTCGCTGATGATGGACTTGCCGAAGTCGTGCGCGCTCTTCTCGTCCGCCGCGTCGCGCACCACCTGCTTCACCAGCGTGTCCGTGGTGAAGAGGTAGTTGCCCATGGACGCCAGGCACATCTTCGGGTTGCCCGGCATGGGCGGCGGGTCCTTGGGCTTCTCCAGGAACTGGAGCATGCGCCCGTCCGGCCCCACGTCGATGATGCCGAACTCGCGACCCTGTTCGATGGGGACGGGAATCGCCGCCACCGTGCACGCCGCCTTCCGCTCGATGTGGAAGTCCAGCATCTTGCGGACGTCCATCCGGTACACGTGGTCCGCGCCGAAGACGAAGATGTGGTCCGGCTCCTCGTCCGTGATGATGTTGAGGTTCTGGTAGATGGCGTCCGCGCTGCCCTTGTACCAGTCCACGCCGGTGCGCATCTGCGCGGGCACCGCCTCCACGTAGTGACCCAGGAACGCCGTCATGCGCCACGCGCGCGACAGGTGGTTGTTGAGCGAGTCGCTCTTGTACTGGGTCAGCACCTTCATCCGGTACACGCCGGAGTTGGCGAAGTTCGACAGGACGAAGTCGATGATGCGGTAGCGCCCACCGAACGGAACCGCGGGCTTCGCGCGCTCTCGGGTCAGGGGCTCCAGGCGCGTGCCCGCGCCTCCCGCAAGAATCATGGCCAGCAGCTTTGACATAGGTACCGGCCACGTTAGCCCCCGGCCGCTGGCCCACAATGGCCGTGCGGCCCGTGCAAGCTTTTCCGTTGAGTGCCCAACCGGGAGGGGAGGATGGGAGGAAAACGACCTCTCGGTTTCGCGGCATGTAGGAGGAGGGGCGCAACCCCGTACGTCCTCTTGGCTTGCGTGGCTTCCCCGGACCTTGCGTGCTAGCGTGGCCAGGCGATGTCTGGCGACCAAACGCGAGTCACCAAGATCTCCAGCCTCACCCCGGGACCCGAGCGCGGCACCGAGTGCTGCCTCGTGCAGATCCACGGCCCTGAGCTGGGCAAGAAGTACGTGCTGGAAGAGACCGAGTTCACCATCGGTCGCGACCAGCACAACCACATCGTGGTGGACCTGGACAACGTGTCCCGCCGCCACGCGCGCATCTGGGGGCGGCAGGGGAAGATGTTCGTGGAGGACCTCCAGTCCACCAACGGCACCTACCTCAACGACCGGGAAGTGCTCCAGGCGCAGCCGTTGCGCAGCGGGGACCTGGTGAAGGTGGGAGGCTCCATCTTCAAGTTCCTCGACGGCGACAACATCGAGACCCAGTACCACGAGACCATCTACACGCTGACCATCGCGGACGGTCTCACCGGCATCAACAACAAGCGCTACTTCGTGGAGTACCTGGAGCGGGAGATGGGCCGCTCGCACCGGTACCAGCGCACGCTCTCGTTGATGATGTTCGACATCGACCACTTCAAGCAGATCAACGACGTGCACGGCCACCTGGCCGGTGACTACGTGCTGCGTGAAATGGCCCAGTCCATCAAGCGGCTGGTGCGCCGCGAGCAGTGCTTCGCGCGCTACGGCGGCGAGGAGTTCGCCATCGTCATGCCGGAGGACGGGCCGGACAAGGCGCGCCTGTTCGCGGAGAAGATCCGCAAGCTGGTGGAGGACAAGCGCTTCGTCTTCGAGGACAAGGACATCCCCGTCACCATCTCCATTGGCGTGGCGGAAGTGGCCTCGGAGATGTCGGAGCCGTCCCAGTTCATCAAGGTGGCGGACGCGAACCTCTACAAGGCCAAGAAGACCGGCCGCAACCGCGTGGTGGGCTGAAGGCCATGGCGGACGAAGCCAGCGGCCCGTCCTTCCTGGCCCGGCTCGTCCTCGTCCTGTTGGGCGTGGCCTTCCTGGGCGCAGCGTGGGTGTGGCACCAGAAGGACAAGGACCCGAACGCCGCCCGGCTCGTGGAGCGCGTGAGCGGCGGCCGGGTGCACGGCGGCGCGGCGAACCCGTAAGGGCCCGCCGCGCGGACTCCCTGAAACGTCAGGTGCCTTCGCGCGACTCGGCCAGCCGGCCGCGGGTGCCGGGCAGGCTTCCGGGCGGCATCTTCCCGTAGATGTACTGGACGGTGTCGAGCAGCGTCTCGTGGACGTCGCGCGCCTTGAAGCCCAGCTCGCGCTCGGCCTTGGCGGGCTCCAGGTAGAAGAAGTGCTCGCCAATCTCGACCTCCTGCGGGTCGAGCTTGGACACGGTGCCGCGCAGCTTCGCGAACTGCTCCAGCAGCTTGCCGCCCCAGATGTTCACCTCGCGCGGCAGCTTCACGCGCGGCGCGGGCACACCGGTGAGGCGCTGGAGCCGGTCGAAGAAGTCCGGCATGGCCATGTTCACGCCCATCAGGTGGCGGCCGTACACCTCGCCCCGGGTGAGCGCCTGCACGAAGGCGTCCGCCGCGTCGCGCGCGTCCACGAAGGAGATGCCGCCGCCGGGCATGGCCGGAATCTCCCGGTTGAGGAACTTCACCACCGTCCAGGTGGAGGACAGGCGGTCATCCCCGGGCCCCATCAGCAGGCTGGGGTTGAGCACCACCAGCGGGACGGAGTGCTTGCGGCAGTACTCCAGCGCCAGCTTCTCTTCGTAGATTTTCGACAGGTAGTAGGGCCAGTTGGCGACGGTGGTGATGGGGTAGTCGTCGTCCTCCGTGCCCACGTGGTCCTCCTTCGACACCGCGATGGTGCCGGAGGTGGAGCCCAGGATGACGCGCTTGATGCCCGCTTCACGCACGTCACGCAGGAGCTCGCGCGTGCAGTCCACGTGCAGCTCGTACATCCGCCGCGCGTCCTTGCTCTGGAAGGAGACGAGCCCCGCCAGGTGGTAGACGGCGTCCACGCCCTCCAGCGCGCGGCGCACGGCGTCCCGGTCCTTGAGGTCGCCCTGTTGCACTTCGGTCTTCGCGAACGCGGGGCCTGACGGCTTCGAGCGCGCGATGAGGCGCACGTCGTGGCCCGCCTCCACCAGCCTGGGCACCAGGTGCGTGCCCAGGAATCCCGTGCCTCCGGTGACGAGCAGCTTCACGCGTCCTTCCCTTCCGGCAGGGCCCGGGCGGGCGGGGTGAAGTCCCGGTCCGCGCCCACCTGCTCCAGGTCCAGCACCTTGCCCGCCCTCAGCGAGCGCACCGCTTCCTCCGCGATGTGCGTCACGTAGCGGTAGCCCTCCGAGCGCGCCATGCCCTGCGCCCGGGCCTTCAGCGACGCGTACTCCAGCGCCGGGCCCACGTGCACCTCCAGCTCCTTCGTCTTCGGGAACATGGAGCCCTTGGGCAGCGCTTCATACGCGCCGTGGATGTACAGCGGCAGCACGTCCACTCCGTAGGTGAGCGACAGGTAGCCCAGCGTCGGCTTGAACTCCATCAGCTCGCCCGTCTTGGAGCGCGTGCCCTCCGGGAAGATGAGGACGTTGAAGCCCTGCCGGAGCGCCTCGCCCGCCACGCGCAGCGACTCACGCAGGGAGCCCTGCCGGTCGATGGGGATGAGGTTGGTGAAGTTCTCGAACCACGCGCGCTTGAGCGGCGTGTCGAAGAAGTAGTCGCGCGCGGCCAGCGACACCAGCCGCTCGCCCTGGCCGCCCAGCACCACGCGCACCAGGCCCGCGTCCAGGTGGCTGGCGTGGTTGGCGATGACGAGGAAGTTGCGGTTCTGCGGGATGAACGTCTTGCCCGTCACCTTCACGTCGAAGACGCCGCCGTAGAGCACCTTCTGCCCGAAGGACAGGAGCTGCCGGCCCAGCGCGGACACCGACTCCGGCACCGGAATCTCCGCCTCCTCCTCGCGCTCGGCTTCCTTCTTGATGTCGCGCGCGCGCGTCTCCTGCGAAGGCCGGCGTCCGGAGGCCACCACCAGCTTGCGCAGGTCCTCCACTGTCTGCACCTGCGTCAGGTCTTCAATGGCGGGCAGCGGCACGCCCGCGCCCTCCAGCGCCACGGACATCTCCGTGAGCATCAGCGAGTCGAAGCCCAGGTCGCCAATGAGCTGCGAGTCCGCCCGCACGTCCGACGCCGGGCGGTGGCATACCTCCGCGATGAGCGGGAAGAGCCAGTCCGACACGCCGCCCGTGGTGGGCGCCGCCTGCGCCTTCTCCTTCACGCGGCCCGCGCTGGCCGCCACGCGGTCCAGCCGCTGCAGCTCCTCCACCACGCGCTTGCGCTTCACCTTGCGCGTGGACGTGCGCGGCAGCTCGCCGTCCCAGAAGCGAAGCACCTTCACGCGCCGGTAGAAGGGCATGCCCGCGCTCACCTTGCGGAAGTGCTCCTCCAGCTCGTGGCGGACCTCTTCCCGCGGGCGGTCCTTGAAGTCCGGCACGCACAGGCACGCCACCTTCTCGCCGCCGGCTTCGTCCGGCAGGCCGACGATGGACAGCTCCTTGATGTGCTCGTGCTCCTGGTACAGCTCCTCCAGCTCGTCCGGGTAGACGTTCTTGCCGTTGGCGTCGACGATGACGTCCTTGGCGCGGCCCATGAGGTACAGGCGGCCCTCGTCGTCCATGCGGCCCAGGTCGCCGGTGTGCAGCCAGCCTTCCTTCACCACGGCTTCGGTGGCCTCGCGGTCTCCGAAGTAACCCGCCATCACGTTCGGGCCCTTGGCCAGCACCTCGCCAATGCCGTCGTTGTCCGGGTTGAGGATCTTGAACTCGATGCCCGGCAGCGCCTTGCCCACCGTGCCCTTGATGCGCTTGTTGGTGGCTTCGGACACCGCCAGCACCGGCGCGGCCTCCGTGAGGCCGTAGCCCTCGCGCATGGTGAAGCCCAGCTCGTGGAAGGCCTGGTGCACTTCTTCCGAAAGCGCGGAGCCGCCGGACACCAGGACCTTCACGCGACCGCCAAACTTGCGGTGCACCGGCCAGAACAGCAGCTTGCCCAGGTTGAGCGAGCTGCGGTTGCGCAGCTCCCCGTTGGCCGCCATCAGCGCCTTGAGCGCCTGCTCCACCAGCGGCGGGCGCGCGGCCATCTCCTGCGTAATCTTGCGGTGCAACAGCTGCCAGAGCGCGGGCACGCCAATCATCGCCGTCACGCGGCCCGTCTCGAAGACGTCGCCCAGCCGGTCCGACGTGAGCTCGTCGATGTACGTGATCTCCGCGCCGCGCATGAACGGCGTGAGGAAGCCGGCGGAGAATTCAAAGGTGTGGTGCAGGGGCAGCACGGACAGCACGCCGTCGCCCACGCCCACGTCGAACGCGCCCGCGAGCTTCGCCACCAGCGCCGCGAAGTTGCGGTGCGTGAGCATCACGCCCTTGGGCGTGCCGGTGGTGCCGGAGGTGAAGATGACGCTCGCCACGTCGTCCGCGGCGGCGGACTTCCTCACCGGGCCAATGCGGTCCGGGAACGCCGGGTCGCCGGTCATGGCCTCCGCGAGGCTCGCCACGCCCACGCCCTCACCCAGCGCGGTGAGGAGGCCGGGGAAGTCCTCCGCGGTCTGCTCGGACACGAGGCACTGCTTCGCCGCCGCGCGCTTCGCGATGTTGACCACCTCCGCTTCGGTGAGCGAGGGGTCCACCGGCACGGCGGTGCCGCCGGCGCGCAGGATGCCGAAGTAGCTGATGGCCCACTCCGGCCGGTTCTCCGACACCAGCAGCACCCGGTCCCCGCGCTTGATGCCCTGGGCCATCAGGTAGCTGCCCACGCGGGCCGCGTAGCGGTGCACCTCGCCGAAGGTGAAGCGCTCCTCTTTCTCCCCCGCGGCCATGCGGAACGCCACCCGGTGGCGGTACGCGTGCACGGTGGCTTCGAAGAGCTCCAGCAGGTCGCGGTGCGCGGGGATGGCGGTGCGCTTCTCGCGCTCCTCGTCCAGGCCCGGGAACACCCACTTCTCCAGGCCGGGCAGGTGCGTGCCCAGGAAGTACTCGCGCCAGTCGATGCGGTCGGGCGCCCAGTCAATCCGCGCGCGGTCCGCCGGCACCATGCGCTCGTAGACGGAGCGCGTGTTGTCGCAGCGGAAGACGTAGCGGTTCTCCCAGAGGAAGGGGAGGAACAGGTCGATGAGGCCGGTGAGGCTGCCCGCCTGGGACTCCACTTCGTCCAGCGCGAGGCGGGCCTTGTCCATCATCGCCTGCACGCGCGGCGCGCCCCACGCGGGCCGCACGTCTTCCATGGCCTTCTTCAGCAGCTTCGCGCCCTTCGCCAGCATGGGCGCGCTGAGCAGCTGGAACTCCTGCTTGCTCACGGGCTGCGGCTCGATGCGCGAGCGCAGCGAGTTGACCAGCGAGTTGCCCGTCTCGCGGTTGCGGTAGAAGCGGCGGCGGTACAGGCCCACCAGCTCCACGGAGCGGCTGGCGAGGAACGGGTTCACGTCACCGGACGCCAGGTTGTAGACGCGGCGCTCCTCCACCTGCATCGCGTGCGCGGTGATGCCCAGCGTGGCGCCCGCCACCTGGTCCACCGGGATGATGTCCAGGATGGCGTGGTCCCCCGCGGGGATGCCGCGCTGGCCCTTGATGCCCGCGTACGCCAGCGGCGCGGACGTGGTGAAGCCCTCGTTCCAGCCGGGGAAGGGGAAGTGCGCCGCGCTCTCCACGATGGAGGGCCGCACGATGGAGTAGCGAAGCCCCGGCGTACCGGCCATCACCTGTTCGCCCAGGTGCTTGGCATACGTGTACGTGTTGGGCCAGCCCCAGTGCTGCGCGCGCTCCATGCCCGCGCGGACCAGCTCGCCGGACAGCCACAGCTTGCGCTCGCGGCCCACGGCCAGGCGCAGGGTCTTCTCGTCGGTGGCGTCGCGGCCCTCTTCCTCCAGGCGGTCCAGCGCCTTCTGCCGGAAGATGGAGGTGAGCGCCTTGTCATCCGCCTGGTCGCGCAGGCGGGCCACGGTCTTCTCCGCGTCCGCCAGCTCCTGCTCCAGGCTGAAGTCGCGCCCGTCCATCTCCCCCTGCTTGGGGAAGTAGCCCAGCACCGGCTCGTCCTCGAAGACGAGCCCGCTGCGGTTGCCCGCGACGAACGCGGTGGACATGTGGATGAGCGGCACGCTCCAGCGCAGCGCCAGCGCCACCGCGTTCTTCACGCCGTGGGTGTTGACGTTGAGGCCCACCTCCAACGACGGGTTGAAGGAGACCAGGCCCGCGCAGTTGACGATGGCGTGCACCTGCCCGGTGAGCGCGGCGACCTGCTCCTCCTCCAGGCCCACGAAGGGGTCGGTGATGTCGCCATCCAGGATGGTGCACTTCTTCTGGATGAACGCCATGGCGCCTTCGTCGCCCAGGCGGTCGCGCAGCGGCTGGAAGGGCTCGCTGGGCGCCACCTTGTCGAAGAAGCGGCGCTCCGCGGACGCGGCGCTGCCCTTGCGCACGATGACGTAGACCCGGTCCAGCACGTCGCCGTAGTGGGCCAGCAGCATCGACAGCGTCACCTTGCCCACGAAGCCGGTGGTGCCGACGAAGACGATGCGCTTGCCGGTGAAGACCTCGGTGACGTTCAGCTCGGAGGGCGTGGCCATGTCCGTGTGCGACCCTTTCACTTCACGTCCACCATCACCGTGGGCGCGATGCGCAGCAGGCTGATGGACGCGGAGCGCCCCATGAAGCCGCGCGCCTCTTCAATCGCCTCGGAGAGGGTGTCGGTGCGATCCCAGCCAAGCAGGGCCGGGACGTGGTTGTTCTCCGCGCCCGCGACGATGACCTTGCCTACGTGCTGGCGGCCATTCTCGCCCCAGTACCACATGTAGAAGGGGTGCACGCCGTGGTAGGCGTTGCCCTTGCGGTACAGGTGCACGTAGCTGGGGTTCTCCGCGAACTCCTTCTCGTACTTGTGCTCCAGCTTCATGGAGTCCCGCGTCTCCGGCAGCAGCCGGTGGAAGAACTCGATGTAGCTGGGGTGCTGCACGGGGTCGAACTCGTCGTAGGCCGGGTGCAGGAGGATGAGCACGCCCCCCTTCTTCACCAGAGGCACGCCCCGGTTGAGGTTGTAGAAGTAGCCCAGCCCCATCACCTGCACGAGCAGCGGGTTGAGGATGGAGTTGACGCTGTAGGGGCTGACGAACGGGATGGGGAAGATGACGATGTCGCTCTGCCCCTCCACCGGCACCACGTACTGCTTCCAGCTCTGCTCCAGCGTCTTCTGGTGCGTGGGCTCCGTGGCCCCCGCGAACACGCCCGTCACGTCATAGGGCGCGGGGATGGCGTTGAGCACCTTGCGCGCCGCCGCGCGGGGCAGCTTGGACAGCGTGAAGCGCAGGGCCTGGAACTTCAGCCGGTCGGCTTCCGTGTAGTCCTCTTCCTTCTTCGCCAGGAAGTCCGTGGGCGCGCCGAACATGCGGTTGTTCAGCGTGGTCTCGATGTGGAAGACCTTCAGCGTCTGGTCGATGACCGTGCCGATGCGCGAGTTCTTCGTGTAGAGCGCGCTCGCCTTCGGCTCCATGTAGGAGTTCGACTCGCGGATGGTCTTCGGGTTGTGGTGGTGCCGCAGCGACGCGTAGTTCGTCACGCCCGTGCCCATGGACTTGTGCCCGCCGTTCATGGGCACGAAGTTGATGTTCACG
This sequence comes from Corallococcus sp. AB011P, assembly GCF_003611605.1. Taxonomy (NCBI): domain Bacteria; kingdom Pseudomonadati; phylum Myxococcota; class Myxococcia; order Myxococcales; family Myxococcaceae; genus Corallococcus; species Corallococcus sp. AB011P. The sequence goes on from NZ_RAVX01000022.1 coordinate 77,000, forward strand.
TAGACGATGAGGTCGCTCTCCGCCACGCGGCGGTTCACCGCCACCACTTCATTGTGGCTGGTGCGCTCCAGCTCCGTGATGCCGTCCGGGTCTTCCGCGTCGTGGTTGTAGTAGCGGTCCGGGTAGTAGGCGTCGAAGATCTTCTCGCCCACCATGCGCTTCATCTCGCCTTCGGTCATCCGGCGGTGCAGCGCGTTGGCGATGACCAGGTGCACGTCATCCACGCCTGAGTCCGCGCACAGCTCCAGCACCACCTCCAGGATGGACTGGCGCACGTCCGGCGTGACCATGGGCGGCAGCGGGACGCTGATGTCGTCGATGACGCAGGTCAGCCGCATGCCGGGCTTGAGCAGCGCGTGCAGCGGGTCCATGCCCTCCGGGTGGTTGATGGCCCAGCGGATGGCGGCCTTCACGTTGGGCACGCCCTCCAGCGGGGGGCGGGGGAAGATGACCCGGGTGCCCACGGGCAGGTCTTCCTGGAGGAAGCCCTCACCGTAGAAGAGCGCCCGAGGGGGGCTGCCCTTCTCCGTGATGACCACCTGGCTTTCCTCGTCGTACAGCTTCTGGAGCGTCTTGAGCGGGCGCATGGATGAAGGGGGGCGGCGAAAGGGGTGGGGGACTACTTCAGGTCCAGGATGGGCCAGTTGTACGCGCGCGCGAGCGAGCGCAGCCGCAGGTCCGGGTTCACCGCGGTGGGCCGTCCCACCACGGCGAGCATGGCGTAGTCGGAGGCGCTGTCCGAGTAGCCATGGCACTGGTTGAGGGCCAGGCCCTCGCGCTCGCAATAGGCGCGGATGGCGTTGGCCTTGTTGGCGCCTTCGATGATGGGCGGAATCACCTTGCCGGTGGCCTTGCCGCCCACGAACTGCATCTTGTTGGCGATGACGTCGTCACAGCCCAGATGCCGGGCCAGCGGGCGCATGGTGAAGTCCAGCGCTCCGGTGACGAGCACGATGCGGCAGCCGGCACGACGCGCCTCGTCGATGAGGTCCTGCGTCTGCTCGTACAAGGCGGGCTTGAGGACGTCCTCGAACATGTCCTCCGCGATGGTGACGAGCCGGTCCTCGCTGAGGCCCGAGTAGTACCGGTAGAAGAACTCGTTGAAGGCCTTGCGGTTGACGGCATCCAGGATGCCGAACACCGGCAACCCCAGGGCGGTGCCCAGGGTGCGGCCCGCGATGCCCCGGAGCGAGCCCCGGTTCATCGCGTAATAGGCATAGACGTGGACGATGTTCGTCCGGACCAGCGTCCCGTCGACGTCGAAGAAGGCTGCTTTGGCGGGCACTTTGGGGGGCATGGGCGGTCGGGCTTCCTCCCATCCTGGGGGGGGTCCGGTCAACGAAAGCAGAAGGCCAGCGTGGGCAGCAGGCCCTTTGGGCGCATGGGGCTATAACCAGCCCTGTGCGCGATACCATTCGCCACTGCGGGTGATGGACTCCGCCAGCCCACGGCGCGGCCGGAAGCCCAGCAGGCGTTCAGCCTTGGCCCCCGAGCAGGTCCAGGCCGGGGCCAGCAGCTGCCGCGCCAGCTTCCGGTTCAGGGGGAGCTTGCGGCCGGTCAGCCGCGTCACCCCGTCCGCCGCCGTGGCCAGGGCGGTCAGCACCGCTGGGGACAGCCGCCAGGTGCGCGTCTGGAAGCCCAGGGCCTTCGCCCCCAGGTCCTGCATCTCCTCCAGGGTCAGCCGCTCCGGGCCCGCGCAGAAGAACGCCTCGCCCAGGGCCTCCGGCTTCTCCGCCAATACCAGCAGCAGGTCCACCACGTCCTCCACGTCCACCAGGGACAGGGGCCGGGGGCCTCCGGCCAGCTCCAGCCGGATGCCCTTCTTGCCCAGCTTGAAGAAGGTCAGGTTTTCCTTGTCTCCGGGCCCCAGGATGCGCGGCGGGCGGATCACCGTCACCGGCAGCCGGTCCTGGAAGGAGAACGCGATGCGCTCACCCTCCGCCTTGCTCTCGCCGTACCACTCATGCGGATGGAAGGCGTCCTCCTCCACATGGGGGCGCTCCGGGGTGGAGGGGCCGTGGGAGGCCAGGGAGCCGCACATCACCAGCCGGGGACGCGGCTGTGGCAGGGCGGCCATGGCCTCACAGATGAGGCGGGTTCCTTGCGCGTTGACGCGCATGAACTCGTCGCGCAGCGCGGCGCGGCGGATGCCGGCCAGGTGGAAGACGACGTCCACGCCCTTCACCGCGCTGTCCAGCGAGGCGGGGTCCGTCACGTCGCCGACCACCCGCGTCCAGGGGTGGCCTTCCAGGGCCTTTTCCAGCTCGCGGGTGTCCGTGGTGGGGCGCAACAGGCATGAAACCCGGTCGCCGCGCGCAGCCAGCGCCCGAGCGAGCCAGGTCCCCAGGAAGCCACCGGCGCCAGTGATGAGGGCATTCATGGGTGCTGTTTCATCCGAAAAGCCACATCCCGTCCACCGTCGAAAAGGACAGGGTCCTCCCCGAGGGGGAGGATGCTCTGGATGCCGACTTTCCGCCTCCGGATGCGCCGCGAGGCACTATCCCAGAGGGAAAACGGCCTCCGGAGCCGGTTTCTGGCGCTCCGGACGCGTCGCGTGACTTCCGTTCCCGAGGGAAGAATGCGCTGCGGGGCCGAGTTCTAGCCTCCGAAGCCATTGCTCCGAGGAGCCCCAGAGGGAAAAAGCGCGCGATGGACGCTGTTTTTCGCTCTAGGCCGTGCTACTACGCGCCATCGGCTCTAGCTTGAAGATGCAAGCACGCCGTGCAACGTCCCCTTCGGAGGGGAGGAGACACAAGACGAATGGCCGCCAAGAAAGCCGCTGCGAAGAAGTCTGCCCCTGCTGCCGCGAAGAAGGCTCCTGCCGCGAAGAAGGCCGCGGGCCGTAAGCCCAACGCTGCGTTCATGAAGGAGATGACGCCCTCCGCTGAGCTGGCGGCGATCGTCGGTTCCAAGGCGCTGCCCCGCACCGCGGTGGTCAGCAAGATCTGGGACTACATCAAGAAGAACAACCTCCAGGACGCGAAGAACAAGCGCCAGATCAACGCCGACGACAAGCTCAAGCCCATCTTCGGCGGCAAGAAGAACGTCACCATGTTCGAGATGACCGCGCTGGTGAACAAGCACCTGAGCTGAACGGTGCAGGGCCCGTCGGGGCCGTCGCCGGTCGCCCGAAGGACCCTGGGGGCTCGTCACGCATCGCGCGGGACGGGCCCTCCGCTTTTTCTCCCTCTGTCAGCCGCTCGTCCGGAGCGTTGAAAAGGGGGCGAAGGCGCATCTGCCCGCTGGCGGACGCGCCGCGTCGGACCTACCTCTGGGGGTCATGTTCCACGACGGTTCCGAGGCAGGGGCGCGCGCCGCGCGGCAGGCGGGCGAGGATGGCACGCACACGACGGTGGAGACGCAGGCGGAGGACCTGTTCGAACAGGTCCAACGCGAGCTGCAATCGCGCCGCGTCACGCCGCTGTCCACCTACCGGATGCAGCTGCACCAGGGCTTCACCTTCCAACAGGCGAAGGCGCTGGTGCCGTACCTGGCCCGGCTGGGCGTGAGCGACTTCTACGCGTCGCCCTACCTCAAGGCCACGCCCGGCAGCACCCACGGCTACGACTGCGTGGACCACCAACGGCTCAACCCGGAGGTGGGCACGGCGGAGGACCACGCCGCGCTCTGTGATGCCCTGCGCGAGCACGGGCTGGGGCAGGTGCTGGACGTGGTGCCCAACCACATGGGCATCGAGCGGGACAACCGCCTGTGGCTGGACGTGCTGGAGAACGGCCCGTCGTCCGTCTACGCGAAGTTCTTCGACGTGGACTGGCGGCCGGTGAAGGACGAGCTGGCGGACAAGGTGCTGCTGCCCATCCTGGGCGACCAGTACGGCATCGTGCTGGAGCGCGGCGAGCTGAAGCTGTCCTACGACTCCGGCGCCTTCCACCTGCACTACTACGACCACCGGCTGCCGGTGGCGCCGCGCCAGTACGCCACCATCCTCAAGCACGGCCTGGAGCGGCTGGAGAAGCAGCTGGGCGCGGAGTCGCCGCACCTGGTGGAGCTGCTCTCCATCCTGACGGCCCTGGACCACCTGCCGCTGCGCACGGAGGTGGACCCGGCGAAGGTGACGGAGCGGCACCGCGAGAAGGAGGTCATCAAGCGGCGGCTGGGCGCGGTGGTGGCGGACAGCGCGGAGCTGGCGGCGTACGTGGAGGAGAACCTCCGGGTGTTCAACGGCACGCCCGGCAACGTGCGCTCCTTCGACCTGCTGGACACGCTCTTGCAGAACTGCAGCTACCGGCTGGCGCACTGGCGCGTGGCGGGTGAGGAGATCAACTACCGCCGCTTCTTCGACATCAACGGCCTGGCCGCCATCCGCGTGGAGGACCCGGACGTCTTCCTGGAGGCGCACCAGCGCATCTTCGAGTGGCTGCGCGAGGGGCGCGTCACGGGCCTGAGAATCGACCACCCGGACGGCCTCTTCGACCCCACCGCCTACTTCCTGGACCTGCAGGAGCGCTTCTTCGTGGAGCGGGCGCGGGCGCGCTTCGACGCGGAGAGGAGGGACGGGGACGAAGCGCGGTGGCCGGAGGTGGAGGCGCTCCTGCGCGCGAAGTGGCGGCGCCAGGTGATGGACACGCCGGACAGCCCGCTGCGCAAGGCGCTCTTCGTGGCGGTGGAGAAGATTCAAGGCGGGCGCGAGCGCATCCCGGAGTCGTGGGCGGTGCACGGCACCACCGGCTACCGCTTCGCCAACGCGGTGAGCGGCCTGTTCGTGCACCCGGCCGCGGAGGCGCACCTGACGGAGACGTACGAGCGCTTCGCGGGCGGCACGCAGGACTTCGCGGAGCTCGTGTACCAGAAGAAGCTGCTCATCATGCGCGTGAGCATGGCCAGCGAAATCAACGTGCTGGCGCACGAGCTCAACCGCATCTCGGAGATGAACCGCCGCACGCGCGACTTCACGCTCAACAGCCTGCGGCGCGCGCTGGTGGAGTTCATCGCGCTGTTCCCCGTCTACCGCACCTACGTGGACGGCTGGCGCGCGGAGCTGGACGTGCGCGACGTGCAGTACATCGAGTGGACCCTCCAGCGCGCCAAGGAGCGCAACACCACCACCAACGCCTCCATCTTCGACTTCCTGCGCGACATCCTCCTGGGCCGCTACCCGGAGCACGTGGGGGACGACGAGAAGGCGGTGATGCTGAGATTCGCGATGAAGCTTCAGCAGGTGACGGGCCCCGTCATGGCCAAGGGCCTGGAGGACACCGTCTTCTACATCTACAACCGGCTGGTGAGCCTCAACGAGGTGGGCGGCGAGCCGGAGCACTTCGGCATGCGCGCCACCACCTTCCACCTGCGCAACCAGGAGCGCGCGGAGCGCTGGCCGGCGAGCATGCTCACCTCCAGCACCCACGACACCAAGCGCAGCGAGGACGTGCGCGCGCGCGTCAACGTGCTCACGGAGCTGCCGGAAGACTGGCGGGAGAAGGTGCGCGCCTGGGCGGACCTCACCCGGCCCTTCGTCAGCCACCTGTCCACCGGCCCGGCGCCGTCGTCCAACGACGTCTACCTCTTCTTCCAGACGGTGGTGGGCGCGTGGCCCATGGGCGAACAGGTGCCCCAGGCGGAGCTCCAGGAGTTCCACCGCCGCGTGCGCGAGTACATGGGCAAGGCCATCAAGGAGGCCAAGGTCCGCACGTCGTGGACCAACCCGGACGGCGCCTACGACGACGCGGTGGCGCGCTTCGTGGACGCGTGCTTCGACCCCTCGAAGGGCCAGGCCTTCCTGGACGACGTGAAGGCCTTCAAGCGCCGCATCGAGCGCGCGGGCCAGCACAACGCGCTGGGGCAGCTGCTCCTGAAGCTGGCCTCGCCCGGCGTGGTGGACACGTACCAGGGCTGCGAGCTGTGGGACCTGTCACTGGTGGATCCAGACAACCGCCGGCCGGTGGACTACGCCCTGCGTGAGCGGCTGCTCACGGCGCTGGATGACGCGGCGGCGAAGGACCGGCCCGCCCTGTGCGCGCGGCTGACCCGGGACATGGACGACGGGCAGGTGAAGCTCTTCGTCCTGGTGGAGGCGCTGCGGCTGCGCCAGAAGTACGCGGACCTGTTCCGCATGGGCGGCTACGAGGCGCTGGAGCCGTCCGGGCCGCGCTCGCCCGCGGCGGTCGGCTTCGCGCGCACGCACGGTGACAGCGTGCTGATTGCCTGCGCGCCGCGTTACACGCTGGAGGCGCTGGAGTCCGGCGGGCTGGCGCAGGCGTATGACGGTACGTTCCTGAACCTTCCGGAGGCATATGCGGGCATGATGTTCCGCAATGTCTTCACCGGGAACACCGTCCGTCCCCAGCAGGGGCCGGGAGGCGTGGGGCTGGCCCTGGGGCCGCTCCTCGCGGAGTTCCCGGTGGTGCTGCTGGAGAGGAGCACTGGATGAGAAGGGCCGAGGTGCTTCCAGGGAAGCCGTTTCCCCTGGGCGCCACGTACGATGGGAACGGCGTGAACTTCGCCGTGTTCAGCGAGCACGCGAAGAAGGTGGAGGTCTGTCTCTTCGACCCCGCCGACCCCAAGAAGGAGACGCGCCGCTTCCCGTTGCTGGAGACCACGAACCACGTCTTTCACGGCTACATGCCGGGCGTGCACGCCGGCTGTCTGTACGGCCTGCGGGTTCACGGCCCGTATGAACCCAAGAAGGGCCTGCGCTTCAACCCGCACAAGCTCCTGGTGGACCCCTACGCCCGCGCGCTGCACGGCCAGGTGGACCCCAAGGCGCCCATCCACGGGTACGTGCACGGGGGCAAGGAGGAGGACCTCGTCATGGACACGCAGGACGACGCCTGGGGCGTGCCCAAGGCGGTCATCCTGGCGGATGGGTTCGACTGGGAGGGCGACCGGCGGCCGGAGGTCCCCTGGCACAAGACGGTCCTCTACGAGCTGCACGTCAAGGGCTTCACGAAGCTGAACCCGCGCGTGCCGGAGAACCTGCGCGGCACGTACGCGGGCCTGGCGCACCCGGCCTCCATCGAACACCTGAAGAAGGTGGGCGTGACGTCCGTGGAGCTCTTGCCCATCCACGCCTTCATGGACGAGCCGTTCCTCACCCAGAAGGGGCGCTCCAACTACTGGGGCTACAACACGCTGGGCTTCTTCGCACCGGACGCGCGCTACTGCGCGTCGGGCTCGCTGGGCGAGCAGGTGGCGGAGTTCAAGGGGATGGTGAAGCTGCTGCACCGCGCGGGCATCGAGGTCATCCTCGACGTGGTCTACAACCACACCTGCGAGGGCAACCACCTGGGGCCCACGCTGTCCTTCAAGGGGCTGGACGCCGGCGCGTACTACCGGCTCAGTGAGAAGGACCCGCGCTACTTCATGGACTTCACGGGGTGCGGCAACTCGTGGAACGCCACGCACCCGTATGCGCTGAAGCTCATCGCGGACTCGCTGCGCTACTGGGTGGAAGTGATGCACGTGGACGGCTTCCGCTTCGACCTGGCGACGACGCTGGGACGGGACCGGCACGGCTACGACACCCGCGCGGCCTTCTTTCAAATCCTCCACCAGGACCCCGTCCTGAGCCGCGTGAAGCTCATCGCGGAGCCGTGGGACGTGGGGGACTACGGCTACCAGGTGGGCAACTTCCCGGTGCTGTGGAGCGAGTGGAACGGCAAGTACCGCGACACCATGCGCCGCTACTGGAAGGGCGACGACCGGCAGGCGGCGGAGATTGGCTCGCGGCTCACCGGCAGCTCCGACCTGTTCGCGCTGTCCGGCCGCAAGCCCACGGCGAGCGTGAACTTCGTCACCGCGCATGACGGCTTCACGCTGCACGACCTGGTGACGTACGGCCAGAAGCACAACGAGGCCAACGGCGAGGAGAACCGCGACGGCGCCAATGACAACCACGCCTGGAACTGCGGCGTGGAGGGGGAGACGAACGACCCCAAGGTGAACGCGCTGCGCGAGCAGCAGAAGCGCAACTTCCTGGCGTCCCTCTTCCTGTCGCAGGGAGTGCCCATGCTGGTGGCGGGCGACGAGATGGGCCGCACGCAGAAGGGCAACAACAACGCCTACTGCCAGGACAACGAGCTGTCGTGGGTGAACTGGGAGCTCAACGAGAAGCAGCGCCAGCTGTTGGACTTCACCTCCCGCATCATCAAGCTGCGCCGCGAGCAGCCGGTGCTCTCCAAGCGCCGCTTCTTCCGCGGGGCCCACATCTGGGACAGCGAGCTGAAGGACCTGGCGTGGTTCCGGCCGGACGGCAAGGAGATGAAGCGCGACGACTGGGAGAAGCCCTACGTGCGCTCCCTGGCCTTCCTGCTGGGGGGGGACGCCATCGCCACGCCGGACGACGAGGGCCACCGCATCGTGGGGGACACCTTGCTGGTGCTGCTCAACGCGCACCACGAGCCCATCACCTTCATGCTGCCCGCCCTGGAGTGGGGCGCGGACTGGGAGCTGGTGGTGGACACCGCGGCCACGGGGGAATCCCTTCGCACGCACACCCCGGCGGGCGGCAAGGTGCAGGCGGTGGGGCGTTCCCTGGTTGTCTTGCGGCGCCCCGCGACGGAATGGGAGTAGCCGCCGGGGCCGTCCCGGAGTAGGCAGCGGGGCGTGATGACCCACACGCTCTGGCCCTGGGTGGCCTTCAACGTCTTTGTCCTGGCGATGCTCGCCATGGACCTGGGGCTGTTCCACCGCAAGGAGCACGCGGTGTCGCCGAAGGAGGCGACGCTGTGGACGCTGGTGTGGGTGAGCATCAGCCTCGCGTTCTGCGGAGGCGTCTTTCACTACGGCGGCAAGGGGCCGGCGCTGGAGTGGCTGACGGCGTACGTGGTGGAGTACGCGCTGTCGGTCGACAACCTCTTCGTCTTCCTGATGGTGTTCGGCTACTTCCGGGTGCCGCCGCAGCACCAGCACCGGGTGCTCTTCTGGGGCATCCTGGGCGCGTTCGTGATGCGCGCGCTGCTCATCGTCGCGGGCACGGCGCTGGTGGCCCGCTTCGAGTGGCTCATCTTCCTGTTCGGCGCGTTCCTCGTCTACACGGCCTCCAAGATGCTCTGGGCCAAGGAAGACGAGGACGTGGACCCGGAGGCGGGCTTCATCGTGAGGATGTCCCGGCGCATGCTGCCGGTGGCGCGTCAGGGCGACGGCAGCCGCTTCTTCGTCCACGAGGACGGCCGGCGCAAGGTGACGCCGCTGTTCATCGTGCTGATGGTGGTGGAGGCCACGGACCTGCTCTTCGCCATGGACTCCATCCCGGCGGTGCTGGGCATCAGCAAGGACCCGTTCATCATCTACACGTCCAACGTCTGCGCCATCCTGGGCCTGCGCTCGCTGTTCTTCGTCGTCTCCAGCCTGATGGAGAAGTTCCACCTGCTGAAGGTCGCGCTGGGCGTCATCCTGGCCTTCGTGGGCGTGAAGATGCTCATCGAGCACTGGTACAAGATTCCCATCGGCATCTCGCTGGCGGTGATTGCCGCCTGCCTCCTGGTGGCCATCGTGGCGTCGCTGGTGTTCCCCAAGCCTCCGGAGGCGACGGGGTCCACCCCGGTGGCGGACGCGGACAAGGCCCAGGACGCGCCAGCCCGGGAGCAGGAGCGCGGCTGACAGGGGGCGCCGGGCTCCGGGCCTTGGGAGGCCGGCCCCTGCGTTTCCCTTGCATCGGGCGGGAGTCACTGCCAAGTCTTCCGCCATGTCCACCGCCACCACCGACGGCATCCGCGTCACCGTGGAGCCGACCTTCTGGCCGGAGCGCAGCACCCCTGAGTCCGGGCAGTTCGCCTTCATGTACAAGGTGGTGCTCTTCAACGAAGGCACCGTCCCCGCGCAGCTGCGGTCCCGGCACTGGATCATCACCGACGCCCAGGGGCACGTGGACGAGGTGAAGGGCGAGGGCGTGGTCGGCCGTCAGCCGCACCTCAAGCCGGGCGAGCGGTTCGAGTACACGAGCTGGGCGATGCTGAAGACGCCCTTCGGCACCATGCGCGGCGGCTACGAGATGGAGCGTCCGGACGGCACGCGCTTCGAGGCGCGCATCGCCGAGTTCGCGCTCACGCTGCCGCACTCGCTGCACTGAAAAGACTCCCGAGGGACTTCGCGCATGGCCGTGCCGACCACGAAGCGGGGACTGCTGCTCGTCAACCTGGGGACGCCGGACGCGCCTGAATCCGGGCCGGTGCGCCGCTACCTGCGCGAGTTCCTCAACGACCCGCGCGTCATCGACATCCACCCGGTGGGGCGCTGGTTCCTCCTGAACCTCTTCATCCTCCCGTTCCGCCCCGCGAAGAGCGCGGAGGCGTACCGCAAGGTGTGGATGAAGGAGGGCTCGCCGCTGCTCGTGTACAGCCGCGCGCTGGAGGCGCGGGTGCGGGAGCAACTGGGAGCCGACTACGAGGTGGAGCTGGCCATGCGTTACGGCAACCCGTCGCTGCCGGACGCCATCGCGCGGCTGAAGGCGAAGGGCGTGTCGGAGTTCACGGTGCTGCCGCTGTACCCGCACGAGGCGGCGTCGTCCTCCGCGTCGTCGCTGGCGCGCACCTATGAGGTGCTGGCGGAGGGCTGGGACGTCCCCAACGTGCGCGCGGTGCCGGCGTTCTGGGATGACGCGGGCTTCCTGGACGCGTTCGCGGCGGTGGCGCGGCCGGTGATTTCCGACACGCGCGCGGACCACGTGCTGTTCAGCTTCCACGGGCTGCCGGAGCGCCACATGCGCAAGAGCGACCCGACGGGACAGCACTGCCTGTCGTCCGCGGGGTGCTGTGACGCCATCACGGCGGAGAACCGGCACTGCTACCGCGCGCAGTGCTTCGCGACGGCGCGGATGCTGGCCCAGCGGCTGGCGCTGCCGGAGGGCGGCTACACGGTGTCCTTCCAGTCGCGGCTGGGGCGCACGCCGTGGGTGAAGCCCTACACGGACCTGGTGCTGCCGGAGCTGGCGGCGAAGGGCGTGAAGCGGCTGGCGGTGATGTGCCCGGCCTTCGTGGCGGACTGCCTGGAGACGCTGGAGGAGATTGGCCTCCGCGCGAAGGAGCAGTTCGTGGAGGCGGGCGGCGAGTCGCTGACGCTGGTGCCGTCCCTCAACGCCCACCCGGAGTGGGTGGACGCCGTGGTGCGGATGGTGCGCGCTTCGGACGGCCCGGCCCCTACGGCGCGGGCGGAGTCGCGGTAGGCGCGGGCGTCTCCTGAGCCTGGGGCGCCGCCGGAGCCTGCGGCGCGCCGACGGGCGTGATGCGGGCCTGGTAGGTGCCCGCGGGCAGGTTCACGGCGGGCTGCGCGGGACCGTTGAGGGCGGTGGACAGGGTGCCCTCCCAGGAGCGCCACTGGCCGGCCTTCACCAGGAACTCGCCCTTGCCGGTGACCTTCACGGTGGCGCCCAGCTCGGTGCCTTCCGGTTGGGCGGCGGGGGCGGGGGGCGTGTCGTCCAGCTCGTTGGGGACCTCGATGGCGGTGTTCTCGAGGCCCATCTGTCCCGCGCCCTTGTCCTTCTTGGGGAGGGTGGGGCGCGGGGCGCTGAGGGTGCCGCCGAACTGCTCCACGATGTCGTACTCGATCGTGGCCACCTGCTCGCCGTTGTCGCCCGGGGTGACGGAGACGAGCTTCACGCGGTTGTGGCGCTCGCCGCCGGGGGCGCGGCGGAACAGGGTTCCCAGGGCGTCCGGCGTGGTGAGCTCGGTGCCCAGGGACCACGTCTCGCCGGGGCGCACGGGGTCGCGCGGCAGCTCCAGCACCAGCGTGGCCAGGTTGCGCGCGGGGCCCTGGAGCCCGTCGATGATGAAGCCGCGGTCGCTGAAGGTGGCGTCCTCGCCCACGCCGGCGTTGGGCGTCACGCGCAGCTGGCGCTCACCGGATTTGTCCAGCACGAGCACGTACATGTACTCGGTGGGGACGGCGGCCTTGGTGGCGGCCTTGGGCGCCTCGGCGGCGGGGGCGGCCTTGGCGCCCTTCTTCTTGTCGGCCTTGGCGGCCTTCGCCGGGGCGGACTCGGGGACGGCCGCGTTGCGGTCCAGCGCCAGGTTGAGGCGGAAGGAGACGGGCGCGTCCTGGACCAGCTTCCAGCGCAGCACGACGGCGTCCTTGGGGACGGCGGGCGCGGCGGGAACGGGAGCGGCCTCCTCGGGCTCGGGCGCGGTGGCGCCCGGCGGGCGCGGGATGGGCTCCATCTTGCCCGGCGCCTCCTGCTTGCAGGCGGTGAACGCGAGGGCGACAAGCAGACCGGACAGACTTCGCTTCACGGGACACTCCTGGGTGACCGTCGCGGGATAGCGGAGCGGACGGCAGTTGTAAAAGGGAGAACGGGCTTTGACGCGGCCCGCCGAAGTTGGGGGTTCATGGAAGGTCCGGCGAGCAGGCGCGCAGGCCGTCCGGCGCGGTGGGCGGTGGCTCCCCGGCGATGGACGCGAGGAGCGCGAGCTCGCTCGGACCCGGCAGCGTGCCTCCGCAGGTGGTGGGACAGGTCGCCACGTGTTCTTCGAAGCGTGTGCACCAGGCCTCGATGGGCGGGGGTGGGGCCGGAGGCGGCTGGGGCCCCGTGCCGCACCCGAAGAGGAACTGCCGGGTCCCTGGAGGGGGCGGGCCCAGGGGCCTGGACCGGGTGGCCATGCATTCCAGGGTGACGCGGGCCTCCGCCAGGCAGGCCCGTGCCGCGGGGGCGGTGATGCCATCGGCGGCCTTCCAATCCGCGGCGCCCGCCGCGGCGGCGGCCTGGAGTAGTGGGTCCCGGGCTCGCAGCATGCTGGACAGCAGTCGCTGCCGGACTTCGGGGGACAGGTTCCGCTCCGCGATGTTCCTGACGCGGGCCGCGGAAGGCGTGCCCTTCAGGGCCTCGGCCATCAGGTGGAGCATGCCCTCGTCGGTCGGCGTGATGCGCGGGCTCCGCTGGAAATCCAGCAGCAGGTCGAGGACCGCCTCGCGTCCGCCCAGCCGGTTCGCGTGGGGTGGGGTGAGCAGCTTCGTCACGACGGCGGGCGTGGCGGTCAGCCCGTCGAGCAGGCCGGTGTCGCGCTCCATCACCCAGTCGAGCAGGGCCTCCGCGCGTGCGGGGTCGTCGAGGCCCAGCTCCGTGCGCAGCATGCGCAGCTGCGCCGCGGTCAGCGGCTGGAGCACGTCGATGAGCTTCCTGGGAGACAGCTTCGCGACGTGGCGGGACAGGACCGACACGACGTCTCCCGGGCAGCGCGACTGGGTCTGGGCGATGGCGCGCAGGCGCGTCGCGGACAGGGCCACGTCCCGGGCATCGTGGAGCTGGGGGCAGGGGACGGTTTGGGCCCAGGTCTCGAAGTCCGCGTCGGTGGCGGGGTGGCTCTGGTGCTGCTCGCGCAGCAGACGCAGGAGGGGGGCCAGGGTGGGGTGCTCACGGTGGGCGCGTTCGAGCCACGCATTCTCCAGGGGCGTGAGCGGAGGCGTGGTCAGGGCCTGGAGGCTGGGCCAGGTCCCTTGATGCAGCAGCAGGAGCGCGTCGACCCTGTTGGAGTCCCGGTCCGTGGCGGCTCGCAGGAAGTCGTGCTGGAGCCCGGTGGGCTGAGTCCAGAGCCAGGTGACCAGCGACTCGGCGCGACCTGCGAGGACGTCGAGCAGTTCAGGCAGACGGATGCGTTGGGCCAGGCGCACCAACTCCAGACAGTGTGGGCCCGGGCAGGCCCCGTCCCTGAACAGGAGGGGGAGGCCGGCGCGAAGACCGGCATCACGGCAGCCCGGCTGGAGCACCACGTCCAGGAGGCTGCCCTGGCTCAAGAGAAGGTCCGCGTGTTGGGCGCGCTGCTGGGGTGAGGCGGTGACGCCGCAGAGGAGCATGGCGGGCGTTGGCGGGCTCAAGGGATACAGCTCACGCGCGGTGGGGTGCGCGTCGTATTCCTTCCTGGCGACGCCCACGCCCTTGCGCGCGAGGTTCATGAGCTGGGTGAGCGCCTCGGTGCAGGGATGCGTCGGGGCGTAGGGCCCGGTGACGCAGTCGTACTCCCCGACGAGCTCGTGGTAGCGCAGGAGCGGATCCGCCGCCCGTCTCCAGGCATCACAGTCCACGGGCGCCACGCGGGCGTTGGAGTCCGCGCGGGTGACGAAGCCGTCGCGGCCATCCAGCAGGAAGCGCAGGTTCCGCGTGGCGGGCGTGACGCCGCGGGCTTCGAGCTTCAGGGTGGTATCTGGAGCGCGGCCTGCTTCGAGGACGGTGAAGACGAACTGGCAGCCGCCGACGGAGTGGGCGTCCGGCGCGGGAGGCCGGGTGCCGTCGGTGCAGGGCAGGGGAAGGAAGCCGACGACCGCGGGGATGTCGTGGCGGTCCTTCTCCCCGAAGAAGGCCCGTTCGGCGGTGTGGAGCGCGGAGAGCTCGCACACAGCTTCGGCGGAAGGGCCTGGCTGCGCGCCAGATGCCATGGCCAGGACGACCCATAACCACCCCGTGGCGATGCCCATGTGTTTGTTCCCCTCTCCAGGGATAGAGCCTGGGCGACCCGGGCTGCTGGCCGCAAGCCCCTGGGCGTCCGGCGACCCAGCTTCCGGAGTCCCTCCGTATTCCTCTATGTCCGCGTCTCGTAAAGCGCGCGGGATGCCTGCGACGGAGGCCTCCATGGGGAGAGGCCCGTGATTGCAATTGGAGCGATGAGATGAAGCTTGGGGCTTTGGGGTTGTTGGGGGTGCTGGGCCTGGCGGCGGGCTGTGCGTCGTCGAATCCGGACAAGCCTTCCGCGCTGGAGCGGCGGCAGGCGATTCGCGATGCGGCGGACAAGACCTACCGGAGTACGGAGGGGTTCCAGTCGGCCCATTGGGGGATGTCGCCGGACGAGGTCCGCGCCGCGCTGCCGGAGGCGAGCGTGTCCCCGGATGGAACGCTGCGGTTGAAGACCACCATCGCGGAGCTTCCGGCGGAGGTGGCGCTGGGGTTCCTGGACAACCGGCTGGCGGCGGTGGACGTCTTCTTCCAGGACGTGGGAGATCCGCGCACCTTCCAGACGCTGATGCGCGATCTGCTCACCCGGAAGTTCGGGGAGCCGAAGACGGCCCGTGAGGTGAAGCGGCAGGTGAAGTGGGGAGACGTTCCCGTGCGCTTCGCCGCGGACCTGGCGCCGCTGCAGGAGGCGGACGCGACTGCCTCCGCGGAGGCACTGGAGAGCGCGCTCGCGGGGCAGGGACAGTTCAAGGTGCTCAACCGGTGGACCACGCTCGAGAGCCACGTGAACCTGACGCAGTGGACGCTGCCGGCCCGGGGCATCATGGCCATCCAGTATGAGAGCGCGAAGTACTCGCCCAGGCGCGCGGACCTCATTGGCCGCTACACCGCGAAGGCGCGGCAGGAACTGGTGAAGGACCTCTGATCAACTGTCGCGGGGCGCCGCCGCGCGGGACAGCCGGTCCCGCACGGCGATGCCCAGACCGCTCGCGGCGGGCAGACAGGCCACGAGCACGTCGTGGCCCTGTTCGTCGGCTTCCCTGAGTCGCGCGTAGAGGACTCGCGCGGCCTGCGCCGGTTCCCCAGGCACGTCGAAGCGCTGCACGTCCGTGCGCAGTGTCAGTGACACGCTGGGCGCCGCGCGCTTGGCAGACCTGGCGGCCATTTATCGGACCAAAGTCGCGAATCAAGCCCCACGCTGGTTTGACTCTGCTTGCATCAGGAACGGACGCGACGCCGGAGCACCTTCGCGGTTGCCTGCTTGGGGGCAGGGGGCGCTGTGGCGGGCTGGGCCTGATCATTGGTCATGAGAACCTGAGCCAGTTCGACATCAAACCGTGCTCGCTGAAGCAGTCGGATGTGCTTCATGAGCATCACCTTGCTGAAGACCGGGAGAAGATCCAGTAGCGGGACTGTCTCCTGTGTTCCGATGGCATAGACAAACTTCAGGGTTCGGATGAAATCCTGAGCTGGCTTGGCGATCCCCCAGTGCGTTGCGACGCTGGCCAAGAACCGCTCCCTGTACTGCTCCATGTCGGAAAAGAGTTCTGCGGAGACAGTGGCTTGCGCCAAGAGGTGATTGAGCGTCGCTGAAGAGGAAAGCTTCTTGACGCAGAGAAGCTTCGACGAAGGTCGGTGGAATAGATCCGCGACCTCTACGCGGCTGCCCCCGTGGCCAGTTCCGAAAGAGTAGAGCTTTCGGTCGAGCAAGAGGAAGTTTTTGTCTGCGCCACAGGCTTTGTTGTAATCGCCCTCGTCATGAACCCAGACTCCCTTCTTGTTTTGGCTCAGGCGCCAAGGAGGCAGGATCGGGGTGCTGCTGAACCGGACATACTCCTTCAAGTCGCGGTCCAGCTTTTCCAGGTAGTCCCTGTCGACTTCATACCAACGCCTGTTGCTGAGAATGTACCGCCTGTCACCCAATTTCGCCTCGTGGGTGAGGTATGCGTACAGCGGCTCGATCTCAGTGCGCCTTGAGTTTCTGTCAAGATCGCTGAGTCCGAAGATTTTGATCTTCTTGAGGTCGTCGATTGTCAGCGTCTCTTTGCCAATATAATCGTAGATGCGCTGAAGCGTGATCTCGTCCACGATGGAGCTTCCGCCCTTGCCTGAGATCAGATAGCTGACGCACTCATTGTAGTCGATCTGATCAGGGTAGGCGACAGAGACATGCGGCGCGCTCCGGCGTTTGTTCAGGACGTCGAGCATCTGATCGTCGAGCTGTTGCTTGATGCGAGAACTTTTCTCCAGTTTGACATGGTCGATGAAGGAGAAGGCCTGTTTGTACGAGTCGCTTCGATAGCGTTTGAAGAGTGTTGCGCACTTGGCTGGCAGTTCTTCGAAGTCCAGCTTGGTGTGTAGGTTGAGACTGTCGGACCCTCCGATCCGAGCACCGAGCGTTTCATCGATACAGGTGCCGGAAACGATGTGGAGGATTTCGCTGTCGAATTCGAATCCGAATTCCCCAAGTTTTGTCTCGAGGTTCGAGGCTTCTCTTTTCTGCAAGGTCTGGACGCCCAGTTTCTTGGAATCGATTGTTCTGAGCTTGGTGGGGTCAACCGAGTTCAACGCAGTGATGAGTCCGAAGTTGAGTTCGATGTTGTCCTTGTTGATGAAGAGGTGACCGAATCCTGCGGACATGCCGAAAAAGCGCGGCCCTTCGTGGGTAGTAACCTTCAGCAGGACGAGGGCGGAAGCCGTGTGATTGCTGAGGTGTTCGGTCTCCTTGGTGGAGACGTAGCTCTCAATAAACTTCAGCCACTTCGGAGGCCGAGGCTCGGTCTTGACGAAGTAGATCTTGTGGTCTGCGTCCAGCAGCTTCTTGGTGGACTTGCTGGGTTGGTAGGCGCGGTTGCCGGCGGTACCGCGAAGGCATCCTTCGAAGGAGTCGATTTCTTCCCGGAAGAGGGTGAGGTTCAGCTTCATCTGAGAACGCTCCGAGGACGCAGCTGCGCTGTCTGGGGTTGTCAGATGAGGATCCAATCGTTCTCCGTGGGCTGCTATTACCCAGGAGAGGTATGTCTCAAGGATCAGCCTTCGCGGGGCGCCGCAGCGCGGGACAGTCGGTCTCGCACGGCAATGCCCAGGCCGCTCGCGGCGGGCAGACAGGCCACGAGCACGTCGTGGCCCTGTTCGTCGGCTTCACGCAGGCGCGCATAGAGGACCCGCGCGGCCTGCGCCGGTTCTCCCGGCACGTCGAAGCGCTGCACGTCCGTGGGCAGTGACAGTGACGCGGGGCCCAGCACTCCGACTCGCAATCCCTGTGCGCGCAGTGCTTCCACCCGCTGCACTGCTTCATGCGGCTCCGCGAGCACCACGCCCGCCCTGGGCGCGTAGTGCGACTCCAGCGAACCGGACACGCGCACCGTGGTCGACGTGCGCACGGGCACCGCGCGCCTCAGCACGCGCTCGATGTCCTCCGTCGCCAGGCCTCCGGGCCTGAGAATCACGGGGGCTCCGGACGACAGGTCCACGATGGTCGACTCCACGCCCACCGTGGACGGACCTCCGTCCAGCACCAGGTCCACGTCGTCGCCCAGGTCTCGCTGCACGTGCTCCGCGGTCGTCGGGCTCACCCTGCCGAAGCGGTTGGCGCTCGGCGCGGCCACGCCTCCTCCCAGCCGCTCGAGCACCTCCATCGCCACGGAGTGGCCGGGCACTCTCAACGCCACCGTGTCCTGGCCGCCTGTCACCGCGTCCGTGGCCTTTGACGTGCGCCGCAGCACCAGCGTCAGCGGACCCGGCCAGAACGCCCTCGCCAGCGCCTTCGCTTCGTCCGGCACCTCACGGGCCCACTCCGGCAGGTACTCCTCATCCGGGATGTGGACGATGAGCGGGTGGTTCGCCGGCCGGCCCTTGATGGCGAAGACGCGGCGCACGGCCAGCTCGTCCTCGGCGTTGGCCGCGAGGCCGTAGACCGTCTCTGTTGGCAGGGCGATGACACCGCCGTGCCGCAGCAATTCGACTGCACGGTCGAGGAGGTCGGGAGTAAGCATGCTCGGGTCGCACTGTCTCCCCTGGAGAAACCATGGGCAAGTCGCACGTTTTCGATGCGCGCAGCCAGATGCCAGTCCCCGCCGCCGACCTCTTCTCCTGGCACACCCGCGAGGGGGCTTTCGAACGCCTGTCGCCCCCCTGGGAGACCGCTGAAGTCGTGGACCGCACCGGCGACGGCATCCGCCCCGGCGCCCGCGTCGTCGTGAAGCTTCACCTGGGCCCCATCCCCCAGCGCATGGTCGCCGAGCACACCGCCTACGTGGAGGGCTCCTCCTTCCAGGACACCCAGCGTGAAGGCCCCTTCGCGAAGTGGATCCATGACCACCGCATGAATCCCTCGGGCCCCCAGACCTCCGTCCTGGAGGACTCCATCCAGTACGAGCTGCCCGTGGGCACGCTCGGGGACACCTTCGGCGGGGGCTACGCGCGCAAGCGCCTGGAGCGGATGTTCGCTTACCGCCACACGCTCACCCGCGCGGACCTGCGCCGCCATGCCGCCTTCGCGAATCAGGGCCCGCTCACCGTGGCCATCGGCGGCGCGTCCGGCATGCTGGGCTCCGCGCTGGCGTCGTTCCTCACCACCGGCGGCCACCGCGTGAAGCGGCTGGTGCGCGGCCGTGCGAACGCGGCGCGCGGGGACATCTCCTGGGCTCCCGACAAGGGCACCGTCGACGCCGCGGGCCTGGAGGACGTGGACGCCGTGGTCCACCTGTCCGGCGCCAACGTCGGCGAGGGCCGGTGGACCGACGAGCGCAAGCAGGAGATCCTCAAGAGCCGCACCGAGAGCACCCGCCTGCTGTGTGAAACGCTGGCCCGCGCCACCCGCAAGCCGCGCGTGCTCATCTGTGCCTCCGCTGCCGGCTACTACGGCAGCCGGGGCGAAGAGGAGGTCACCGAAACGTCCGCCTCCGGTGACGGCTTCCTCGCGGACGTCACGCGCCAGTGGGAGGCCGCCACCAAACCCGCCGAGGACGCGGGCATCCGCGTGGTGCACCTGCGCATCGGCGTGGTGCTGGACGCGCGCGGCGGGGCGCTCGCGAAGCTGGCGCTCGCGACCCAGGCGGGCGGCGGCGGTCCGGTGGGCTCCGGACGCCAGTGGCTGAGCTGGGTGTCCCTGGAGGACGTGCTGGGCCTCATCCAGCTCTCCCTCTTCACCCCGTCCATCCGGGGGCCGCTCAACGCCGTGTCCCCGAACGCGGTGCGACAGGGCGAGCTGGCGAAGGTGCTGGGGAAGGTGCTCCACCGTCCGGCGGTGTTCCCGCTGCCCGCCGCCGTGGTGAAGACCGTGTTCGGACAGATGGGCGAGGAGACCCTCCTGTCCAGCACCCACGTCCTGCCCACCGTGGCGCAGGCCCACGGGTTCTCCTTCCTCCTGCCCGGCCTGGAGGAGGCGCTGCGCTTCACGCTGGGCCGGACCACCGACGGCGCGGAATACCACCACGGGTGAGCCCCGTGCTTGACACTCCTCGGGAGGGGCGACAGAAGTGCGCCGCTTCCTCTCGCGTCGAGGAGTCCTGATGATCCAGGTCGAAGGGCTGACGAAGTTCTACGGCGAGCACGCGGCCATCCGGGACCTGGCCTTCACCATCGGCCAGGGCGAGGTCATCGGCTTCCTGGGCCTCAATGGCGCCGGCAAGTCGACCACGCTCAAGATTCTCGGGTGCGTGCTGCTGCCCACCTCGGGCCGCGTCGTCATCGACGGGCACGACGTGGTGAGCCAGTCCCACGAGGTGCGCCAGCGCATCGGCTACCTGCCCGACGTGCCCCCCGTCTACGAGGAGATGACGGTGGGCGAATACCTGGCCTACGTCGCCCGGCTGCGCGACGTGCCCGCCAAGGCCACCGCGTCCCACGTCGGCGAAGCCGAGGAGAAGACCGGCCTGCGCGACGTGCACGGCGAGGTCATCTCCACGCTCAGCCACGGCTACCGTCAGCGCGTGGGACTGGCGCAGGCGCTGGTGCACAAGCCCGCGCTGCTCATCCTCGATGAGCCGACCAGCGGTCTGGATCCGCTTCAAATCGTGGAGATGCGCGACGTCATCCGCGGCCTCAAGGGCGCGCACACGGTGCTCGTGTCCAGCCACATCCTCCCGGAGATTTCGCAGACGTGTGACCGGCTGCTCATCATCCACAAGGGCACGCTGCTGGCGCAGGGCAGTGAAGAGGAGCTGTCGCGAAGCCTGGGCGGTCCGTCCATCGTGCTGGAGGTGCGGGGTGACCGGGCACGGGCGCTCGAAGCGTTGCAGGGCTTCGGCGCGGTGGAGGTGCGGGAAGGGGACCGTGGCGTGCTGGCCCTGAAGGTGGCGGCGGCGCCGGATTTGCGGCCCCAGGTGGCGCGGGCGGTGGTGGGCGCGGGCCTGGAGTTGCTGCGATTGGACGCGAACGAGGGACAGCTGGAGGCGCTGTTCCTGCGCCTGACGCACGGGCAGGAGGTGAAGGCGTGAAGGCGCTCCTGATTGCTCGCCGCGAGCTGGCCGGCTACCTGCGCACGCTCAGCGGCTACGTCATCCTGGCCATCATCCTCGCGGTGAACGGGCTGTTCTTCAACGCGTACGCCCTGGGCGGCGCGAGCAAGCGCTCCGCGGAGGTGCTGTCCGGCTTCTTCTACTACTCCAGTGGCTTCACCATCGTGGCGGCCATCCTGGTGTCCATGCGGCTGGTCGCGGAGGAGCGCCAGACGGGCACGCTGCCGCTGTTGTACGCGTCGCCGGTGCGGGACCGGGACATCGTGCTGGGCAAGTTCCTGGCGGGGCTCGCGTTCCTGGCGCTGTACCTGCTGCTCACGCTCTACATGCCGCTGCTGGTGCTGGTGAACGGCAAGGTGTCCTTCGGGCACGTGGCGGCGGGCTACCTGGGGTTGCTGTTGCTGGGCAGCACGTCGCTGGCGGTGGGCACGTTCGGGTCGTCGCTCGCGAAGAACCAGTTGCTCGCGGCCATCTTCTCCGCGGTGATGCTGGTGGCGCTCATCCTGTGCTGGCTGCTGGCGCGCATCACCGAGCAACCGCTGTCCGACGTCTTCAGCGCGATGTCGCTGTGGAATCAGCACTTCCCCCCGTTCCAGGCGGGGATCATCCACGTGCGGGATGTCGTCTACTACCTGGTGGTCACCTACGTGGCGCTGTTCGCGGCCACGCGGGTGCTGGAAGCGCGGAGGTGGCGATGAGCACGCCGGCTTCTTTCGGGACGGGGCTCGCCGCGACGGGGGCGTTCGTCGCGGGGCTCGTGGCCGTGTTCCTCGCGGAGCGCGTGCTGGGCGTGGGCTCCGGCCGCGTGGCGCTGGCGGCGCTGGGCACCGCCGTGGTGGTGGCCGCGACGGCGTGGCGCGCGGTGCGGATGATCGCCGCGCCCGCGGACCGGCGCGCGCTGGAGCGGTGGGTGCTCACGCTGTACGTCGTGGGGCTGGCCGCGCTGGTGCTCTACTTCGTGAAGGGGGACGTGGGGACGGCGCTCCTCGGTGAGCCGCTGTCGCGTGCGTCGCCCCGGCTGTCGGTGGTGCTGGCGGTGCTGTTCCCGGCGCTGTTGTTGTGCGCGCTCGTGCCGCTGGCGATGGTGGAGGCCGCGCTCGTGGCCATGGCTCGGGCGCCCGTGCCGGAGACGGGCCGGGTGAAGAGCGCGCTGTTCTCCGGTCTGGGCATGGCGTTCGTCATCGTGTTCGCGTTCGCGGCGACGTACGTGGCCACGCAAGCGGGCGCGACCTGGGACCTGTCGTACTTCCGGACCGCGAAGCCGGGTGATGCGACGCGCAAGCTGGTGCGCGGCCTCAACGAGCCCTTGCAGGTGACGCTCTTCTTCCCGCCCGCGAACGAGGTGGGCGAGGCGGCGCGGCAGTACTTCCGCGACCTGGAGCCGGAGAGTCCGCAGCTGGGCGTGGAGTCGTTGGACCAGGCGGTGGAGCCCGCGCGCGGAAAGGCCCTGGGCGTCAGCAACAACGGCTCCGTGGTGCTGGCGCGGGGGGACCGCAAGGAGATCCTGACCCTGGGATTGGATCCGGAGCGTGCGCGCGGGCAGCTCCAGCGGCTGGACGCGGAGGTGCAGCGACGGCTGCTGGCGGTGGCGAAGCCCCGGCGCATCGTCTACCTCACGGGCGGCCACGGGGAGCGCGCCGACACGCGGCCCGTGCCGGGAGAGGCGGCCCGGCCGTCGGTGGCGCAGTTCAAGGAGCTGCTGCGCGCGCAGAACGTGGACGTGCGCACGCTCACGGTGGCGGAGGGGCTGGGCTCGGCGGTGCCGGGCGACGCGGCGATGGTGGCGGTGCTGGGGCCCACGCGGGAGCTGCTTCCGGAAGAGGCCACCGCGCTGCGTGAGTACTGGGAGCGGGGAGGGCGGTTGTGGATCGCGCTGGAGCCGGATGGCGCGGCGCTGGAGCCGTTGCTGCAACCGATGGGGCTCAAGTCGCTGCGCGTGCCGCTGGCGAATGACCGGGTGTACTTCCGCACCACGCGGCAGCAGAGCGACCGGGGCAACCTGGGCACGGCGAGCTTCTCCTCGCACCCGTCGGTGACGTCGCTGTCCGCGCTGGGCTCGCAGGGCGCGGTGGCGTTCATGGGGGCGACCGCGCTGGAGCAGGTCACGCCGCCCGTGCCCGGCGTGCTGCTGGACACGAGCGTGCGCGCGCACGGAGAGACGTTCGCGGACCGCAATGGCGACTTCGAACCGGAGCCGGGCGAGGTCACGAAGGCGTGGCCGCTGGTGGTGGCGGTGGAGCGGCCCGCCGCGGAGGGCAAGCCCGCGCCGCGCGCGGTGGTGATGGCGGACGCGGACGCGCTGGGGGACGGCATCCTGGGCAACGTGGGCAATGCGTATCTCGCGGTGGACACGCTGCGCTGGCTCTCCGGCGAGGAGGCGCTCTCCGGCGTGACGACGAGCGAGGAGGACGTGCCGTTGCAGCACACTCGCTCGCAGGACGTCGTGTGGTTCTACGCGACGGTCTTCGGGATGCCGGTGGCGGTGCTGGCGGTGGGCTTCTTCGTGACGCGGCGGCGCGGACGGCGCGCGCCCCGGAGCACCGCGGTGGCGGGAGGTGCGCGATGAAGGCGCGCGACGTGGCGGTGCAGGGCGTGCTGGCGGGCGTGGCGCTCGTGGCCGCGTTCTTCGTGTGGCAGCGCGAGCCTTCGCGTGCGCCGGGTGAGGTGACGGTGGAGGACGCGCGGGCGAGCGCGCTCGACCGCATCCGGTATGACGAGGAGACGCGCTTCGTGGAGCTGTTCCGCGACCCCCAGGACCGCGACACCGTCTGGGTCCGCCTGGGCAACAAGCCCGCGAAGCCACGTGCCGAAGCAGGAGGCGCCACGGAGGCCGGCGCACCCACCCGTGATGCGGGCAGTGCCGCGCCTGATGCAGGAGCATTGGCCCACGCCTCGGAGGCCGGCGCACTCGCTGGTGCGAGCGACGCGGGACGTGCCGCGCTCGATGCAGGAGCGCTGGCCCGCGCGACGTCCGATGCGGGCTCGCCCGCGAATGCCGGTGCCAACACGGGCTCGCTCCCGGCAGTCAGTGACGGAGGCACCCAAACGGGCGCACTCGCGAACGCTTCCTCCGATGCGGGGACACCCGCGAGCCCCGCCCCCGTGCCTCCTCCCCGCGAGCTGCGCGGCAACGACGTGGCGCTGAAGCTGTTCTCCCGCTTCGCTCCGCTGCGCGCGCAGCGGGACCTGGGCGTCCTGGACGACAAGAAGCTGGAGGAGATCGGCCTCGCGAAGACAGAGCGCGGGCTGACGCTCACGCTCGACGGGACGCCCAGGACGTTCCGCCTCGCGACGCCCGCTTCGGGCTGGGGCGCTCCCTACCTCCAGCGCACGTCCGATGGGCACGTCTTCCTCCTCGGCCCTGGACTGCTGCCGGACCTGGAGGCCGCGTCCAGCCGGCTCGTGGACCGACGGCTGCACACCTTCGACGTGGACGGCTTCGACCACATCGTCATCTCCACCGGCACCACGTCCCGCGCCTTCGTCGCCAGCGGCAAACCGCCGGGTGCCGTGCAGCTGTCGCCCGTGGACGCCCCCGGCACCCCGGACGACTTCGCCCGCAACTGGCATGACCGCCTGTGGCGCCTCACGCCCGTGGAGTTCCTGGGCCGGGGCGAAGCCCCTCCGGGCCCGGCTCCCACGCCCGCCTTCCGCGTGGAGTACCAGCGCGGCGGCAAGGCCGTGGGCGAGCTCTCCATGGCGAAGACGCCGGACGGCTCGTGGTACGCGCGCACGGAGTTCACCCCCGGCTGGACACGCATGGGCGGCGGCCTGGAGCTCCTGGCCGACGACGCCGCGAAGCTCACCGCGCCGCGCTGAGGCTCACGGCTCGGCGGACACCGACTCCACGTCCAGCCGCACGTCCACGAAGCTGTAGGCCGGCCACGGCCCCGTGAACCGGAACGTGTACGCGTCCAGTCGCGCCACCAGCGACTGCACCCGCGCCTCGAACGCGGCCACCCGCGTGCGGTCCACCAGCCAGGCCGCGTTGAACATCATCCGCTCACCCAGCGGCGGCGCTTCGTGCGTGGCCTCCGCCAGTGGCCGCAGGCCCGCCCTCAGCCCGTCCAGGTCCTTCCGGGTGCAGTCGTGCAGCGCCGCCTCCAGCCTCGCCTCGTGGTCCTCTTCCAGCTCCGCGGGGCCGCGCGCCAGCTCCGGCCGCGCCTCCAGCAACCTGCGCGTCAGCGCGTCGCCGTGGCAGTACACCTTCAGCCCCAGCTCCACCCGGCCCTCCAGCTCGGACAGCGCATGGCTCAGCGGCGCGCGCGCCACGCGCAACAACTCCCGCACGCGCTCCTCGGAGGGCAGCACCGTCCCGAAGGCCACCGGCACCAGCGTGTGCTCGCGCACCACGGCCTCCGTGACGCGCTGGTGCATCAAGAGGTTCGCCCGCGTGGGCACCACCCTCGGGCCCGCCACGTCGGACACCAGCGCCGCGAGGCCTCCCTCGCGCACCAGCCGCACCGGGGCATCACCCAACCCCGCGAGCTCCGGCGCCCCTCCGCCGTCCTCGTGCACGATGCCGTAGAGGTAGTGCGCCCGCCCCTCGCGCGAGGACTCCTCCTGGGTCTTCGTCGTCATGACGTGCCCCCTCCGTACAGATGCGGCTTCAGCGCGCGGATGCGGCCTCGCGCAGGGCGATCATCTTCTTCACCTGGTCCACCAGCGCGTCCGGCAGGCACGGCTTGGTGACGTACGCATCACACCCGGCCTCGTTCGCGTCCTCCGAGTGGCCCTTCAGCGCATGCCCCGTGAGCGCCACCACCGGGATGCCCTTCGTGCGTGCGTCGCCCTTCAGCCGGCGCGTCGCCTCCCAGCCGTCCATCACCGGCAGTGACAGGTCCATCAGGATGACGTCCGGCGCCAGCTCGAAGGCCTTGTCCAACGCCTCCTGGCCGTTCTTCGCCTCCGCCACGCGGAAGCCGGAGAACTCCAGGTACTCCGCGTACATCTCCCGGGCATCCTGGTAGTCGTCCACCACCAGCACGAGCGGCTTTGTCTTTTCCGGGGTGTTCGTCATGTCCGTCTCGCACGTCTTGGAAAGTGCAGGGTGAAGGTCGAACCCTGGCCCGGGACGCTTTGGAGGGAGACGCGTCCCCCCAGCATCGCCGCCAGGCGACGGCAGATGGACAGGCCCAGGCCCGTTCCCCCATAGGCACGCGTGGGCGAGCTGTCCACCTGCTGGAAGTCCTCGAAGATCTTCTCCTGGTTCGACACGTCGATTCCGATGCCTGTGTCCTTCACCGAGATGGCCACGGTGCCGGTGCCGTTCTGATACTCCGCCGCCACGTGCACGCCGCCCTCGTGCGTGAACTTCAGCGCGTTGGACAACAGGTTGAGGACGATCTGCTTCACCTTCTGTCGGTCGCTCCACACCCCCGGCAGCCCTTCATCCAGGCGCGTGTCCACCGTCAGCTTGCTGCGCGCGATGATGGGGTCCATCTCCGCCATCACCTCCTGGAGCAGCTCCGGGATGCCGAAGTCCGACAGGTGCAGCGGCATCCGCCCCGCCTCGATGCGGGTGATGTCCAATATCTCGTTGATGACCTCCAACAGGTGCCGCCCGTTGGAGTCGATGCGCGTGAGGTTCCTTCGCTGCGGCGGCGTCATCTCCCCGGACACGCCCTGCAAGAGCATGTTCGTGTAGCCGAGGATGGCGTTGAGCGGCGTGCGGAACTCATGCGACATGTTGGCCAGGAACTGCGACTTGGCCGCGCTCGCCTGCTCCAGTTGGATGGCCTGCCGGCGCAGCTTCTCGTTCTGCTCCGCCAGCTCCGCGGTGGCGGACTGCACGCGCGCCTCCAGCTCGCTGGAGACCTCCTTCACGCGCTCCAGGAGCCGCGCCCGCTCCAGCACCTCCGTGCGGTCGTGGAACACGGTGACGATGCCCGTCAGCTCGCCCCCGTCCCCCAGCACCTTGTTGGCCATGGCCTCCATGGGCACGGGCGCGCCGGTGTCCGGGTCGTCCAGCGTCAGCTGGCTCTTCCAGCGCGACACGCCCGCGTTCACCGGCCCCAGCAGGTTCGCCAGGAAGGACGCGAAGAGGGCGTCGTTGGCTCGCACCCGGCGCAAGGTGGCCTCGCCGCCCGCGGCCTCGCCCGCCGTGCCCCGCTCGTGAGGCCAGGCGAAGAGGCGCTCGGCCGGGTCGTTCATCATCACCATGCCGCCCGCCGGGTCGGTCAGGATGATGGGGTCCGCCACCGAGTCCAGCACCCGGTCCAGGCGGTGGCGCTCGCTCCGGGCCTCGCGCTCCGTGGCGCGCAGCTGCCGGTAGCTCTCCCCCAGCGCCTGCGTGGCGCGGCCCAGGTCCGTCAGGTTGCGCAGCACGCTCACCACCACGGACGGCCCGTCCGGCGCCAGCACCGGCGTGGTGGCCAGCTCGAAGAGCAGGTCCAAGCCCTCCAGCGGATCCACCAGCGACACCTCGCGCCGGTGCACGGACGTGCCGCCCTGCGCGAGCGTCTCCCGGAACAGGCGCTGGTTGAGCTCCACCGCCCGCGTGCGGCCGGGGCTTGCGTCCGGGCCCGCCACCAGCAGTCCCTCCGCGCGGGCGTTGGCGAAGAGCAGCGTGCCCTCCGTGTCCGTGAGCAGCACCGGATCCGACACCGCGTTGATGACCCGGCGCAGCAGCCGGTCCGGCTCCGGACGGCGCGGGGCCCGCGCATCCGAGGCCAGCTGCCGGGCCAGGAGCGGCCCCGCGCACGACGCCACCCACGCCACGTCCTCCGGCACGGCCGGGCCGGGCAGCCCCACCACCAGCAGCGCGGCCGCGGGCGCTCCGGAGCGTCCCAGCGGCACCGCCAGGAACCCGCCCGGCATCGCCGCGCCCTCCACCGCGTCCGCCGCCAGCCACCGCGCCCCAGCCCGATTCCGGAAGCCAGCGAGCGGCGAACCCTGTGCGTCCCACGCCCGGGCCAACGCGGCCTGCTGCGCCCCCGTCAGTCCTTCACTGGCCAGGCACGCGGACGCACCCGCGCCATCCCCCGGCCCGACACAGGCGGTGAGTGAGCCATGTCTGCGCGCGAGCCACTCCACGACCGCTCGCGCACAGGTGACGGCGGACTCGCAGGCGAGCAGGTGCTCGGCGAGCACGAGGCGCGCCCCGGGATCGGCTTCGGCGGGGGGCAGCGGGGCTGGAGACGCCACGACCTTACGCTCCGGGTGAAGGGGGACGCGGGGAACGACCGCGTTCCTGCGAGTCTGCGGTGCGGACCTCCGAAAATGCCACCACGATGCGCGTCTGCCCCTCCAAAGGAGAGGCTCGGCCCAGGACCTCCAGGGCCGGCGTGTCGAAGCGCAAACCCCTGTCCAGCAGGCGGTCCAGCACATCCACCAGGCTGGCCCCACCAGCCACGCGTTCCACGGGCATTCTGCGCATGCTCCTTGGGTCCGCCCGGCGCGGACCTTCGGGTCCAAGGGGCGTTTTAACGCGCTGGCGACATCGCACCCCAGCCCTGTTCACGCTCGGCCCCTGACTGACCAACACCTGGGGCGAAGCTCTGTTGGATCGCGAACGCCCGACGCTGGGCAACCGGCCGGGCGGGGCTCGGCAGGCGTGGCTTATGCCCTGGGAAGCGGATTCCTAGCCTTCCCTCATGAATGACGAGCGCCAGCACAAATCCCTCTGGACGGTGACGACGCTTCCCCGGGACTTCCCCTCCCTGCCGGGCGACCTGGACGTGGATGTGGCCATCATTGGTGGGGGCATCGCGGGCCTGACGACCGCCTGGCTGCTCAAGCGCGCTGGCAAGAAGGTGGCCGTGCTGGAGATGCACCGCGTCCTCTCCGGCCAGACGGGACAGACGACCGCGCACCTCACGGAGCTCTTGGACACGCCGTACACCACGCTCCTGAAGGACTTCGGTGAGAAGGGCGCGCACCTGGCCGCGTCGTCCAGCCGCGCCGCCATCGAACAGATTGCGTCCCTGGTGGAGACGCTCGCCATCGACTGCGGCTTCACCCGCGTGCCGGGCTTCCGCTATGCGGAGACGGAAGCGGAGCTGCGCGACCTGCTGCACGAGGTCTCCGCGGCGCGGCAGGCCGGACTGCTGGCGTCCTACACGAAGGAGGTGCCGCTGCCCTTCCCCGTGAAGGGCGCGCTGCGTGTGGAGGACCAGGCGGTGTTCCACCCGCGGGAGTACCTGCTCGCGCTCGCGGACCGCATCCCGGGAGACGGCTGCCACCTCTTCGAGAACACCAAGGTCGTGGACATCCATGACGGCACGCCCTGCCGCGTCGTCACGGAGAAGGGCACCGTGACGGCGCAGGCCGTGGTGGAGGCCACCACCACGCCGCTCAACCGCGTGGCCATGCACACCAAGCTCTACCCGTACCGCACCTACGCGGTGGCGGCCCCGCTGGATGGGCCGCTGGAGCCGGGCCAGTACTACGACAGCCGCGACCCGTATCACTACATCCGCACGCAGCGGGTGGACGGCGTGCCCTACGTCATCGTGGGCGGCGAGGACCACAAGGTCGGCAGCGAGGAGGACACCACGTCGTGCTTCGCCGCGCTGGAGGCGTACGCACGCGACCGCTTCCCCGTGAAGCGCATCACGCACCGCTGGTCCGGCCAGATCATCGAGTCCGCGGATGGCCTGCCCTATATCGGCCGCAACGTGGGCAGCCGCCACGTGTACGTGGCCACGGGCTTCTCCGGCACGGGCATGACGTTCGGCACGCTCGCGGGCATGGTGGTGTCGGACCTCATCCTCGGCAACGAGAACCCCTACGCCGCGCTGTACGACGCGGGCCGCGTGAAGCCCAAGGCCGGCGCCAAGGACTTCATCCAGGAGAACGCGGAGGTGGCCTTCCGCTTCGTCGCGGACCGGCTGTCCAAGCCGGACGGACGCCACCTGTCGGACGTGGCGCCGGGCGAGGGGAAGATCCTGGAGGTGGAGGGCCGCAAGGTGGCCGTGTACCGCGAGGAGGACGGCACGCCGCACGCGGTGTCCCCGGTGTGCACGCACCTGGGCTGCCACGTGCACTGGAACAACGCGGAGCGCTCCTGGGACTGCCCCTGCCACGGAGGCCGCTTCAGCCCCACCGGGCGCGTGCTCAACGGCCCCGCGGTGAAGGACCTGCCGTCGCGCAAGCTGCCGGTGAAGTGAGAAGTGCGTGCGGGTGGGCTTCCCTTCGGACGGTCCCACCCCCATCTATCTGCACATCCACTTCATTCAGGGGGCAGGGGAATGAACGCGTTGGAGCTGATCAAGCAGCAGCACGAAGAGGTGTCCAAGCTCTTCAAGAAGTACGAGAAGCTGTCGGACCACGAGGACGACGAGCGACAGGAGCTGTTCGAGCAGATCGCCGACCGGCTGGGCGCGCACGCGAAGATTGAAGAGCTGTACCTGTATCCGGCGCTCAAGAAGGACGACACGGAGGACGAGCTGCGCGAGGCCGTGGAGGAGCACCTCGCCGTCAAGCGCCTCATCGCGGACCTGCTGGACATGGAGCCCTCCGACGAGGAGTTCGACGCGAAGATGAAGGTCCTCCAGGAGCAGGTGGAGCACCACGTCGAGGAGGAGGAGAAGGACCTCTTCAAGGCGGCGCGGAAGATCCTCAGCAAGGATCAGCTGGAGGACCTGGGCATCCAGCTGGAGGAGGAATACGACTCCCTGATGGAGGGCGAGCCGCGCAACGACGTGCCCGAGGAGACGGAGCACGCCGCGCCCATCTAGCGCGCCGCGTCCGAAGCAAGACAGGGGTTGCGCGTGGCGTGGGGCCGGGCAGCATGCGGCCCATGCCGCGCGCTCCTGTTTCCACCCCCGTCTTGCTGCCGGATGCCTTCACACCCGCCGCGCGCCGCGCCCTCGTGCGCGCGGACCCCATCCTGGGCACGCTCTTCAAGACGATTGGCCCGTTCCGCTTCGAGCGGTCCCCGCTGCACAGCCCCTTCGAGGCGCTGGCGCACTCCATCGTCTACCAGCAGCTCCACGGCCGCGCGGCGGCGACCATCTTCGGCCGCGTCTGCGAGCGGGTGGGGCAGGGCAAGGGCTTCACGCCGGAGAAACTGCTCGCGCTCCCGGACGCCACGCTGCGCGAGGCCGGGCTGTCCGCGAACAAGCTGCTGGCCATCCAGGACCTGGCGCGCAAGACGGTGGACGGCACGGTGCCGCCGCTCGCGCGCGTGCGCCGCATGTCCGACGCGGACCTCATCGAGCACCTCACGCAGGTGCGCGGCATTGGCCAGTGGACCGTGGAGATGCTGCTCATCTTCCGCCTGGGCCGGCCGGACATCCTCCCCGTGGACGACTTCGGCGTGCGCAAGGGCTTCATGGTGCTGCACGGCCTGAAGGAACAGCCCAAGCCCAAGGCGCTGCTCGCGTACGGCGAGCGCTGGCGCCCCTACCGCAGCGTGGTGAGCTGGTACCTGTGGCGGGCGGCGGACAAGCCCGTGGGCACCTTCGCACCGCCGGAGGGCGGCTAGCCGGACAGGGGCCGGGAGCGCACCGTACCGCCCAGTCTCCGAAAGGGCTGAGCGGCCTGCTGCGAAAAAGCGGCCTACGCGTCCCGGCCGTTGTAGGGGAACGCGTTGAGGGTGGACAGGTCCACGCCGTCCACGCAGCGCAGGTTGACGGCGAACATCTCCTTGCCGTCCGGGCCCTTGCCGGTGGCGTAGGACTCCACGCCGCAGGTGGGGCAGTGCAGGTGGTTGATGACCTTCTTGTTGAACTGGTAGGTCTGCACCACGTTCGCGCCGGAGAGGGACTTGAACTGCTCCGGCGGGACGAACGTCAGCACCGCGCCAATCTTGTGGCAGATGGAACAGTTGCAGCTCACCACCTGCGTCAGGTCCGTGGTCGCCTCGTAGCGGACCTGTCCACAGTGGCAGCCACCCGTATACGTCTTCATCTCCGCCATGGTGCTTCCTCCGGTTGCTGAGTGATGCCCGGGCCGGAAGCGTGCGCTTCCGCCCACCCGGTGCGTGTGACGCGCATCAATGAACGGAGGCGGAGGGGACCGCAAGCGCGCAGGTGTCGTCCCCGCGCGCTTGCGGCGGTGCGTCACGTCAGTCCGCGTACGTCGTCACGGACATCATCCGCACGAAGCGGCGGTCCGTGCTCACCGCCGCGATGGCGAAGCCCTGCGTGTAGCCCGGCGCGCCGCACCCGCGGCAGCTCCAGCCCGTCCTGTAGAGCCGGTTGCTGTTGCGCGAAATCTGCGTGATGTAGGCCACCGCGCCTTCCACCTCGTCCACGTTGTAGCTGTAGGCGCTGAGCTGCGCGATGAGCTCCCGCACGGCGATGGGCTCGAAATCGCTGGCCTGCGGACCGAAGGCGTTGCTGAACGCCTCGCCCAGCGTCTGCTGGTTGGCGATGCCCTGGCCGTTGGGGATGTAGCCCTCGTAGATGCGCGCGGAAGCGAACGAGCCGGTGGCGCCGAACAGCACCGCGGGCGTCTGGGCGACGGGATACAGGTTCAGCGGGTAGCCCGTGAAGGTCGCATCGTTCAGCTCGTAGAAGTCCGCGAAATACTTCGCCGCGGTGCCCGTCATGGACTGCTGGAACGGCGTGTCGCTGAGGCGGGTGGTGAGATAGGCGCGCTCGGTGCTGTCCACGCCGAGGCCAATGTCGTTGAGGAACGCGTCCAGCGCGTTGCGGATCTCCGAGCGGAGGATGGTCGTGCCGCCGGGGCTGGTGGGGCTCTTCGCGGCGGTGATGCTCGCCTCGAAGGCGGGGATGCTGGTGGTGGAGTCAGCGAACGCCGGAGCGGAGAACAGCATCAGGGCGCCCAGCAGCGACTTCATCGACAGGGTCTTCATGGGGAACCTCTTCATTCAAGGGGGGAGAACCGCGAACAGCGCGCTGGCGAGTACCACGCCCCCCTGACACGGCCCGTATGAGGTTCCTGTGACACGTGCGGCCCGTGACACGCCTGTGAAAGAGCGTGTCGCGAGCCTGGAAACTTTCACGATGCGGGCTGCGGTGCCGGGCTTGTGGACGCGTTGCGGCGCAGGGGCGCGAGCAGCGCGAGGAACGCGGCGGACAGCGCGACGCCCAGGAGGAACATGTTCCCGTAGCCCAGGTTGCCGTACCTCGGATCCGCGAGCAGTCCCGCCAGTGGCCCCGCCGGGGCCTTGCCCGCGACCTCCACGCTGGCCAGCAGCGTGTAGTGCGTGGCGCCGATTCTCCGGTCCGTGCGCGACATCATGAACGCGAACATCACGGTGGTGAGCGCGCCGCCGAAAAACTCCTCGGCGAGCGTCACGCCGAGCACGCCCGCGTCACTGACGCCGGCCTGCGTGAGCAGCCACCGCCCCGCGAGCGGCAACAGGCGCAGCGTTCCGGTGAGGGCCACCGCGCGCAAGAGCGGCAGGCGCGCGGCGAGGAGCCCCCCGCACATGGACCCCAGGAGCGACGCGGCCGTGCCCCACGTGCCCACCCACAGGCCGATGCGCGCCGGCGTGAAGCCCGCGTCCACGAGGAAGGGCTTGTAGAGGACGTCGGACATCGTCTCGCCCAGCTTGTACGTGCCGATGAAGAGCAGCAGCCACCCGGTGCCCGGCACGGTGAGCGCGGACCTGATGCGGGCCCAGAGCGCGGGCCAGTCCAGCTTCGGTGACTCGTGGCCTTCGGCTTCGCGCGGAGGCGGCTCGCGCACGAAGAGGACGACGGTGAAGACGGTCAGGCACAGCGCCGACATGACCAGGAACAGCCCGGACCAGCCGATGCTCGCGCTGGCCCACACCAGCAGCCCGCCGCCGGTGAGCATGCCCACCTTGTAGCCCACCACCTGCGCGGTGTTGCCCAGGCCCAGTTCCTCCGGACGCAGCAGGTCCACCGCGAAGCCGTCCACCGCGATGTCCTGCGTCGCGGCGAAGAGGTTCATCACGAAGATGAGGCCCAACAGCAGCGGCAGCGAGTCCTGCCCCGCCGCGAAGGCCGCCCCCGCGCACGCGATGGCGAGCCCCGCCTGCATGGGGAGAATCCACGAACGCCTGCGCCCGATGCGCGCGGAGCCGTAGCGGTCCACCATCGGCGCCCACAGCGCCTTGAGCATCCACGGCAGGGACAGCGCGCCCGCGAAGCCCAGCGCGGCCAGGGACACGCCGCGCGTGCGCAGGTAGACGGGCAGCGCCGTCACCT
This sequence comes from Corallococcus sp. AB011P, assembly GCF_003611605.1. NCBI lineage: Bacteria > Pseudomonadati > Myxococcota > Myxococcia > Myxococcales > Myxococcaceae > Corallococcus > Corallococcus sp. AB011P. Next base: position 110,881 of record NZ_RAVX01000022.1, read on the forward strand.
GGAAGCCGAAGGGCAGCCCCTGCACGAAGTACAGCGCGCACAACAGCCACAGCCGGGACGGGATGCGTCGCATGGTCGTGGCGCGAGCATAGGCATGCCCTCCGGTGTCCGTCGTGGGCCTATACTCGCCGTTCCAGTCACCAACCCCGGGGAGACGCATGCCGGAGCAAGCCGCAACCGAGTCGGGACTCATCGTCGTGGAGCTGTCCGCCGAGCACGAGCTGGAGGCGGATCACGTGGACGCGGTGGTGGACGTGAAGGCTTCCGAGTTCTTCACCGGCAACGCGGCCTTCACCAACGCGCGCGAGGTGGCCTCGCTGGTGGGCCGCATGGGGGAGCTGGGCGTGCCGGCCTCGGCCTTCACCCTCCAGGCGGTGCAGGCGGAGACATCGGAGGGGCTGCTCTCGCGCTCCTCGTCCGCGCGCTACACGGTGCGCATCCACCTGGCGGACATGGGGCGGGTGGGGGACGTGCTCGCGGCGCTCTCCGGTCTGAAGCAGGCGACGCTGCGCGAGCTCCGGTGGGGCTACACGCGCGAGCCGGAGGCCCGGCAGGACTGGCTGGAGGCGCTGGCCCGCGAGTCGGTGAAGAAGGCGCGCCGCGTGGCGGCCGGGCTGGGCGTGACGCTGGCCGGGCTGCACCGCTTCTCCGAGCGCACCTGGGAGTCGCAGACGCGGGTCTTCGGGCTCCGGGCCGGGGGCTACGGCGGAGACGATGACATGCGACCCCTGGCCTCCACGGTCAGTTCCTACAGCGCGCCTCGCGCCTCCGCGTCCATGGGCTTCACCGTGTCCCACCGCAAGAAGGTGCAGGTGATGGCCACCGCGGAGTTCCGCACGCATCCGGCCCCCGAGTCCTGAGCCCGGGGCCGGGCGTCGCGCTTCACGGCATGGCGCCGGGCGTGTGCTGGAGCACGAGCGCCTCCAGCCGCTGGAGCGCCTTGTCCAGCGTCTCCCACGACGGGCCGAAGGACAGGCGCACGTAGTTGCGGAAGCGCGAGGCCCGCGCGCGGCGCTTGCCGGGGTTCACGTCGAAGAACTCACCGGGCACGGTGATGACCTGGTGCTCCAGCGCGGCGCGGAAGAAGGCCATGCCGTCGTTGAGCGGCGCGGGCAGCCCGGACAGGTTGCCCCAGACGTAGAACGTCCCGTCCGGCGCGCGGTCCGTGCGGATGCCCAGCCGCTCCAGCCGGGAGTGGAACCTGTCCCGCTTCTCCCGGAACGTGTGGTGGATGGCGCGTGTCTCCGCCACCACCGTGTCCTCCTGGAGCAGCGGAATCGCCGCGCGCTGCAGGGGCCGGCTGCCGCCGCCGTCCAGGAAGCTGCCCGCGCTGGAGACCGTGTCGATGACCTGCTTGGGCCCCACCGTCCACGTCATGCGCCAGCCCGGGTAGCGCCAGTTCTTGGTGAGCCCGTCGAAGAGAACCACCGGGTCGCGGTTCACGTCCTCCACGTACCGGGCGGCGCTCTCCACCGGCAGCACGCCCGGGCGGCCCGTCCAGATGTAGTGCGAATAGAACTCGTCGATGAGCAGCGAGCACTCCAGCTCGCGCGCCACGCCCACCCACCGCGCCAGCTCCTCGCCCTGCACCAGCTTGCCGGTGGGGTTGCACGGGTTGGAGAAGAGCAGCGCGGACAGCCCGCGCCCCTGAATCTCCCGGCGCAGGTCGTCGTGCGTGAAGGCGTAGCCGCGCTCGCCCTCCAGCAGGATGGGGATGGCGGTGAACGCCTTGAAGACGTCCAGCAGCTCTTCGTACGCGGTGTAGTCCGGCAGGAAGTGGCCCAGGTTCACCTGGCCCAGGCTCGCCGCGGCGCGGGTGAGGGCCGCGCGGCCGCCGCCGGACAGGCAGACGTTCTCCGCCTTGTACTGGGACGGCATCCCCTTGCGGTAGAGCCGGTTGTAGAGCGCCGCGATGGCCTCCCGCACCTCCCAGAGGCCCGCGACGGGGGCGTACTCCTGGTCCGCCATGTCCACCGTCACCGAGTGCACGCGCGAGGGGGCACCGGGCAGGTCGCCCGTCTCCGGCTGACCCTGGCCCAGGTTGCACCAGTCCGGGTCGCCGGGACGGTAGCCGCGGCGCGTGGCCTCGGCGGTGACGAAGATGACGCCCGTGCGGGGCACGGTGCGAAACGCATGCAGGGGGACGCTGTCGCTCACGGACAGCACGCTAGCGCGCCCCCTGCTTCGGCGCAGCCCCTGGCCTTCGCCTCAGCCTTCCAGGGACGCCCGGAGGAACCAGGCGTGCTTCTCGAACTCGGTGATGATGCCGGTGAAGAGGTCCACCGTGTCCGTGTCCTTGAGGCCCTCCACGGCCGCGCGGCTCTCACGCAGGCCGTTGAGGTACACCTCGATGCGCTCGGCCAGCAGCTTCACGTGCTCCAGGTCGCGCGAGGTCTCCTGCGGATACTCCGGCAGGCGGCTGCTCTTGCCCACGTGGCGGCTGGTGCCGTACGCGCGGCCGCCCAGCGTCACCGCGCGCTCCGCGATGGAGTCGTTGTGGTTGGCCAGGCTCACCGCGAACGTTTCGAACAGCGGGTGCAGCGCGGCGAACTGCGGGCCCTTGATGTTCCAGTGGGCGACCTTGATCTGCGAGTGCAGGTCCAACCCGTCCGCGAGCCGCTCGTTGAGGGTGGCGGCGATGGCGGTGCGGGCCTGCTCGGAGAGGGGACTCGGGCTCTTGTAGAGGGCCATGACGAACACGTTCCTTTCGGGTGAAGGGTGGGACGTCGAAGAGAAAAGACAGCGCCCCCCGGTGTCTTCCACCGGAGGGCGCCAGTCACGGCTCGGAGATAACGACGAGGGGACTAGGACTCCAGTCCAACCGCCGCCGCGTGGATGACGCTCGCGATGCGGACCGCATCGTGCACGTGGTCCTCGCTCAGGCCGCCTTCCAGCACGACCTTCTCATGCGACTGGATGCACATCTCGCAGCCGTTGATGGCGCTGACCGCGAGGCAGACCAGCTCGAAGTCCACCTTGTTGGTCAGCACCTGGGCCAGCCGGTTCATCCGCAGCCCGGCCCGCTTGGTCGCGTACGACTCCTTCCCGATCATGTGACGGAACCGGTAGAAGACGTTGTTCATCGCCATCAGCGAGGCCGCCGCGCGTGCGTCCTCGATGACCGGCGTGGCCTTGTCGCCCAGTGCCTGCTTCGCCTCGTTGAGCATGGCCTCCTTCAGCCGCTCGTTCCGGGCGGCGAAGGCGCATGCCACGGCCGTCCCCCAGCGCTGCTCGGGGGTGAGGGTCGTGCTCTCCAGGACCGCGGAGAGGTTGAGGCGGGTGTCCTTGTGGGCGTCCGCGAGTTCGCTGCGGACGACTTCGAGCGAAGCCATGGGTGCTTACCCCGCCTTCTGCAGCTTGGAGGTGAGCGTCTCCTCACCCTTCTGCCAGTTGCACGGGCACAGCTCGTCGGTCTGGAGCGCGTCCAGCGTGCGGACGGTCTCCTTGACGTTGCGGCCCACGGACAGGTCGTTCACGGACACGTGGCGGATGATGCCCTCGGGGTCCGCGATGAACGTGGCGCGCAGGGCCACGCCCTCCTCCTTGTGCAGGATGCCCAGCGCGCTGGACAGCTCGCGCTTGATGTCCGCCAGCATGGGGAAGGGCAGGTTCTTCAGGTCCGGGTGGTGCGTGCGCCACGCGTGGTGCACGAACTCGCTGTCGGTGGACAGGCCCAGCACCTGCGCGTCGCGGTCCTGGAAGTCCTTGTTGTGCTTGCCGAACTCCGCGATCTCCGTCGGGCAGATGAACGTGAAGTCCTTCGGCCACGCGAACAGGACCGTCCACTTGCCCTTGTACGTGTCGTTGGAGATGTCCTGGAACTCCTTGTTCTTCTCCAGGCTCACGGTGCCCTTCAGCTTGAAGTTCGGAAGCTTGTCGCCAACGGTCAGCATGGGATTCGACTCCTTGGGGATGGGGGGCGGGCCACCGTGGTCCACCCCAGAGGTTGTGGGTTGCTACGGGTATTTGCAGCCACCGTGCCAGTACATCAACCGCCCTGATTCCAGAGGGTTACGGCTCCCCCTGAGAATCGCACCGGCGGGGCGGTGACGCTGGGTCGGTGCATAACGAAATCCCGGTGTCTTTAGCCACTGCAATTTCGGTGAACCATCTCACCGGGGCGCGTGGAGACTGTTCGACGTCTCGGGCACGAGCGCCACGGAAAATACTCGAAGCCACGAGGGGTTGCCTCAAGGGCAAGCAGCTGGCCGGACGAATGATGGTTCGCCAACGCCCCACGCCCGCGCATGTCGGCGCGAAGAATTGACAGGGGACGGCCGGGCGAGCTACTCCCCGGGCCTCGCCGATAATTTTGAAACTGAGTGTCAATTTCAGGAGTCGACGAACCCCGTTCGTCCGAGGAGCACGTGATGCTGGGAGCGCCGAGGGCTGGCATGGGCAGTGTCGCGCGGGGACTCCTGGCGTGTGCCGCCCTGGTGCTGGGCGCGTGTGGGGACGATCCGAAGCCGGTGGAGGAGAACCCGGGACCGCAGGATGGCGAGCTGTACCTGGTCCACTCCGCGGTGGAGACGAACGGGAGCCGGACGAACTACTTCACCCTGGTGGACTCCCTGGAGGGTTCCAGGACGCTGGACTACGCGAAGTCGCTGGAGCTGCCGGGGCGCCCGCGGCTCTATGCGGCGAAGGGCGTGGGCTTCTTCGCCATTGGCGCGGGAGAGGCCCCCACCATCACCCGCTACGAGGTGCGCGACGGCACGCTGGTGGCGGGGCAGAGCATCTCCTTCCAGAACCTGGGCGTGAAGCGGATGGGCGCGCAGGCGGTGCACTTCGTCAGCGAGACGAAGGCCTATTACAAGGATGACGCGCAGGGCCTGGTCATCGTCTGGAACCCGGCGGAGATGTCCATCGTGAAGACCCTGCAGCTGCCGGCGGAGTTCATCCGGCAGGGGTACGTCACGGCGCTGAGCCAGTGGATTGGCCGCGACGGCGAGGCGTTCTTCGCGCTGGGCTGGTCCACGTCCACCTATGACGGGGCGCTGCCGGGCTCGGTGCTGGTGCGCGTGGACACGGCGACGGACGAGATGACCTGGACGCGCGACGAGCGCTGCCGCGACCTGTTGAAGGTGGGGCGCCAGGGAGACTCGCTCTACTTCTTCAGCGGCGTGGTGAACGGCCTGGGCTACGCGGTCAAGGGCGCCGGCGAGTTCGGCCAGCAGGACTGCTTCCTGCGCATCTCGCCGGGGCAGAAGACGTTCGACGCGGACTTCGTGGGCAGCGTGGCCCCCGCGCTGGGCGCGGGCAAGGTGGGCGCCGTCATCGCGTTGACCGAGGACGGCACCGCGTGGATCCAGGTGGCGGACACGAGCGTCACCCCGACGGCGCCGGGCACCACCTACGCGGACTGGTACAGCAAGGGGTGGAGCTGGTACCGGATGCCTCTGGCCACGCTGAAGGAGCCGGTGCGGGCCCCGGGCGAGCTGGGCGCCTACAGCGGCTTCACCTTCGTGGCGGGCTCCCAGCTGCTCATCACCCAGAGCGCGGCGGACTACTCCACGTCGTCGATGGTGGACCTGTCGGGCGGCACGCCGCAGCCCCGATTGACCTTCCCTGGCTTCGCGCTGGACATCGCCCGCATCCGTTAGTTCGAGCCTTCCGCCGGGCGCCGCGCGGCGCCTCTGCCCCATGAGGTGCGCTGCATGGACATCCTGGCTCCCTCGCTGCTGTGGCTCGGCGTGGTGTGTCTCTATGGTGCGTGGTGGTGCCGGCACACCGGACGGTGGCAGGACTTCCCGCGCGCGCCCTGGTTCCTGAACGGGGCGGGACTGGCGTTGCTGCTGGGCGGGCTCGCCGCGTCGCTCCGGGGAAGCGTCTCCGCGGGCGCGGCGGTGGGGGCGGCCATGGCGTACGTCATGGCCGCGGGCTCGCTGCTCGCCATCCTGACGCCGCTGGCGCGCAAGCCGGTGTGGGTGATGGGGTTGCTGCTCCCGGTCGGTCTGGTGCTGGGGATGCTGGAGCGGGTGTCGTGACCCTGGCGGGGACGCGGGCCCGCCCGGGGTGGCGCTGGGTGCTGGCGGCGGCGGTGGGTGCGCCGTTGGCGGCGCTGCTGGCCTCGCTCGCCCTGTCCGCCGTGGTGCCCGTGTCCCCGGACGTGCGCTACCTGGTGGCGTGCGTCGCGGTCGCGCCGCTGATGGCCGCGGCCCCGTGCGCGGCGCTGCTGGCCCGCTCGGAGGCCCGTGCGTGGGCGGGGGTCGCGCTGACCTGCTGCGTGTCCCTGCTGCTGCTATGGAGGGCGCTGCCGTGAAGCTGCGCTCCGACACGTATCGCCTGCTGTGGGAGGCGCATGCGTGGGCGGGCGCGGTGGCGTCGGTCCTGCTGGTGGGCATGTTCCTGCTCGGGGTCGCGTCGTTGTTCCGCCATGAGCTGGTGCCCTGGCAGCAGCCGCGCCTGCGCGCGCCCGTCGCCGCCGACGAGCCGCGAGTGTTGGCCACGCTCCAGGCGTGGCTGGACGCGCGCGTGGGCAGGGACGGGCCCTCCACGCTGGACGTGGACCTGCCCGCGCCGTACGCGCCGTGGATGCGGCTGGAGTGGCGGGCCGCGGGCGGCGAGAAGCAGGCCGTCTGGGTGGAGCCGGCCACCGGCGAGGAGGTGCCGGAGCGCAGCGACCTGGGCTACTTCCTGTTCCTCGCGCACTTCCTCTATCCGCTGCCCGGGGGCATGGCCCTGGCCGGCCTGGTGGCGGTGGTGCTGCTGCTGGTGGTGGGCACGGGGCTGATCATCCAGCTGGGACGGCTGCGCCGGGAGCTGGTCCGCTTCCGTCCGCGCGAGGCGCTGCGCACGGTGTGGGGTGACCTGCACAAGGTGCTCGGGAGCGTGGGGACGCCCTTCCAGGCGATGATGGCCTGGACGGCGGCCATCATCTGCTTGAACGCCGCGGTGCTTCAGCCGGTGGTGGTGCGCACGGCGTTCCAGGGCGACGTGGACGCGGGGCTTCAGACGCTGGGCTATCCGCGCGGCGCGAAGCCCTCCGGACAGGCCGCGCCCGCGCCCCGGGTGGCCGCCATCCTGGCCCGGGCCCGCGAGGCGCTGCCCGACGTGCGCCACTACCGCTTCAGCATGCGCAACCTGGGGGACGCGTCCGCCTACGCGGACGTCCGGGGCTCCGCGCGCGACGGGCTCGCCGAGTTCACCACCGTGCGGGTGGCGGGTGACGGGCAGCTCTTGCACGTGCGGCGGGCCGGTGGGCCGAGCGCGTCCGCGAAGCTGCTGGAGGGGGCCTACGTGCTGCACTCCGGCCTCTATTCGGGCATGGGGCTGCGGCTCGCATACGCGCTCCTGGGGCTCTTCAGCGCGCTGTGCGTCGTGACCGGCAACCTGGTGTGGCTGGAGCGGCGGGCGCGCTCCATGCGCCGGGTGGACGTGGCGCTCGCGCGGCTGACGGCGGGCGGCTGTGGGGGCGCGGCGTTCGCGCTCGCGGCGGTCTTCCTGGCGAACCAGCTGCTGCCGGACGCGCTGCCCCACCGGGTGGAATGGGAGCACCGCATCTTCTTCGGGGCCTGGTGCGCCAGCGTGCTCGGCGGGCTCGTGTATCCCCGCGCCCGGGGCTGGGCGCGGTGGCTGTTGGGCCTGTCCGGCGGAATCCTGGTGGTGCTGCCCTGGCTGGATGCGTGGCGCCACCTGCGGCGCGTCTTCGACCCCGCGGGTTCGCCTTTCGTGTTCTTCGTGGACCTGGGGCTCGCGGCCCTGGGCGCCGCGTTCCTCCTCTCCGCCTGGGCCATCGGGCGCATCGCCCCCCACGACCCGGGTGGGGCCCGGGTCGCACCGCTGGGTGTTCCGGCGCACGAAGGGCGCTGAATGTCCTCCAGGTCCTGCTCCCCGCGTGTCTCGCGGCTCGCTCCTCGCACCATGTCCATCCTCTCCGGCCGTTCCGCCTCGCCCGTGTGTCTCCCCCGCTCGCGCTCGCGCGTGGGCTGGAAGCGGGCCCTGGGGGCGCTGGCCCTGTGCCTGTCGGTGCCCGCGCTGGCGCAGGACGCGGTGGTGCCCGCGCCGGGCGTGGGCGAGCTTTCGGGCCAGCTGACCGCGTGCGCGGACGGGGACCTGGGGAAGGCGGAGCTGCTCCTGCTGGAGCCGGGTGGGAACACCCGGGCGCCGGGGATGGACGCGCGCCGCCGCTTCCAGGTGAAGGGGCTGAGCCCCGGCGACTACGAGCTGCACGTCTACGTCCCCGGCTGCGAGCCGCGCGCCTGGCGCGTCCAGGTGTCGGCGGGGCAGCGGACGGAGGTGGAGGCCCGGCTGGAGGTGGCCCTCGACATGGGGACCACCATCGGCGTGACGGGCCGCGAGCTGAGCAAGTCGGAGGAGCGTGCCCTGTCCGCGGAGTCGGTCCGCGTGGTGGAGCTGGAGGCCGCGAAGCAGCAGACGGCGGACCTGGGCGAGGTGCTCAGCCGCAACAGCGGCGTCAGCGTGCAGCGCACCGGCGGCCTGGGGTCCAACGCCCGCTTCTCGCTCAACGGCTTCACGGGGGAGCAGGTCCGCTTCTTCCTGGACGGCGTTCCGCTGGAGCTCGCGGGCTTCGGGCTGGGCATCGCCAACGTGCCGGTCAACCTGCTCAAGCGCGTGGAGGTGTACCGGGGCGTGGTGCCCGTGCGCTTCGGCGCGGACGCGCTGGGCGGCGCGGTGAACCTCGTCTCGTCGGACGGCAATGAGAAGGACGGCCTGTCCGCGTCGCTGCAGGCGGGCTCGTTCGACACGTACCGGGGCTCCGTCTCCGGCCAGTACCGCCTGGGGCCGAGCGGCGTGTTCCTGCGCGGCCACGCCTTCGGGGACTTCGCGCGCAACGACTACGCGGTGGACGTGGAGGTGCCGGACGACCGGGGGCGGCTCCAGCCGGCCCGCGTGCCGCGCTTCCACGACGGCTTCGCCGCGGGAGGCGCCGGGCTGGAGTTGGGCGTCGTCGACAAGCCCTTCGCGGAGCGCCTGTCGCTGCGCGCGTTCGGGTCGCGCTACCGCAAGGAGCTCCAGCACAACGTGGTGATGACGGTGCCGTACGGTGAGGCGCTCTCCTCCGAATCCAGCTATGGCGCGCTGGCCACCTGGGCCCGGGGCGGGCTGGGGTCCGGGAGGCTGCGGCTGGAGGCCGTGGGCGGCTACAGCCGCCGGGACACCGACTTCCGCGACACGTCGATGTTCGTCTACGACTGGTACGGCACCCCGGTCACCGAGCGCCGCCAGCCGGGCGAGCTGGGCGCCACGCCCACGGACCAGACGCTCTGGCAGCACAGCGCCCTGGCGCGTCTTCACGCGGGCTACGAGCTGTCGGAGTCACAGCGCTTGCGCTTCACGCTGGCGCCCACCTTCGTGAGCCGCCAGGGGCAGGACCGGCTCAAGCAGGACACCGGGCAGAGGGACCCGCTCGACGCGCGCAGGAACCTGCTCACGCTGGTGGGGGGCCTGGAGCACGAGGCCATGCTGGCGGATGGGCTGCTCAAGAACGTGGCCTTCGTGAAGGGCTACGTGATGCGCTCCGCGTCGGAGGAGGTGCTCGCCGCCGGCGACGTCTTGCGCCGCGACCAGGCCAGCGAACGGTTGGGCGTGGGCGACGGCCTGCGGCTGTTCCTGCCGCACGGGCTGCTGGCCAAGGCGTCCTACGAATACACCACGCGCCTGCCCGGCCCGGACGAGCTGTTCGGTGACGGCGTCCTGGTGGCCGCGAACCTGGCGCTGCGGCCCGAGGCCAGCCACAACGCGAACCTGGAGCTGGCGCTGGAGGACCTGGGCACCGGGCTGGGCCACTTCCGCGGCAGCGTGGGCGGCTTCGCCCGCTTCGCGGATCAGCTCATCGTGCTGTTGGGCAACGACACCACCCTCAGCTACGAGAACGTCTACGCGGCGCGGTCCCTGGGCGTGGAGGCGTCCGCGGGGTGGACGGTGCCGGGGGACTGGCTGGCGCTGGACGCCAACGCGACCTGGCAGGACTTCCGCAACGCGGGCGGCGCGGGCGCCTTCGCGGCCTTCGACGGCGACCGCATCCCCAACCGCCCGTGGCTCTTCGCCAACGCGTCGGCGCGGCTCCAGCGGCGCGCGCTGTTCAAGCCCACCGACGTCGCGTCCCTGGGCTTCAGCTCGCGCTACGTGCACGGGTTCTTCCGGGGCTGGGAGAGCCAGGGCCTGCGCCAGTACAAGCAGGAGGTGGACGCGCAGCTCGTCCACTCCCTGGCGCTCTCCTACGTGCGCGAGGGCTCTCCCCGCCTGGGCGGGACGCTGGAGGTGCTCAACCTCACGAACGCGAAGGCCTACGACTTCTTCGGCGTGCAGCGGCCGGGCCGCTTCCTGTCCGTCAAGCTGACGGCGGACTTCTGAGGAAGCGGCCCGCTCCCCCGCGCGGCGTCAGTCCTGCGCGAGCGGGTTGGGCAGCGTCCCGTTCGGGTACAGCGCGTGGCGCAGGGCCCGGTCGGTGTAGCGGGTGACGACGATGCGGTCCCGGTTGAGCGCGTAGCGCGGGATGCGCGGCACCAGCAGGTCGTACTCGGCGAAGCGCTCGCGCAGCTCCGGGTTCTTCTGGTGGAAGGCCAGGATGGTCCTGCGCACCTGGCGCCAGAAGGCCTGCTCCGGCACGCCCAGCTGCTCCTCGCACAGCGGCGCCAGGTAGCGGAAGTGGCCCACGAAGATTTGATCCACCACGTGCTGGCGGATGACCGACGGGTGCTTGCGCGGCAGCACGTGGTCATGGCCGTCCGGCTCCGGGCCGCGCTCCGGCACGTCCGTGAAGGACACGCACACGTCGTCCACGAAGTCCTTCAGGTACAGCCGGCGGGGCACGTCGTCGCCGTCGAAGCCCAAGAGCGTGTTCTGCCCGTGCGGGTTGAAGGTGATGCCGTAGCGATACAGCACGTGCATGATGGGGATGAGCAGCGTGTCGAACAGCTGCTGCAGCCACGCTTCCGCGCCCAGGCCCGACGCGCGCACCAGCTCCGCGACGAACGCCGTGCCCTGGTTGTCCACGTGCAAGAGCGACGCGAAGGTGCGCACGCGCTCGGAGGCGTCCTGCCGCGCGGCGACGGGCTCGCGCCAGATGCAGCCCAGCGTCTCCAGGTGCTGGTAGGGCACCTCCGCCACCTTGGAGAGGTACGGGTGGCGCACCGTCACGGAGGCCACCTCGCCCAGGAACACCGTGCGGCAGGTGTCCGTGAGGAAGGGGTCGCTGTCCAGCAGGCACTTGAGCCACTGCGTGACGACGGGCGCGCCCAGCGTGCAGTGCGGGGGGATGCCGCGCCACACCAGCGTGTTGAGGATGCGCAGCGGCAGCTTCACGTCATAGCGGCCCGGCGTGGTGATGTTGGCCATGGTGCGGATGGACTGGCCGGGCAGGTACTCGTCCGGACTCTCGCCCAGGGGCACGATGCGCCGCTGCGCCACGTCCGCCGCGTGCAGCACCTGCACCGCGTGCTCCCACTGCCACGGGTGCACGGGCATCCACACGAAGGCGTCCGGCTTGAGGTCCAGCGAGGTGAGGACGCGGGTGAAGCGGGCGCGCGTCGCCGCGTCCAGCTCGCGCTCCAGGATGGCCTGCTCGGACAGCTCCGACGTGCCGCGGAACTCCGCCAGTCCCCGGTGCACCGCCACCCACCGCAGCCGCACCGGCTGGCGCGCCTCCGGGGCGTAGCGGCGCACGTCGGACGCGGAGAAGCCCACGCGGCCCTTGTTCGCCACCAGCCAGTTGTGCCCCGTCATGTGGCACTCCAACTCGGTGTGGCCCAGCCCTCGCATCTGGGCGGCGGTGTGGCCGCCGTGCGTGATGCGGGCCGCGTCCACCGCCAGCGTGGAGGACAGCTCGTTGAAGTAGGTGGCCAGCGTGGACGCGTCGGTGTTCAGCGTGGACGCGGCGTCCGCGAGGAACTGGAGCGCGTCCCAGGCGGGCTCCGCGATGCTGTTGCCCAGCATGCCGGTGGCGCTGCGGGTGATGGACGCGGGGTCCACCTTCATCCAGCCGAAGGCGCCCGGCCGTGCGCGGAACTGGTAGGACGTGCCGCTGCCCAGGTCCACGCGGTAGCGGCCCTCGCCGCCGTCCTCGACGGGCTTGAGCATCTCCTCGAAGGACCATTCGCCCAGGGCCTTGGCCAAGAGCCGCCGGCTGGCCTCGCGCCAGTCGGCGGGGCTCACGTCGGACAGGGCGGGCACCGGGTGTTCACCGGTCCCGGTGGACGCGTGGGGGACCGCCGCGTTGGAGGCCGCCGCGAGGTGCGCGGGGGCGACGGGGGACTCGAGGTTCGTGGTTTCGTTACGGGGGTTCACGGGGACTCCTTCAAGGAAAGGGAGGGGGCTCCGACGGCCGGGCGCGAGGCCCGGGGCGCGGAGCGGGAGAGGACGGCAAGGGCGATGACGGCGCCGCCCAGGCACACCGCGGCGGCGGACAGGCACACGGCCAGGTACGCGTCGCCGAAGGCCGAGGTGGCCAGCGGCAACAGGGACGACTCCACGGCGCTGAACTGCCCGGTCTCCACCGCCGTGCGCGTGTGCCGGGCCACGTCGGCCGGCAGCGACGCCTGGGACAGCGCCGCGCCCAGCCGCGACGAGAACACGGCGCCGAAGACGGCCACCCCCGTGGCGGTGCCCAGGGGGTAGCAGGCGTTGGTCAGTCCAGAGGCCATGCCCGCGCGCTCCGGGGGCACCACGCTCACCGCCACGCCCATCAGCGGCGGGAAGAGGACGGCGCCACCGGTGCCCATCAGGATGAGCCCCAGGAAGTTCACCCACGGCGAGGCGAGGGCGGCTCCCAGCGCCAGGGAGGCCAGCCCCGCGCCCTGGAAGGCGAAGCCGCTGGCCACCAGCGTGGACGCCTTGAATCGCGCCTGGATGCGCGCCATGAACATGCCCACGACGAGCAGGCTGCCCGTCAGCGGCAGCAGCCGCAGGCCCACCACCAGGGGCGAACCGTCCGCCGCGCGCTGCAACCACAGCGTGGTGAAGACGAGCACGCCCAGGCTGGACATGCGCGCCAGGAACCCGAGCACCGCCGCGCCCGACAGCTCCGGGATGCGCAACAGCTCCAGGTCCAGCATGGCGCCGGGGCGGCGCTGGCTGGCGATGAGCGCCACCAGGAACACCCCGCCCGCGCACGCCGGCACCCACACGTGCGCGGAGCCCCAACCGGCGTCCGGCCCCATCATCAGGGGGTAGTGCAGGGACAGCAGCACGCCGATGGCGAGCAGCGCCCCCAGCAGGTCCAGGCTGCGGTGGGTGTCCTTCGGCGTGAGCGCGGGCATCCGGGTCAGCGCGCCCGCCACCACCCAGAGGCCGATGGGGACGTTGACCAGGAAGATCCACCGCCAGCCCACCAGCTCCACCAGCACGCCGCCCACCACGGGCCCGAGCGCGCCCGCGGCGGAGGCGATGGCCGCGTACGTGGCGATGGCGCGCTGACGCTCCGCGCCCTCGTACACGGCGGCGAGCAGCGCCAGCGCGGGCGCGAACATCATGGAGCCGCCCAGGCCCTGGGCGACGCGGGCGGCCACCAGCGTGCCCGCGTCGGGGGCCAGGCCGCACAGCACGGAGGCGACGGTGAACAGGGCGGTGCCTGCGACGAAGACGCTCCGCCGGCCCACGCGGTCGGACAGCGCGCCCGCGGTGAGCAGCAGCGCGCCGAACGCGAGCGAATACGCGGACACCGTCCACTGCACCTGGTTCAGCCCGGCCTTCAAGTCCGCGGCGATGGCCGCCAGCGCGACGTTGACCACCGTCACGTCCAGCGTCATCACCACGCCCCCCGCGCTCACCAGCGCGAACGTCCACCGCGCGGCGCGGCGGGCCTCCGCGCTGGCGTGCGTGGCCGACTCCGCCGCCGGGGCTTGCTGCGACCGCGTACTCATGAAGCCTCCGACAGGCGCGGGCCGACCGGCCGGGGCGGCTCGCTCAGTACCACCGGGTGCGCGTGCGGCACCTGGGGCCTGTCCACGGGGTGGGCCTCGTCGCCGGAGCGCTCAGGGACGCCGAAGCTGGAGAAGGCCGTGCGCCGCGGCAGCCGGAAGACCTCGCGCCCCAGCAGGGTGTTGAGGATGGTGGCGTTGCGGAACGCGGAGATGCCCAGGTCCGGCGCGGCCACGCCGTGGCTGTGCAGGTCGGCGTGGGTGACGAAGACGCGGCCCTGGATGTCGGGAGCGAGCTCCACGGAGTAGTCCAGGCGGACGCGGTAGCGGCCCTGGTCGTCCCAGCGCAGCTGCCGCTCCATGGGCTTGAGGAACCCGGGCGAGCGCTGCTTGTAGCCGGTGGCCGCGACGACCAGCGCCGTCGTGTGCTCGAACGTCTCGCCGGTGTCCAGGTGCCGGCACTGGAGCACCACGTCCCCGGCGGGGCTCACGGACGCGTCGTCCACCGCCACGCTGGAGCGCAGCTCCACCGGAGCCAGGCCCTGCTCCAGCTCCCGCCGGTACAGCACGTCGTGCAGCTGCTCCAGGGTCTCCGTGGAGATGCCCTTGTAGTGCCGCCACTGCTCGGCGACGAGCCGGTCCTTGGTGGGCTGGGGCAGCGCGTGGAAGTACCGGACGTAGGCCGGCGTGGTCATCTCCAGCGTCAGCTTGGTGTAGTCCAGCGGCGCGAAGGACACCGTGCGCGTGAGCCAGCTCACCGCGGCGCCGCCCGCCAGGTTGCGCTGGAGCAGGTGCAGGGCCACCTCCGCGCCGGACTGCCCGGAGCCCACCACCGTCACCCGGCGCGCGGCCTCCACGTCCCGCTGACGGTGCAGGTAGTGGCCGGTATGCACCACGCGGCCCTCCGGCAGCGACGCCAGCGCGCGGGGCAGTGCCGGCTCCGTGCCGATGCCGATGACGACGTCGCGCGCCAGCATCGTCACGCGCTCGCCCTCCCCGCGCCGCACGTGCAGCACGAAGCGCTGGCGCCCGGCGTCCCAGTCCATGGACTCCACGCGGTGCGAGAAGCGCACGGACGGCAGCTTCGTCACGGCCCAGCGCAGGTAGTCCTCGTATTCGCGCCGCGTCGGGTGGAAGCGCTCGCGGATGTAGAACGGGTAGAGCCGGTCCTTCTCACCCAGGTACGCGAGGAACGACAGCGGGTGCGTGGGGTCGATGAGGCTGACCAGGTCCGCCAGGAAGCTGAGCTGGAGCAGGGCCTCGTCGAACATCAGTCCCGGGTGCCAGTGCAGGCCCGGCTGGGCCTCCAGCACCACCAGGTCCAGGCCCTCCACGCGCGAGGCGAGCGCCGCCAGGCCCAGGTTGAAGGGGCCACAGCCAATGGCCACCACGTCGTGTTCGGAAGCGGTTTCAGCGGTCAGGGGATTCATGGAAGGTCTTTCTCGGAGCGGGGGTAGACGAACAACGTCGCCGCCTTGTCCGGCAGGGAGATGGCGCCAACGGCCCGGAAGCCGGCGGCGGAGAAGGCGCGCAGCGAGGGCGCGTTGCGTGAGTCCGGTTCGGCCACCACCCGGGTGCAGGCGGGGTCCGCGGCGAGCAGCCCCTCCGCCACCGCGTGCAACAGCGAGCGGCCCAGGCCGCGCCCGGTGCCGCCCAATTCGCCAATGGCCACGTGGACCCCCAGGTCGTGGGGCCGCTGCGCGTAGTGCCCGGCCAGCCGGTCGCGCACCACGCGGTAGATTTCCAGGTACGCGAGCGGAACGCCGTCCCGTTCGAGCATGCACGGCAGCGAATGCGTTCCCGCCAGCTGCCGCTCCAGCTCCGCGCGCCAGCGGTCCTCCGGCCAGGCCTGCTTCCAGAACTCGGCCACGTGCGGCGCGTGCATCCACCGCACCAGGCGCTCCAGGTCCTCGGAGACGCTCGCGGGCCTGAGCAGCCACGGGGCGGGGAGCTGGGGCAGCGGGGGCGCGGGCACGTCCGCGTCCGGCGTCAGGGCCTGTGCGAGCGCGCTCATCGCCGGGCCTCGCGCAGGGGGTTGGGCGCGTCGAGGTAGACGGACTGCGCGTCCAGCGGCGCGAGCACCTCGTCGATACCGTGCAGCCGGGTGAGCAGGTTGCTCTTGGTGGGGAGGATGTCCGCCTCCAGCCACCGGCGCGCCAGCCGGTCCCCCGTGGGGCCCGCGGCGGCCAGCGACGGCAGTGCCTCACGCAGCCGGCCCGCCATCACCCCGAGCAGCCGGCGCTCGTCGCCCAGCCCTTCGGAGCCCAGGCAGCCCACGACCGCGAGGGCCTGGTTGCGCAGGAGGTAGTAGGAGAGCCGCTCGTCGACGAGGGCGTCGTCCACCACGGCCAGCGTGGAGGCCTCCACGCCGAGCAGCCCGAGCAGCCGGGGCAGGTGGGACGAGGCCAGGTAGTAGCCCTGGTTGTCGCGGAACGCGGAGCCCACGACGTGGCCCCGGGCATCCAACTGGACCAGCGTGTTCTGCTGGTGCGCCTCCAGTCCGATGCCGGTGGACGCGTACAGGTGCAGCATGGGGACCAGCACGTGGTCCGTGTAGTCGGCCACCCACGCTTCCGCGGCGCCCGGGCCCAGCGCGGCCACCAGCGTGCCCAGCATGCTGCGCCCCAGGCCCGGGCGCGGCGCCACCAGGCCCACGAGGCAGCGCAGGTCCGCGACGCGCGACGGCACCTCTCGCACCGCCACGTCCAGGCCCGTCACCTCCGGACCTCCGGGCCGCGAGGGCTCGTCCACCGCCAGCCAGGACGGGTCCTTCACGATGGAGAAAGACGGGTGCGCGGCGGTGGTGGCGCTCGCGTAGCCCGCGTCCAGCAGCCGGTGGATCTCCAGGCCGCGGCGCAGCTCCGTGCGGGTGGACTCCCGGCGGGAGTTGGTCAGCCGCAGGCCCAGCGACAGCTTCAGCATCACCGGCATGTCCGGGCGGTAGACGGTGCGCACGCTCGACGTGGCCCACCAGCGCGGCCCCAGCTCGCCCAGCGGCGTCAGCAGGCCCGCTTCAATGAGTGCCGCGATGCGCGGCCGGCGGAGCACGTCCCGGGCCTGCCACGGGTGGGCGGGCACCAGCACGCGGCCGTCGTTCCGGGGCCGCTCCGCCAGGTCCGCCATCAGCGCCACCATGTCCCGCCCCGACAGCGACGGCGCGCCCGCCACCGCGTCGTGGGACACCACGGACGGATCCGCGGCGAACCAGTGCAGCCGGAACGAGCCCCGGAGCTCCGGGGAGAAGTCCGCGCTGTCCGTGGAGGACAGCCCGTCCCGGCTCTTGGGGGCCGGGTGGTGCAGGTGGCCCAGCAGCAGCGCCTGCTCCGCGTCCAGGAAGCCGTCCACTCCGGCCGGCGGCTGGGGCCGGGCGCGGCGGTGGCCCACGAAGTCCGTCACCCGGCGCACGGACTCGGCCGTGCGCTCCACCAGGTCCGCGACCTGGCCCGCGGGGACGCCACCCCGGCGGGCGGCGCCACCGCGCAGCGCGGCCTCGTGCGCCACCAGCGCCACGGCGAGCACGGGGTCCGCCCGTGTCGCGCCGCCCGGTCCTTCCAGGGACACCGGCCCGAAGCGGTGCCAGCCGCTCGGGGAGCAGTGGGTCACCTCGGTGGTGAGCGCGAGCCCCGACCCGGGCAGGGACACGCGCAGCGGCCCCGGGTGCACGGGGGTATGGGTCTCCAGGAGCCAGCAGCGCAGCAGCGCCTCCAGGTGGGCGTGCTCCGCGGACAGGCGCGCGTCCGCGTGCTCCAGCGGATCCACGGCGGGGGAGGGCGTCAGGGCAAGGGCGGTGCTCATGCGGCCCCCTTCTGGAAGCGCGGCGACAGGGCGCGGCCGGCTTCGAGGACGGTGTGCACGAGGGCGTCGATGTCCTCGGGCGTGGTGGTGGGGTTGAGGAGGGTGAACTTCAGGCAGACCCGCTCCGGTGAGCCCGGCCCGTCCAGGCGGACGGCGGTGCGGCCGATGAGCGCGGCCCCGGTCTCCAAGAGGCGGCGGCGCAGGGCGCCGTTGATTTCGTCCTCGCGGGAAGGGGCTTCGGGGACGCGGTAGCGGAAGACGACGGTGGTCAGCTCGGCGGGGGCCACGAGCTCCAGCTCCGGCTCCGCCAGGATGCGCTGCTCGGCGTGGCGGGCCAGGTCGTGGCAGGCGTCCACCATGTCGCCCAGGCCCCGGCGCCCATGCGCCAGCAGCGTGGCGGCGACCTTCACCGCGTCTGGCCGGCGCGTCGTCTGGAGGCTGCGGCCCAGCAGGCCGTCATAGCCCGCCTCCGAGTCGTCCTCCGGGTTGAGGTAGGCGACCTGCCGGTCCAGCGCGGCGAAGGCGCTGGCGTCGGAGACCAGCAGCACGCTGGTGGCGGCGGGCTGCCAGCCCAGCTTGTGCAGGTCCAGGGTGATGGAGTCCGCCCGCGAGACGCCGTCCAGCCGGCCCTTGAGCCGCTCGGAGAACAGCGCGCCGAAGCCGTAGGCCGCGTCCACGTGCAGCCAGACGCCGTGCTCCGCGGCGATGTCCGCGATGGCATGCAGCGGATCCACGCTGCCGAAGTCCGTGGTGCCCGCCGTGGCCACGATGGCCAGCGGGGTGTGCTCCGGCGGCAGCTCCCGGAGGAGGGCCGCCAGCGCGTCCGGGCGGATGCACCGGCGCGCGTCCGTGGGCACCGGCCGCACGGCGTTCTCGCCCAGCCCCAGGGCCGCGCAGGCCCGGTGCACGGAGAAGTGCGCCAGCTCCGAGCACAGCACCACCGGGCCCGGTAGCGCGGCCACGCCCTGCCGGCGCGTGTCGATGCCCCGGCGCAGCGCCGCCGCGTCCCGGGCCAGCATCAGGCCCATCAGGTTGGACATGGAGCCGCCCGGGGTGAGCACCCCGTCCGCCCGAGCCGAGAGCCCGGCCAGCTCCAGGAGGCCCTGGATCAGCCAGCGCTCGATGGCGATGGCGGAGGGCCCGGAGTCATAGGTGTCCAGCGACGCGTTGCTCGCGCTGGCCAGCGCATCGGCGGCCACCGCGACCGCCAGCGGGGGCGGTTGCAGGTGCGCCACCGCGTGCGGGTGCGACAGGTGCAGCCCGTACTCCACCAGCACCCGCCCCAGCCGGGACAGGGCCGCCTCCACGCCCATGCCTTCCTCGGGAATGCCGTCCCCGCCCAGCGCCGCCCGGGCGGCGGCGAGCACGTCCTCCGGAGTCCCGGCGCGCAAGGGGCCCGAGGGCCACCGCGCGACGGCCAGCGCGCTGCCCACTGCGCCCGTCAGGGCCGCCGTCACCGCGGCCAGGCCCTCTCGGGACCCCGCCAGCACCGACGATGGGCGCCGCGGCCAGCGAGGAGGCATGTCTGCTCCTCGCGTTCCCTGCTCAGTCTCTGTCTGCATGGTTTTACTGTCTCCAGTCTTGGTTTGGATGATGCGTATTGCCGCCAGCGCATGGACATGCGCCGGGTGGGGGAGGGGGCTGGAATCACGTCTTGGAAAAGCCGCGGCACACCGCGGTCGTGGTCTGGCTCGCCATGGCCAGACATGGATGTCTGGATACACTCCGGCCATGCGGGGCGGACGGTGTCGCCACGGTGGGGATGAATCAGCGGAGCGCTGCTGATGTATGGGGTTGGGTTCCTGGCGCGCGCAAAACCGCGTCAGCCCACCCGGTCTGGGAGGGAGGAGGAGAGTCTTTGGGTTGTCACCGCACGTGCCGACCCGTCACGGGAGACGAGGGGCACCCTGGAGCAGCGTTGGCTTTGGAGCAGACAGGCAACGGCATCCGCCCGCTGTCTGGAGGCGGAGCCTCCGGACGCGCCGCGCACGGATGTGTCGCGATTTCATTCGCTTGTGAATTTGATGATGATTCTCAAATTCATGTTCTGGATGGGGCTGGAGTATCCGGATGCTTCAATGCTTGTCAACAAGATGTTTTCTGGGATTTGTCTTCTTAGGCCGATACCTGGATGTTGCGTATGGGATGGGCTGCGCGGGCTCCGGGGTGGCTTTCACACGCACCGTGAGCCGGCTGGGATGACAGGCATGTCTGTATCGAGATGTTGTGTTTGACGATGCTCCACCCACGGGGTGACGCCGACCCGGAGCGAAATGGGCGCAAGGCGGGTACACGGGCAGCCGAGGGGGCACACGGCCTGTGTCCCGGCCGCCGGCCTGGCCAACGGGGCTGTAGCGCCGGTGAGCAACGAAATCCCGGTGCCGGACGCACTGCAATTTCGGTGGTCCGCTATTATCGCTAGTCCATGTCGGATGAACTGATGGGGCGTCAGCCAGGAGTCGCGCAGGACGCTCGGGAACT
The DNA here is from genome assembly GCF_003611605.1 of Corallococcus sp. AB011P. NCBI lineage: Bacteria > Pseudomonadati > Myxococcota > Myxococcia > Myxococcales > Myxococcaceae > Corallococcus > Corallococcus sp. AB011P. The sequence goes on from NZ_RAVX01000022.1 coordinate 130,977, forward strand.
GGTCGAGCTGGCCGCCACCGAGGAAGGGGTGGGCGAACTGCTGCGTCGTGGGCTGGACTGGCTCACGCGCGTGGTGCCCTTCGACCTGGCCACGCTGTTCCTCCTCAAGGAGGGACGGCTGGAGGCGGTGGCGGCGCGCGGCCCGCTCGCGAACCAGGCGGTGCGCAAGCATTCCCTGCAACTGGCGGACTTTCCGTCCCTGAAGCAGGCGCTGGAGACGCGGCGCGCGCGGGCCTTCACGGAGGAGGACCACTCGCACGGGGACGGCGACCCGTTCGACGGGGTGCTGGACCTTCCCGCGGGGCACTCATGCATGGTGGTCCCGCTGTGCGCGGGGGAGCGCTGCTACGGCGTGCTGACGCTGGACCGCGTGCAGTGTGAGACGTACGCGCAGCCGGTGGTGGACCTGGTGGAGGTCTACGGCCAGATGCTGGCGACCGCGCTCCAGGGCGCGGAGCAGCGCGCGACGGCGGAGCGGCTGCACCGCCAGGACCACGAGCACGCGAAGCTGCTGGAGTCGCAGCTGGGCGGGGACTCGGAAGGCATCCTGGAGACTTCCTTGAGCCCGGTGATGCGCGACCTGTCGTTGCGCGCGCGGCAGGTGGCGGAGACGGACACGCCCGTGCTGATTACCGGAGAGACGGGCACGGGCAAGGAGCGGCTGGCGCGGGCCATCCACCGCTGGAGCGCGCGGGCGGACCAGCCCTTCGTGTCGCTCAACTGCGCGGCCATTCCGGCGGGCCTTCTGGAGAGCGAGCTGTTCGGCCACGTGAAGGGGGCCTTCACCGGCGCGAACCGCGACCGGGCGGGCCGCTTCCAGATGGCGCACGGGGGCACGCTGCTGCTGGATGAGATTGGCGAGCTGCCGGTGGAGCTGCAGGCGAAGCTCTTGCGCGCGCTCCAGGAGAAGTCGTTCGAGCCGGTGGGCAGCGACAAGACGGTGCGGGCGGACGTGCGCATCCTGGCGGCGACGCACGTGGACCTGCACCAGGCCATCGCGCAGAAGCGCTTCCGCGAGGACCTCTTCTACCGTCTGAGCGTCTTCCCCTTGAGGCTGCCGCCCCTTCGCGAGCGGCGCGAGGACCTGCCGCAGCTCACCGTGTTCCTCCTGGAGGAACAGGCGAAGCGCACGGGCCGGCGGGGCATGCGGGTGTCGACGTCAGGGCTTACGCGGCTGGCGTCCTACGACTGGCCCGGCAACCTGCGCGAGCTGGCGAACGCGCTGGAGCGCGCCACCATCCTCACGCGCGGGCAGGAGCTGACGGCGCAGTCCTTCGACCTGTCGAACGGCGAGCGCGCGCGGGAGGTGCCGGGCCCGGTGACGGTGGAGGAGACCCCGGCGCCGCTGCCCGCGGGGGCGAAGGTGCCCACGCTGGCGGCGGTGCAGCGCGAGCACATCCTGCGGGTGCTCGCGCTCACCCGGGGCCGCGTCTACGGTGAAGGCGGCGCGGCGGCGCTCTTGGGGCTCAAGCCGTCCACGCTACAGAGCCGGATGAAGAAGCTGGGCATCGAGCGGCTGGAGGGCTTCACCGCCGCCGAGGACGCGTGACGCGGGGTCAGTGCCAGCGGCTGTCCTCGCGGGCCTCGCGGCGGTCCTCGCGCGTCTCCTGGCGGTTCTGCGCCGTCTCGCTGCGGGCGAGCTGGACCAGGTCGGCGATGAGCATGCGCTTGCGCGAGAGGCTGCCGCTGTCCATCCGGCCGTAGAGGTTGTTGAGCTCCTGGGAGATGGAGCGAGTCTGCCGCAGGGCGCGGGACTCCTGGCGGGCGTCGCGCACGTCATCGCGGTGGTCCTGGCGGGCGTCGCGGCGGTTGTCGTCGTAGCGCGCCTCGCGGGCGCTGGAGCGTGCCTCCTGCTTGTCCTGGGCCAGCTCGCGGCGGGTCTCGTTCAGCTCCGACGCCACGTAGCGGCGCACGTCCTCTTCCACCTGGAGCAGGTCGCGGCGCGCCGCGCGGCCACGGGCGGAGTCGTACCGGGAGAGCAGCGACTCCACCTGCCGCAGGTCGTAATGGTCATCCCGGGTCTCGCGCGCGTCCTGCCTCAGCTCCTGGCGGTCACGGGTCTGCTCGCCGTGGTTGTTGCCGCGGGGACCGCCTGCGTGAGCCAGGGCCGGGAGGGACAGCGCGATCGTTGCCAGCAGCCACTTCGACATGGGGGGCTCCATCAAGTGCGTCGGATGCCCTGATGGACGCAGCGGACCGCCGCGAATTCACGGCGGCGGACATCCCCCCATGGGTGGGCGCGGGGCCTACGACACCGCGGGTGCGACCGGGCGCGGCTTGGAGGGCGCCACGGGGTAGTGGGCTTCCTTGCCGAAGGGCTGGTCGAAGAGGTGCGGATCCGACTGGCGCGAGCGGAAGAGGTCCACGATGTAGTTCATCCGCTGGTCCAGCTTGCTCCAGTCCTTCGCGGCGGTGCCCGTGAGGCTGTCGGGCGTCTTGTCCAGGCGGCCCAGCAGCTCCTTCAGCTTCGGGTCCTCGATGGTGCGCAGGTGCGGCGGGAAGAGCGTGGACTCCATGCCGGCGGGGGGCGGCAGATCATTGCCCAGCTTCAGCGCGCCGCCGGGCACCGCGAGCTTCATCATGTGCTCGGTGGCGATGCCCCGGAACACGCCGGCCAGCTTGTCCACCAGCGGGTTGACGACGAGGTCCACCGCGCCCGTCTTGATGGCGGCCCTGGCGGCGAGGTTGGCGGGGAAGGGCAGGGCGTTGGCGCCCGCCTCGATGCTCTGCTTGAGGATGTTGGCGAAGACCTCCTTCACCGGGGCGTTGAGCGCCTTCTCCACGAAGGACTGGAGCTGGGTCTGCTCGTGCAGGCCCACGGTGTCGTTGGCGCGGAGCATCAGCTCGGCCTTCTTGTTCGGGTCCTTCTCGAACATGGCCTGCGCGTAGGTGCCGAAGGCCTCCTTGAGCAGCGGCTTGTCCGAGGGGAAGCCGGACAGGTACTGCTGGAGCTTCGCGGGGTCCAGCTGGGTGTCACCCTGGAAGGTCTCCACGAAGCGGGCGAACTCGTGGCCCACCTCGCGGAAGACGAACTGGTTGCCGTCGCCAATGGCCTTGCTGACGGTGTTGAGCGCGTCCGCGCCGGCCTTGGCGATGTCGCCGGTGGGCATGGCGGGCAGGCCCAGCTTGCGCAGCAGGTCGTCCACCTTGGACATGGCCTCGCCCATGGCGCCGCCGCCCTTGAGGACGTCCACGAAGGCCTTGGGCATGTCCTCCTGGCGGATGCTCACGCCGGCCTGCTTCGAGGCCCAGGTGGCGAAGGTGGACCAGTTGGCGTTCTCCTTGCCCAGGAGCGTGCCCATGGCGTCGGACAGGTCGTGGTAGCCCTGGGTGATGGCCAGGTTGCGCGCGACGGGGTCCTGCATCGCGGCGATGTTCGCCACGTCCGCGGCGGTGGGGTAGCTGCCCGGCGTGGGGCGCGGGCCGCCCTGCTGGGGGGCCGCGGCGGGGGTGGACAGGGCCACCGGGGCCTTCTTGGCCTTGGATGACTCGAAGAGGGACGCGCCCTGGTTGGCGCCGGGCTTCACCTCGTTGCGGGGGCGCGGCGGGAGGGCCGGCTCCGGCGTGCGGGGCGTGGTGGTGGGGCGCGGGCCAATCTTCGGAGGAGTCATGCCTCCAGTATCGGCCGGGCCGGGTCCGAAGTTGCCCTGGTGGGCCGGGCGGGGTGGGTCCTCCAGGCGTCGCGAGCGACCTCCAGGGTCACGGCCTGGAAGCGCACCGGGGCGCCCGGACGGCGGGCCCCCAGTCGGCCCCAGTCCGCGCGGATGACGGCGGCGATGAGGGGGTAGCCCCCGGTGGTGGGGTGGTCCGGGCCCATCACGATGGGCGTGCCGGAGAGGGTGACCTGGATGGCGCCGCGCACCATGGGGCGGCAGGTGCCCCCGCCCTCGTCGCCGTGGGGCACGGGAGGTCCGTCCAGCCGCTGGCCCACGCGGTCGCTGGAGGGCGACACGGTGAAGGTGCTGCCCAGGAGGAGCGCCATGGCCGCGTCGCTGAATCGGGACGCATCCGGGCCCAGGAGCACGCGCAGTGGGGCGGCGGGGTCCAGGGCCTCCGTGAGACGTGACAGGTCGGCCTCGGAAGGGGCGGCAACCGGCGTGGCGGGAGGGCCCAGCGGGAGCCGGTCGCCGGTGCGCAGGGGACGGCCCTCCCAGCCGCCCATGCGGGCCACCCACAGCGTGCCCTGGCCTCCGAGGACTTCGGGCACGGCGAGCGCGCCGTCCACGGCCACGTAGCGCACGGCATGCCGGGTGGGCGCGGGCACGGTGAGCGTGGCGCCGTCCGCGAGGACGCTGGGGGCTTCGCCATCCACGGACACGCGCACGTCGCGGCCCCGGGCGCGCAGCTCCAGCCGGCCGAAGGCCTCCAGCGCCGCGGCGCCAGGAGCGTTGCCCACCGCGCGGTTCGCCGCGACGAGCAGCTCCGGCACCCACGCGCCGCCGGGCGGCACGCCGTGATGCATGACGCCGGGCCGTCCACCGTCCTGCACGGTAGCGGGGGCGCCCAGGCCGACGATCTCGATACAGGCGCTCATGCTTCTTCACTCCGCGCGGTCATGCCCATGCCCTGTCCCCGTGGATGAGAAGGCGAGAGGCGTTGACGGCTCCCTGGCGGCGGCACACCGCACGAACCTGTCCGACAGTCGGACAAGTTTCGAAGCCCGCGCCTCCGCCTCGGCACCTGCCGTGGATGAGGAGGCTCCTTTCCAGCCGGGCAGCGGAAACCTGTCCGACAGTCGGACAAGTTTCGAAGCCCGCGCCCCCGCCTCGGCACCTGCCGTGGACGAGGAGGAAGCTCGGCTCTGGTCGGACAGCGGAAACCTGTCCGACAGTCGGACAAGTTTCGAAGCCCGCGCCCCCGCCTCGGCGCCTGCCGTGGACGAGGAGGCTCGGCTCTGGCCGGACAGGTCTTGAAGCCTTCGGAACCGCCTCGGGACCCGCAGTGGATGAAGGGGGCTTCCTCCTGTCGGGCAGCGAAAACCTGTCCGACTGTCGGACAGGTTGGAGGCCGGGTCGGGCGGACCGCCGTCATGTCTCCACCCGCTCGAAGCGCACGCGGGCTCCCAGTTGGAGCTCCGTGCCGCGTTTGGGGTCGAAGGCGGTGAAGTCCAGCGCGGTGCCCACCAGGTTCCAGCCTCCTGGCGACGCGAACGGATACACGCCCGTGCGCGTCCCGGCGATGCCCACCGCGAGCGCTGGCACCCGCGTGCGCGGCACCGGCAGCCGGGGACACGCGATGCTCGGATCCACGTCCCCCAGGTACGCGAAGCCCGGCAGGAAGCCCACGCAGCGCACCCTGTACTCGCGTGCCGTGTGGCGCCGCACCACTTCCTCCACCGATAGGCCCGCGTGCCCGGCCACCTTCGCCAGGTCCTCTCCGTCGTAGCGCACGCGGATGCGGATGAGCGGATGCTCCACGTGCGTGACCGGTGCCACGCGCAGCCGCGTCAGCACGAGCGCCGGGGACTCGGGCGGTGTCTCCGGGTCGAAGTACACGCAGGCGTGGGACTCGGTGATGACCGCGTCCCGCACGCCCGGCAGCGCGGACAGGGCTTCGCGCGCGAGGCCCCGGTCCACCGACTCCAGCAGCACCAGCCGCAGCGCGCTGTCTCCCAGTGGCTCAGGCGGCTGCTCCAGCGCGTCCAGCATCGCGCGCACCTCGCGGGCCAGCACCACCGCGCCCGGCGTGTCGCCGTGCACGCACAGCGTGTCCACCGTGCCGCCCGTGGCCAGCCGCACCGTGTTCTCGCGCGCCTGCCCCACATCCGTCAGCACCGCGCCGGGCTGGCCGCGCGGAATCAATGAACCGTCCGGCAACGTGCCCCGGTCCGCGAAGCCCTCGCGCGCATACCCGAGCCCCGCCGCCCGCGCCGCGTCCCTCAACGCGCCGGTGCCGGGCCCCACGATCGTGACGTCCGTGCCCAGCGCTTCCACCACGCCGTCCACCACCGCGCGCGCCAGCTCCGGGGACTTGTTGGCCGCGTGGTACAGCGCTCCATGGGGCTTCGCATGCCGCACCGGCACGCCGCGCTCGCGGGCCAGCGTGGCCAGCTGTCCGCACTGCTCCGCCACCTGCGCTCGCAGCACCTCTGGCGCCACGTCTAGCGCCTTGCGCCCGAAGTTCTCCCGGTCCGCGTAGGACGGATGCGCGCCCGCCAGCGTGCCGTGGCGTTCGCACAGCTCCAGCGCCCGCCGCATGGACGCCGCATCCCCCGCGTGGCCTCCGCAGGCGATGTTCGCCAGGTGCGCGAGCGCGTAGAGCTGTTCGTCCTCCCCGGGCAGCTCCCCCAGGTCGATGTTGAGCAGGCACCGCGTCATGGGCTCACGCTACGCGAGCCCCCCACCTCAGCGGTAGGTGATGAGCGCGCGGTGTTCGCCCTCGAAGTGTCCGTGCTCGTTGAGGGTGGACAGATACCGGCCCCGCTCGCTGTAGATGACCTTCGTGACTCCACAGTTCGCCAGCGTCCAGTTCGTCCGGAACGCGTGCTCGTCCGGGATGCCCAGCAGGTCCTGGCTGATGGCCGTGATGGGGCCGCCGGAAGTGAACACCAGCGCCGTCCTGGAGGGCCCCATCGAGGCCACGAGCGCCGCCAGCGCCTCCAGACAGCGCGCCTTGAACGCGCTCCAGGACTCCCGGTACTCGCTGTCGTGCCCGCCCGCGACCCAGCGCCCCACGGCCTGGGTGAACAGGTCCTGGTACGCGCGGCGAGGGTCCTTCATCGCGGCCAGCTCTTCACGCAGCACGGCGAAGTCCGCGTAGCGCGGCGTATGCCGGTGCACGACCTCCTCGTGGTCGAACTCGTTGAACCCTGCCGTCCGCACGGGCTCCACCTGCTGGCCCAGCGCCTGGAGGCACGCGTCCGCTGTCTCGCGGTGGCGCAGCATGGTGCCTGTCACCACTACGTCCACCTTCGGCAGCCGCGTGCGCAGCGCTCCGCCCAGGACGCGCGCCTGCTGCACGCCCACGTCCGACAGCTTGTCGTAGTCCTTCGCGCCGAAGGACGCCTGGCCGTGACGGATGAAGTAGAGCGCGCCCATCTCAGCCCCCCGCTTTCTTGATGAGCTGCCGGCAGCGGTAGGCCAGGTAGTTGACGATGAGCCAGTAGTTCTTGAACGCCGGGTTGCGCGTCTGCTTGTGGTGGTAGCGGTAGTAGATCTGCTGCGCGATGACCGCGAGCCGGAACACGCCGTAGACCTCGTAGAAGGTCCAGTTGGCGGGCTTCAGGCCGGTGCGCTCCAGGTAGTACGCCACCACCTCCTCGCGCGTGAGCATGCCGGGCAGGTCCGTGGGCTGCCTTCGTGTCATGCGCAGGAAGGCGTCGTCATCCGCCTGGACCCAGTAGGCCAGCGTGTTGCCCAGGTCCATCAGCGGGTCGCCCAGCGTGGCCATCTCCCAGTCCAGCACCCCGATGACCTGCGTGGGGTCCTCCGGCTTGAGCACCACGTTGTCGAAGCGCCAGTCGTTGTGGATGACGCACGTCTTGATGTCCGGTGGGACGTGCGCGGCCAGCCACTCGCGCGTGCGCTCCATCCGGGGCACGTTCCAGGTGAGCGCCTTCTCGTAGCGGTCGGACCAGCCGGAAATCTGCCGCTGCGGATAGCCCGGCCCCTTGCCCAGCGACTGGAGCCCCACTGCCTGCGCGTCCACGCCGTGCAGCGCGATGAGCTGATCCACCACGTTGAGGCACAGCTGGCGCGTGCGGGCCTTGTCCAGGTCCAGCCCCTTGGGCAGGTGCTTGCGCGGGATGAGGCCGGGGATGCGCTCCATCACGTAGAACTCCGCGCCCAGCACGGCCGGGTCCTGGCACAGCCCCACCATGGTGGGCACCACCGGATACACGGGCTTGAGCGCCTGCTGCACCGTGTACTCGCGCGACATGTCGTGCGCGGACTTCGCCTTGGTGCCCGAGGGCGGCCTGCGCAGGATGAGGTCGCGGTTCTCGTACTTGAGCCGGTAGGTCCAGTTGGAGGCGCCGCCCGTGTACTGCGTCACCTCCGGCGTGCCCTGGAGCGAGGGCACCTGGGCCTTCAGCCACGCGTCCACCGCGGGCACGTCCAGCGCCTCGCCGGAGCGCACGGCCTTGCCCTCGTCCAGGGGGATGGAGACCGGAGCCGTCATGTTCAACCTCCCTTGCTGAAGCCGCGCTTCGCGAGCTCGATGCGGGTGATGACGCCCTTGTGCACTTCGTCCGGGCCGTCCGCGATGCGCAGGCTGCGTGCCTGGGCGAAGAAGCCCGCCAGCGGCGTGTCGCGCGACACACCCGCGCCGCCGTGCACCTGGATGGCGTCGTCCACCACCTTCTGGAGCACGTTGGGCGCCACGACCTTGATGGCCGAAATCTCCGTCATCGCGCCCAGCGCGCCCACGTCGTCCAGCTTCCACGCCGCGTACAGCGTGAGCAGGCGCGCCTGGTCGATGGCGATGCGCGCCTCCGCCACGCGCTCGCGGTTGCCGCCCAGGTTGATGAGCGGCTTGCCGAACGCGGTGCGGCCCATGCCCCGGTCGATCATCAACTCCAGCGCCCGCTCCGCCGCGCCGATGCAGCGCATGCAGTGGTGGATGCGGCCCGGGCCCAGACGGCCCTGCGCGATTTCAAAGCCCATGCCCGGCCCGGAGATGAGCGCGGACACCGGCAGCCGCACGTTGTGGAAGTGCACCTCGCCGTGGCCGTGCGGGGCGTCATGGTCGCCGTACACGGGCAGCATGCGGATGATCTCCACACCCGGCGCGTCCATGGGCACCAGCACCATGGAGTGCTGATGGTGGCGGTCCGCGCCCGCCTGCGACGTGCGGCCCATGAAGATGGCCACCTTCGCGTTGGGGTGGCCCAGGCCGCTGGACCACCACTTCTTGCCGTTGAGGACCACGTGGTCGCCGTCCACTTCGGCGGTGGCCTGCATGTTGGTGGCGTCCGACGACGCCGCGTCCGGCTCCGTCATGCAGAACACCGAGCGGATGTCGCCCGCGAGCAGCGGCTTCAACCACTGCTCCTGCTGCTCCGGGGAGCCGTAGCGCCAGAGCACCTCCATGTTGCCGGTGTCCGGGGCGCTGCAGTTGAAGACCTCCGGGGCCATGAAGCTGCGGCCCATCTGCTCCGCGAGCGGCGCGTACTCCAGCGTGCTCAGGCCCGCGCCCAGCTTCGCGTCCGGGAGGAAGAGGTTCCACAGCCCCTGCGCCTTCGCGCGGGCCTTGAGCTCCACCATCACCGGCGGCACCTTCCACTGGCGCCAATCACCGCCGGCCTCCATCGCGTGCAAGGCCCGGAGGTATTCGCCCTCCACCGGCTCGATGTGGTCAGCCATGAAGCGCTTCACGCGCTCCAGGTATTCGGTCGTCCTGGCGGAAGGCTGGAAGTCCATGCGAGGCATCCTGCGCCCCGCCGGGTTGGTGAAGCCACTGAATGTTGAACGTGTGTTGGCAGGCTGGCGCCACCCTGGCCTGTCATCGGCGGCGAGGGCCCGGCGCCTTGCGTGCGCGTGACGGGCGCGCTCCACGCCGGCCCTGGGCCTTCGGCTTGCGCGCGGGCGCGCGGGGCGGGGCGGGCTGCTCGATGCTCGCGAGCATGATCCGCCGCAGCAGCGCGTACACAGGCAGCGGGTCGAAGCTCTTGTCCAACTGGTGGTGCAGCGCGAGCCCGTCCACGCACGCCTTGATGATGACCGCGTAGTGCAGGTCCTCGGCGGTGGGCGCCGAGTCGTGGCCCGTGCGCACGTGCGCCACGGTGCGGGCGATCTCCTCGTCACCCTGGCCCAACAGCTGCGCGACGGCGGGCGTCAGCTCCCGGTTGCGCAGGCCCAGCGCGAACAGCTCGTAACGCAACCGGCACGTGCCCGGCGCATCCGTGGCCAGCTTCTCGCCCCAGGCGAAGGCCGTCTGCGCCAGCTCCACCGCCGGAGTCTGCGCGCGCAGCCGCTCCAGCTCCGACAGGTATTGCCGGCTCGCCTCCTGCGTGACGGCCAGCAGCAGCGCGTCCTTGCTGCCGAAGTAGTAGTGCACCAGGCCCTGGTTCACCCCGGCCTCGCGCGCCACCTCCTTCACCGTGGCGGCGTCGTAGCCGCGCTCCCCCAACACACGCTGTCCGGCGGCGATGAGGCGCGCCCGGGCGTCAGGCTCCGGAGCGGTGGGGGGAGGCGGCGTCTTGCCACGGCGGGGGGATGGCATCCCAGACCCATAGGGCACCGCCTCCCACCCCCGCAAGGCCGGCGACCGCTCGTCGGCTTGACATCCCGCGTTGTCAGTCTTAGTTAGTCGTGTGACTAAGTTAGTCATCCGGCTAAACCGAAGGAGACGGGCCATGCGAGTCGAGTCCAAGCGGTCGATGCAGTGGGTGAAGGCGATGGCGGTGGGTGCGGCGTTGGTGTCGGTGCCGGCGATGGCCCAGGACATGGCGTCCGCGTCCACGGGGCAGGAGCAGCAGCGGCGCGGGGCGTTCCTGCTGGAGCTGCAGCCGCCCGCGCTGGACGGCTCGCTGTACGGCATCCGGGCGGAGGTCGCGCCGTCGCGGGACTCTCGGTTCGCGTTCGGCCTCCTGGGTCGCGCGGGCGGGTGGAACCGGTCGCTGGGCGCGAAGGCGCGCTTCACCAACGTGGGTGGCGCCGACGTGAAGCTCAACTTCGGCGTGGGCGTGGACAGCCGCTACACGCTGGCCTTCCTGGCGGACGGCACGGTGCGTCCGTTCGTGGGGATGACACTGGGCCTGGAGGAGTTCGTCGCGCGCCCGGACGGCGCGGCGATGCCGGACCGCAAGGACTACACGACGACGGCCTTCCTGGAGCCGACGCTGGGCGTGATGTGGCGGCCGGGCTCCGGGCGCGTGGGCCTGTCGGCTCGGGCGGGTCCGGGCTTCACCTTCACGGACGTGCGCGAACTCCAGGTGGGCAACAGCAACCTGGGCCTGCGCACGGTGTACCCCACGGCGTCGCTGGGCCTGCTGGTCGTCCTGTAGTCGACGGGGCTTACGGAGCGTGTCGTGGGCGGTGGAGGGGTGGCTACACTCGCCACCCATGAGCTCCTCGTTCGAGTCCTACCGCGCCGAGTTCCCCGTCCTGAAGGACCAGCTCTACCTCAACCACGCCGGGGTCGCGCCCACCAGCACGCGCGCCGCCGCCGCGGTGAAGGCCTGGATGGACGACGTGGTGAATCACGGTGTCCTCCATGAGCGCGGCTGGGAGGCCCAGAGTGAGAAGGTGCGCGGGCTCGCCGCGCGCATCATCGGTGCCTCTCCTGGGGAAATCGCGTTCGTGCGCAACACCAGCCACGGCCTGGGGCTGGTGGCCGAAGGGCTGGACTGGCAGCCCGGAGACGAGGTCGCCGTCGCCACGAGCCTCGAGTACCCCTCCAACGTCTACCCGTGGCTGCACCTCAAGGGCCGGGGCGTGGAGGTCCGTGAGATTCCGACGCCGAACGGGGGCGTGACGCCGGAGGCCGTGGCGTCCGTGCTTACTCCGCGCACGCGGCTGGTGGCGGTGTCGTCCGTGCAGTTCGCCACCGGCCACCGCACGGACCTGGATGCGCTGGGTGAATTGTGTGAGCGCTCCGGCGTGCTCTTGTGCGTGGACGGCATCCAAAGCGTGGGCTGCATTCCCGTGGACGTGAAGAAGAGCCGCGTGCACTTCCTCAGCGCGGACAGCCACAAGTGGATGCTGGGCATCTCCGGCATCGGCTTCATGTACGTGGCGAAGGACGTGCTGCCGCGCGTGCGCCCTGTCCTGGTGGGCTGGCGCAGCACCACCGACGCGTGGAACTTCAACCGCTCGCACTTCGAGCTGCGTGCGGACGCGGCGAAGTTCGAGGAGGGCAGCGCCGCGTACCCCGGCATCTACGCGATGGGCGCCGCGCTGGAGCTGCTGCTGGAGGTGGGGCCGGACGCCATCGGCGCGCGCATTGGCGAGCTGCTGGCCCGACTGGACGCGGGCCTGCGCGGCCTGGGCTGCGACGTGGGCCCCGAACCGAAGGACCGCGCGGGCATCCTCACCTTCCTGCCGCCTGGCGCGGACGTCCGGGCGCTCAGCGCGTATCTGGCGGAGAAGACGGTGTCCCACTCCGTCCGGCGCGGGCGCATCCGCCTGTCGCCGCACTTCTACAACACGAACGAGGAGATGGACCGGCTGGTGGAGTTGGTGCGCGCGTACCGGCCCGGGTGAGGCGTCCCACCCGGACCGGGGTACACGACGACGGCTACTGCGCCGGGAAGAGGTTCTCCACGGAGAGGTAGCGCTCGCCGGTGTCGTAGCAGAAGGCGAGCACGCGGCTGCCGTCCGGCATCTCCGCCAGCTTCTGGTTCACCGCGGACAGCGCGGCGCCGGAGGACACGCCCACGAAGATGCCCTCCTCGCGCGCGGCGCGGCGGGTGAACTCGTAGGCGTCCTTCTCATCCACCTGGATGGTGCCGTCGAGGATGTCCGTGTGCAGGTTCTTCGGGATGAAGCCCGCGCCGAGGCCCTGGATGGGGTGCGGGCCCGGCTGGCCGCCGCTGATGACGGGGGACTTCACCGGCTCCACCGCGAGCACCTTCAGCTTGGGCCATTTCGCCTTGAGCACCTCACCGCACGCGGTGATGTGGCCGCCGGTGCCCACGCCCGTGATGAGGTAGTCCAGCCCCTCCGGGAAGTCGTTGAGGATCTCCTGCGCGGTGGTGCGCTTGTGGACCTCGATGTTGGACTCGTTCTCGAACTGCTGCGGCATCCACGCGTTGGGCGTCTGCGAGACGAGCTCCTGGGCGCGGGCGATGGCGCCCTTCATGCCCTTGGCGCGCTCCGTCAGGTCGAACTGGGCGCCGTAGGCGGCCAGCACGCGGCGGCGCTCGATGCTCATGGACTCCGGCATCACCAGGATGAGCTTGTAGCCCTTCACCGCGGCGACCATGGCCAGGCCGATGCCGGTGTTGCCGCTCGTCGGCTCGATGATGACGCTGCCTTCCTTGAGGAGGCCCTTCTTCTCCGCGTCTTCAATCATCGCCAGGCCGATGCGGTCCTTGATGCTGCCGCCCGGGTTGGCGCGCTCCAGCTTCAGGTGCACCGTCACGCGCGACGGGTACAGCCGGTTGATGCGCACGTGCGGCGTGTTGCCAATGGTCTGCAGGATGTTGTCGACCTTCATGGCGTCTCCTGTGAATGGGGAACGGGCACTGCGTGGGGGAAAGACTCAAATCTGGTAGTCGAGGACGTCCAGACCCTCTTCGCCGTGGCGCGCGCGCACCTCGCTGCGGCGGGTGACGACGGATTGGGCGGGCACGCTCTGCGTGAGCCACGCGTTGCCGGCGATGATGCTGCCCTTGCCCACCACGGTGCCGCCTCCGAGGATGGTGGCGTTCGCGTACACCACGACGTCGTCCTCGATGGTGGGGTGGCGCTTCTTGTCCGCCAGCGCCTTCTCCACCATCAGCGCGCCCAGCGTGACGCCCTGGTAGAGCTTCACGTTGTCGCCAATCACCGTCGTCTCGCCGACGACCAGGCCCGTGCCGTGGTCGATGACGAACTTGCGGCCGACGGTGGCGCCCGGGTGGATGTCCACGCCGGTTCGCTGGTGGGCGTACTCGGTGAGCAGGCGCGGCAGCAGGGGGAAGTTCAGCCGGTGCAGCGCGTTCGCCACGCGGTAGATGGCGATGGCGTAGAAGCCCGGATAGGTGAGGACGACTTCGTCCACGCTGCGCGCGGCGGGATCCGCTTCGAAGATGGCGCGCGCGTCCTGCTGGAGCCACTCGTAGAGGTCCGGCAGCTTCGCCATGAAGCGCGAGGACATGCCCGCGTCCGAGACGGGGTAGTGCGGCGCGAGCAGCGACTGGATGCGCTGGAGGCTCGCCTCCACCGCGGTGACGTCCCGGCGTACGGCGGCGGCGTTGCACTCCAGCCGCTCCGCGAAGTGGGGGAAGAGCAACCCCAGCACCTGCGCGACGAACTCCGGCGCCGCCTTTCGCACGTCCGGGGGGAAACAGTGGCGCTGCCGCGCCTCCAGCAGGGTGGCTACCAGTCGGGCGTTCGGATCGTCCATGGGGCGTTGCGTCAGAATAACGTGCCGTGACGGCGTTTTCTTTGTTTCCGGCGCTGGAAAGGCTGATGGCGGCGGGATTGGTCTTTTTCCGGCGTCCCCGGGCGTAACGGCTGGGGTCCGGAGGTGGATGCCGTTGGCGGGAAAACGTCGCGGCCGTCCAGCCGCCCTGCTCCCCGCTGACGCTTGCCGACCCGAGGGCCCCTGGGGACGATGAAGTCATGACGACCGCCCTGTCCTATGCCCATGGCACCAGCACCACCCCGCTGCTGGGGGAGACCATCGGTCAGAACCTGCGCCGCACCGTCGAGCGTTACGGCGACCGCGAGGCGCTGGTGGTGGCCTCGCAGAACTACCGCGTCACCTGGCGGCAGTTCTGGGACGCGACGACTGCGGTGGCCAAGGGCCTCCTGGCGCTGGGCCTCCAGAAGGGGGACCGGGTGGGGCTCTGGTCGCCCAACCGCTTCGAGTGGACCGTGTCGCAGTACGCGCTCGCGCGCACGGGCGCCATCCTGGTCAACCTGAACCCCGCCTACCGCACGTCGGAGCTGGAGTACGCGCTCAACCAGGCGGGCGTGAGCGTGCTGCTCTTTGCGAAGGGCTTCCGGCAGACGGACTACACGCAGATGCTGGCGGAGGTGCGGCCCCGGTGCGCGGGCCTGCGCGAGGCGCTGGTGCTGGACTCGGACTGGGACCGGCTGGTGAAGGGCGGCGCGAACATTGGCGACGACGTGCTGGAGGCGCGGGAGCTGTCGCTCCAGTTCGATGACCCCATCAACATCCAGTACACGTCCGGCACCACGGGCTTCCCGAAGGGCGCGACGCTGTCGCACCACAACGTGCTCAACAACGGCTTCTTCGTGGGCGAGGTGCTGCGCTACGGACCGGAGGACCGCGTGTGCATTCCGGTGCCCTTCTACCACTGCTTCGGCATGGTGATGGGCAACCTGGCCTGTACGTCACACGGCTCGGCCATGGTGATTCCGGGCGAGGCGTTCGACCCGCTGGCGGTGCTCCAGACGGTGCAGGCCGAGCGCTGCACGTCCCTCTACGGCGTGCCCACGATGTTCATCGCGGAGCTGGACCACCCGCGCTTCGGCGAGTTCGACCTGCGCACGCTGCGCACCGGCATCATGGCGGGCTCGCCGTGTCCGGTGGAGGTGATGAAGCAGGTGCAGTCGCGGATGCACATGGGGGAGGTCACCATCTGCTACGGCATGACGGAGACGTCGCCCGTGTCCACGCAGAACCCGCTGGATGACACGCTGGAGAAGCGCGTGGCCACGGTGGGCCGCGTGCATCCGCACCTGGAGGTGAAGGTGGTGGACCCGGACTCGGGCGCGGTGGTGCCGCTGGGGCAGCCGGGGGAGCTGTGCACGCGCGGCTACAGCGTGATGCTTGGGTACTGGGACAACGCGGAGGCCACGGCGGCGGCCATCGACCGGGCGGGGTGGATGCACACCGGTGACCTGGCGACGATGGACGGGGAGGGCTACGTCAAGATTGTCGGCCGCATCAAGGACATGATCATCCGGGGCGGGGAGAACGTGTACCCGCGAGAGGTGGAGGAGTTCCTCCACACGCACCCGGAGATCTCCGAAGCGCAGGTCATCGGCGTGCCCAGCGTGAGGTACGGCGAGGAGGTGATGGCGTGGGTGCGCGTGAAGTCTGGCGCTTCGCTCACGCCGGAGACGCTGACGGCGTTCTGCACTGGCCGCATCTCCACGTTCAAGATTCCCCGCCACTGGAAGTTCGTGGACAGCTTCCCGATGACCGTCACCGGCAAGGTGCAGAAGTTCCGCATGCGCGAGGTCTCCATCACCGAGCTGGGGCTTGGCGACGTGGCCAGCATCAAGACCGCCTGACGGGCTTCTTCTTCGCGGCAGGGGCCTTCTTGGCTGCCGGGGCCTTCTTCGCGGCAGGTGCCTTCTTGGCCGCGGGTGCCTTCTTCGCGGCCTTCTTCATCGCGGCGCGGTTGGAGGCCTCCACGGCGCGGCGGGCCCAGGGCAGCAGCCGGCGGCCGTCGTCCTCGGCGTCCGTGGGCGGCGTCCAGTAGCTCATGGGCTGCTCCTTGCCCCGGCTCTGGTAGATGAAGGGCCGGCAGCCCTCGGCCTCGAAGGCGGGGCGGGTGACGTCGTCCGTCTTCAGGTAGAGCTGACCCTGGATGATGAGGCCGAACATCCGGCCACCGAAGTACAGGCCCCAGCCGCCGAACATCGAGCGGGCCTGCACCGGGCCGAGCGGCTTCAGCAGTTCGACCGTGTACTCCATGAAGCTGTCCGAGCGGGGCATGGGCGAGGTCCTCTGAACGCTGGACTCTAGCGACCTGGACGCACGGCGGGCGTCTTCATCAAACCTCCGTGAAGAACATTCCGGTGGCGCCAGTGCGCTCCAGCGCCGTCTTCAGGTCCTCGGAGACGATGAGCGCGACCTTCCAGCCCCAGGGACGGAAGAGCTTCGCGTCACCCACCTTCGACTTGTCGATGCGCATGATGTCCACGGAGCGGTATTCACCGATCTTCCAGGGCTGGCCATGCTGGGGCTCCCAGAACCGGACTCCTTCCGATGCCTGCTCGTCGATGCAGCGGATGAGCTTCGTGGCAACGAGGAGCGCGTATTGATCGGGATGCTTCGGGATGGTGACGGGGATGAGTTGCACGTCGTCGGCCGCGTGCTCCAGGAGCACATTCGCCAGCTTGACGTGAATAACGGGCGTCAGACCAAAGGTAATCCGGCAGAAGTCATGGGGACGGCCGGGGTCTCCGATGGGAACGGTCAGGTGCCCTTCCACGTGGACACGACTCCCCTTCGTGAACATCCAGGGGTCTTCCTCTTCCTGGCGTAGCTCATTCCAGGGGACCTCCAGTACCCAGACACCTTCCTGGACATCTTCCGAGAGCTCAAAGTATCGGGCAGCCATAGGACGTCTTTAGCGCCCCTGACGCGAGGTCAGGAGTTGATTGATGCGAGTGCCTGGGGTGGATGCTTCCTCGGCAAGCGCTCGGAGTGCATTCGTCAAGGCTTCGCGGCATTGCATCACGGTCCGGCAGTCTCCCAGGGATGTACTCAGCTTTTGCAGGACCAGATCATGATACGCCCTGGGATGTGGTCCCCGGTGGCCCGGAACCTCGACGATGTTCTCCGGATCCTTCAGTTCCATCCCGGCCCGCTTGAAGATGCGCCGAAATCGAGGGGTCCACGGCCCGCCGGTCTTCGCGGACTTTTCATTACGGATGGTGGCCAGGTGGTGACGCTGGGGCTTGCCGGACCGCGATGACATGGCCACCGCGTTGGGCGCCAGCGCGATGGTGAAGCCCTCGGCCGTCATGGCCACGGAGCGCACGCCTCCGAGGGCCACGAACTGGAGGCCCGCCTGCGTCTCCACCGCGACCGCCGCCTGCGCGGAGCCCGGCAGGGTGGGGGCCTTCATCGCGAGTCCCGCTGTGTTGCCAATCGCCGCCGTGGCCAGCATCACGAAGATGCGCGCGGCGTTCCTGCCCATCACCGCTCCATAGGCTTCGCCCGCGTCGCGCACCTGAACGAACGTGGTCGCCTGGTCCACGTGGCGCACCAGCGTCACCCAGCCGTCGAGGAGGGTCCACACGGTGTCCACGCCCAGGTACGCAATCGCCGTGGCGGTGATGAGGGCGGCGAGTCCCTTGGAAACAGGCTCGGGCATGGCCCACATCAGCAGATACATCGTTACGGCGGAAGTCATCGAGGCGATGACGGCCTGGGGGCTGGCCATGCCCTCCAGGGCTTCGGCCGTCTCGTTCCAGACGGAGTCCATCGCGATGGCCATGGCCAGGGCATAGCGGCCGTCGCTGCCCAGCAAGGGGCCTTCCTCCAGCAAGCGCAGGCAGTCTCCCGGCTGCTTGCGCTTCTTGCCGCACCACTGCTGGTAGCCGCGCGTCAGGTCGTCCGACGCATCCAGAAGCCGCAGCTCCCGTGCCTCTTCTTCGCCCAGTGGGATGATTTGCCGGGTTCGCTCCTTGAACCCGAAGAGGCCGCTGCGCTCCGGCAGGCCGAACAGCTCTCGCGCCTGCCGCAGAGGATGGGCGAAGGGCCGCACGTCCCGGGCGAGCGTCTTCACCGCCGCCTTGAACTCGTCCTTTTCCAGCCGGGCCTCGGAGGGAGACGCGTCTTCCTCCTCTTGGGGGATGACGACGACCCGCTCGCCGCCATCGACCTCCAGGCGCACGCCCCGCGTCGTCGCGCAGCCCGACACGAGCAGCCCCAGCAGCAGCACCCAAAACAGTCGCGTCGTCACCGGGGCTCGCCCAGTTCCCGCAGGAAGAACCGGCGCACGTCGTCCCGGTAGTACCTGCCTTCGGGGCCGTGTCCCTCTCCGGGCATGATCAACAGGTCGAAGTGCTTGTTCGCGCGCACCAACGCCTGGGCCATCCGCATCGTCGTGGACAGCGATGCGTTCACGTCGCTCGTCCCGTGCATCAGCTTGAGCGCTCCCTGGAGCTTGTCCGCCAGGGCTTCGTTGGAGCCCGTCGCGTAGCCCTCTGGGTTCTCTGAGAGCAGGCCCATGTTCGGCTCGTTGATGATGGCTTCTTCCGTCAGTGCGCCCGGCGCTCCCGCGTAGCCTGCCTTGAAGAACGTCGGTGCCGTCAGCATGCCTCGCAGCGCGAAGTAGCCACCCCAGGAATGGCCATGGATGCCCACCCGCTCCAGGTCCATGTAGGGCCGGCTGGCTGCCGCCTGCTTCAGCGCCGCCACGTGGTCTGGAATCTCCGTCTGGCCCACGCGGCCGTAGTTCACGTCCTGGAACGCCTTGCCCCGTCCTGGCGTGCCCCGCGCGTCCAGCACCATCACGATGAACCCGAGCTGCGCCAGCGAATGCGCGATGACCGATTCATACGGGCCCACGTAGCTCCAGGGCACCACTGTCGTGAACGGCCCCGCGTAGATGACGTCGATGACCGGGTAGTGCTTCTTCGGATCGAAGTCCCATGGCTTGTACAGCGCGCCGTACAGGGGCGTGACGCCGTCCGCCGCCTTGACCGTGATGCCTTCCGGCGGCGTGTAGTGCAGCTCCGCCAGGGCGCTCGTGTCTGACTTCGCGTAGCGGAAGGAGGGACGCCCCTCCGTGGACACCACATCCCAGACCCTTGGCTGCTCCCTCGTGGAGTGTCCATCCACGAAGTAGCCCGTGGAGGGGGACAGCGCGGGCCGGTGGAGCCCGGGCTCGGGCGTCAGCCGCTTCAGTGCTCCGCCCGCGATTCGTGCCCGGTACACCGACCGGTCATAGGGTGCCCCGGGCTCGGCGGACGCGGTGACGAAGAAGGCGTCTGACTTCGGCGTGATGCCCACCACCGTGTGGACCGGAAACGCGCCCTGGGTGAGCTGCCGCACGAGCTTGCCGGAATAGTCATACAGGTAGACGTGACGCCAGCCATCGCGCTCGGACATCCAGAGGAAGTGCTGGTTGTCCGGCAGCGGCTTCATCTGCTGGGACCAGCCGCCCACCGCGAACTCCAGCGCCGCGACGAAGGTCTCCTTCCGCTCCTCCCGCAGCACGCGGCGGCGCTTGCCCGTCACCGGCTCTACCGCCACCAGGTCCAGCCGCTTGCCATCCCGCGACAGCTGGAGCACCAGCGCCTCGCTGCCGTCCGGACGCCAGCCCGCGAACCAGTCGTAGCGCTCCGCCGCGTCACCGGGCGCGGGCGTCACCTGCCCCGTCTCCACGGAGACGAAGTGCAGCTCCGAGCGCATCAGCGGAGTGCCCGTCTTGGAGTAGGGGACCCACGTCACCTTCTCCAGTGGGGTGCTGTAGTCGACCAACGGGAGCCGATGCATGCCTCGCATGTCGTCGCGCCAGACCGCGAGGAACCGGCCCTGGGGAGACCATGCGCCTTCGGGCAGCCGCCAGGGCGAGTCCTCCGTGCCAGTGCGCTCCAGCCGGGTCGAGCCCTTCGCGTCCACCACGGCGAAGCCCGTGTCCCGCTGCACCGCGACCGTTCCCCCGTCCGGCGACAGGCTGTTGCCAGGCACGAGCGACAGCGCGGCCGGATGCGTGGGTTCGAGCGCCACGAGCCGCTTGTCGGTGAGGCCCAGGGAGAAGGCCCGGCCCTGGACGGTGAAGACGATTGCCTTCGCATCGGTGGCGAGCGTGAAGGGCATGACGGCGGGCAACGTCATCGGCTTGCCGAACAGCGCCGTGAGCTGGGACCGCAGCGATTCCGAATCCAGCAGGGGCTGCTGGGTGTGGCGCTTCGCATCCACCAGGACCCACGTGTCCCGGTAGGGCTCGACCCTGGACCCGTACACGAACCGGTCGCCCTCGGGCAGCCACCGGGGCGGTGTCAGGGTGTCCCGGATGCGGTCCGGCCAGCGGAGCGAGGCTTCCGAGAAGTCGAGCCGCGCCTGGAGGGCGTCCCCGGCTTCGGCTCCCATCGCCTGCCAGGGGACTGCGAGTCCCGCCAGGAGGAGCGCGAGGCGCGCACGCGACAGGAGTCCACCACGGTGGGGCAGGGAAGGCGTCATGGGCACTCTCCTCGGAACGAGGTGAAGGGAAACGTCAGGCCATGCGTCGCGGTGCCGGGGACGTGGTGCCGAGCAGCTCGGCCAGCGTCTTCAATCCCCGCTCCAGCTCTTCGCGAGAGCCGGCCGCGCCCAGCGAGACCCGCAGCGCATTGGGCGCCTGACCCGGACGGGCCGCGAACAGGTGTGACGGGCCGAGCAGCACGTCGCGCGCGGCAGCGGCTTCCACCAGCTCCGTGGCGCGGCGTTGTTCTGGGATGGGCATCCACAGGAAGTACGCGCTGGGGTGCGCGACATAGGGATGGCCCTTCAGCACCTTCGCCGCCAGGGACTGCCGGGCCGTGGCTTCGGCGCGTCGCGCGTCGCGCAGGGACTCGGCGGTTCCGTCCGTCACCCACTGTGTGGCCAGCTCATTCAGCAGGGGAGACCCCGACCAGACCGTCGCCGCGGCCGCGAGCTCCAGCGTCTGCCACGACGAGCCCGGCGCCCGGATGTAGCCGACGCGCAGCGCGGGCAGCACCGCCTTGGACAGACTCCCCAGGTGATAGGTCCGCTCGGGCGCCAGCGCGGCCAGGGGGGCGGGCGCCTTCGCCACGAGCGGGGCCAGCGCGCCGTTTTCGATGACGGTGACGTCGAACTTCCGGCAGACCTCCACCAGCGCCTGCCGCCGCTTCAAGGGCATGACGACCGTGGTCGGGTTGTGGTTCGTGGGCGTGCAGTAGAGCACCCGCGCCTTGGTCCTCCGGCAGGCCTCCGCGAGTGCTTCGGGCACGAGCCCCTCCGCGTCGAGCGCCACCGGATGCGTGGGCAGCCGGAGCCACTCCGCGGCGGCGAGGACGCCGGGATAGGTGACGTCCTCCACCAGCAGGCCGTCCGCGTTCGCGAGCAGGGACAACACCATCAGGGTCGCATGCTGGGCCCCGCTGCTCACGATGACGTTCTCGCGAGTGGCAGGCACGCCCGCGAGCTCCAGCCAGCGGGCTCCCGCTGTCCGCTGGGCCTCCGTGCCCGCATGGGCCTGATAGCCACTGAGCGCGCCCAGGTCCGCGCGTTCCCCCAGCCGTTGGAGCGCGGCGGCGAAGGCGAGGTGTCCCATATCGCCAGGGACGATGGGCACGGCCGTGGGCCCCAGGTCGATGCGCGTCCGGTCGAGCTGGGGCGAGTAGCGGTCTCCGTCCCGCAGGTTCCGCACGAACGTCCCGTTGCCCACCTGGCTCCAGATGAGGCCCCGCCGCTCTGCTTCGGCGTAGGCCCGGGTCACCGTTCCCAGCGACGTCCCCAGCGTGCTCGCGAGCTCCCGGTGCGTGGGGAGCCGGTCCCCCGCGCGAAGCCGCCCCGCGCTGATGTCCGCCGCGAGCGCATCGACGAGCGCCCCGTACAGGGGGCCCTCGGAGCGTTTCAGGCGCGGCTTCCAATTGGAGTGGGACATGAACCGGATTGTATCATGACAATCAGGGGCATGTGCCAGGGCCCTCTGGCGGGCTTCCACGGCAGGAGGCTCTACACTTCCGTGAACCGCATGCCGGTGGCGCCAGTCTGATCCAGCGCTGCCTTGAGGTCCTCGGAGACGATGAGGGCGACCTTCCAACCCCAGGTGCGGAAGACCTTGGCGTGGCCCACCTTCGACGCGTCGATGCGCATTCCCGCGACGGAGTAGTACTGGCCTGCCTTCTCGGGCTGCTTGTGCTTGATGGGGTCCCAGTACTCCACTTCCCGGGAGGCCTTGTCGTCGATGCAGCGGATCAACCGGGTGGCCACGAGCATGTTGAACTGTTCGGGATGGCCAGGGATGTCCACAGCGAAGAGCTGGACGTCATCAGGCGCAAGCTCCGCGAACACGGTGGCCAGCTTCACGTGGAGGATGGGCGTACTTCCGATACCGGCTTCGGAGTAGTCCAACGGTCTCCCAGGCTCGTCGATGGGAAACAGGAGGGAGCCGGGGGCCTGGATGGTTTTCCCCGCGCTGAACATCCACGGGTCCTCGATCTCCACGGACTTTTCATCAACGGGATCACCCAGATACCAGCGCCCCGGCGCGTAGACGTCCTCTGACAATCTGAAGTAACGGGCGGTCATGGTCGTGGCTCTCCGTGGCGTCGGGTCAGCAGTCGATTGAGTTCCGTGCCATGGGTTCTGGCCTGCTCGCCAAGGATCCTGAGTGCATCGGTCAAGGCTTCGCGGCATGCCCCCACGCTGCGGCATTCGGAGGTCACCTGCCTCAACCTGTCATAGACGAGTTGGTGGTACTCGGCGGGATGCGGTCCACGATGGCCCTGAACCTCGACGATGTTCTCTGGGTCCTTCAGCTCCATCCCAGCCTTCTTGAAGATGCGCCGGAAGAGCGGGGTCCAAGGGCCGCCATTCCTTGAGGACTTCTCATTACGGATGGTGGCCAGGTGGTGACGCTGGGGCTTGCCGGACCGCGATGACATGGCCACCGCGTTGGGCGCCAGCGCGATGGTGAAGCCCTCGGCCGTCATGGCCACGGAGCGCACGCCTCCGAGGGCCACGAACTGGAGGCCCGCCTGCGTCTCCACCGCGACCGCCGCCTGCGCGGAGCCCGGCAGGGTGGGGGCCTTCATCGCGAGTCCCGCCGTGTTGCCAATCGCCGCCGTGGCCAGCATCACGAAGATGCGCGCGGCGTTCCTGCCCATCACCGCTCCATAGGCCTCGCCCGCGTCGCGCACCTGGAGGAACGTGGTGGCCTGGTCCACGTGGCGCACCAGCGTCACCCAGCCGTCGAGGAGGGTCCACACGGTGTCCACGCCCAGGTATGCAATCGCCGTGGCGGTGATGAGAGCGGCGAGTCCCTTGGAGACAGGCTCGGGGAAACCCATCTCAGCGCACCCCATCCAAGCAGCCGTCGTCGCAGGATTCGGTGATCATCACCCACCCGCTCCATCCATTCGTGGGCCGGACGCTTCCGCTGCTGCAGCACCTGCGGTACCTCGGT
>NZ_RAVX01000023.1:0-75890 GCF_003611605.1 Corallococcus sp. AB011P
CTGGTATAACCCGCGCAGGCGCCACTCCGCGCTCGACTACGAGTCACCCGCTGGTTACGAGAAGAAGCACCGCGCTGCCGCTTGAGGGCGAAAGCGCGGAACGCTCTGCGGAACCGGGGCAACTTCAAGATAGCCCTGCTTCGTCTTCTTCACGTCCAGCACGCGCACGGGCGTCTCGTCGGCCCACACCACGTCCGCGGACGCAATGCATTGCAAGAGGTGCTGGGACAGAGGCAGCAGGACGGAGGCGGCCTGGTGGAAGAGGTCCGTCAGCGTGCTGCGACTCATGGGCACGCCGCTTCGCTCCACGCGCTGCGCCAGCCGGTGCAGAGGCATGGCATCCGCGCACTTCGACGTCACCACGTGGGAGAGGAAGCCGGGGCCGTACTCGCCCCTATCCACCACCAGGGCGGCAGGCGGGGCCGTGACAACGCCCCGGCCACACGCGCACGCGAGGACTTCCTGCACGTGCACCTGCTTCTCGAAACGGGCGGGCACGTACTCGTACACCACCGAGGTTCGGCCGGGGCCCAGGGGCTTCAAGTCCTCGCTGCCGCACGCCGGGCCACTTGCCGCGCGGGCGTGCCCAGGCGGTGCAACCGCACCAACTCCTGCAGCCGGTCCATCTCCACTCTCCGGTTACTCACGCCACTTCCCTTTCCTTGGGAAGCCAGCGTGGCCTGTCGGCGGGACACCCGAGTGGACCGGTTTGGCCGAACCGGTGCGGACCGGTTTGGCCGAACTCACCCCGACCGGGTTCGCCGAACTCCGGAGGACCTGTTACGCCGAGCTACGACAGCCAGGGGCAGAAGTGGTCCTGGGGGAGCTCGCGGGGCACCCAGCCTCAACACGCCTGCGCCGCGCCGCGTCCCGGGCCGGGCGCGTCAGGTGCCCGTACGCCCGGGAGGCGTCCAGGCGGGCTGGCGCCTCACCTGGGCCACGTCGATGCCGTCCAGCAGCATGGCCAACTGGGTGGCGTCCAGCGTCACCGACTGCGCGCCCGCGTCCACCGGCGGCAGCCGGAAGCGTCCCGCCTCCAGCCGCTTGTAGAGGAGCACGAAGCCGCCCCGGCTCCACGTCAGCACCTTGATGCGGTCGCCCCGCCTGGAGACGAAGGCGAAGAGGTGCCCCGAGTAGACGTCCTCGCCCCACGCCGTGCGCACCAAGGCCATGAGGCCATCAATCGACTTGCGCATGTCCACCGGCTCCACCGCCAGCACCACGCGCACCGAAGCCGGAAGCGCGAACACCCTCTCACCGTCCCAGCGCCGCGACGAGCCGGGCCACGTACGCCACGTCGGTACCGACGGCGAATCGCACCCGCGCTCCGCCCGCGGCCACCACCTCCAGCAGGGACTCCGTCGCATCGGGGGACGTCGCCACCTGCACCGGCAAGAGTCTCACCGGCTCGACTCGCGACGGCGCACTCCTCCGATGCCGGTACACCCACGACTGCAGCGTGCTCAGCCGCACGCCCCGCGCCAACGCGAACTCACGCTGCGTCTGCCCGCTCGCTTCGAACGCTTCTGCAATCCGCGTCCACTCCGGCTTCTCCACCTGCTTCGCCATGCCCGGAAGCGTCCGCCCCGCACCGCTATCCCGGCAATCCCTCACGGCACGTCGTTGGCCGGACGGTTACGTTGGTCGCGTTGAGGAGGATCTTCGAAGGGACGGACCATTCCCAGGGGCAGAAGGAAGAGCCAGTCCGTGGTCAGCCACAGGTAGAGCCCCACCGCTCCGGCCATCATCGTGACGGCAATCACCGCGCTGACCGTGGAGCCCACTTCGTCGGAGTAGAGCTTCTCTCCTGGCTTTGTCGTCCCGGGCCACGCGGTTTTCCGCATCACCTCCCAGTGCAGGTACAGGAAGACCATTGCCAGGATGGCCAGCAGGCCTTGGGATTCAGCGGCCTCCCGGTGCGCTCCGCGTGCGCTACCCAGACGTAGAGGCCGTGGCCCACGTGGAGTTGGATGGCGACTCCAATCATCAGGAACATGCTGCGCTGGTACGCGACCCAGTGATTCTCCAGCCACCAGAGCAGCAGCGCGTGCACCATGATGCCCAGCAGGATGGCGGCCCTTACCCAGGACACCGCCAGGTTCGTCCCGAGCAACACGGCCGCGTTGAGCCCCAGCGCCACGTACAGGTCTCCGAAGCTGACGTCCCCTTTCGCCAGGCCCCGGTTGGGGTTGTGAATCAGGTCGTATTCGTAGTCGCGCAGCTCATCCACGATGCGCATGAAGTAGCCCACGCCGAAGATGCTCAGCGCGACGTGCAGCAGTTCCAGGGAGAACGACAGCCCCCTGCCCCCGTCGAGCACTCCGAACATCCCGTCCAGGCTCACGCACCAGAGGGAGATCACCAGCAGGTAGAACACCGGCGGGTAACGCTGCACGGAGAAGCGCAGCGTGGCCCGCGCCCGGTCCATGACGGCCCTGCTCATGCCGCCACCAGCGTGACCGGCCCCGTGGAACCATCCACGCGGACCCTCGCTCCGTCCGGGATGCGCGTGGTCGCGTTCGCCACGCCCACCACCGTGGGGATGCCGAACTTCCGGCCCGCGATGGCCGTGTGCGACGGCATGCTTCCGCGCTCCACCACGATGCCTCCCGATGCCAGCATCAGAACAGCCAGCCGGGGTCCGTCTCCTTCGCGATGAGGATGTCGTCCTTGCCCAGTGTGCCCACCGCGCCCGGGTCCAGCACGATGCGCGCGGTCCCCTCCACGATGCCCGCGCTCGAACCGATTCCCTTGAACAGCGAGGCGTTGTCGCTCGCGGCCTCCACGGCCCGCTTCCGCAGCGGATGCCCCTGGAGGAGCGTGGCCAGCTGCGCCTCCGCCTCGGTGCGCCTTGCCCTGTCCGACGTCCTCAACTCCTCATGCGTCACGGACGAGCGCGCGTAGAACGGGACGACTCGCACCAGGTCCCACAGCGTGCCCCGCGGGTTCGGGCGCTCCACGTTCAGCTCCTGCACGCCCCGGTCTCCGAACTCACTCAGCTGCTCACGGAAGGCGTGGGCGACTCCATGCTGCACGGCCCCCGCGTCGATGCTCCGCAAGAGCGCTCCCCCTTCGTCGAAGCGCTTCGCCAGCGCCGGGTCCGCGAGCGCCACCGCGGAGAGCAGCGCGTGGGTGCCCGCGTCCGGCTTCGCTCCCCACCTCAAGCCCACCAGCAACGCGCTGGAGCTTCCCCGGTCCACTTGAGCAACAGCCTGCGCGCCAGCCCGAAGCACGTGTTGATGTACGCGAGTGGTAGACGCGCCCGTCGCTGAACCCCAGCATGTTCTGGAACGCGGGCGTCGGGTCGTGCAGGGCCCTCGCGTCCGCGCCCTTCATGCGGCGCAGGGCAGCGGCCGGCGCTGAACACCTGAACCCGGTAGGACACCGGCGGTGCGCCACCTGTCGGACAGTCGGACAGGTCGTGGGTTGTAGCCCGGCGGGGGCGTGATGACGGTGCGCACCCAGCAGGACAGTGGGCAGGCGGGCGTGGAGGGGCGGGCATGGGGACGTTCAGCGGTCGTGCGTGGCTTTCGGCGTTGGCGTTGGTGGTGGGCGCGGCCCCGGCGTTCGCGCAGGGCGAGCCCGTCCAACTGGATCCCATGACGGTGCGCCGGCTGTCGGACCTCCCCGGCGAGGCCACCTTCCTTGGTCCCCCCCACCATCTGGGTTCGCGCAACTCCGGGGAGCTCAACGGGCGCCTGTACTTCCTCTCCGACGTCTACGATCCAAGCAGCTCGATCCGGGTCGGCGAGCTCTGGGTGACCGACGGCACGCCCCAGGGCACGCGTTCGCTGCAGGAATGGCTTCCGCCTTCCACGAGCATTGATCCGCTGTCGCTGCGCGCCACACCCCACCGCCTGTTCTTCACGGCGAGGACGCCGGGCACCGGGTTCCAGCTGTGGACGAGCGATGGCACGCGTGAGGGGACACACCTGACGCGCGAGCTCCCCCCTGGCCGGATCAGCGGCGTGGGTTACCAGTCGCCCATCATCCCCTTCGGGGACGGCGTGCTCTTCACCGTGCTGGGCACGGGCGGGGTGCCAGAAGAACTCTGGAAGTCGGATGGCAGCGAAGCGGGCACCGTGCGGGTCAAGGACCTCGCCGCGGACTCCGCCTACGTGACGTCCGGCGGCTTCGCGCGCCTGGGAGACACCGTCTTCTTCTCCGCCTCTGGCCCCGCGGGCGAAGAGCTGTGGCGCACGGATGGCACCGAGGCGGGCACCCTGATGGTGCGTGACCTCAATCCGGGCCCGGGGAGCGCGTTTCCCCGGGACCTCACCGCCGTGGGGGGCCTGCTCTACTTCGCGGCCCAGACCCGCCAGGAGGGGCACTCGCTCTGGAAGTCGGATGGGACGGCGGACGGCACCGTGCGCGTCGCGGACTTTCCGCGCGAGGGCGCGGGGAACCACATCTTCCAGCTCACCGCGCTGGGCGACACGGTGTTCTTCATCTCGTACGCACCGGAGGGCATCTCGCTGTGGCGCTCGGACGGCACCGAGGCGGGCACCCTGCCAGTGATGACGAAGCCCGCGTCGCTCCTCGGGGGAACGAGCCAGGGCCTCCTTCCCGTGGGCAACCGGCTCTACGTGGTGGGCCAGGACTCCGTCGCCGGGGGTTCGCTGTGGGTGACGGACGGCACCCCGGAGGGCACCACGCGCCTTCCGCGTCCCGCCCCGTTCGAGCGTGCGTTCATTGGCGGCGCCACCGCGTGGGAGGGCGGACTCGCGTTCACCGTGACGACGAACGAGGGCGCCAGCGAGCTGTGGCGCACGGACGGCACGGACGCGGGCACGTCCCGGCTGACGCGGCTGCCTTCGGGCCAGCCGTCCGCGACGGCCGCGGGGCTGGTGCCCTTCCAGGGCGCGCTCCTGACGACGGCCGGGGACGCGTGGACGACGCATGCCCTGTGGCGGATGGAACGGGATGACGCGGCGCCGACCTTCGTGTGCCCGGCCACCCGGGACGTGCCCTCCAACCGTCCGGATGGCACGGCGCAGCTCAACATCACGCCCCCGCTGCGGACCGGGCCGGACCGGGCGTGGATCCGCTCCTCCTTGCAGAGCGGCCAGGTGCTTCCGCTTCATCAGCCCGTCCCCGTCACCTACCAGGCCGGGGATGATCAGGGCCGCATCACGTACTGCACCACGGTGACGACGTCGCGGGACCTGACGGCGCCGGCCATCTCCAGTTGCCCGGAGTCGCTCACCGTGGGCGCGGAGTCGCTCCGGGGCATCACCTTCTACTATCCGAAGCTGGGCATCACGGATGAGACGAGCCAGGACGTGCTCGTCACCTACAGCCCGCAGAACGGCAGCACGCTGCCCCTGGGCACCACCCAGATGAACGTGACGGCGCGGGACGCGTCCGGCAACGAGAGCACCTGCTCCTTCCCCGTCACCGTGCGCGACGACCAGGCGCCCGGCCGGGCCTGCAAGGTGAACGAGGTCCGCGTGGAAGCGGAAGGCCCCGAGGGCGCGCACGCGTTCTGGCCGGACCTCACGCCCACCGACAGCCTCTCCAGCCAGGTCACCGTCACCAGCACGCACGCGTCCGGGGACCTGTTCCCGCTGGGCCTCACCCGCGTGGAGGTCGTCAGCACCGATGAGGCGGGCAACAGCACCACGTGCGACATCCAGGTCCGGGTGCGCGACTCGCGCCCGCCCCAGCTCACCTGTCCGGAGGACCAGACGCTCACCACCGCGGTGATGTCCGGCACCCGCGCGGAGTACCCGGCCGCCACCGCCGCGGACAGCGTCTCCGAAGCGGAACTCCTCTACAGCCCCGTCGTGGGCACGCCGCTCGCGCCGGGCCTGCACGCGGTGCAGGTCACCGCCATCGACAAGGCCGGCAACGCGGCGCTCTGCGACTTCCACGTGACCGTGCAGTACGACCCGACGAGCGACATGCGGACGAGCATGGGCTGCTCGGTGGGCAGCGGCCCGGAGTCGGCGATGGGCTGGGTCGCGCTCGTCGCCCTCGCCTGGACGCTCAGCCGCCGTCTGAAGGACGGGAAGCCGCGCGCGTGAGCCATGAGCCGTGGCGGCGCGGGGGACTTCCGCTACAGTCTCCAGCGCCCCATGGACCTCACCCTCTTCGTCGTCGGACTCATGAAGGTCGTCCTTGGCGGACTCGTGGCCGCGCTCGGCATCGGCTTGAGCATGCGCGGCCTGAGCCGCCTGCTGGACAGCCACCCCGTGGAGGAGCTGCGCCAGGGCAACGTCGCCTCCGGGCTGGTGCATGCGACGAGCCTCGTGTCGCTGGGCCTGCTGGTGCAGCACGCGCTGAAGGCCACGGGCGACGCGGTGGACCTGGCGGTGCAGAACCCGCCCGTGTCCGCCATCTCGGTGCTCCAGCTGCTGGGCCTGGCGCTGGTGCATGTGGCGCTGTCGCTGGCGGTGGGCGTGGCGGTGCTCGCCCTGGGCGTGCGCCTGTTCGACAAGATGACGCCGGGCATCGAGGAGCTGGCGGAGGTGCGCAAGGGCAACATCGCCGCCGCGCTCCTCCTGTGCGCCTTCCTGCTGGTCATCGCGCTGCTCACCGCGCCGGGCCTCCAGGCCGCGCTCAACGGACTCATCCCCTTCCCGCAGCTGCCCACCGGCGTGCTGCGCGCGCCCGCCTGAAGCCGCCATGCTCGCGCGCTCGTGGAAGACGCTGCTGTCGCTGGTGCTGATGGGCGCGCTCATGGCCTTCGCCAGTTGGGAGCTCGTGGTGGCCCGGAAGGCGGGCCGGCTTCCGGATCCCCCCCGGCCGCAGACGGAGGTTCCCCCGGCGGACCCACAGGAGGCGATGCGGGACCTGGGATTCGTGCTGGTGCCGGAGGACACGCCGCCGGAGCGGGCGAAGTCCTATGACTGGCGCGTGGACGGGATGGAGCCCGCCCGTCAGCAGCTGGCCTACGGACTGGGCGAAGTGATGGAGCGCGGGCTGGAGCAGGCGCACCGCGACTACAGCGTGCGGCTGCGCTACCGCGCCATGGGCCCGGAGCGCTTCACCTACGTGGCGCCGCCGGGCTGCGGCACGGACATGCGCTGCATCTACGCGGAGCTGATGCGCAGCAACGCGGAGCCGGTGCGCGTGCTGGGCGAGCGCTTCGCCACCTCCATCCGCGAGCGCGACCTGGACGCGGCGCAGGCCACCGAGCTCATCCTCGGCTTCGTGCGCCGCATCCGCTACGAGCTGCCCGGCGACGAGCCCTTTGGCATCGTCCCGCCGGGGCTGGTGCCCGCGCAGGACCGGGGCGACTGCGACTCCAAGGCGGTGCTCGCGCTGATGCTGCTGCGGCAGGTGGGCGTGGACGCGGTGATGCTCTATTCGGACGCGCTCGCGCACGCGGCCATCGGCGTGGGGCTGCCCGGCACCGGCACCCGCATCCCCTTCGCGGGGCGCGGGTACCAGTACGCGGAGCTCACGGCGGAGGGCTGGCCGCTGGGGATGATTCCGCCGCAGTACGACAAGCCGCAGCTGTGGCGCGTGCTGCCGCTGCCGGACGTGCAGGGCTGAGCGCCACTGGCGATTCGCCGCGAATACAGCTATTCCTGCTCTATCCGGGATGCTCGCCGCAGGGCGGGCCGTCCCTTACCCAAGCGGGGGCAGGCACATGGCGGATTCGCGGACGTGGATGACGGCGGGGCTGTTGGCGCTGGCCAGCGGCTGTGGCGCACAGGAGGACGCGGTGATGCCGGCCGCGATGGAGCAGGCGCTGGGCGCGTGCACGCACTCGGTGACGACGAACACGTACAACGGGCCGGACTACTGGGGCACGCTCGTCATCAAGAACACGGGGACGGTGGCCATCGCCAACCCGGTCATCGCGCTCGACGTGCCCTCGGGCGTGACGTGTGACGATGATCAGCCCGGCTGGACGCATACGCAGTCGGGCCGCACGTGCACCTTCACTCGCACGTCGTCGCTGACGGTTGCGGTGAACGCGTCCTACACGTTCAACTACTCCACCAACTCCAACACGTCCTTCACCGCGACCAACGTGAAGGTCCAGTCCGACAGCTGCGGCGGCACGTCCCCCGGAGGCACGGGCCTCACCGCGAACCAGAAGAAGGTGGCGGAAGGGCTGACGAGCATCTGGGAGAACGACACGCCCACGCTGGACTACGCCTATTCGGAGAACATCCAGGACGGGCGCGGCTACACCAGCGGGCGCGCGGGCTTCTGCACCGGCACGGGCGATGCCATCCAGGTGGTGCAGTGCTACCGGGCCCTGCGCACGGAGGCCAATGGCAACCGCATGGCGAAGTACTGGAACGCGCTCACCGTCATCAACAACCGCTTCCTGTCCACCGGCCAATCCCAGGCGTCCACGGCGGAGCTGGACGCGGTGGGCAACTGGACCTCGGACTGGGCGGCCAGCTTCAACACCGCCGCAACGAAGGCGGACTTCAAGCAGTGCCAGGACCAGGTGAACGACGCGCTCTATTACACGCCCACCATCACCGAAGCCGCGAAGTGGGGCCTCACCCAGGCGCTCACCAAGGCCGCGCTCTACGACGCGTCCATCAACCACGGCTTCGACGGCATGAAGGACCTCATCCGCAAGGCCAACACGGCCCTGGGCAACAGCGGACAGGTGGCGCCGGTGATTGGCTACAACGGCATCACGGAGACGGCCTGGCTCCAGAAGTTCCTGGAGAAGCGCCGCGACGTGCTGGCGGGGGACTCCACCTGGGTGGAGGCGGTGGACCGCGTGGCCGCGTACGAGAAGCAGCGCCGCGTGGGCAACTGGGACCTGGGCACCGCCCTGCGCAACGACGTGCGCGCCCGCGACTGCTGGGGGACCACCTACCCGGCGAGCGGCTACACCGTGCGCAACATCAACCCGGACGGCACCTGGAGCACGCCGTCCTCGTACACGTATTCCTGTCAGTAGGCAGGACAGTCCGGCACACGGGCCGTGACGGCGGGCGCCCCGGGATGGCATGACCCAGGGCCATGGCCCGTGACGTCTCGTTCTTCGACAAGCTCGCCTCGCTGCTCGCCCAGGAACGCGAGGCCGAGAAGGCCCGCACGACCGCGCTCGCCCAGGGGCTCTCCCTGCGCGAGCGTGAGGAGCAGGGCCTGTCGGTGCTGGACCTGGAGACCGTCGAGGAGGAGGTGGGCCTGGGCGGCCGCATCCTCCTCACGCTCGCCCGCGCGGACCGGGGGAAGCTGCCCACGCGCCTGTCCAACGGCGACTTCGTGGCGGTGCTGCCCCGCCGCGCGGAGGTGAAGGACCCGGCGAAGGCGCTCGTGTCACGCGCCACCTCCACCCGCATCCAGCTGGCCTTCGACCGCGAGCCGCCCGCCTACCTGTCCGAAGGCCTCCTGCGCCTGGACGTCGTCCCCAACGACGTCACCTACGAGCGCGTGCGCGCGGGCCTCCAGCGCGTGAAGGCGATGGACAAGGGCCAGGAGCGCCACAAGCGCGAGGTGCTGCTGGGCAACGAGCCCCCGCGCTTCGACAACACCAAGGACTTCACCCCCACCCGCCCGCTCAACCCGGAGCAGCAGGACGCCGCGAAGCGCGCGCTCGCCGCGGAGGACTTCTTCCTGGTCCACGGCCCGCCCGGCACCGGCAAGTCCACCGTGCTGGCCGAAGTGGCGGCCCAGGCCGTCGCGCGCGGCGAGCGCCTGCTGTGCACGGCGGCCAGCAACGCCGCGGTGGACCACCTGCTGGAGCTGTGCCTGGAGCAGGGCCTGCGCGCCATCCGCGTGGGCCACCCCGCGCGCGTCGCCGCCCGCTTGCAGGAGCACACGCTGGACATCGTGGTGGAGGAGCACCCGGACCGCGTCGTCAGCCGCGACCTGTTCGACGAGGCCTTCGACCTCTTCGGCTACGCGCGGCGCCAGCGCAACCAGGGCCGCAGCCGCGAGCGCTTCTCCAACGCGCGCTCGTCCACTGCCGAGGCCAAGGACCTGATGGACGAGGCGCGCAAACTGGAGAAGAAGGCCGTGAAGGCCGTGCTCGCCCGCGCGGACGTGGTGTGCGTGACGCTCGCGAGCCTGGGCTCCGGCGTGCTCGCGGGCGAGGAGTTCGACCGCGCCCTCCTGGATGAAGCCACCCAGGCCACCGAGCCCCTGGCCCTGCTGGGCTTCCTGCGCGCGCCCAAGGTGGTGCTCGCCGGAGACCCGCAGCAGCTGCCGCCCACCGTGCTGTCCCAGGAGGCCTCCAAGGCGGGCCTGGGCACGAGCCTCTTCGAGCGCCTGCTCAAGGACCACGGCGACGACGTGAAGCGCATGCTGCGCGAGCAGTACCGGATGAACGCCGCCATCATGGCCTTCCCCTCCCAGGAGATGTACGGCGGCGAGCTGCGCGCCCACCCGTCCGTGGCGGACCGCACGCTGACCGGGGTGCTCAACGCCGGCGCGGAGGTGGACGCACCGCCGGTGCTCTACCTGGACACCGCGGGAAAGGGCTTCGACGAAGAGGTGGAGCCCACCACGCACTCCCTCCTCAACCCGGGCGAGGCCACCTACGTCATCGCCCGCGTGCGCCAGCTCCTGTCACTGGGACTGGCTCCGCGCGAAGTCGCCGTCATCGCCCCATACAGCGCCCAGGCCCGCCACCTGCGCGAGGCCCTGGAGGCCGTGCATCCAGAGGTAGAGGTGGACACCGTGGACGCGTTCCAGGGGCGGGAGAAGGACGCCATCCTGGTGAGCATGACCCGCTCCAACAGCGAGGGGCAGCTGGGCTTCCTCAACGACCTGCGCCGCATGAACGTGGCCCTCACCCGCGCCCGCCGGCACCTGTTCGTCGTGGGCGACTCCGCCACCCTCAGCAGCCACCCCTTCTACGCGCGCTTCATCGAAGGAACCCAGACGGACGGCGGCTACCGCTCCGCCTGGGAGTGGCCAGACCCCGCTGAACAATGATTGTCATCCCAACGACTCAGGGCTGCCCCGGGGGACTACGCAAGGAGTGCGACCCGGGCGCCCGAAATTTGTCGCCTCGCTGAACGAATTTTGTCACCTGCTCGGCCGCCGGGCGTGGGAGACGGCCGGAAATCAGGCATTTGGCTCCGTCCGCGAGGTCGGCACGAAGGATGCTTTCCTTTCTGAACACGGAGGGAATGCATGTCTCAAGCGCCTGTGGTGACCAAGGAGAATGACGTCTGGGTGATTCGGATCGACCGGCCCAACGGCAAGACCCAGGAGTACCGCTGCGCCACGGAGAGCCAGGCCCGGCAGCTGGCCATGGTGCTCGGCAAGCCGGACACCGGCGGCCCACCGCGCCCGGCGGCGGCGTCGTCCAGCACCGTCGCGTAGGGTCGCCAGCACCCGGGGGGACGGAGTAAGGCGTAGAGGCACGAGGAGACACCCGTGCCCGCCGCCGCATTCGAATCCCTCACCGTCGACGCAGAAGGGCTGCCGCTGCACGTGCGGCAGCGTGGCCCCCAGGGCGCCCCCGCCGTGCTGATGCTTCACGGGTGGCTGGACCATTCCCACAGCTTTGATCCGCTCTGCGAGCACCTGCCCGAAGCCTGGCGCACGGTGCTGCTCGACTTTCGCGGCATGGGCGAGAGCGGCCACGCGGGCCCCGGCGCCGCGTACCACTTCAGCGACCACCTGCTGGACGTGGAGGCCACCCTGGACGGGCTGGCCCTGCCGCCGGTGCACCTGGTGGGGCACTCGCTGGGCGGCATCGTCGCGCTCGCGTACGCCGCCGCGCGCCCGGAGCGCGTCAAGAGCCTGACCCTCATCGAAAGCCTGGGGCCGTCCGGTGGCCCGCCCACGGGCGCCGTGCAGCGGCTGCGCGGCTTCCTGGACGACACGCGCCGGCCGCCCAACCGCAAGCGCTACCCCACCGTGGAGGCCGCCGCGGAGCGCCTGCGGCAGGCCAACCCCACCCTCTCCCCGGACGCGGCGCTGCTCTTCGCGCGCCATGGCACCCGGCGCACGCCGGAGGGCGACTTCGCCTTCACCTTCGATCCGCGCCACCGCCGCCGCTTCGGCCAGGGCTACGACGAGGCCCAGTGGCTGGCGCTGGAGTCCGCCGTCACCTGCCCCGTGCAGTTGCTGCGCGGCACCGAAGGCCTGTCCCCCGCCCCGGAGCTGCTGGAGGCGCGGCTGGCCGCCCTGCGCACGCTGGCCGCCCCGCCCCGCTTCTTCGAAGGCGGTCACCACGTGCACCTGGAGCAGCCCGCTGGCGTGGCCGCTGCGATCGCGGCCTTCGTCGCCGGAACCGCTGACGCCCCGGCGCCGGAAGCGTCGGGTTCATGACCTGAAAAGTTGGGGGTGCACCTTGGCAAAGGGTCGGGAAAAACCTTTCACCCTCCAGGGCACCCCTCTTCCCTCCAGCGCTCACTTGGTCGCCGCAGCATCCGCCAAGTCCTTGATTTTCGGTCACTGCTGAGAGGCCTTCACGCGCGGCACGGGTCTTGATTAGGGAGAGCCCGAGATGGATCACGTGTCCCGGGCATCCGTGTGCGTGTGGTGGGGAAGGGTGGGGAGCGGACAATGGTGATGGGGTGGAGGGGTCGGTTCGTCCTGCTGGCGTCTTTGGTGGCAGGGACGATGGCGTGTCACGAGGAGGACCAGACGCGCGGGGTGAAGGCCACGGCGGTGCTGGACGTGGACGCGCTCGACTTCGGCGAGGTGCCGGTGGGCGAGTGGCGTGAGAAGGAGGTCCGCATCCGCAACGTCGGCTACGTGCCCTTCTCCGCGCTGGAGGCGTTGGGGCTGGGCAACAACCCGTCCTACCAGGTGGAGCTGACGGACGGAGGAGGCCGCGTTCCGCCGGGCGAGTCGCACGTCGTCAAGGTGCGCTTCCACCCGCTGGCCGAAGGGCCGGTGGAGGAGACGCTGCGCGTGACGACGGACGCCAACGTGGGCGCCCTGCAGCAGCTGCCCGTGCAGGGCCTGGGCACGCCCACGCGCATCGGCGTCAACCCGCCGGTGCTGGACTACGAGACGCTGGAGGTGGACAGCGACCGCACGCTGGAGGTCACCGTCACCAACCCGGTGGACCTGCCGCTGACGCTGAAGGTGGCGGGCGAGAGCGCGGATCCGTTCACCGCGGACACCATCACCGTGCCGCCCAACAGCACGCAGGTGGTGAAGACGAAGTACCTGCCCCGCGCGCTGGGGCAGATGGGCGCGCGGCTGGAGGTCGTGTCCTGCGAGACGTGCACTCCGTCCGTGGTGGACCTGAAGGGCAACTCCGTGGCGAGCGCCTTCGTGTTCGACCCGGCGCCCGTGCCCTTCGACGAGATTCCGGTGCACGAGCGCACCGAGTCCTTCACCCGCGCGCGCAACATCACCTGGCGCCCGGTGACCATCTCCGCGCTGGCCACCAGTGACCGGGCCTTCTCGCCGCTGTCCAAGCCGGAGGGCGCCACGGTGCAGCCGGGCGAGGTGGTGGAGATGCGCATGGAGTTCGCCGCGCGCTTCTCCGGCCCCAACGTGGGCAACCTCACCGTGGCGTACGCGTCCGACAAGGCGCGTGAGTCGCGCGTGATGCTGGATGCGCGCGGTGGCCGGCCCACGCTGGCGGTGGCCCCGGTGGCGCTGGACTTCGGCGAGCTGCCGGTGGGCGGCAAGGTGGAGCAGGTCATCCGCATCACCAACGCGGGCAGCAATGGCCCCCTCACCTTCACCGGCGTGCGCGCGGACGGCGACGCGGTGCAGTTCAACGTGGCCACGCCCACGCGCGGCACGCAGAACTACCCCTGGAAGGGCGGCACCTGGCCCACGCTGGAGGCCAACGGCCTGCAGATCAACCCGGGCGACGACGCACTGGAGCTGAAGGTCTACTTCGAGCCCAGGAACGAGGGCACCTTCACCGCCACGCTCTACGTGCAGTCCAACGACCTCTTCACGCCCGAGCGAGCCATCACCCTGACGGGGCGCGCCCGCACGTCCGGCCCCTGCGTGTACGAGCTGTTGCCGCAGCCGTCGCTGGAGTTCGCCAACGTGGTGCCGGGCCGCGGCGCGGTGCTGGGCTTCTACTTCCGCAACCCGGGCCGGGCCGAGTGCGCCATCAAGAACGTGCACCTGTCCAATGACGGCGGCGGCGTATTCACCATGCCGGGCGGTCCCATCACGGGCGGCGTGGTGCTCTACGACACGGCCTTCAGCTCCATGATTGCCTTCCGCGCGCCCACCACGGGCGGCGAGTTCAACGGCGAGCTGATGCTCACCGTCAACAACCCGGCCCACCCCACGGTGACGCTGCCCATCCACGCGGTGTCCAACCCGTCGTGCCTGGTGGCCACGCCGTCCTTCGTGGACTTCGGGCCCATCCGCTACGACTGCCCGGCGAAGCCGCGCAAGACGTTCCTGTCCAACCGCTGCAGCGAGCCGCTCACCGTGGCGGACGCCATCATCGGCAACGGCACGTCCAAGCAGTTCTCCCTGCTCACGCCGGTGACGTCGCCCATCACGCTCCAGCCCGGCGAGGGCTTCGAGATGGAGGTGGACTACGCCCGCAACGTGCTGGGCCAGCACTACAGCCCGCTGTACTTCCAGACGGACACGGAGGCGAACCGCTTCCTCGTCCCGATGCTGGCGGAGACCAACCACGAAGGCATCCAGGTGGACCGCTTCACGCAGGGCACCGACAGCCAGCTGGACGTGCTCTTCGTCGTCTCCAACACCACCACCATGGAGACGTACCAGCAGCGCCTGCGCAACGCGATTCCCGGGTGGCTGACACGCGCCAGGGAGCTGAACGTGGACGTGCGCGTGGGTGTCACCAGCACGGGCCTGGTGCAGCGCCCGGGGCTGTGCGGCGGCGGCGCCAACGGCGGTGAGGCCGGCCGGCTCTTCCCGGTGGACGGCAGCCGCGCCCGCGTGGTGTCCGGCAACAGCGCCAACGCGGCGGCCACCATCCAGTCCAACCTCGACGTGGGCCTGTGCCACAACCTGGTGCAGGGCCTGGAGACGATGCGCCAGGGCCTGTCCGCCCCGCTGTCCGACCAGGCCGACGATGTCCGCACCCCGCAGCCCAACGACGGCAACCTGGGCTTCACCCGCGCCGCGGCCCGCATGGCGGTGGTGGTGCTGGCGGACGAGGACGACCACTCCGGCTTCGAACCGGACAGCTACATCCAGTTCCTCCAGACGCTGAAGGGCACGGGCATGTCCCAGCGCAGCAACCTGCACGCGCTCGTCCCCGCCGGGACGTCCTGCTCCACCGCCGGGTCCAGCGCGGATCGCTTCACCTCGGTGGCCCGGGGCACGGGCGGCTCCGTGGGCTCCATCTGCGAGGGTGACTACCGCGGGTTCCTGGACCCCATCATCCAGCAGGCCGGTGAGCCGCAGGCGGACTTCCACCTCACCGCGACGCCGGACGGCACCGCGGAGATGAGCGTGCGCGTGAATGGCCGCACGCTGGGTGCGGACCAGTGGACCTACGACGCGGGCCGCAACGCGGTCATCTTCGCGGCGGGCTCCGTGCCCACCCCGGGCCAGGCCGTGGAGATCCGCTACCGCAGCATCTGCGCCGCGACGCCGTAGCCGGAACAGGTTCGTGACGCAGCGCGGCCGGGCCGGTCCCAGAGGGGGTCGGCCCGGTTCGCGTTTTTGCGGAAGCCCGGGCTTTTGAGATCCGCGCTGACACGGCTATCGTCACGGCCGGAGTGGAAACGTTCGGCCGCTATGAATTGCTGCGCAAGCTGGCCACCGGCGGCATGGGGGCCGTCTATCTGGCCCGGCAGAAGGGGCCGGTCGGGTTCCAGAAGCTGCTGGTGGTGAAGCGGCTGTTGCCCCACCTGTCGGAGGACGACGAGTTCCTCCAGATGTTCCTGGACGAGGCGCGCATCGCGGCGCTGCTCAACCACCCCAACATCGCGCAGATCTACGAGATGGGGGACGTGGACGGGCAGTACTACATCGCGATGGAGTACGTGCACGGCGAGCCGCTGGGCTCGCTGGTGCCGCGCGCGTCGGCGCACCCGGGCGGGTTTCCCCTGGGCCTGCGGTGCCGGATCATCGCGGAGGCGGCGGCGGGCCTGGACGCGGCGCACAACGCGCGCAGTCCGTCCGGCCGGAAGCTGTCGCTCATCCACCGGGACGTGTCGCCGCAGAACGTGCTGGTGGGCTTCAACGGCGGCGTGAAGCTCATCGACTTCGGCGTGGCGAAGGCGCAGGGCAAGCTGTCGCAGACGGTGGTGGGCACCATCAAGGGCAAGCACGCGTACATGTCCCCGGAGCAGGCGCGGGGCGAGCCGCTGGATGCGCGCTCGGACGTGTTCGGCCTGGGGACGGTGTTCTACGAGCTCTTGACGGGCGGCCGCCTGTTCAAGCGCGAGACGGAGATGGCCACGCTGAAGGCCGTCGTGGGACACAAGATCGTCCCGCCGTCGGAGGCCGTGCCCGGGATTCCGAAGTCGTTGGATCCCATCGTCTTCAAGGCGCTGGCGCGCAAGCGCGACGACCGCTTCTCCACCGCGGGCGAGCTGCAGCTGGCGCTGGAGGAGTTCCTCCAGCAGGAGAAGCTGCCCGGCACCAGCGCGCACCTGGCGGCGTTCATGCGGGACGTGTACTCGGACGAGCTGGAGGAGGAGCGCTTCGCGGCCGAGCCGACGATGATCTACTTCGACCCGCGCCTGATGGCCCGGCCGGGAAGTGCCGCGCCCGCGAAGGCACCGGCCCCCGGGGCGACGCCGTCCGCGGGCAAGGCGCAGGCCCCGGCGAAGACGCCGCCGCGCGCGCCGGAGCCGTCGGTGAGCCAGTCGTCGACGAAGGCCGCCGCGCGCCCGGAGGACTCCGGCGTGGGAGCTGCCGCGGAGCGGACCTCGCGCACGAAGGAGAACTCCGGACTGAGCCGCCCGGAGGCCCGGCCCGTGAGGACGCGGGAGAACACGGGCGTGAGCCTGGCGGACACGCGCCCCCTGCACGACGAGGACGCGGGCCGTCCCACCGCGAAACACGAGGCCATGCGCGGCGAGGCTCGCGCCTCCACCGGGAAGTTCGATGCCGTGCGCGGCGAGGACGCGGGTCCGGCTCGCGCCTCCACCGCGAAGCATGAGGCCGTGCGCGGCGAGGACGCGGGTCCGGCTCGCGCATCCACCGCGAAGCATGAAGCCGTGCGCGCGGAGACCGGCCGCTCGTCCA
Source organism: Corallococcus sp. AB011P (assembly GCF_003611605.1). NCBI lineage: Bacteria > Pseudomonadati > Myxococcota > Myxococcia > Myxococcales > Myxococcaceae > Corallococcus > Corallococcus sp. AB011P. Next base: position 17,047 of record NZ_RAVX01000023.1, read on the forward strand.
CCGCCCAGTTCGGCGCCGTGCGCGCGGAGGGCTCGAAGTCGTCCCGTCCGACCGAGGGCTCCACGGGAAGCCGCTCCGCGGCGAAGGCCGTGAAGGCCACCGGGGACGCGACGGGGAGCCGCTCCGCCGCGAAGGCCGTGCGTGCGTCGGAGGACTCCGTTGGGACCAAGGCGCCCGCGAAGACGGGACGCACCGAAGGCTCCGTGTCCTCCGCCCGGCGCCCCGTGCGCGGCAACGGGCCCGACTCCGACAAGTAGGCTCCAGCCGGAGCCGCGCGCCTACAGGCTCGCCAGGGCCACGCGGTACAGCGCGCGGTAGCCCATGCGCGGCGCCACTTCGAAGCGCTCCGCGTTGAAGATGTCGCGCAGCAGCGCCTGCCCGTCCGGCGTGGACTGCAGCCCCAGGAGCGCCGTCTCCAGCGCGGCCACCAGCGGCACGGGCAGCCCCATGGCCACCGGCACGCCGTCGTTGGGGGCCTCGTCCGTGTACGCCAGGAGCTCGAACTTCGCGCCCATGCCCCGCCCCAGCACGTCCTCCACGCCCGTGGTGAACGTGAGGCCCGTGGAGGACGGCGGACAGAAGACGCTCGTCACGTCCGCCCTGCCCTCCAGCACCGCCTCCAGCGCGCCCTGGTACGAGCCCGTGAACTGCTGCGACACGAACGCGCGCGACGGCTCCAGCCCCTGCGTCTTCAGGAACGCGCTGGGCAGGAGGTAGCCCGCCACCGAATCGCGGTCCACCCACGCCGCCTTGGCGCCCTTCAGCTTCTCCAGCGTCAGCCCGGAGCCCGCCCGCCCCACCAGCGCGGAGCGGTAGCTGGACATGCCCCGGCGCACCCCGCGCGTCAGCACCCGCACGCCCATGGCTTCCATGCGCGCGCAGACGAAGGGTGGCGCCCAGGCCGCGTCCGCTCGCCCGGACAAGAGGTCCTTGGCCAGCGTCTCGTAGCTGGTGGCGACGTTCACCTCCACCAGCTTGCCCAACGCGCGCTGCAGGAACGACGCGAGCCGTTCCGCACGCTCGCGCGCCGTCTCACTGCCCAAGGACGGAGGCAGACCGAAACGGAAGGAGTGCCGCGAACCGGAGGGGACGTGCGGGGTCATACAATTCCCTGCTTACCCCTGCTGGTCCAACCGCGCCACTTCATCGTCCGCCAGACCGAACGTTGCCTGGAGCAGATCCAGGATCCGCTGCTCCGCGGTGCTCGTCCGCCCGGACGCATGGGCGATCTTCGTGGCCAGCTGGTACGCCTTGACGCGCTGCGAGTGAGTGGCCAGCCCGTGCGCCAGGACATGAAGCCGCTGCGGCAGCCCGTCCGTGGCCAGCGCGGCCACGGACTCGCTCACGAAGCCCTGCGCCCGCTCCGGGCTCACGTTCTGGAAGAGCGGATCCGCCGCGAAGCTCTCCACCATCGCGCGCGCCTCCGCCTCCTTCAGCTGGCCGTCCGCCGCCAGCACCAGGACCATCACCTCCGCGAACAGCCGCTCCAGGGGCTCGCCCAGCGCCTCCGACAGGCTGCCCCCCTGCTCGATGACGTCGATGATCTGCGCGACCTCGTCCTCGGAGATGCCCAGCGCCGCCTGGAACGTCTTGAGCAGCCCCAGCTCGGAGCGGGTGGCCCGCTGGTCCGCCAGCGCCACCGCCGCCGCCAGGCCGAAGGCCAGCATCCGGTTCTTGTGGTCCGGCAGCCGCCGGCGCAGCGAGGAGAGGACATCCTCCAGGTTGCGCGCCTCCGCCAGCCGCACCGCGCTGGTCTCCACCAGCAGGTTCAACTCACCCGACTGCGTGCCCTCGAACTCCGGGCGCTCCAGCACTCGTGCCAGCAACGTCTGCATCTCGCGCTGGGACACGCTGCCGTCCGCCATCGCGGCCAGCAGCATGGCTTCCACCAGCGCCGCGTTGCGCTCCTTGCGCGCCTTTACTGCCTGCTCTCGAGCCATGGACTCGCGCTCCCTTGCGTCTCGTTGGTGGGGGGGGTGGCCACGGGCCCGTCTTCCGTCGCGTTCAGCGGGTCCGGGTTCAGCGTCTTGTCCAAGAGGTGCGTGGGCCGCACGTTCGACATCGCGTTGAGCAGGCTCTGGCGGACGTTGGGGATCTCCTTGCCCAGGTCCTCCACCAGCTTCTGCATCCGCTTGCGCTGCAGGTTCTCCTGCGACCCGCACAGGTCGCAGGGGATGATGGGGAACTGCTTCGCCTCCGCGAACTGGATGATCTCCTTCTCCGGCGCGTAACACAGCGGCCGGATGACCACGTTGCGGCCGTCGTCGCTCTTCAAGAGCGGCGGCATCGCCTTGAGGCTCCCGGCGAAGAACATGTTCAGGAGCATCGTGTGGATGAGGTCGTCGCGGTGGTGGCCCAGGGCAATCTTGTTGCAGCCCAGGTGCACGGCGGCGTTGTAGAGGATGCCCCGGCGCAGGCGCGAGCACACCGAGCACTGCGTCTTCCCGGGCGGGGTCTTCTCCAGGACGATGCTGTAGGTGTCCTCCTTCAGCATCTTGTAGGCGTAGCCCTCACGCTGGAAGTAGCCCTCCAGGATGTGGCCGGGGAAGCCGGGGTGGCCCTGGTCCAGGTTCACTGCCAGCAAGTCGAACTTCACGGGGGCTCGCCGCTGCAGCTCACGCAGCAGGTGGAGCATCGTGTAGGAGTCCTTGCCTCCCGACACGCCCACCATGATGCGGTCCCCGGCCTCGATGAGGCGGAAGTCCGCGATGGCCCGGCCCATGTGGCCAAGCAGGCTTTTTTCAAGACGTTGGGCGTCGTTCATCGGCGGGGCCATCCTAGCGGCGGTTCGGGAAAAAACACGTCAAAGGGGCGGGCCGGTCCGCTAGCCTGCTCCCCGCGATGCCGACCTTCCCTCAGGGTGCCTTGGATGTGGTGGACCGCGCGGGCGAGGAAGCCGCCACGCGGGTGCTGGAGGCCGCGCCGGAAGTGGCGGTGGACCTGGAGGCGGACGCCATGCACGCCTTCCGCGCCCGCCTGTGCTTCCTCCAACTGGGCACCGACACGGACATCTTCCTCTTCGACACGCTCCAGCCGGGCGTGGATCCGCGCCTGCTCTCCCCCATGATGGAGGACCCCGCGCGCACCAAGTACTTCCACGCCGCCCAGGGCGACCTGCAGTTCCTGGCGGAAGCGGGCGTGCGCGTGCGCGGCCTCTTCGACACGCACCGCGCGGTGACGCTGCTGGGGTGGCCCAAGGTGGGCCTGGCGGACCTGGCGCGCGAGCGGCTGGGTGTGGAGCTGCCGAAGGAGCACCAGCAGTCCGACTTCTCCCTGCGTCCCCTGCCGCCGGGCATGCGGGACTACATCGCCAACGACGTGCGCTACCTCTGTGAGCTGGGCCGCCAGGTGCGCGACGCGTGCCGCGAGGCGGACATCCTGGAAGAGGTGCTGCTGGACTGCGAGCGCATGTGCGCGGAGGCCGAGGCCCGGCCGGAGGTGGGCGCCGAGTACAAGCCCAAGCTGTCGCGCACGGGCCTCAGCACTGCCCAGTACGCGCTCGCACATGCCATCGCGCAGGGGCTGCACAAGCTGCGGCTGGAGTGGGCGGAGAAGGACAACGTGCCCATGGGCCGCATGCTGTCCAACATGGCCATCACCGACCTGGCCCTGAAGCAGCCGGACACGCACAAGGACCTGGCGCGCGCGGCCGGCGTGCGGGGCGCGGTGGTGCGCGCGCACGGCGACGACATCCTCGCCCTCATCCGCGACCTTCAGCAGAAGGCCACCCGGGGCGAGCTGGACCTGGACCGCGAACCCAAGGGTCCGCGCGACCCCCACCGGCGCAAGCGCGAGGACGCGCTCAAGGCGTTCCGCGTCGAGCAGGCCACCCTGCGCAAGGTGACGCCCAGCGTGGTGCTCACCAATCCGCTCATGGACGCGCTCGCGTCGAAGCCGCCCGCGGACGTTTCCGAGCTCTCCCAGCTGCCGTACCTCGGGGATAAACGGATCAAGCTGTACGGCGACAAGCTGGTGGCGTTGCTCAAGCCCTTTCCGGTGCTGGAAAGCTGACGTTCGCCCACGACGAAGAGGCAACTGCTGTACGATTCGGCCGAATCGTGCGCGGCGCTTCTGCATCCCTTGCCGGCTCGCTGTCCATGACCCCGGAACGCAGGTGTTGAGGCCCCATCTGCGCCTCCGGTGCTGGTTGCGAGAACGGCGTCCGTGCGTACCTTTGACGCCGCACAAAGGGAGGGCGTGGTCATGTTGGGAGCCAGGACAGGCGGGGCGCGGATAGAGGTCTCCCGGTGCATCGCCGCGAGCCTGAAGTGCCAGACGGCCTGCGAGGCCGGCATGGCACGCCTGAAGGCCCAGGGCGTCGCGGCGGACGACGACGCGGTGCGCCTGCTGCGCCAGTGCGCGGAGCTGTGCGAGCTCAACGTGCGCGCGCTCCAGAAGGAGAGCCGCCTGTCACGCCGCACCGCCAGCCTGTGCTTCGAGCTGGGCAACCAGGTGGCCCGCGCCGCGTGGCTGGAGGCGCAGGACCCGGACGCGCACGCGCTCGCGAGGGACGCGCTGCACCTGGCGCGCGCGTGCAGCCCGCTGGTGTTCGCGGCCTGAGGCTCTAAAGGGCGCTAGAGCTTGATGCCGTACAGCGCGCCGTACTTCGCGCGCAGGTACTGGAGGAAGTCCTTGTCCGTGAGCCCCTCGCCGGTGATGGCGCGCACGCGCTCCTCCGCGGGCAGCCGGAAGCCGTGCGAGTGCAGGTTCGCGCGCAGCCACCCCAGCAGTGACGACGTGTCGCCCCGCGACAGGTCCGACTCCAGCGACGGCAGCGCCCGGTTCGCGGCGGTGTACAGCGAGGCCGCGTACAGGTTGCCCAGCGAGTACGTGGGGAAGTAGCCCAGCTCGCCCCAGGCCCAGTGGATGTCCTGGAGCACGCCCTGCGTGTCGTCCGGGGGCGTGATGCCCAGGTAGCGCCGCATGCGCTCGTTCCACGCGGACGGCAGCTCCGACACGGGCAGCTCGTCGCGCAGCATCGCCAGCTCCAGCTCGTAGCGCAGGGCGATGTGCAGGTTGTACGTGACTTCATCCGCCTCCACGCGGATGAGCGACGGCACCACGTGGTTGATGCCCGCGTGGAAGCCATCCAGGTCCACGTCCGCCAGCGCCTCCGGGAAGGACTCCTTCAACGCGGGGAAGTGGCTCACCCAGAAGGCGCGGCCGCGGCCCACCAGGTTCTCCCACAGGCGGGACTGGGACTCGTGCAGGCCCATGGACGGCACGGACGCCAGCGGCGTGCGGTGGTGCTCCGGGGAGAAGCCCTGCTCGTACAGGCCGTGGCCCGCCTCGTGGAGCGTGCCGAAGAGGGCGGCCGGCGGCCACACCGGATCCAGGCGCGTGGTGAGGCGCACGTCCTGCGCGTGCACGCTGTTGGTGAAGGGGTGGATGCTCACGTCCTGGCGGCCCGCCTCCAGGTCGAAGCCCACGGCCTTGAGCAGCCGCATCGTGAACTGCCACTGCTGGCCGGTGTCGTAGGTGCGGCCGGAGAGGAACGCGGGGAAGGCCCGCTTCTGCTCACCCAGCGCGGCCACCATGGGGATGAGTGCCTCACGCAGCGCGGTGAGCACCGGCGTCAGGCGCTTCACGCGCATGCCGGGCTCGAAGCCTTCCAGCAGCGCGTCGTAGCGCTCGCCGTCGTGGCCCTGCGCGTCCGCCTGTTCGCGGCGCAAGGCCAGCAGCGCCTCCAGCGCGGGCTGGAAACGCTCGAAGCGCTTCGTCGTGCGCGCCTCGCGCCAGGCCTGGAGGCCCTCCCCCTGCGCCTCCGCCAGCGCGGTCACCAGCCGGGCGGGCAGGCGCACGGCGCGGTCCCGCTCCCGGGTGAGGACGCGCACCATGGCGCGCTCGTCGGGCGTGAGGGCCTCGAAGTCCTGGCCCCCTTCCCCGGCGCGGGCCAGGGCCTCTCCCAGGCGCGGGTCCACCAGCCGCTCGTGGTGGATGGCCTGGACGGTGGCCAGCTGCTGGGCGCGGGCGGAGGCCGCCTTGGAGGGCAGGTAGACTTCCCGGTCCCAGGAAGCCAGGTTGATGACGCTGTTCAGGTCGTTCAGCTCATGCATCCGTGCGCGCAGCCAGGAGTCCATGGCCTGTGTTTCTAGCGCGCTTCCAGGGTATGAGGACGCCCGCGATGGCCAACATCCTCCAATTCTTCATGGCACCCGACGACGAGGTCGCCTTCTTCCGTCACCTGGAGCGACACGTCCTGGAGGTCTACCCCCGGCGCGTGCCGCCGGACTGGGTGCCCTTCCGGGCCAACCCGGACAACATCTCGCGCCTGCCGGAGGAGGACCTCTACCTGGTGGCCAGCGAGATTGGCCCCGCCATGGTGGACAAGGTGAAGCGCGGCCCGGACAAGGGCTTCTGGCGCATCGACGAGGTGCGCTCGCCCGTCATCTTCATCGAGCGCTCGCGCCGCAACGAGGAGGGCGAGCTGCTCAGCGGGAAGATGTGGGTGGAGCTGGAGGTGACGTCCCAGACGGGCCGCCGCGACGCGGCCCCGGACAAGTTCCGCCGCCTCTACATGGAGGTGGAGGAGTTCGTGAAGAAGACCTTCCGCCGGGGTGACCCGAAGGACTTCTTCGTCGGCAACCGCGCCGCGCGCCTCTTCAAGGAGGGGCTGGTGCTGCGCGACTCCGCCTTCCGAGGCGGCACGGTGGTGCCGCACAAGTAGTCGCTTCCGGGCCGGGGGCTTCCCCCGGCCCTTCGCGTCCCTAGCTGCCGGTCGCGGCCGACGCGGACTGGCGCAGGAGCGGGGCCTCGGAGACGAACTTCAGCTCCGGGTGCTTCTCCTCGGCGTGCTGGAGCGCCCAGTCGTCGCGGAAGAGCACCAGGGGCAGCCCGTCGCGGTCCTGCACCGTCTGGCGGTTGCCTTCCCAGTCGAACGACTTCGGTTCGAAGTTCTGGCCCACCACCCACCGGGCGTGGCTGAAGGGCAGCCGGTCCAGGGCGATCTTCGCGCCGTACTCGTGCTCCAGGCGGTACTGGAGCACTTCGAACTGGAGCGCGCCCACCACGCCGACGATGGGGTCCTTCATGCCCATGGCCAGCTGCTGGAAGATCTGCACCGTGCCCTCTTCGGACAGCTGCTCCAGGCCCTTCTCCATCTGCTTGCGGCGCAGCGGATCCTTCGAGCGCACCACCGCGAAGAACTCCGGGCTGAAGCGCGGCACGCCTTCGAACAGCACGTCCTGCGAGCCCTCCGCCAGCGAGTCGCCGATGCGGTACTGGCCCGGGTCGAACAGGCCGATGACGTCCCCCGGCCACGCGTCTTCAATGGACGTGCGCTCGGCGGCGAGGAACTGGCTGGGCTTCGCGAGCCGCACCTCCTTGCCCAGGCGCGAGTGGAACGCGTTCATGCCCTTGACGTAGCGGCCGGACACCACTCGCATGAACGCGATGCGGTCGCGGTGCGCGGGGTCCATGTTCGCCTGAATCTTGAAGACGAAGCCCGCGAACTTCGGGTTCGTGGGCTCGCGAGGGCCCTGCGTGGTGGGCCGCGACGTGGGCGCGGGCGCCAGGTCCAGGAACGCGTCCAGGAAGGGCCGCACGCCGAAGTTGGTCATCGCGCTGCCGAAGAACATGGGCGACAGCTGCCCCACGTCCGACTTCTCACGAGTGAATTCATCCCCGCCGATGTCGAGGAGCTCGATGTCCTCCTGGAGCTTCGCCAGCTCCGTCTCGGTGAGCACCGACTTGATTTCCTCCGAGTCGATGGACACCGAGCGCTCCACCACTTCCGACTCGCCGTGCGAGCCCTCCGCGGAGAACACGTGCACCACGCGCGCCTGCCGGTCGTAGACGCCCCGGAACTCCGGCCCCATGCCGATGGGCCAGTTCATGGGGTAAGAGCGGATGCCGAGCACCTGCTCCAGCTCGTTCATCAGCTCCAGCGGTTCGCGGCCGTAGCGGTCCAGCTTGTTGACGAAGGTGAAGATGGGGATGCCGCGCATGCGGCACACCTTGAAGAGCTTCTTCGTCTGGGGCTCCACGCCCTTCGCCGCGTCGATGAGCATCACCGCCGCGTCGGCGGCGGACAGCGTGCGGTAGGTGTCCTCGGAGAAGTCCTGGTGGCCCGGGGTGTCCAGCAGGTTCACCGCGTGGTCGCGGTAGCTGAACTGGAGCACGGATGAGGTGACGGAGATGCCGCGCTCCTTCTCCAGCTCCATCCAGTCGCTGGTCGCGTGCCGCCGCGCCCGCTTGGCCTTCACACTGCCTGCCAGATGGATGGCGCCGCCGTACAGCAGCAGCTTCTCCGTCAGGGTTGTCTTTCCCGCGTCGGGGTGGGAGATGATGGCGAAGGTCCGTCGCCGGGCGACCTCCCTCTCGAGCTCATTGGCCATGATCCGAGGCCAACTATCACGGGCGGTCGTTCCTTGCAGCTGTGCAAGCAGCGCCTGGAGGTCCGGCCGGGCTCCGGCCCTCCGGGGCAGCCCTCCCTCAGGCCCACATCGGAGCACGCCATGCAGCGCATCCTCCATGCCACCGGCACCCCCTGGGAGCCCCGGGTGGGCTACTCGCGGGCGGTGCGCACGGGCCCCTTCGTGTCCGTCTCCGGCACCACCGCCACGGACGCGGACGGCCAGCTCGTGGGTGAAGGGGACGCATACCGGCAGGCGGCCCAGGCGCTCGCCAACATCCGCGCCGCGTTGGAGGCGGTGGGCGCCCGGCTGGAGGACGTGGTGCGCACGCGCATGTACGTCACCGACATCTCGCGCTGGGAGGAGATTGGCCGCGCCCACGGTGAGGTGTTCGCGGCCATCCGCCCCGCCACCTCCATGGTGGAGGTGAAGGCGCTCATCGACCCGCGGATGCTGGTGGAAATCGAAGCGGACGCGGTGGTGGCATCCGCCCTGCCCTGACGGCCCCTACGCCTCGGGGGGTGGACCCGAAAGCAACGGCATCACGTCCACGGCGTCGCACGGGAAGATCGCCATGTGCGGATGATTTTCGAACATCTTCGCCGCGGCTTCATGCGACGGCGCGCGCACGACGACGAAAACGGTCAGCTCGTTCACGACGTCCGCCACGCCCTCCAGCGACGTCCGCTTGGTTTTGCCGAGCGGGCCGCCCTCGTAGACGATGGCGTCCCGGTACTTCTCGTCCCAGGCCTTCAGGGCGGCGAAGCCTTCTTGGTCCTTCGCGCGCTTCTCGTCCTCGGACATCGCATACCAGGCCCGCCAGCGCGGGCTCGTCTTGTTGCTGAGGAAGACCGCGAGATAGGTGCCGTCCGTGCTCATGCGTGCGCCTCCCTTTGCGCTTGTGCGTGAGCCCCCCGGGCCACACGCGGGGAGACAATATCCCCATCCGGGCGCCTAGAAGTCGGGGGTGACGTCGGTGGGCACGTCGTCCGGCGCGCCGGGGTTGCCGGGCTCGGGCGTCACGGCTTCGCCGGTGCCTTCCGGAGGCGTCACGTCGCCGCGCAGCTCCACCTCGGGGCAGGCCTGGAAGGTGCCCACGCGGCTGCCGGCCACCTCCGTGCAGTTCTCCGGGCGGCCCGAGTCCGAGCACTGGAGGAGGACGCGGTAGACCTCCTTCTCCTGCTTGTCCCAGCAGGCGCTGCCCACGTAGTAGGTGTTCGCCGCGATGTCGCCGCCCCAGGCGCGCACGTCCACGCGTCCGCCGGAGCCGGGGATGTGGCGCACGGTGGAGAGCACCTTCTCCTTCGCGGAGGTCGCGGTGCCGGGCAGGTTGTACGGGCCGAGCACTCGCACGCGGGTGACGCCGGTGGCTTCAATCTTGTGGCCCACGAAGGCGCCGGTGACGGCGTCGTGCATGGCGGGGTTCGGGGTGAAGTTGGCCAGCCGGTACGCCAGCGACTTGCTGCCCTTGCCGAAGTGGGCGAACGACATCATCAGCTTGCCCTGGCCCGCGTAGGACGGCGCCACCGCCTTGAGGTTGTCCAGGGAGATGGCCAGCGTGCCCCGGCCGCGGTGCGCATCACCGCTGCGCTTGAGCGCGCCCGCCGCGATGAGCTTGTAGGGGACGTCGTCCGCGCTGTTCAGCGGACGGGCCTCCAGCTTCCACTGGTAGCGCCCACCCGCGCCCTTGCGGATGGCGAGCGTGAAGGTGGCGTTGGCGCGGTCGGTGGGGCCATACACCAGCACGTCGCCGGGCTGCTCGTTGGCGGCCTGCTTCGCCAGGTCCGCGATGGGCACCAGCGCCTGACGGAGCGTGTCGTTGAGCGCCTTCACCTCCAGGCGGGCGCCCTCCAGCATCGCGGCGCCCTGGCCGTCGAGCGAGGCCTCCACCTGCATCAGGTCCTGGGCCACGAGCGCGGCGCCGTCCTGCGCGAGCGCATCCGTGTTGATCTCCAGCGACGTGCCCGCGAAGTCCGGCAGGGACTCCAGAGCCTCTTGATCATCCACCCCGCCGCACGCCGTCGAAAGCACCAGGGCCGCACCCACCGCCAACGTCTTGTTCCAGCGCATCGTCATCCTCCAGGTCGAACAGGTTCGCATGACTGCCTGCTGTTCCTTCCAACCCGGCAGCCCCGGCGCGGTTGCGGGGCGGGGAATTTTTCCCGCGAAGGGCCGCCATGTGCGCGGGTGTCAGCCCGCGGGGTGGTCGCCCTCCCGGGGAGCCCCTACCTTTCAGGGACCATGGGCGTCGAATGGAAGAGCAACATCGACATCGCGGACGCGCTGGAGCGGGTGGCGGACCTGCTGGAGACGCAGGACGCGATGCCCTTCCGGGTGGGGGCCTATCGCAAGGCGGCGGCGACCATCGCGAACTGGCCGGACTCCGTGGCGCAGGTGCTGGCCGCGGAGGGCGAGGCGGGCCTGCGGGCGTTGCCCGGCGTGGGCAAGAGCATCGCGGGGACGGTCGCGGAGCTGGTGCGCACGGGACACGTGGGGCTGCTCGAACGGCTGGAAGGTGAGGCTTCCCCCGAGAGCCTGCTCGCCAGCGTTCCTGGTATCGGACCGGAGCTGGCCAGGCGCATCCACGAAGCGTTGGACATCTCCACGCTGGAGGCGCTGGAGCTGGCCGCGCACGATGGACGGCTGGAGCGGGTGGAGGGTTTCGGGCCCCGGCGCGCGGAGCAGGTGCGCGAGGTGCTGGCGGCGCGGCTGGGGCGCAACCGGCGCGAGCGCGAACGGGCGCGCTCTCACGGGGGCGAGGACGGGCCGCGTCCGTCGGTGGCGCTGCTGCTGCGAGTGGACGCGGACTACCGGCGCAGGGCGGAGGCCGGGGAGCTGCGTCGCATCGCGCCCAAGCGCTTCAACCCATCCGGCGAGGCCTGGCTGCCGGTGATGCGCGAACACGTGGACGACTGGAACTTCCGCGCGCTGTTCTCCAACACTGCGCTGGCGCACCAGCAGGACGCCACGGATGACTGGGTGGTCCTCTACTACGACCAGGACGACGTGGAAGGGCAGTACACCGTGGTGACCTCCCACGTCGGCCCGCTCCATGGCAGACGCGTGGTGCGCGGGCGCGAGGACGAATGCCTCGCGTACTACTCCCGCAGGGATGCGGCGCACGAAGCACCGCACGCGGGGGCGTAAACCACGTCCACGGCAAGACGAGTCGTATCGAGAGCACGGCGTCTCACGCGCCATGCCACTGGATGGGCACTCTGCCTAAATGCGACGGAATTCGGCACCCATCTCGCCCGTCTCATGGTCCGCAATACTCAGCTGACGATGCTCACACTGATTGGGCGACACTGACGGCACGCTATGACCCCAGTCAGGAAGGCTGCTTCGGCACGCACGAAGCCAGCGGACCACGCACGAGCGCTCAACGGCTACAATGGCATTCAGAGCAAGGTTGTGTTCGTGCCTGGGCCCTGTTTGCAAAGGCCGAAGCGTCTCTAGCCGCCTTGGGCCTGGCGGTGTAGCTGCCCCTGGATGGACATGTAGACGAGTCGGGAGAACACGCGGATGTTCTCGGAGCCTAGGGAGCCACCGAAGATCGGCGGCACCTGATACCCGTAGCACTCGTCAGGCTGCGGGCGGACCTCTTTGTTCCAGAGGAGCTCGGCCATCTGCGCCATCAGCAATTCCCGCCCCTGCTCCGACTTGAGCAGTGCCTCGAACTCTTTGAGGGAGGGCGCGACGGTTTTGAGGTTGCCCTCAAGTGCATCAAGTAGCTGGACCTCCCCACTCGGCCGGAGCAAGAAGGCGTCGCCGAAGAGAGTCGCGGCCAGCGGGTAGCAGGGGCCATCGACGAGCCACGCCCAGTCAGCCAGAAGTCTCTGCCACTCCTCCCGGGGGGGTTCCACGAACAGCGGAAAGGACATTCCGCCATTCTAGCTGGGCGCGAAGCCAGGCGGCGAGTCGCGGACCGGAAGTCACAGCCACAGCCGAATGACGGCGTGCACAACCATGGCGAGGTAGCACTGGCCGCGCTTCTCCTAGCGGGTGGCCAACCGGCGGCTTCTGTGGCGGCAGCAAGGGAGCAAGCCGCTCCCACTCGGCGTCAGTCAGGTCTTTGCGGCCCACGCCTCGGGAACAACCGGGCCGCCTCGACCTATCTGCAAACAGGACCTAGAAGATTCAAGGGCTGGCGCTCCGCGCGACACGGGGCAGGCGTTGCATGAGCCCGCCCCGTGCGCCGCCGACTCACGGCGCCGGTGAGTACACGTCCACGGCCGCGCGCGCGCCGCCGCTTCCACTGCCACCCGCGACGAGCACGCGGCCGGAGGGCAGCAGGGCCAGGCCGTGGTGCGTGTTGCGCGTGGACTGGACGCCCGCGAGCGTCCACGCGTTCATCGCGACGTCATACACCTCCGCCGAGTCGAGCACGCCCAACCCCGAGCCACCCTCCCCCGTCACCACCAGCACGCGGCCCGTGGACAGCGCTGTGGCGTGCGGCAGGTAGCGCGGCATGTTCATGGACGCCACGGTCCTCCAGGTGCCTTGTGCCACGTCGTACAGCTCCGCCGAGCGCAGCGGTCCATCCACGCCCCAGCCGCCCGCCACCAGCACCTGGCTGCCATTGGCCAGCGGCACCGCGATGTGGCCGTAGCGCGCCACCGCCATGGACGCCGTGGGCCGCCACGTGCCCGTGGACGGATTGAACAGCTCCGCGCTCGCGGTGATGGCGTCCGCCCCGGTGGAGCTGCCGCCCATCACCAGCACCTCGCCCGAAGGCAGCGGCACGGCCGCATGATACGTGCGCGCGTGTGCCATGGAGTTCGTGGGGCTCCAGGTGCCCGTGGCCGGGTTGAACAGCTCCGCGCTGGCGAGCGTGGAGGAGGTGCTCGCACCCGACGCACCACCCGTCACCAGCACCTGGCCGGAGCCCGGGAGCAGCGTCGCGGTGTGACGGGCCCGTCCCGTCCCCAGGTCTCCCATCTGCGTCCAGGTCCCCGTGGCCGGCGCGTACACCTCCGTGGCGGACAGCCAGGTGGAGGCGTCCCGCTGCCCGCCGCTCACCAGCACGCGGCCGTCATTCAGGGGCGTGGCCGAGTGCAGGAAGCGCGCGGTGCGCAGCGAGCCGGTGTCCTGCCAGCTGTTCGTCGCCTCGTCGTACAGCACGGCGCTCACGAGCGCCGCGCCCGAGGAGGACGCCCCGCCCACCACCAGCACGTCGCCCGTGTTCAAGCGGGTGGCGCTGAGCTGCGAGCGCGCGGAGCCCAGGCTCGCGGCCGTGCTCCACGGCAGGGCGGACGGGCGGTAGCGCTCCGCGGTCGCACTGAGCGAACCCACCTGGGGCACGCCGCCCAGCACGAGGACCTCTCCCGACGGGAGCAGCGCGGCGGCGTGGCTGATGCGGCGCGAGGACATCGTCGCCGTCGCCGTCCAGACACCGGTGGCCGGAGTGTAGAGCGCGGCGCTGTCCAGGTAGGGCTGGCCGCCCGTGGAACCGCCCGCCACCAGCACCTGCCCGGAGGTGAGCAGCGTCGCGGTGTGGAAGACGGACTGGGACGGCAGCAGGCCCTGGGGCGTCCAGGTGCCGGTGCCTGGGTCGAACAACTCGGACGTGTTCGTGGCGAGGCTGCCCGCGAAGCCGCCCGCCACCAGCACCTGCCCGGACAGCAGCAGCGTCGCCGTGTGCCCCGTGCGCTGCGTGACCATGCGGCCCACCGCCGTCCACTCACCCGTCGCGGGGTCATAGCGCTCCGCCGTCGCGAGCACGTTCCCGTTGGCGCTGTCCCGGCCGCCCGTCACCAGCACCTTCCCATCCGGCAGCAGCGTCGCCGCATGGCCCAGGCGGGCCGCGCTCATCCGGCCGGTGACGGACCAGGAGTGGGTCGCGGGGGAATAGATCATCACGCTGGACAGCGCGTTGCCAAAGCCGCTGTCGCCGCCCACCACCAGCACCCGGCCGTCGGGGAGCAGCGTCGCGGTGTGCTGGGAGCGGGGCAGGTCCAGTCCCGTCGCGGCGGACCAGCTGTTGGTGTCCGGGGCGAAGAGCTCCGCGCCGGCCGAGGCCAGCACGGAGGTGCCTCCGCCCACCACCAGCACCTTGCCGGAGGCCAGCAGCGTGGCGGTGTGGCGCTGGCGGCTCGTGGCCATGGCGCCCAGCGAGAACCAGCGGCCGGTGCGTGGATCATACAGCTCCGCGGCGGACGTGCCCCCGCCCGCGACGAGCACATAACCATTGCGCAGCAGGGTGGCCGTGGCATCCACGCGCACGGAGGCCATGGTGCCGGCGCTGCCCCACGAGGACGCGTCCAGGCGCGAGGTGGAGGTGGAGGTGGAGGGAGCGTCAATGAAAGACGGGGCTTCGGGGGCACAGGCTGTCGCGCACGCAAGCGCGAACGCGGCCAGCAGGCCGTGAAAACGGATACGGATCATCGAGGGGGACTTCCTTCACTTCATGGGGATGCGGCTCTCACCGCATGGGGGGGCGGCCCCTTAACCCAGACGAAGGGAAGACAACAGCGGAATTCCTATCAATCATCATCCGCGGGTATCATCGGGATTCATGAGAATGATTCTCGCCGCCGCGCTGGCCTCCCTCCTGTGTGGCTGTGGCGCGACCCAGCCCGTCGTCGAAACCCACTACCGCTCCCACTCCCTCCAGGAGCAGGGCGACCTCCGGGTCGGCGAATACATCTCCTCCCAGTGGTCACTCCAGACCGCGTCCTATTGGATTGAAGGTCCGGAGGGCCTGGTCCTCATCGACACGCAATTGCTGCCCTCCGCGCTGCGCAAGGAGCTGGCGTTCGCGAGGGACGTCACCGGCAAGGAGGCGAAGCTCGCCATCGTCCTCCACGCGAATCCAGAGAGCTTCAACGGCACGGCCCTGCTCAAGGAGTTGGGCGTTCCAGTCGTCACCTCCGGCCCGGTGCGCGAGCGCATCCCCGCGGTCCACGAGAAGTGGGCGCCCTCCCTCTTCAAGCAGTACTGGAACGGCCGCTATCCCCGGGAGCTCGTGCTCGCGGACAGCTTCGGTGACAGCACCCGGGAGCTGAGCGCGGCGGGTGTCACGCTGAAGGCCCACGTCCTGGGTGCGGGCTCCAGCGCGGCCCACGTCGTCGTGGAATGGGAGGGCCACCTCTTCACCGGAGACCTCGTCGCGCGGGACACGCACACCTGGTTTGAAGGCGGCGACACCACCGAGTGGCTCCAGCGCCTGGATGAGTTACGCGCCTTGAAGCCGAAGTGGATCCACCCGGGGCGTGGCCTGCCCGGCGGGCCGGAGCTGCTGGACGCGCAGATCGCCTACGTCCAGGCCGTGCGCGAGGAGGTGACCCGCGAGCGGCGCGCGGAGCACCCCAGCGCGGATCCGCTCGCCGCGGTGGAGGCGAAGCTGAAGGAGCGCTACCCCGGCTACGCCCACGCGAAGCTCCTGCCCCATGTAGTCCGCGCGGAGTGGGCCCGGCAGGCACCCCGGCCCCGGCCCTGAGGCTTCAGCTGCTCGCGGACGTGTAGTGGCGGATGGACATCAGCCACACCCACCGCGCCATCGCCGCGAACGCCACCGCGCCCACCACCGCGCCCACGAGCCACGTCCACGGCAGCCGGCCCAGCAGCGCGAGCGCGGGGAAGGTGGTCATCAGCGCCAGCGGGATGATGAAGGTGAACACCCACGCCAGCGAGCCCCGGAACACCGAGGACGGCCACCGGGCCGCGTCGAAGATGGACGTGAACAGGTACGTGAGGTTGTCCACCTTCACCACGAAGAAGGCCGCGCTCACCACGAGGATCCACATCGAGTAGAGGATGAGCATGCTCGTCCCGAGCAACACCAGCGACGCGAACACGCCCGGCAGCGACGGCCAGCGCCCCAGTGAGATGAACGCGTAGACGAACAGCCCCACGCCGGACAGCACGTTCACCGCGCGCCACGGCAGGAAGCGCTGCGTGGACACCAGGAACTGCGCGTCCGCGGGCTTGAGCAACACGAAGTCCAGCGTGCCCTTGCGGATGTGCTCCACCATGCCCGTGAGGCTGGGGCTGATGGCGCCCTCCAGCACGCCCTGGAGCAGCGTGAACCAGCCCACCACCAGCAGCGACTCCTGGAACGTCCACCCCTCGATGCTGGGCCGCGTGCCGAAGACGACGAACAGCGGCGCCAGCGCGGTGAACGTCCACGCGAGTGAAGTCAGCCCCTCCGCCAGGAAGTCCGCGCGGTACTGCAACGCCAGGAGCCCGGAGGCCTTCAGCTGCACGCCCAACAGGCGCAGGTAGCGCTTCGCGTTCACCACCGCCCTACCCTCCGAACGCCGCGAAGCGCGCCAGGCCCCGCCGCCAGACAGTCAAGGACACCACGCCCAGGCCCAGCACCCACGTCCACTGCGCCCCGAGCAGCGCCCACGCGTCCTTCGCGGAATGAGCCCCCGTCATCAGCTCCACCGGCAGCCCCATCTGGTAGCGGAACGGCAGCCACTCCATGACCGTGCGCACGCCGGGCGGGAAGAACTCCACCGGGAACATGTACCCGGAGCAGACGAAGAACAGCACCATGTAGACTTCCATCAGCTTCTGGCTGCTCTCCAGGAACAGGCTCAGCGTGCCCAGCAGCACGTTCAGATAGAACGTGATGAGCCACGCGCCCGTGATGCCCAGCGCGAACAGCCCCCAGCCGCCCAGCGACGTGGGCACGGCGTGCTCGGTGCCCGCCGCCCACAGGCTGATGCCCAGCACGGGCAGGACGATGGCGACGCGCAGCGGGATGCCCGCCAGCACCTCCGTCGCGTACGACAGCAGCGGGGAGATGGGCCGCAAGAGCCGCATCGCCAGCGTGCCCTGCTTCACCTCGTAGCTGACCAGCCACGCCACCCAGGAGCTGGTCATCTGCCGCACGCAGAAGGCCGCGAGGAAGTAGCCCGTGAACTCCGCCTGCCCGAAGCGGCCCACCGGCCCGCCTCGCGCCACCGCCGACCACAGGGCCAGCATGATGAGCGGCATGGTGGTGGCCAGCACCCAGATGATCATCTCCGCGCGGTAGGCCACCGCCTCGGAGAAGCCGATGCGCAGCATCGTGGGCAGCGCCTTGAGGGCCGTGCGCAGGCTCACGCCGTCACCGCCTCCCGGGCGGCCTCCGCCCGGCGGGCCTTGCCCTCCTGGAACAGCTCGCTCATCACCTCTTCCAGGGGCGCGTTCTCCACCGTCAGGTCCGTCACCGGCAACGTGGACAGCGCGCGGCCCACCGTGGCGTTCACCGCGTCCTGCTGCACCTGGAGCACCGCCGAGCCCGGCTCGTGCGACACCACCTTGCCCAGCGCCGTCAACAGGGCCGCGTCCACCGGCTGGCCCAGCCGAAGCACCACGCGCTTCTCCGGGCGCACGCGCTGCACCAGCGCGTCCAGGCTGCCGTCGTAGGACAGCTGCCCCTTGTCGATGACGATGACGCGCGGACAGAGCGCCGCCACGTCGTCCATGTAGTGGCTGGTCAGGATGAGCGTGGCGCCCGTCTGCTCGTTGTAGGCCTTGATGAACGCGCGCATCGTCACCTGCATGGACACGTCCAGGCCGATGGTGGGCTCGTCCAGGAAGAGCACCCGGGGGCGGTGGATGAGGGCCGCGGCCAGCTCGCACTTCATCCGCTCCCCCAGGCTGAGCTGCCGCGTGGGCTTGCCGATGAGGTCCCCCAGCTCCAGGAGCGACACCAGCTCATCCAGCGTCTGCTTGTACTGGAGGCGGGGCACGTCGTAGATGGCGCGGTTGAGTTCGAACGTCTCCGACGGCGGCAAATCCCACAGGAGCTGCTGCTTCTGCCCCATCACCAGCATGATCTTCTTGAGGAACGCCTCTTCGCGCAGCCGGGGCACGCGGCCATCCACGGTGACTTCACCCTCGGACGGGTGGAGCAGGCCGGCGAGCACCTTGAGCGTCGTCGTCTTGCCCGCGCCGTTGGGGCCCAGGAAGCCCACGCGCTCCCCGGGCTTGATGTCGAAGGAGATACCGTCCACGGCCTTGACGGTCGTGTAGCTACGGTGGACGAGCGAGCGCAGGGCCGCCTTCAGGCCAGGCGGGCGCTTGTGGACCTGATAGTGCTTGCGCAGTCCGCGGACGGAAATCATGGCGGGATGGGTTTAACGCGGTCGCCTCCGGGTGGCGACCCCTGATGTGAAGGCAACGATGAGCAACGCATACAGCAAGGACCTGGAGCGATGGCTGCCCCGGCTCATCTCCGTGTGGCGCGCGTCCCGGGGGCGGGAGGACGGGCCGGAAGGCCGCCTCACGCCGCAGGAGGTCAAGGAGGTGGGCGCGGGCGTGAAGCAGCTGTCCCACGGCCTCACCCGCGAGCGCCAGCTGGCCGGCGCCCGGTACATGGACGACCCGCGCCTCCTGGGCGCCTACCTCCTCTTCTACTGGCCGGTGTCCTACGCCCAGGCGCGCCAGGTGCTGGGCGAGCTGCCGAACCGCCCCCGGCAGGTGCTGGACCTGGGCAGCGGCCCGGGCCCCGTGGCCTTCGCGGCCATGGACGCGGGCGCCAGTGAAGTGACCGCGGCGGACCGCAGCAAGCCGGCGCTGAACCTGGCACGCGAGCTGGCCACCGAGGCCGGTGAGGCCATGGCCACGCGCGAGTGGGATCCGATGAAGAAGAACGCCACGCTGCCGGAGGGCCAGTACGACCTCATCACGATGGGGCACGTCGTGAATGAGCTGTACGGCGCGACGGACGAAGCGCTGAAGCCGCGCGCGGCGCTGCTGGAGTCGGTGCTCGCGAAGGTGAAGAAGGGCGGCAGCCTGCTGGTGATGGAGCCCGCGCTGCGCGAGACGAGCCGCAACCTGCTCAAGGTGCGCGACCTGATGGTGGAGCGCGGCTACGCCATCCGCGCGCCGTGCATGTATCGCGGCGCGTGCCCCGCGCTGGTGAAGGAGACGGACTGGTGCCACGCCGAGCGCGCGTGGCCCATGCCCCGCGTGGTGGAGGAGCTGGCGCGCGTGGCGGGCTTCCACAAGGAATCGCTCAAGATGAGCTACCTGCTGCTGGCGCCCAAGGGCGAGCCGTGGCCGGAGCCGCCGCCGGGCCGGCTGTTCCGCATCGTCAGCGAGTCGCTGGAGGGCAAGGGCCGCCAGCGCTACATCGGCTGCGGGCCGGAGGGGCGCGTGGGCCTGGCGATGCAGGAGCGCCACCGCTCGGAGAAGAACGAGAAGTTCTTCCACCTCCAGCGCGGAGACGTCATCGAAGCGACGGACCTGGAGACGAAGGGCGACGGCTTCGCGCTCGGGGAGAACGCCGAGGTGCGCATGGTGGCCCAGGCCGGACGCGGCGTGCCTCCCGCGCCCAAGCCGCCGGAACCTCCGAAGCCCTGAGCGGAGACGACCAGGGCACGGCGGCCACTCCGTAGAGGGATTGCAGTCCTTCCCCCCGGAGGCCCCGTGCCCCGCAGTCGCTTCACGCTGCTCGTCCCCTCTCCTCCGGCGCGGCCCACGCGGACGACAAGGCCTGGCCGCTCCGGCGTGAAATTTTCCAGGAGCGTGATGGCGGCACGCATCAGCGCGGCACCACCGTCGAAGGAGGACCGTGGCGACTCGTTCTCGGGCTGACGTGGTATTTCTGAACGGCTCGCCCCGGGGGCGCCGTCTGTTGTTAGGTTGCGCGGCACCTCATTCCCAAGGAAGGAACCCCGTGCCCGCACCCACGCCGCTGCGCACGCTCTATCCCCCCATCGAGCCCTACCGCACCGGCCAGCTGAAGGTCACCGGGGGCCACTCGCTGTACTTCGAGGAGAGCGGCAACCCGAAGGGCAAGCCCGCGGTGTTCGTGCACGGTGGCCCGGGCGGCGGCACCGACCCGAAGCAGCGCCGCTTCTTCGACCCCAGCGTGTACCGCATCATCCTCTTTGATCAGCGCGGCTGTGGCCGCAGCACGCCGCACGCCAGCCTGGAGCAGAACACCACCTGGGACCTGGTGGCGGACATGGAGCGGCTGCGCGAGCACCTGGACCTGGAGCGCTGGATGCTCTTCGGCGGCTCGTGGGGCAGCACCCTGTCGCTCGCGTACGCGGAGGCCCACCCGGAGCGCGTCACGGAGCTGGTGCTGCGCGGCATCTTCCTGTTGCGCAAGCAGGAGATCGACTGGTTCTACCAGCGCGGCGCGGGCGCGATGTTCCCGGACGCGTGGGAGCAATTCCTCGCGCCCATCCCCGAGGACGAGCGCGGCGACCTGCTCCAGGCCTACGCGAAGCGGCTGATGGGCGACGACAAGCATTCGCAGCAGGAGGCCGCGAAGGCGTGGAGCGTGTGGGAGGGCCGCACCAGCTGCCTGTACCCCAACGCGGAGCTCATCGCGCGCAACGCGGGCGACGACTTCGCCATCGCCTTCGCGCGCATCGAGTGCCACTACTTCCTCAACCGGGGCTTCCTGCGCACGGACACCCAGCTGCTGGACGACGTGCACCGCATCCGCCACATCCCCGCCGTCATCGTGCAGGGCCGCTATGACGTCGTGTGCCCGCCGGAGAGCGCGTGGGCCCTGCACCGCGCGTGGCCGGAGGCCCAGTTCGTGATGGTGCCGGACGCGGGCCACTCCGCCAACGAGCCCGGCAACACCTCCGCCCTCATCGAGGCCACGGACCGCTTCCGCGGCCTGTAGCGCACGTGGCCACGGGCCCTCCAGGCTCGTGGCCACGTCCTCGCGGCACGACGCCACTCCCGCTCAGCCGCGAGGGCTCAGCGACTTCGCCAGCTCCTCATAGAGGTGGATGGCGGAGCGGATGGCCTTCTCCCAGTCGCCCAGGTGCAGGCTCTCGTTCTCCGAGTGGGCGTACGTGTACGGATCCTCCACGCCGATGAGCAGCGCGGGCACGCCGCCCAGCTCCTTCGCGAACGGCTCCACGAACGGAATGGATCCACCGCACCCGATGGTGACCGGCTTCTTCGCGTAGCCCTTCTCCAGCGCGCGGAACGCCGCCTGGAACGCCGGGTGCGACGAATCCGTGTACCACCAGCCGGACGCCTGGTCCTCGCGGATCTCCAGCTCCAGGCCCCACGGACACACCTTCTTCAGGTGCGCCACCAGCCGGCGCTGCACGTCCTCCGGATCCATGTCCGGCACCACGCGGATGCCCACGCGCGCCCACGCGGACTCCACGACGATGTTGCGCGCGTCCTTGCGGCTGCTGGCCTGGATGGCGTTGATGGCCAGGCTCGGCTGGCGCCAGTTCGTCTCCCAGGGGTGCCGCCCACCGCCCAACATCTGCACGCCCTCGCGCAGGCCCACCTGCTCGCGGAAGGTCGCGTCGTCACCGGGCAGCGCCTGGATGCTCTGGCGCTCCGCGTCCGTCAGCGGCTTCACCTGCTCCATCACGCCCTCAATCGCGATGGAGCCATCCGCGTGCGTCAGCGACGCCAGCATCCGGCACAGCGCCATCGCCGGATCCGGAATGGGCCCGCCCCACATGCCGGAGTGCACCGCCTGATGCAGCCCCCGCACCTCCACGTCCACCGTCACCAGCCCGCGCAGCGCCGTGGTGATGGACGGCAGGCCCGTGTCGAAGTTCGTCGTGTCCGTCAACACGATGGCGTCCGCCGCCACCAGCTTCGCGTGCTTCTGGAGAAATGCACCCAGGTGGTCACTGCCCGCCTCCTCCTCGCCCTCGATGATGACCTTCACATTGAGTGGGAGTTGGCCGGTGCTCTTGAGCCATGCGTCCACGGCGGAGGTGTGCACGACGATGCCCGCCTTGTCGTCCGCCGCGCCGCGTCCGTACAGGCGGCCGTCGCGCTCCTCGGGCTCGAAGGGCGGGCTCTTCCAGGCCGCTTCGTCTCCCGCGGGCTGCACGTCGTGGTGCGCGTAGAGGAGGAGCGTGGGGCGGCCCGGCGCCTTGAGCACCTCGCCATAGACATACGGGTGCGCGCCCTCGATTTCGAGCAGCTGAACGTTTTCAAATCCACGGTCCTTCAACAGGGCCGCGGTGGCCTCCGCGCTCTTGCGCACGAGGCCCGCGTCGAACCCGGGAAAGGACACACTGGGAATGCGTACGAGGGCCTTGAGGTCCTCCAGGTACGCGGCCTTGTGGGATTCGAAATGGGACAGCGCGGGATTGGTGGACATGCCCACCCCTTAACCCAAAAGGCGAGCAGGCACGTGGGATGCGCGCGCCCAAACGTCGCGCGTCTTATGTATCCTGCCACCCATGCCTGGACTACCTACCCTGCTGTTGGTGGATGACGACAGCTTCGTGCGCCGCATCCTCAAGGACGTCATCGCGGACACGGGGATCGACCTGCGGCTGCTGGAGGCCGCGGACGGGGAGGAAGGGCTGGCGCTGGCGGAGAAGGAGCAGCCGGCGGTGATGTTCCTGGACCTCTTCATGCCGAAGAAGAGCGGGCTGGAGGTGCTGGGCGCCATCAAGAGTGTTTCGCCGGAGACGCGCGTCCTGGTCATCAGCAGCATGGACGCGGAGCCGGTGGTGGAGCAGGCCATCGCCGCGGGGGCGATGGGCTTCGTGGGCAAGCCCTTCCATCCCCTGGAGATCGCCGCCGCCGTACGCCAGGCGCTCGCGTCCTGATTCCACCGAGGTCCCCGTGTCGTCATCCGTTGTCGGTTACTGGGTGGGAGATTCGCTCGGCCGCGTGCTGGGCCCCCTCCAGCTGCAAGCCTTCCGCGACCTCATCTCCTCGGGTCGCCTGAAGACGGCCGTGCGCGCGTCGCGCGACGGCACGAACTGGGTCGCGCTCCAGGAGCTCCCGGAGGTGCGCGACCTGTTCACCACCGCGGCGCCCACGTCCTCCCTCGAAAACCAGCAGGCCGAGCGCCTGCGCAATCAGCTGCGCGGCCTGCTGCACCTGCCGCCGCACGAGGTGTTCGGGCTCAAGCCGCAGGCGTCGCTCGATGAGTTCCGGCTCGCCTTCTTCCGCATGGCGAAGCGCTTCTCACCGGAGCACCTGTCGCCGGATCTTCATCCGGAGCTGCGCAAGGTCTCCGTTGAGATCTTCGACTTCCTCTCGCGGCGGATCCGCGAGGCGGAGACGCTCTTCCTCCAGGGCGCGATGCATCCGCCCGCGCCCCCGCCGCCCCGGGTGGACATGAGCGGCACGATGCCGTCCGCGCCGCTGCCGCTGAGCGGAACCGCGGTGCCCGCGCGTCCGCCACCGGTGATGACGCCGCAGGCCGCCGCGATTCCGCCGACGCCTGTTCCGGGTTCCCTCACGCGTCCGGTGGCCGCCGCGATTCCACCGACGCCCGCGCCGGGCAGCATGACGCGTCCGGTGGCCGCCGCGATTCCACCGACGCCGGTGCCGGGCAGCATGACGCGTCCGGTGGCCGCCTCCATTCCGCCCACGCCCGCGCCGGGCAGCATGACGCGTCCGGTGGCCGCCTCCATTCCGCCCACGCCCGCGCCGGGCAGCATGACGCGTCCGGTGGCCGCCTCCATTCCGCCCACGCCCGCGCCGGGCAGCATGACGCGTCCGGTGGTTCCGCCCGCGCCGCCCCGGCCGCCTCCGGTGATGACGCCCACGACGCGTCCGGTGACGCCGCCGCCGCCCACGCCGGCTCCCGCGCCGCCGCCGCCCGCGCCCGTCCGGCGCCCCATGGCCGCCCCCGCGCCCTCGTATTCGAGCGCCGAGTTCGTGGGCCTGGAGCGCCGGTCGGATGACCGGCTCCACGCGGACGTGAAGGTGTCGATGAAGAACACGGGCATCTTCACCGACCACCGCATCATCAACCTGTCGTCGGGCGGCCTGTTCATCGGCACGGACCGACCGCTGCGGCTGGGGACGCAGGTGGAGCTGACCCTGCGCTTCGATGATCCGGAGCGCGTGATGACCCTGCGCAGCTCCGTCATCTGGGAGAACTCCCTGGACGACGGCAAGAACCCCCGCGGCTACGGATTGCGCCTGAGCTCGCTGCGCGCGGAAGAGCGGGACTTCATCCAGCAGTACGTCCGCCGCCCCAAGAAGCCCTGACAGGTTCCCGGGCGGGTGGCTTTCGCTCGGGGATCAGAACAACTGGCCCAGGAAGACCGCGCTCATCGCCACGAAGGCGACCCACACGACCATGACGGACTTCAACTCCAGGTCCCGGCGGTCCAACTCGTTCGCGAAGTTCATGGTGTTTCCTCCAGTGCTCAACGCCTTCATCCCTTCCTACGGCGCACCCGCGCGGCGATTGCCTCCGGGCCGCCGTTCCCCTGGAACGAAAGGGCGGCGATGAGCGTCTCCGGCCCGCCCGGCACGCTGGATGGCCTGCTGCCCGCGCTGCCGGTGCCGCTGTTCGTGATTCGCGGCGACCGGCTGGTGTTCACCAACACCGCGCTGCGCACGCTGCTGGGCCTGCGAGAGGACGAACTGCCGTCGCTGCTGGAGCTCGCCGCGCACTTCGGGCCGGAGGAGCGCTCCTGGGTGGAGCCCCTGTGCGAAGCGCTGATGCGCGGCGAGCAGCCCACCCCGGTGCGGCCCGCCTGGGTGCGCGTGCGCGGCGCGGACGGAAGCCAGCACGTGCTGTCGCCTGTCACCGCGCCGGGCCGCGTGCCGGAGGAGCAGCTCGTGCTGCTGCTGGACGCGGAGGGCGGGGACGCGGTGCGCACGCTGTCCACCATGCTGGTGGCCACCGCGGCGGAGCTCCTGCGCTGCCGCGATGAGGGCGCGGTGCTGGAGCTGGCGGTGGACTCCCTGCACCGCCAGGGCTTCTACGTCTCCGTGATGCTGCTGGAGGGGGACTTCCTGCGCCACGGGCCCATGCGCCAGGAGGCGGAGAGCCTGGCCGCGGCGTCGCGGCTGTACGGGCAGGACGTGCACGCGGTGCGCTTCCCTCGCTCGGGGATGCCGCACCTGGAAGAGGTGCTCACGAGCCGCAGGGCGGTGTTCCATCCGGACGCGTTCAGCATGGCGCGGCGGCTGCACTCACCGGAGGTGGCGGACACCATCCAGCGCATCTACCCGCCGGGCTCACGCGCATTGGACGCGCCCATCTTCGTGGGGGACGAGCCCTTTGGCGTGCTGGCGGTGCAGTCCACCACGCTGACGCCCGCGAACGCGGGAGCGCTGGAGCTGTTCGCGCAGTTGATTGGCGGCGCGCTGGAGAACGTGCGGCACCACCGCGCGGCGGAGGCGCGGCTCGCGGAGGTGTCCCGCCTGCAGAACGAGCTCATCGCCAGCGAGCGGCTGACGGCGCTGGGCGAGGCGGCGGGCGTCGTGGCCCATGAGGTCCGCAACCCCCTGGGCGCCATCCTCAACACGGTGGCGGTGCTCAAGCGCGAACCCCGCCTGGGGCCCGCGGGCGCCTCCGCGGTGGAGATGCTGGAGGAGGAGGCCATCCGGCTGGAGGACATCGTGCGCGACCTGCTGGACGCGGTGCGCCCGCTGGAGCCCCGGCCGCGCCCCGTGTCGCTGGGCGAGCTGGTGCACCGCGCGCTCGCGCAGCTGCTCCACGGCCGGGAGGAGCTGCCCAAGCCGCGCGTGGCGTTCGACGAGGCGCCGGACGTGCCGGAGCTGTCCGGAGACGAGACGCTGTTGCAGCTGGCCGTCACGCACCTGATGCGCAACGCCATCCAGGCCTCGCCGCGCGGAGGCACGGTGCGCGTGGAGGTGCGCCGCGTGCCGGAGGGTGTCTCGCTGAGCGCGGAGGACGAGGGCCCGGGCATCGCCGGGTTGGATCCGCAGCGCGTCTTCGAGCCCTTCTTCCTCACCCGCGCCAACGGCCGCGGCCTGGGCCTGGCCATCGTGCGGCGCGTGGTGCTCGCGCACGGAGGCAAGGTGCGCGCGGGCGCGCGTCCCGAGGGCGGCGCGCGCTTCGAGCTGGTGCTGCCGCTCTAGCTCAAGCGCCCGATAGCACCAGCAGACAGCGCAGGCCGCCGTTCTTCACCGGGAGCTGCCGCGCGCCCTTCAGCCCCAGCGTCGCCACCAGCTTCGGATCCTCGGGGACGATGAGCGCCTTGCGCCAGTCGCGGAACGCGCCGTTCAACGTCGCGCCCAGCGCGCGGTAGAGGTCCGGCAGGTCCTCCGTTTCGCCCACGCGCTTGCCGTAGGGCGGGTTGGCCACCACGAGCCCGGGGGCGTCCGGCGGGGCCTTCAGCGAGCGCAGGTCATGCCGCTCCAGCGTGAGCGTCACGCCCGCGCGTCTGGCATTGCGCCGCGCCGTGCCCAGCGCCCCCGCGTTGAGGTCGTATCCGCGCATGGGCGCGCGAGGCTCCGCCAGCCCCTCGGCTTCCGCTTCCGCGCGGCGGTGCGCCCAGGCGGCCTTGTCGAAGGACGGGAAGGACTGGAACGCGAACGTGCGCAGCAGGCCCGGCGCGCGGCGCTGGGACAGCCAGGCGCCCTCCACCAGGAACGTGCCCGAGCCGCACATCGGATCCACCAGCGGCACGTCCCCCGCGTAGCCCGCGAGCCGGAGGATGCCCGCGGCCAGCGTCTCGCGCAGGGGCGCGCGCCCCACCTCCTGCCGGTAGCCGCGCTGGTACAGGGGAGAACCGGACGTGTCCACGCTCACCGTCCAGCGCTCTCCTTCGCCGCGCACCAGCAGCGTGAGCCCCGGCCCCCCACCCTCCTCGTCCAGGTGTCCCGCGACCGTCACCTCGCACGGGTCCCAGGCCACGGCCGCGGACTCCAGCACCACGGCCGGCCCCGGGGCCACGGAGCGGTGCAGCGTCACCGACAGCCGCAGCGGCACCTTGCCGTCCCAGACGTCCGCCATGGGCAGCGCTTGCAGCCCCTGCACCAGCGCGTCCGCGGTGGGCGCCGTGAAGGTGCCCAGGCGCAGGAGCACGCGGCTCGCGGTGCGCAGGTGCAGGTTCGCCGTCTGGTGCAGGCCCACCGGGCCCTCGCACTCGATGCCGCCCTCCGCGCGCCGGAAGGACAGCCCCCGCTCGCGCGCCTCTGATTCCAGCGCGGGCTCCAGGCCCGGCAGCGTGGACACGTAGATGGTTTCGCCCGTCCGGGCCCGAGCGTCCGTCACGCCGACCGCGTCCGTGCGGAGGAACCCGCGTCCATGGCGGCCTGCTCCAGCGCGCGCTCCATCTGGTTCAGGTCATACGGCTTGGGCAGCAGCACCACACGCTCCAGCGCCTGACCGTCCTCCGCCGCCACCGCGCGCGAGTCTCCGGAGGCAATGATGATTCGCAGGGCTGGATACAGCCGCACGGCCTCGCGCGCCAGCACCACGCCGGACTTGCCCGGCAGCGTCACGTCCGTGAAGAGCAGGTCGAAGGCCTCCTTCGCCAGCGCCTCGCTCGCCGCCTCCGCGCTCTCCACCGCGAGCACGGTGTGCCCCAGGTCCGTCATCAGCTCGGACGCGGACTCGCGGATGTCCGCGTCGTCCTCCACCAGGAGGATGCGCAGCGCGCCCTTCGACGGCGCCTCGGCGGGCGCGGGCGTGGGCGCGCGGTACGGCTTCGCCGCCAGCCGCTGTTCGCGTCCGCGCAGGAGCGCGCGGATCTTCCGCGCCAGGTCCTCGCGCCGGTACGGCTTGGACAAGAGGCTCACGCCGGGGTCCAACCGGCCGCCGTGCACGATGGCGTTCTCCGTGTAACCGGACGTGAAGAGCACCTCGAGGTCCGGCAGGTGCGCCTTCGCCTGCCGCGCCAGCTCCGGGCTGCGCACCGGCCCCGGCATCACCACGTCCGTGAAGAGCAGGTCCACCGGCAGGCCGCTCTGGATGACCGCGAGCGCGCTCTGGCCGTCGTGCGCCTTGAGCACGCGATAGCCCAGCTCCGTGAGCACCTCCACCACCGTGGCGCGCACCGCGGCGTCGTCCTCCACCACGAGGATGGTCTCCGTGCCGCCCTCCACCTGCCCCGGTCCAGGCTCCGCCGGCTGCACCGCCGCCTGGAAGGTGCGCGGCAGGTAGATCTTGATGGACGTGCCGTGGCCCAGCTCGCTGTAGATTTTGACGTGGCCGCCGGACTGCTTCACGAAGCCATACACCATGCTCAGCCCCAGGCCCGTGCCGCGCCCTTCCGGCTTCGTGGTGAAGAACGGCTCGAACGCGCGCTCCATCACCTCCTGCGTCATGCCGGAGCCCGTGTCGGAGATGGCCAGCAGCACGTACTGCCCCGCCGTCACCTCCGGGTGCAGCATCGCGTAGTGGTCATCCAGCATCGCGTTGCCCGCTTCGATGGTCAGCCTGCCCCGGCCGTCCATGGCGTCGCGCGCGTTGATGGCCAGGTTGAGGATGACGTTCTCCAACTGGTTGCGGTCCACGGACGTGTTCCACAGCCCGCCCGCGATGACCGTCTCCACCTCCACGTCCTCGCCCAGGGCGCGGCGCAACAGGTCGTCCATGTCGCGCACCAGCCGGCCCAGGTTGAGCGCCGTGGGCGCCAGGGGCTGCCTGCGCGCGAACGCGAGCAGCTGCGACGCCAGCCGCGCCCCGCGCTCCACCGCGCCCAGCGCCGTCTCCAGGCGCCGCTGCGCGCGCGAGTCACCCACCGTGTCGCGCTGGAGCAGCTGGAGATTCCCGCTCACCACCTGGAGCAGGTTGTTGAAGTCATGCGCCACGCCACCGGTGAGCTTGCCCACCGCCTCCATCTTCTGCGCCTGGAGCAGCGCGGCCTCAGCCTGCCGGCGCTCCGCCTCGCTCTCCTCCAGCGCCCGCGTGCGCTCGCGCACCAGTACCTCCAGATGGTCGCGGTGGCGCGCGAGCTCGTCCTCCGCCCGCTTCTGCGCCGTCATGTCGTGGCCCTGGACGAAGATGCCGGAGACGCTGCCGTCCGCCTCGATGACGGGCTGGTAGACGAAGTCCAGGAAGGCCTCCACCAGCGGCCCCCCGGGCTCGCGCTGCAGGTGCAGCCCCATGTTGTGCCCGACGAAGGGCTCGCCCGTCGTGAACACCCGGTCCAAGAGCTCGAAGAAGCCCTGCCCTGCCACCTCCGGCAGGGCCTCCCGCACCGTCTTGCCCAGCAGGTCCCGGTGTCCCACGAGCTGGAGGTAGGAGCGGTTGGCCAGCTCGAACACGTGCTCGGGCCCCTTCAGCGAACACATGAAGCCCGGCGCCTGTTCGAACAGGCGCCGCAGGTGCCGGCGCTCGTCGTCCAGCACCCGGTTGGCCTCCTGCACCGCCTGCGCGCGCGCGAGCACCCCGCCCATCAACTGCGTCCGGGGCCCTCCGTCCTGTGACACCTCCGCGTCACGCACGGCCTGCTTGAGCTGATGAAGCTCCGTCACGTCCATCGTGTGCTGGAGGATGAAGGCCACCTCGCCCCGCCCGTCCAGGAGGGGCGTGTGCGTGGCGCTCCAGTAGCGCTCCTCCACCACGACGCCCGCGTCCGTCTGGCGGGGCACCCGGTAGGGAATGATGGCCAGCGTGTCCGGCACCCGCTCCGTCAGCACGCGGAAGAACGAGTCGCGCAGCATCCGTGAGCTGGCGTTGTTCGGGTCGTCCGGGTCGTGCGGGAACGCCTCGAAGAGGGTGCGTCCGACCAGGTTCTCCAGCCGGCTGGCGGTCACCCGCAGGTAGGCCGTGTTCGCCGTGACGTACCGGAGCTCCCGGTCCACCAGCATGTAGGGATTGGGCGACAGCTCGAAGAGCTTCTGGAAGTCGAAGGGTGCCTGCATCCATTCAAGGGGAGGTCCAGCAACCTCCCCGCCTTTCCTGGGGCCGCCGCGAATGCGGAAAGGGGTTCCCGTCCAGTGTACGGACATCCCCCTCCATCGCACCCGCCAAAAGGCCTGGGGCCCCCGTCTTCACGAACGCCAGGCCTCCCCGGGGGCAGCCTTCTGGGCACCACTCAACACAAGCCGCTCCCAGCCACCCATTGGACCCGCCACATCCGTCCTGGCTGTAAGATTGAGCGGGTCTTTCAGACCTCATAATTACCATGGTATGAGACTATTACCGCCAAGGCGGTGTAGTCCCACATGAACCGGGGTGTGCGGCAGGGGGTCGCCTTGGACGGGGGAGGAAACGACCTCCCGGCCTTCCGCCAGAGCGCTCGCACCCGGCAGGAGGTCTGTCCCCAGATGCTTGCCGTTCCAGAACCGTTGTCGCTGGATGACTCGGAAGCGGTCACCTCCCGTGCGTTTGACCGTCGTGCCTTGACGGCGTCGGTGAGGGAGCTGTCGTTGGTGACCAACGCGCGCGGCCTGTGGGCGGTGGCGCGCCAATGGCTCATCATCGCGCTGTCGGTAGCGTTCGTGGTGCAGGTGGACCGGTGGTGGGCGTGGGTGCTGGCCGCGGTGGTCATCTCCTCGCGGCAGCACGCGCTCCTGAGCCTGGTGCACGAAGCCTCGCACTACCACCTGCTCACGAACCGCAAGACCAATGACGTGCTGGCGGACCTGCTGTGCGCGTTCCCCATGAACATCACCACGGAGGGCTACCGCAAGGAGCACGCGGAGCATCACCGCTACGTCAACACGGAGAAGGACCCGTACTGGCGCACGGCGCAGCGCGACCACGCGTGGATGTTCCCTCGCACGCGCTGGGGCACTGCGCTGGTGCTGTTGGGGGACATGGTGGGCATCTTCACCCTGTCCCATTTGCGCATCATGATTCCCTGGTCCTATACGGGCCGCGCGCTGGGCAAGGGCGGCTCGCCGCCGTCCCGCGCGGAGCACCTCCGCTACGCGCTGTGGCTGACCGGCTTCATCACCTTCCTCACGCTCACGGGCGGCTGGCTCCACTACCTGCTCCTGTGGTCCATCCCGTCGCTGACGCTGATGATGATGGCCTTCCGCATCCGCGCGGTGGTGGAGCACCCCTTCACCCCCGCCACCCCGGATGAGACGCACGAGACGCGGGACGTGGAGGCGGCCACCTGGTTCGAGCGCTTCTTCATCGCGCCCTTCAACGCCAGCTACCACCTGTCCCATCACCTCTTCCCGTCCGTGCCCTACTACCACCTGCCCGCGCTGCACGAGCGGCTCAAGCAGACGGACCTGTACCGCCCCGGGGAGAACCACTTCCAGACGTACCTGGGCGGGGAGAAGAGCGCGTGGAACTTCCTTACGTCGCTGGGCCGGAAGAATGGACGTGATACATTGCCTGTGAATGATTGAAGCTGGATGCATCACGGCCTGACTGGCTTTCCCCTGGAGGCGCCCCCGTGGCGCCTCCAGGCGTGGGAAGCGCCCGCACGTCCCAGCCGTCACCAGGCGCATTTCGCTCTGAAGCCAGACGCTCGCCACCCCG
This sequence comes from Corallococcus sp. AB011P, assembly GCF_003611605.1. Classification (NCBI taxonomy): domain Bacteria; kingdom Pseudomonadati; phylum Myxococcota; class Myxococcia; order Myxococcales; family Myxococcaceae; genus Corallococcus; species Corallococcus sp. AB011P. The sequence continues at coordinate 48,460 of NZ_RAVX01000023.1, forward strand.
CTGATACAGCGGCCTGGCGTCCTCGCGACGTGCCGAAATAGCCCACCCCGAGGCTTGAACACAGACGAAGTTTCGCGGTGTTTCTTTGCCTGCGATTCGCCAGGTCCCCCCTCCCCCGCCCGCCAATTCCGGCGCGGCGACAGGGCGACCGGGGGCCCCCTGCCACGCGCCGCGAGCAGGGGGATGCGGTTCCCCCGGCCCCGCCCTTTTCACCTGGCCGCAGGAGAGAACTTGAGAAGGCAGCTCATTGGGTTCCTCGTGGCGTTGGGCGCCATGCACACCGGCTGCGGTGGCGCGCCGGACTTCACGTCCACCGCGGGTGACGACGACTCGCTGGGGATGTCCGGGGACGCGCTCGCGAGCGCGACCACGATGTTCGACGACGCGCTCGGCTCGGGCTGGCAGGACTGGTCCTGGGCGACGCACAGCCTCAGCGCGACCCGGCCCGTGTACGCGGGCACCCGCTCCATCTCCGCGACGTTCGGCCCCTGGACGGGCCTGTACTTCCACCACGCGGGTGTGCCCACCACGGGCCAAGGCTTCGTGGAGTTGCAGGTGAACCCCGGCGCGACGGCCAACCCCGCCATCGCGCTCTACGCGAGCGTGGGCGGCGTGGCGAAGCCGCCCGTGGCGCTCAACCCCACCTGTGCGGGCGGCACCATCAAGGCCAACGCGTGGACGCTGTGCCGCATGCCGCTGTCCACGCTGGGCGCGGCGAACACCACCCTGGATGGCCTGGTGGTGATGGAGAACGCGGGCCGCAAGCTGGCCACGATGTACTTCGACAACGTGCGCCTGGCGGCGAGCACCACCGCCCCTTCCGCGCCCACGGCCCTGAAGGCCACGGGCTCCACCACGGACGTGGCCCTCACCTGGGGCACGGTGACGGGCGCCACGGGCTACCACGCGTATCGCTCCACGTCGCAGACGGGCACGTACACGCGGCTCACCTCCACGGCGCTCACCGCGGCGTCCTACAAGGACACCAGTGCCGTCGCGGGCACGACGTACTGGTACGCCGTCACCGCGCTGAACGCGGCCGGTGAGAGCGCGAAGTCCACGGCGGTGTCCGGCAAGCGGACCTCCCCCACGGGCGTGAGCGTCAGCGTCACCCCCACCACCGCGACGCTGTCCCTGGGCGGCGTGCAGACCTTCACCGCGACGGTGACGGGCAGCACCAACACGGCCGTGACGTGGAGCGTCCTGGAAGGCTCCACGGGCGGCACCGTCACCTCCAGCGGCACGTACACCGCGCCCCGGACGGCGGGCACGTACCACGTCGTGGCCACGAGCAACGCGGACACGACGAAGAAGGCCACGGCGGACGTGGTGGTGACGGGCCCGGTGGGCACCACCAACAAGTGGGTGTCCGGCTACTACACGGGCTGGAACGCGGATGACTACCCGCCGGAGAAGGTGGACTTCAGCGCGCTCACGCACATCATGGTGGGCCGCGTGACGCCGAACACGGACGGCACGGTGGACGCCATCTTCGACAACTCGAATGGCTCCGCCATCGCGAAGACGCTCTCCACCCGCGCGCACGCGGCGGGGCGCAAGGCCATCATCATGGTGGGCGGCGCGGGCGAGCACGCCAACTGGGTGGGCGCGGCCTCTTCCGCCAACCGGGAGAAGTTCGTCCAGAACCTGCTCAAGACGATGGACGACCACGGCTACGACGGGCTCGACATCGACTGGGAGCCGGTGGAGGAGGTGGACAAGCCGAACCTGCTCGCGCTGGTGCAGCGGCTGCGTCAGGCGCGCCCCAACATGCTGCTGACGTTCCCCATCGGCTGGATCAACAACAACTTCGCCTCGGACGCGTCGCTCAAGTGGTACCCGCAGCTGGCCCAGTACCTGGACCAGGTGAACGTCATGTCCTACGAGATGATTGGCGTCTGGGGCGGTTGGGATTCGTGGTTCACGTCCGCGCTCAAGGGCGAGTCCGGCACCCACCCGACCTCCGTGGAGTCCAGCCTCAAGGCCTGGGTGGCCGCGGGCATCCCCAAGGAGAAGCTGGGCATGGGCATCCCGTTCTACGGCCTCGCGTGGCGGCACATCACCGGCCCGCGCCAGCCCTTCACGGACTGGTCCGACTACGTGGGCGGCGACAACTCCTTCACGTACAAGAAGATCCTCGCGCTCTCCAAGACGGGCAAGCTCCAGTGGGACGCGGCGGCGCAGGCCAACTACGTCACGTTCGACACGCCGGTGGAGGACGGGACGGTGCGCTGGATTACGTACGACGGTCCGGAGGCCATCCAGGCCAAGGGCCAGTACGCCAAGGCCAACGGCTACGGCGGCACCATCATCTGGACCATCAACCAGGGCTGCATCGACCGCGCGACGGGCGACAACCCGCTGCTCACCGAGGTCAAGAAGGCGTTCCTCCAGTAAGCGGGACGGCTTGAAGCCAGACGGCCGCGTGGGCACCCGCCCGCGCGGCCGTTTTTGTTCGCGGCGCTCAGGCGGAGGGCGGCACGGCGGAGGGCGGCGCAGTGGGAGCCACCGGATCCGGGCCGCCGGAATAGACGCCCTGGTATGCGGGCGGCAGCAGCGCGGCCACCCGGCGCATCATCGCGTCCACCAGCGCCTGGCGCGCGTCGGAGGAACCGGACACCTCCGGCTCCAGGTCCTCCATGCGGAAGGCGGGCCCGAAGGTCACGGTGACGTCGGCGTGGAAGAGCCGCTCGCCGCCCATGTCGGAGTCGTTGATGGGCATCAGCTTCTCCGTGCCCGTGAGCGCCACCGGGACAATGGGCACGCCCGCGCGCTTGGCGATGAGCCCCACGCCCTTCTTCGCCTGGAGCAGGCCGCCGGAGCGGCTGCGGCCCCCTTCCGGGAAGATGAGGACGGACTGGCCGCCCTTGAGCAGCTCCACGCAGCGGCGCAGCGCTTCGATATCCGGCGAGTTGGGCGTGATGTCGATGGTGTCCATCGTCTCCGCCGCCAGCCGGGTCATCACGGTGCCGTGCAGCTTCACGCCCGCCAGGAAGACGACGCGCCGGGGACGCAGCGCCCGGTAGAGCGTGAAGCCGTCCGCGTTGGACAGGTGGTTGCAGAGGAAGAGGCAGGGGCCGTCCGGCAGGTCCTTCAGGCCGTACACCTTCGCGTGGGACAGCCGGCCCCACACGCCATGCATCAGGCCGCGCACGACATGGCGGCGCAGTCCGTAGGGGAGCAGCGACATCAGGGCGAAGAGAAGTCGAAGCACGGGCCGGCCCACGTCCTTTCCGGATGCCCCTGGTCACCAGGGGGAGTGATGGCTGGACGTCCTTCTGGAAGATGTAGTCCTGCCCGGTGGGGTGGGTCAGCGGTCCTCCGGGAGCGCTGGCCCACTCGCCTGCCCTTTCGTCTTCCAGCCAACGAAGGGCCCCCCCCGTGGTCCGGGTGCGGAAGGGCGCGCCGCCCGCGAGCACGTCCGCGCGGCCCCGCACCCCGCGTGTTATGGGGAGCCGCATGAGCGCCGAAGCCACGCCCTCCCGAGCGAAGCGGCCCGTCGAGTACGAGGCCACCATCACCGACCTCCGGATGGAGACCCACGACACGGCGACGCTGTCGCTGGAGCTGGACACGAGCGCGGGGCCGCTCGACTACAAGGCAGGCCAGTTCATCAACATCGACCCGCACCAGTTCCGGTCGCTCGCGCAGCAGTGCGCGTACCTGCAGGAGCAGAAGGGGCGCAAGGAGCCGCCGCGCTCGTACTCGCTCGCCTCCGCGCCGCACGAGCGGCACGTGGCCATCACGGTGAAGGACGAGGAGTTCATCCCCGGCGTCACCCGCTACCCGCCGCTCCTGTCGCCCCTGCTGGTGCACGGGCGGCTGGTGGGCGCGAAGCTGAAGGTGACGGGCTTCATGGGGCCGTACGTGCTGCCGGACGACGTGACGGAGCGGGCGGACCACGTGCTGCATGTGGTGGCGGGCTCCGGCGCGGTGCCGAACTTCGCCATCGTGAAGGACGCGCTGCACCGCGGGCTGAAGCTGCGGCACACGTTCCTCGCGTCCAACAAGACGTGGGGGGACATCCTCTACCGCGAGGAGCTGGCCGCGCTGGAGCAGGCGGCGCCGGACCGGGTGCGGGTGGTGCACACGCTCACGCGTGAGACGGATGAGGCGAAGTACGGCCCCCAGGTGCGCAAGGGCCGCGTCGCGGAGGCACTCCTGCGCGAGCTGATTCCCGCGCCCGACACCTGCCTCGTGTACGTGTGTGGGCCCGCCATCACCCCGTGGGACCGGCGCAAGGCGCTGGAGACGCGCACGCCCGCCACGCCGCGCTTCATGGAGGCGGTGCTGGGCCACCTGCACGAGCTGGGCATCCCGGACAAGCGCATCAAGCGCGAGGCCTACGGCTGACGCATCAGTGCGTCGTGACGTCCACGGGAGGCAGCTGGTCGAGGAACGACAGCACGTGCTCGGCCGTCTCACGGGGCTTCTCCATCGGGAACAGGTGCGAGGCGAGCGGCAGCGTGTCCACCCGCGTGCGCTTCATCTCACGCTCCGCCCGCGCCAGCGCGTCGGGAAGCAGCGTGTCGGAGCGCTCGCCGCGCAGCACCAGCGTGGGCGCCATGTTGGCGCGGATGAGCTTCCACGGATCCGAGGGGAAGGTCTCGAAGATGCGGGCCTCCCACTCGCGCGGGAAGCGCAAGCGGAAGTCGCCCGCCTCCGTGGGCAGCAGCCCGTGCGTGATGTAGTCGCTGAAGCAGTCCGCGTCCCAGTCCTTGAACAGCTTGCGCTGGCGGTACGCGGTGGCCGCCTCCTCACGCGTCGCCCAGCGATCCCTCCGCCGCAGCGCGCCCTGTACGATGGCGGTTCGGTCCATGCGGCCCAGCAGCTTCATCAGGCGCAGCCCCCACAGCCGGGACCCGGTGATGAGCACGGGGTCCAACGCCACCACCGCGCGGAACAGCCCCGGGTTCGCGGCGGCGGCCATCAGCGTGCTCGTGCCGCCCACGCTGTGCCCCACGCCCAGCACGCCAGAGCGCCCCCGCGCCTTCAGCTCGCGCGCCAGGTCCTCGCCCAGCTCCTTCCAGGTCGTGAGCGCCTTCGGGTCCTGGCCCGGCACCAGCGGACGCATGCGCAGCGACACCACGTGGTAGCGGGTCGCGAGCCGCGTGAAGAGCTTCCGGTACGTCTCCGGAGGAAAACCGTTCGCGCAGGCGAAGTGCAGGAGCGGCCCGCTCCCACCCCAGTCATCCAGCTCCAAGGCCATGCCCCTTCCCATCAACACCCTCCACCGCGTCGCGGCGGAGGGACTTCACGGCTCGCCCCACTCGTATCCGGTGCCCTGACAGCCACCGGCCGGCCCCATCCCGGGACGAGACTCCGCACCCCGACATTCAGACACCGCGAACGCCGCCCTGGGTCCTGCCGCCGAGCCCGACCTCCGGCATTGACGTCATCCTGACCGGGACCCCTGACGTGCCCACGTCCTCCGACATCCTCCCGGAGGCTTCCTCAAGGAACCCGGCCCCCTGGAATGTCTTCCCGTGCGCATCGCCCGGGCGGAGGGCATGTAACGCCTGCCCGGCCGCCGCGCACGGCCGGGGGGCGTCCTTCCCGGTGGGGGGGAACACGCTTCCCCCTCCCGTGAGGTCGCCTGCCCCGCCCTACGGTCCAGGTGGGGTCCGCTTGCGTTCAGGATTCGGACGGCGCCGCGGGCGCTGCGTCCGGCGTGGGCTCCGCGTCCGGCGTGGGCTCTGGAGCCAGCTCCAACGCCGTCGTGGACGACTCCTCCGCACCACCACCGGCCGCGCCCGCGGGCGTGATGCCCAACAGCCGCGTCAGCCGGGGCTGTACGCCCGTCTCCGCCAGCAGCGCCTGGAGCTGCAGCCGCGCGCGCCGGTTGTCCCGGTGGACGCGCCGCCCGAGGATGAGCTCGTTCTTCAACGAGTGCTCCCACCCGGTCAGCTCCGTCACCGTCACCTGGTAGCCGTACGCCTCCAGCGTCAGCGCGCGGATGACGTTCGTCAGGTGAGAGCCGAACTCGCGCCGGTGCCACGGGTGCTGGAAGAGCAGCGACATGGAGCCGGCCGGCTTCGCCTTCTTCTCCTTCAGCTGCGCGGCCACCTCCGCCTGGCAGCACGGCACCACCGCCACGTGGTCCGCGCCGTGCTTGATGGCCGCCACCAGCGCGTCGTCCGTGGCGGTGTCGCACGCGTGCAGCGCCATCAGCACGTGGATGCGCTCCGGGTACTCCGCCGCGTCGATGTGCGCCGTCTGGAAGCGCATCCGGTCGAAGTGCAGCCGCTCGGCGCGGCCCTTCGCGCGCTCCGTCAGGTCCGGCCGCCCTTCGATGGACAAGAGCTCACCGCCCGCCGCGTCCTTCAAGAACAGCTCGTAGACGACGAAGCCCAGGTACGCGTTGCCGCTGCCCGCGTCCACCACCAGCGGGTTCGTGTGGCGCGTCTGCACGTCCTCCATGGCGGGGCGAAGCAGGCCCACCAGGTGGTTGACCTGCTTGAGCTTGCGCAGCGCATCCGCGTTGAGGTTCCCCTCGCGCGTGAGCAGGTGCAGCTCACGCAGGAGCGCTTGGGACTGGTCCGGAAGCAGCTCCTTGCGGACCTGCGGCGCCTTGACGTTGCGTCTCAGACGGACACCACTTCGGTGACCTCCGGGATCATCTCCCGGAGCCGGCCCTCGATGCCCATCTTCAGCGTCGCCGTGGACGACGGGCAGCCCGCGCACGAACCCTTCATGTGCAGGTACACGATGCCGTCCTCGAAGCGGTCCAGCGTGATGTCACCGCCGTCCTGCGCCACGGCCGGGCGGATCTCCTCGTCCAGGATGAACTGGATGCGCTGCTCCACCGTGCCGTCCGCGGACACCGTCTGGCGCGCCGCCGCGACGGCCGCCTCGTCCACCACCGGCAGGCCTTCCGACAGGTGCGTGTCCAGCGTGGACATCACGGAGTCGTTGAGCTCGTCCCACTCGCCGGACTCGCCCTTCGTCACCGTGACGAAGTTCGTGCCCAGCATCACCGCCGTCACGCCCTGGATGTCCATGAGCCGCAGCGCCAGGGGCGACTTCGCCTGCGCTTCGTCCCGGTTGGTGAAGTTCACGGCGCCACCCCCCAGCAGCTTGCGGTCCACCACGTACTTCAGCGTGCTGGGGTTGGGGGTCCACTCGAGCTGGATGTTCACTGACATGCTGTTCTCCCTACGAAAGTCCGCTTCCTCTAAAGGGCGCCGGGCCCCATAGCAACCTGTCCGGCTGTCAGGCAAACGCCCCGCGCTGGCCATTCACTCCGGATGGAGCCCGACCCGTCACCGATGTAAGACATGGCCCCATGCCCTACCCGCCCCGCCTCGCCCACCTCGCCACCAAGGCCGTGGTGGTGGCCAAGCTGAGCCCCACCTACGCGGACGCCCACCGCGTGGACGCCGAAGAGGCCTCCCAGCGCCTCTCCACCGCCCTCTCCGGGCGCCTGCTGACCTCCCTTTTGGAGGCCACCTGGACGCAGATGCTCGGGGGCACGAAACGTCTCAAGGAAGAAGGCCTCCTGGAGAAGGTGGCCGCCACCCTGAGCGACCGGCCCCAGCGGCCGGGCAAGGTCGCCACCGTGACGGCCGGGTGGAGCGCCTTCCTCATCCTGGTGGACCTGGAGGTGGGCACCGCCAGCGACGCCGCCCGCCGGGTCATGGAGTCGGACGAGGGCCGCAAGCGCGCCGCCGCGGGGCTCATGGAGGTCGCCGGCTTCCTCGCCCAGGAGCTCACGCGCGGCAAATAGGGCGGCCCGCCGGTCGTGGCGGCAGCCGCCACCCGCCGTTATAGGCTGGCGCTCGCCACGTCCATGTCCGCCCCGCTCCCCACCACGCTGCGCCTGCTCACCTCCATCACCGACGTTCCCGCGTCGGCCTGGGACGCGCTCGTGGACCCGGGGTCGGTGCCGTTCCTGGAGTGGGGCTTCCTCGCCGCCCTGGAGGAGAGCGGCAGCGTGGTGCCCGAGCGCGGCTGGCACCCGCGCCACCTCACCCTCTGGCGGGGCTCACGCCTGGTCGCCGCCGCGCCCGCGTACTTGAAGAACGACAGCCACGGCGAGTTCGTCTTCGACGCCGCCTGGGCCACCACCGCCGAGCGCGCGGGCATCCGCTACTACCCCAAGCTCGTCCTGGGCGTGCCCTTCACGCCCGCCACCGGCCGCCGCGTGCTGGTGGCCCCCGGCGAGGACGCCCCGTCCCGCGAGGCGGAGCTGTACAGCGCCGCGCTGGAGTACGCGCGCGCGGAGGGGCTCTCCAGCGTCCACGTCCTCTTCCCCACCCCGGAGGAGCTGCCGGTGCTGGAGGCGCAGGGCTACGCGCTGCGCCTGGGCGTGCAGTACCTGTGGCGCAACGCGGGCTACCGGACGTTCGAGGACTTCCTCAGCCGCTTCCGCTCCAAGCGGCGGCACCAGATTCAGCGTGAGCGGCGGGAGATGGAGGACCAGGGCATCACCCTGCGCACGCTCCGGGGAGACGCGCTGGAGGAGGTGGACGCGGCCTGCGCCCACCAGCTCTACGTCTCCACGGTGGACCGCTATCCGTGGGGCGTGCGGTCGCTGACCGAGGACTTCTTCGCCCGCCTGCTCGCCAGCTTCAAGCACCGGTGCGAGTTCGTGGAGGCCCGGCGGGAAGGCCGCAGGGTGGCGGGCGCGTTCAACTTCACCGGGCCGAGCACGCTGTACGGCCGTTATTGGGGTGCGCTCGAGGAACATCCGTTCCTGCACTTCAACGTGTGCCTCTACCACCCGGTGGAGGACTGCATCGCCCGGGGCCGCGAGCGCTTCGAGCCCGGAGCAGGCGGCGAGCACAAGCTCACCCGGGGTTTCGAGCCGCACCTCACATACAGTGCGCATCTGTTCCTTCACCCCGGCCTGGACCGGGCAGTGCGCGGCTTCCTGGCGCACGAGCGGGCAGCCGTCGAGAGCGGCCTGCCGCTGTGGTGGGCGGAGACGGGTTTCAAGGAGCGGGTCTAAAGCGGTTTCAAGCAGGGCCCGCCAATGGTTCGCGAAGCGAAGGCAAGGGAGTCCGCAAGCCCATGGCTCAGAAGCACCAACACGATGACGGCCAGGTCGTCACGGAGGCCGTCCCCAAGCAGAAGCTGAAGAGGCCGACGCTCTACAAGGTCCTCCTGCACAACGACAACTACACCACGCGCGAGTTCGTCGTGGCCGTGCTCAAGGAGATCTTCCACAAGTCGGAGACGGATGCCGTGCAGATCATGATGCACGTTCATTACAACGGCATCGGTGTGGCGGGCGTTTATACCTACGACGTCGCCGAGACGAAGCTCAAGACAGTGGAGGCCGCGGCGAGGGACAACGGGTTCCCCCTGCGGCTGTCCATGGAACCCGAGGAAGGCTGAACCGTGGCAGGACCATCGATTGCCAAAGAATTGCAGGCCAGCTTCCGCACCGCGCTCGACGAGGCGCGGAAGATGCGTCACGAGTACCTGACCCTGGAGCACCTGCTCCTGGCCCTCACCCGTGAGTCGCGCACCCGCGAGGTGCTCAAGGGCTGCGGCGCGAACGTCAAGCGCCTGCAGGAGAACCTGACCTCCTTCCTGGAGGAGACGGTCGAGCGCCTGCCCGACGACGTGGACGCCGAGCCGCAGCAGACCATCGGCGTGGAGCGCGTGCTCCACCGCGCCGCCATGCACGCCCTGTCCGCCGAGCAGAAGTACATCGACGGGGGCGACGTGCTGGTCGCCATGTTCCGTGAAGAGGAGAGCCACGCGCTCTACCTGCTGCAGCAGGAGGGCGTCACCCGCCTGGACCTGCTCAACTTCATCTCCCACGGCACCACCAAGGACGGCGAGTCCGAGGGCGAAGCGCGCCCCACCCCCGCTGGTGACGACGAGGACGGCGAGTCCCAGAAGAAGAGCCCGCTGGAAGCGTACGCCGTGCAGCTCAACGTGGAGGCGAAGGCGGGCCGCATCGACCCGCTCATCGGCCGCGACAAGGAGCTGGAGCGCACCATCCAGGTGCTCTGCCGCCGCCGCAAGAACAACCCGCTCTACGTGGGTGAGGCCGGCGTGGGCAAGACGGCCATCGCTGAAGGCCTGGCGCTCCACATCACCGAAGGCCGCGTGCCGGAGGCGCTGAAGGACTCGGTCGTCTACTCGCTGGACATGGGCGCGCTGCTCGCGGGCACCAAGTTCCGCGGCCAGTTCGAGGAGCGCCTGAAGGGCGTGCTCAAGGCGCTCCAGGAGCTGCCGGACGCCATCCTCTTCATCGACGAGATCCACACCATCGTCGGCGCCGGGGCCACGAGCGGCGGGTCCATGGACGCGTCCAACCTGCTCAAGCCGGCGCTGGCTTCGGGCCGGCTGCGCTGCATTGGCTCCACGACGTTCCAGGAGTTCAAGGCGTCGTTTGAACGCGACCGCGCGCTGTCCCGCCGCTTCCAGAAGATTGAAGTGGACGAGCCCAGCGTGGAGGACACCGTCAAGGTGCTGGAGGGCCTGCGCAGCCGCTACGAAGAGCACCACCACGTGAAGTACGGCGAGGGTGCGCTCCAGGCGGCGGCGGAGCTGGCGGCCAAGCACATCAACGACCGGTTCCTGCCGGACAAGGCCATCGACGTCATCGACGAGGCCGGCGCCGCGGAGCGGCTCAAGCCGGAGGGCGTGCGCACGGGCGTCGTCTCCGCGCACGACGTGGAGCAGGTCGTCTCCAAGATGGCCAAGATTCCGGCCAAGAGCGTGTCCGCGAGCGAAGGCATCCAGATTCAGAACCTGGACAAGGAGCTCAAGGGCGTCATCTACGGGCAGGACAAGGCCATTGAAGAGATGGTGGGCGCCATCAAGCTGTCGCGCTCCGGCCTGCGCGCGCCGGAGAAGCCCATTGGCAGCTTCCTCTTCTCCGGCCCCACGGGCGTGGGCAAGACGGAGCTGGCGAAGCAGCTGGCGCAGAGCCTGGGCGTGGAGTTCCTCCGCTTCGACATGAGCGAGTACTCCGAGAAGCACACGGTGAGCCGCCTCATCGGCGCGCCTCCGGGCTACGTGGGCTTCGACCAGGGCGGCCTGCTCACGGACGCCGTGCGCAAGCACCCGTACGCGGTGCTGGTGCTGGATGAGATTGAGAAGGCCCACCCGGACCTCTTCAACATCCTGCTCCAGGTGATGGACCACGCGACGCTCACGGACAACAACGGCCGCAAGGCGGACTTCCGCAACATCATCCTCATCCTGACCACCAACGCGGGTGCGCAGGAGATGAGCACCAAGGCCATGGGCTTCGGTGACACCAGCGTGGTGGTGGACGGCTCGCGGGCGAAGAAGGCCATCGAGCGCACCTTCACGCCGGAGTTCCGCAACCGGCTGGACGGGTGGATTCTGTTCTCCGGCCTGCCCCCCGAGGTCATCCTCAAGGTCGTGGACAAGGAAGTGCGCCTGCTCCAGAAGGTGCTCGACGAGAAGAAGGTCAAGCTGGAGCTCACGCCCGCCGCCCGCGCGTGGCTGGCCGAGCACGGCTACGACCCCGCCTTCGGTGCGCGCCCCATGGCGCGGCTCGTGGACAACACCCTCAAGAAGCCGCTCGCGGAGGCGCTGCTGTTCGGCTCCCTCAAGAGCGGTGGCGTGGCCCGCTTCGACGTCGTGGACGACGCCGTGAAGCTCCAGGCGGAAGCCACCGAGGCCGTGCCGGCTTAAGGCGCCACGGAGTGAATCATCCGAGGCCCCGGGCCCCCTTCATGGGGACTCGGGGCCTTCGTGTTTCCTACTCCGGCTTGGACTCGACCTTGTACGCACCCACGGCGCTGGAGAGCTGCTCGGAGATGATTTGCAGCGTGGTGGCTGCTTCACCCGTGGACCCGATGCGGGCCACGGTGTCGTCCATCATCTTGGACAAATCATTCACCGCCAGGGTGATTTGATTGATGCCCACGTTCTGCTGATTCACCGCGGCGGCGATCTGCCGGACGGCGGCGGCGTTGTCCTGGACGATGGAGGACAGCTCGCGCAGGTTCTGCCCGCTGTCGCGCACCTGCGCCAGGCCCGCCTCCATCCGCTCCGCGCCGCGCTCCGTGATGCGCACCGCGGCGGTGACGGAGTTGGCGATGTCGTCCAGGAGCTCCCGCACCCGCGTGGTCGCCTGGATGGACTGGTCCGCCAGGGCGCGGATTTCGCGCGCCACCACGCTGAAGCCCTTGCCGTGCTCACCAGAGCGCACCGCTTCGATGGCCGCGTTGAGCGCGAGCATGTTGGACTGGTCCGCCAGGTCCTTCACCGTCTGGGTGATGCCGCCAATCTGGCGCGTGCGCTCACCCAGCTCCAGAATCTTCTCCGCGATCTCGCCCACCTGCGCGCGGATGTCGTTGAGGCCCGCCATCGTCTGCTCGATGGAGGCCTCGCCCGCCTTGGCCAGGGAGTCCGCGCGCTCGGCGACGCTGAGCACGCTCTCCGCCTTCTGCGCGGCCAGCGTGGACGTCTGCTTGATCTCCTGCGCCGTCACCTGCGTCTCCTGGAGCGCGGCGGCCTGGCGGGAGATGGTCTGCGCCTGCTCGGTGGAGGACGCGTTGAGGTGGTCCGTGGACTGGGTGAGCGCGGTGGCGGCGTGCTGGAGGTTGACCGTCACCTCGCGCAGCTTGCCCACCATCTGGGAGAAGGAGTTGGACAGCCGCCCCACCTCGTCGTTGCCGCGCGCCTGGATGGGGCGGGTGAGGTCGCCGGACGACACGATGTGGCCCGCCACGGACGTGAGCTCCGCCAGCGGCCGCACGATGCTCCGGCCGAACAGCGCCGCCAGCACCACGCCGCCCGTCACCAGCAGGAGCGCGAACGCCAGCATCTCCCAACGCAGCGCATCCACCCTCGCGTCGATGAACTCGCGCGCCATGCCCACGTGCACGGTGCCCAGCCGCCCCTTCTCCGCCACGGCCGCCGCGACATCCAGCGCGCGCAGCGCCTTGCCGCCGCGAAGGATGCGCACCTCCGGCACCACGCGCGTGCGGCCCTTGCCCACGCCGGGCTGCGCGTCGAGCGCGGCCTTCAGGTTCTCCGGGAAGGCGCCCTGGAACGAGTGCACCAGCACGAAGCCCGTGGGGTCCTGGATGAAGATGTAGGCCAGGTCCTCGCGCTCGCGGAACGTCTCCAGCAGCGGCTGGAGCGAGCCCATGCCCGCGGACACGCCCTGCTCCGCCGCGATGGCCAGGCTCAGCGCCACGGCCTCGCCCTCGCTGGCGTGGCGCTCCTCCAGGTTGGACTCCAGCTGGCGGGTGGCGATGAGGGTGAGCAGCAGCGCCACGGAGGCGCTGATGACGGCCGTGACGAGCACGAACTTCGGCGCGAGCCCGAGCCCGCGCAGGAAGGAGACAGGGTGCGCGGCGGAGGGCTTCAAGGGAACACTCCCGGGGTGGCGTCTTCAAGCGGCCGGCGGGCGGCCCTCCGACGCCAGGGACAACGCAGGCGACTGCGGTTCGTGGGTGGGAAACGGCTCACCGGGGCCCCCCCTCCGGGCCACGGGAAGGACGGAACGACGGACGCTGACAGCTCTGCAGGATGAGGTCCGCCACCAGCGCGAGCGGAGTGCCCCCATCCGTGGCCTTCAACTCCACGGCGGCGCGAGGCATGCCGTAGACGACGCTGGACGCCTCGTCCTGCGCCAGGGTGACGCCCCCGGCCTGACGGATGGCCAGCAGGCCCCGCGCGCCGTCCTCGCCCATGCCGGTGAGCACGGCGCCGCCGCTGCGCCGGCCGTACGCCATGGCCAGCGAGTTCAGGAGCACGTCCCCGTTGGGACACGGACCGCCGTGGCTGCGCTGCAGGCGGGCCAGCCCGATGCTGTCCACCAGCAGGTCATGGCCATCCAGCGGGAAGTACACGCGCCCCGGCTCCAGCCGCTCGCCGTCGCGCGCCACGCCCACCTGCAGCTCGCACACTTGGGACAGCCAGCGCACCATGCCCTGGGTGAAGCCCACGGTGATGTGCTGCGCGATAAGCATGGGCACCGGCAGGTCGCGGGGCAGCTTGGCCAGCACCTCCGCCAGCGCGGGCGGCCCACCGGTGGAAGCGACGACGCCGAACACGTCCACCCGCGCCCCGCTGGGCATGGGCGGCGGCGCCACGACGCGCGGACGGCGGGAGATGACGGGCACCTCCGCCATCAGGCACACGGAGTGGGCCAGGTCCCGGCCCCAGCGGCGCAGCTCCTCCGCGTTGGTGACGTTGGGCTTGCCGATGAGCTCCAGCGCTCCGGCGCTCATCGCCTGGAAGCCCAGGTCCACGCCGCGCTGCTCCGCCACCGCGCTCACCACCAGGATGCGCGCGGGGGCCTGGGACATGATGTGCCCGATGGCCGCCGGGCCATCCAGGCCGGGCAGCAGCAGGTCCATGGTGATGACGTCCGGGCGCAACAGGCGCGCCAGCTGCACGGCGCGGTTGCCGTCCCCCGCCCGGCCCACGACCTCGATGCGCGGCTCCTCCGTGAGCAGCGCGGTGAGGGTGTTGGCCATGGTGGGCGAGTCATCCACCACGAGCACGCGAATGGGCTTCTTCGAGCTCACGCGCGGCTCCCCCTGCGGCTCATCACGTCCAGCACCTCCGCGAGCAGGCGGCCCGCGGCGCACTCGCGCTTGCTGAGGAAGCCGTCCGCCCCGGATGCCAGGCCCCGCTCGCGCGCCACGGTGCTGTCGTGCGCGGAGACCAGGATGACGGGCAGCGTGCGTGTGTCCTTGCGATCGCGAAGCCGCGCGATGAGCTCAATGCCGTCCATCTCTTCCATGTCCAGGTCACAGATGACGACGTCGTAGGTGTCCGCCTGCAGCCGCTCCAGCGCCCGCGCCCCGCTGGCCGCCAGGTGCACCTGGAAGCCGCCGGCCTCCAGCATCGCCCGGTGCAGCGCGCGCGCGGTGAGCGAGTCATCCACCACCAGCGCCCGCCGGCTCACCGCGGACACCGTCACCTTCTCCGAATCCGACACCACCCAGTCCGGACGGAGGATGAGCAGCAGCTCACCCCGGCTGAGCGTCGCCGCGCCCTGCCAGGCCGCCACCTCGCGCACCTCCGACGGCAGCGGGCGGATGACCAGGTCCCGGTCCCCCACCACCGCGTCCACGCCCAGCGCCACGCGCTTGCCGCCGCTCTGCACGATGAGCAGCGGCTGGCCTTCCGCGGGCGGAGACGACGCGCGCAGCCCCAGCCGCGCGCCCAGGTCCACCACCGGCAACAGCTGCCCCTGGTGTTCCAGGTGCGTGCGGCGCTTGCCCACGCGCAGCATGTCCGGACGCGCCAAC
Organism: Corallococcus sp. AB011P; assembly: GCF_003611605.1. Classification (NCBI taxonomy): domain Bacteria; kingdom Pseudomonadati; phylum Myxococcota; class Myxococcia; order Myxococcales; family Myxococcaceae; genus Corallococcus; species Corallococcus sp. AB011P. Next base: position 63,666 of record NZ_RAVX01000023.1, read on the forward strand.
TGCGTGGACTCCACCGCCAGCATGGGCAGGCCCACGAACTGCTCCAGCGCGCGCACCATCAGCACCGGAGAGCTGCCCAGGTCCACCGGCAGGGTCAGCACGAAGCGCGTGCCCTGCCCGCGCGTGCTCGACACCTCGATGCGGCCCTGCAGCGACTCCACCGTGGCGCGCACCGCGTCCAGGCCCACGCCGCGCCCGGAGGTGTCCGTCACGTCCGAGCGCGTGCTGAAGCCCTCGCGGAAGATGAGCTCGCGCACCTGGTTGTCGTTGAGGCGCGCCACCTCCTCCGCGGTGACCAGCCCGCGCTTCTCCGCGGCCTTGCGCACCTGCGCCAGGTCGATGCCGCGCCCGTCGTCGCTCGCCTCCAGGTACAGGAGGTTTCCCTGCTGCTCCACGCGCAGAGTGAGCGCGCCCTCGTGGTGCTTGCCGGCCTTCTCGCGCTCGGCGGGCATCTCCAGGCCGTGGTCCACGGCGTTGCGCAGGATGTGCACGAGCGCGCCCTGGAGCTTCTCCAGCAGGCGCCGGTCCAGCGACACCTCCGCGCCCACCACCGACAGCCGCGCTTCCTTCCCCAGCTGGCGCGACAGGTCGCGCACCATGCGCTGCAGCGGGTCCAGGATGGTGCGCGTGGGGCGCGTGGTGATGGCCTTGAGGCCATCCTCCAGCGCGTCCACGACGTCGCTCGTCTCCTCGCCGTCGGTGCGCAGGGAGCGGCCCGTGCCGGACAACAGCGTGCGCGCCTCCGCGGTCTCCGCCAGCAGGCCCTGCTTCGCGAGCAGCGAGGACACCCGCTCCAATTCCCGGCTGCGCTCCTCCACCCGCAGGCGCACCTCGCGCAGGCGCTCCACCTCGCGCATCAGCGACGTCACCTGGTTCGCGCTCACGCGCCACCCGGCGTCGGAGGACTCCCCCACGGGCTCCGGTGACGACAGCGCTTCGGCCGGGACAGGCGGGGTGCTAGCCGCGGAGGGCGGGCCACCGGCCACGACAGGCTGCGCCTGAGCGAAGGCGCCCCCCGGCAGCACCGCGGCCTCCTCCGGGGGCGGCGCGGCGGAGACCAGCTGGGCCAGCGCGGCGGCGGGGTTCGGCAGGTCGTCCCCGCGCCCGTCCGCGTGCGCCTGGGCGCGCAGCATGAAGAGGTCCAGCCCGTGCAGCAGCACGTCCACCACCGGGCGCGGCATCTTCTGCGTGTGCGCCTTGAGCGGCGCCAGCGCGTCCTCCAGCTTGTGGGCGATGTCGCCCAGGTCCTGGAGCCCCAGCGACGCGGCGCTGCCCTTCAACGTGTGCAGGTGCCGGCCCAGCCGCGTGTAGATTTTCGCGAGCGCGTCGTTCTCCAGCCCCTCGCGCTCCAGCTCCAGCAGGTCCATGGTGACCTTCTGGATGACCTCCTGGGCCTCCACGGCGAAGCCCGCCACCAGCGGCTGCAGCATCGGATCAACGGGCATGTCGTACTCCCCCGTCGGACCGGCCGAACAGGCGCTTCGGGTCGATGAGGTGGATGAGCTGCCGGTCGTGGGTGAAGACCTCCACCACCGGGCCCTCCGCACGGGCGCGCGCGGCCTCCACGGACGCGAGCGGCAACGTCGTGGGACGCGGAATCGCCTCGCAGTCGAGCGCGCACAGCTCGCCGTCGCCCCGGTCCACCACCAGCAGCACGGCAGGATCCTGCCGCCACCCGTGGCCGCCCAAGAGCGACGCCAGGCTCAGCGCGGACAACACCTGCCCCTGGAAGCGCAGCACGCCAATCACAGCGGGCGCGGACAACGGCACCGGCGTCACCATGCGCAAGGGCAGCGCGGCGCGCAGTGACTCCAGCGGCAGCGCGTAGCGCTCCTCGCCCAGCGGGAACTCGGCGATCCAATGGACCGCCTCCTCCACCGTCGACTCGCCCTGCTCGCGCAGGCGCGCGGCCCGGCGCGCGAGCAGGTCCCGCGTCTCCGACTCCAGGGTTTCGTCCACCAGCGGCGTCGCCTTCATTCCAGCGCCCCCAGATTCAGGTAGGCGTCAGCGGACGCCAGATAGAAGCGCGCGGGCAGCGCCTCCGGTCCATCCACCAGCGTGTCCGGTGGCAACTGCCCCGCCCGCGTGCGCAACGCGCGCATCAGCGGGAAGGCCGCGTCCCGGGATCCCGCGCGCTCGCGCAGGAGCGCCAGTTCCAGGAGGCCCGGCAGGTAGTCCGGCGCCTGCTTCACGAGCAGCTCCAGCACCGCCGTCGCTCCGGCCACGTTGCCCTCTTCGATCCGCTCCAGCGCCTGCAGGTGCATCCGCGCGGGCGAGGGCGGCGGGGACGGCGGCGGCGCGGGCGACACCGGCATGGGCGCGGACAGCCGCCGGGGCGCGGGCGTCATGCGCGGCACGGGCACGGGCTGCGTCGTGGGCAATTGCGCGAAGGTGCGCTCCTCCGGGCGGGGCTTGCGGAAGGCCTGCAGCTCCGGAGGCCCCTCGCGCGTGAGCCCCGGCGGCGCGCGGTCCACCTCCACCGTGCCCAGGAACAGGAGGCCCCCCGGCACCAGCGCCCGCGCCAGGTGGACGATGGCCGCGTCGCGCGCGGACGGAGAGAAGTACGTGAGCACGTTGCGGCAGAGGATGAAGTCGAACTGCCCGAAGCGCTCCGGCAGCGGCGCCAGCAGGTTCGCCGGAGCGAAGCGCGTCACCTTCCGCACCTCCGGGAGGATGGACACCTGCCGCCCGTTGAGCAGCTCGTAGACGGGGTGCAGCGCGGGGGCGGACTCGCGCCGGGACCACGCGCCGTAGGTGCCGCGCCGCGCGGCCTCCAGGCTGGCCTCATGCAGGTCCGTGCCCACCACCTCCACCGGCATGCCCGCGGGCGCGCACGCCAGCAGGCACGCGGCCAGCGAATAGGTCTCCTCGCCGGTGGCGCACCCGGCGCTCCAGCCGCGCAGGTGCATGGCGCCGTGGCGCAGCGCGGTCGGAATGCCCTCCTGCGTGATGTAGCGGAAGTGCTCCGGCTGGCGGAAGAAGTACGTCTCCCCCACCAGGACCGCGCGCACCAGCGTGTAGGCCAGCGGCGAGCCCAGCTGCTGCAATTCGCTCAGGACCTCCGTGGGCACGCGCCCCCGGGCCAGCTCCGCCCGCAGCACGCGCTCCACCGCCTCCTGGGCGATGGCGTCGTCCCGGAAGCCGGTGGTATCCGCCACCACTTCCCGGGCACGGGCCAGAAGCCTCGGGTCGAGCCCCGCACTCATGCGCTCCGCTCTTCCTCCACCGGCGCGAGCAGCGCGGGCAGGTCACGCAAGAGTCCCCGCCCGATGAACACCTTCGGATCCAGGATGGGCAGCGCGCGGCCGCCCGTGCGCAGCATGCCCACGAGCCCTTCCTGCAACAGCCCGTGCTCGGCTCCGCCCACCTTCTCCCGCCGGTCGATGTCGCTCGCCTGGAACTCCTCCGGGTCCTTCACCGTGTCCACGGTGAGCGCCAGCGACACACCCTCCGTTTCGATGACCACCAGCATCCGCTCCGCGATGGACACCTTGTGCTGCACGCCCAGCCGCAGCGCCACGTCCAGCACGCACACCGCCTTGCCGCGCAGCTCCACGTACTCGCGCAGGTAGGACGGCCCCGTGGGCAACGGCCGCGTCAGCGGCTGCAGCAGGACCTCCTTCACGGAGTCCAGCGGCACGGCGAACTCGCGCTCGCCCACGTTGAGCCGCAGCAGCAGCAGGGCCCCGGAGCGCGAGCGCCGGCGCGCGTTCTCCAGCGCCTCGCCCACGCGCAGGAGCAGCTCGTCCGCGCGGAAGGGCTTGGCCAGGAACGCCTCCGCGCCGAAGCCCAGGCACGCCTCCGCGCGCTGCTTCTCCGAAGAGATGATGATGACCGGGATGTCCGCCGTGCCCACGTCCGCCTTCATCCGCTGGAGCACTTCGTCCCCGTCCATCTCCGGCATGGACAGGTCCAGCAGCACCGCCGCCGGGTGCAGCCGCCCCACCTTGTCCAGCGCCTCACGGCCATTGCTGGCCGTGTGGATGGTGTAGTGCCCGGAGAGGATGGCCCGCTCCAGCGCCAGGATGGCGTCGCTGTCATCCACCAGCAGCAGCGTCGGCAGGCTCACGGTCGTCAGCCCCCGCTCAGGAACTGACGCACCGTCTTGGTCAGCTCGTCGTGCGACACCGGTTTCTGGATGAAGGCGTTGGCCCCCGCCGCCGAACCGCGCTGGCGCAGGTCCTCTCCCTTCTCCGCAGTCAAGAGGATGACCGGCACCTTCTGCACCTGCGCCTGAGCGCTGGCGCGAACCTCCTTCACGAAGGTGATGCCATCCATGTTCGGCATGTTGATGTCGGCGATCACAACGCTCACCGGTACCAACCGCAACAGCTGTAGCGCGCGCTGCGCGTCCTCCGCCTCCACGATGCTGACCTTGAGGTTCATCAGGTAGATCTTGAGGATGTTGCGGACGGTCGGGCTGTCGTCCACCAGCAAGACGTTGGTGCTCACTGTGCCACGGCTCCTCGCGCAGGCTCCGCGGAGTGCGGGATGCGCCTGCGCTGCATGGGTGATCCTACCGTGAGCGCTCCGACGGGCGGAAGCGGGGGGCCCCCGTCCGCCGGGAAGCCTGGCAGGCGAATGTCTGGACTTTCCAGGAAGGTTGGATGGCCTCAGCCTTCCTTGGGCGTGGGGTTCGCGGGGACCCCTTCTGGCGGTGCTTCCACCGTCTCCACCGGGGGTGCGCCTACCGCGTGATAGCCACCGTCGACGTGAATCATCTCTCCAGTGGTGGAGGAGAGCCAATCGGACAGAAGTGCACAGGCCGTCTTCGCCACGTGGTCGTGGCTGTCCTTGTCGCTCCAGCCCAGCGGCGCCTGCTTGCCCCAGTACTGCGCCAGCGCCTTGAAGCCCGGGATGCCCTTGGCCGCCACGGTGGCGAGCGGCCCCGCGGCGAGCGCGTTCACCCGGATGCCCTTGGGCCCCAGGTCGCGCGCCAGGTAGCGCACCGTGGACTCCATGGCCGCCTTGCACACACCCATCCAGTCATAGATGGGCCACGCCTGCCGGTTGTCGAAGTCCAGCGCCACGATGGAGCCGCCCTGCGTCATCAGCGGCGCGCACGCCACCGCCAGCTCCTTCACGGAGAAGGTGGAGATGCGGAACGCGGTCTGCGCGCTCTCCCACGGCGTGTTGAGGAAGTTGCCGCCCAGCGCGTCCTCGGGCGCGTACGCGATGGCGTGCAGCACGCCGTCCACGCGGCCCCATTTCTGCCGCAGCGCCTCCGTCAGCGCCGGAAAGTGCGCCGGGTTCGTCACGTCCAGCTCCAGCACCTCCGTGCCGGGCTTGAGCCGCTTCGCGCTGCGCTCGGTGAGGGACTTCGCCCGGCCAAAGCCGGTGAGGATGACCTCCGCACCCTGCGCGATCGCGTGCTCCGCGACACCAAAGGCCAGCGACTGCGGGGTGAGCACGCCGGTGATGAGCAGCTTCTTGCCCTGAAGGAGCATGTCGGTACGTTCTCGGAAAGAAGTGAGTGGAAAGAGGGGGCGAGTGCTTACCACTCCTGAACCGCCGTAGGGGCCCCCGGCCCCCGTGTCCCTTTTGCCTCGGATGTACGTCTGTTCAGCATGCCGGGGAGCCTGGCGTCTCTTTTGAGCTCCTCCCAGCTGGGGGAATCCGGTGCTCGGTGAAGCTGGGCTCACGCGGGGCATGATTCCTTCTGCTCCTTGAGTGAAGACAGGCAGCCGGGCATGACGCGGTTCAACAAACCTGGGCGAAAACCCCCAAACGCGGCGCCCATCCAGTAAAAGACCCCCCGCCATGGCGAATTTCCAGGACAGCTTCCTCTCTGGTGCCAACATCGACTTCATCGAGGGGCTCTATGCCCGCTTCCTCGATGACCCCGGCAGCGTGGACGCAAGCTGGCGCGAGGTGTTCGAGCGCAACAACGGCACGGGCCGCCCCATCTTCAACACGAAGCTGCTGGAGGCTCCGACACCCGCCGCACCGGAGGGCAAGGGCAAGGGCAAGGCGAACGTCGCCGCCGCCGCGCAGGCCGCCGCCGCGCCGCAGGCTTTGGTCGCTCCGGCGCAGGACATCGGGCTGCAGTCGAAGGTGGATCAGGCCATCACCGCCTTCCGCCTGCGCGGCCACCTGCGCGCGCACCTGGATCCGCTGCAGCGCCCGCGCCCGCAGCTGGGCCACGTGGCGGACGTGGCGCTGATGGATGAGAACCACTTCGCGCCGAAGGAGCTGGAGCAGGCGGTGGAGTGCAACAACGTCTTCCCGCAGCAGCGCGTGCGCCTCTCGGAGCTCGTCACGCGCCTGCGCCGCACGTACTCCGGCCCCATCGGCGTGGAGTTCATGCAGATGCTCGACAGCGAGCGTCGCCGCTGGCTCATGCAGCGCATGGAGCACAGCGAGAACCGCACGCCGTTCTCCGTGGACGAGCAGCGGCACATCCTCACCAAGCTGTCGTACGCGGAGGGCTTCGAGCATTTCCTGCACACGAAGTACGTGGGCGCCAAGCGCTTCAGCCTGGACGGCGGCGAGTCGCTCATCCCCATGCTGGACGCGATGCTGGAGGTGGGCAGCGGCATGGGCCTGAAGGAGCTGGTCATCGGCATGGCCCACCGCGGCCGCCTCAACGTGCTGACCAACATCCTGGGCAAGAAGCCGGATCAGATCTTCAGCGAGTTCGACGGCCCCAAGGACCCCAAGGCGTACCTGGGCCGCGGCGACGTGAAGTACCACATGGGTTTTTCGTCGGACCACGCCACGCGCTCCGGCAAGCACGTGCACCTGTCGCTGGCGTTCAACCCCAGCCACCTGGAGTGCGTGGGCCCCGTGGTGGAGGGCCGCGTGCGCGCCAAGCAGGACCGCGGCGGGGACACCGAGCGCACCGGCGTGGTGCCGCTGCTCATCCACGGCGACGCGGCCTTCATCGGCCAGGGCATCACGTCGGAGACGCTCAACTTCTCCGGACTCAAGGGCTACACCACGGGCGGGACGATCCACATCGTCATCAACAACCAGGTGGGCTTCACCACCGACCCGTCGGACTCGCGCACCAGCATCTACTCCACCGCCATCGCGCAGATGCTGGACATCCCGGTGTTCCACGTGAACGGGGATGACCCGGAGGCGTGCGTCCACGCGGCGCGGCTGGCGGCCGAGTACCGCCAGACGTTCAAGAGCGACGTGGTCATCGACCTCATCTGCTACCGCCGCTACGGCCACAACGAAGGCGACGACCCGTCCTTCACCCAGCCGGCGATGTACGACCTCATCCGCAAGCACCCGCCGGTGCGCGCGCTGTACGCGAAGACGCTGGCGGAAGGCGGCCGCATCACCACGGAGGAGTCGGACGCGCTCAAGCAGCGCTGCTTCCAGGACTTCGACGCGGCGCTCACCCGCGCCCGCCAGGAGAGCCAGTTCAAGGAGCCCAACGCGCTGGAGGGCCTGTGGAAGACCTACAAGGGCGGCCTCTTGAAGAACGCGCCCCAGGTGTCCACGGCGGTGGCCAAGCCCACCCTGCGTGACGCGCTCCTGAAGCTGGCCACGGCGCCGGAGGGCTTCAACGTGCACCGCGACGTGGAGCGCACGGTGCTCAAGAAGCGCCAGGGCATGCTGGAGAGCGAGGAGCTCCAGTGGAGCGAGGGCGAGTCGCTGGCGTACGCGACGCTCCTGGCGGAGGGCTACGGCATCCGCCTGTCCGGCCAGGACAGCGAGCGCGGCACCTTCAGCCACCGCCACGCGGTGCTGCACGACACGCAGACGGGCGAGGAGTTCACGCCCCTGCGCCAGTTCGCCACCGGCAAGGCGACCTTCAACGTCTGGAACAGCCCGCTGTCGGAGATGGGCGTGCTGGGCTTCGACTACGGCTACAGCCTGGACGTGCCGGACGGCCTCACCCTGTGGGAGGCCCAGTTCGGTGACTTCGCCAACGGCGCGCAGATCATCATCGACCAGTTCATCGCCGCGGCGGAGAGCAAGTGGCGCCGGCTCTCCGGCATCACGCTGCTCTTGCCGCACGGCTACGAAGGCCAGGGCCCGGAGCACTCCAGCGCGCGCCTGGAGCGCTTCCTGGACCTGTGCGCCGAGGACAACCTCCAGGTCTGCTACCCCACCACGCCCGCGCAGATCTTCCACCTGCTGCGCCGCCAGGTGCTGCGCCCGGTGCGCAAGCCGCTGGTCATCATGTCGCCCAAGAGCCTCCTGCGCCGTCCGGAGGCGACCAGCCGCATGGACGACCTGGCCACGGGCGCGTTCCAGGAAGTGATTCCGGACGCGAAGGCGAACGCCGCGAAGGTGAAGCGGCTGCTGCTGTGCAGCGGCAAGGTCTACTACGACCTGGCCAAGGCCCGGGACGAGCGCAAGGACGACTCCATCGCCATCGTGCGGGTGGAGCAGCTCTACCCGTTCCCGCAGGACGAGCTGTCGAACCTGGTGGCGAAGCTGCCGGCGCTCCAGGAGCTGTACTGGGTGCAGGAGGAGCCGCGCAACGCGGGCGGCTGGCACTTCATGTTCCCCCGCCTGCACGACCTCCTTTCCGGCCGTTCGCAGCAGCAGACGGTGAAGCTGGGCTACATCGGGCGCGCTGAAGCCGCCAGCCCCGCAACCGGTTTCACGAAGACGCACGATTACGAGCAGCAGCTCATCATCGAAGAAGCCATCCTCCGAGGACCCCAGAATGGCCGTTGAACTGAAAGTCCCTCCGCTCGGCGAATCCATCACCGAGGCCGTCGTCGGCAAGTGGAACAAGAAGCAGGGTGAGTCTGTCACCGCGGACGAGCCGCTCGTCGTGCTGGAGACCGACAAGGTCACCATCGACGTGCCGGCTCCCGCCGCGGGCAGCGTCGCGTCCATCGCCTTCAAGGAGGGCGACAAGGTCCGCGTGGGTGACGTGCTGGGCACCATCGAAGCGGGTGCCGGCGCCGCCGCCGCCTCTCCCGCCGTGGCCGCCGCCACGCCCGCGCCCGCCCAGGCCGCGGCGCCGGTGGCCGCCGCCGCGGCTGCGGCCGGCAGCGACACGCGCATCACCCCCACCGCCAAGAAGATGGCGGAGGAGAACCGGGTGGACGTGGGCCAGCTGAAGGGCTCCGGCACCGGTGGCCGCATCATGAAGGAGGACGTGCAGGGTCAGCTGAACCGCCCGTCCGCGCCCCCGGCCCCCGCCGCGCCGTCCGGTCCCCGCCCCAACGCCGCGCGCGAGGAGCGCGTGCGCATGACGCCGCTGCGCAAGCGCGTGGCCGAGCGCCTGCTCCAGGCGCAGTCCAACGCCGCCCTGCTCACCACCTTCAACGAGGTGGACATGGGCGAGGTGATGGCGCTCCGCAAGAAGTACAACGACAAGTTCCAGGCGAAGCACGGGGTGAAGCTCGGGTTCATGAGCTTCTTCATCCGCGCGTCCGTGGAGGCCCTCAAGGCGTTCCCGCAGATCAACGCGGAGATCGACGGCGAGGACGTCATCTTCAAGCACTACTACGACATCGGCGTGGCCGTGAGCGGCAGCCGTGGCCTGGTGGTGCCGGTGGTGCGCGACGCGGACAAGATGTCGCTCGCGGACCTGGAGAAGACGGTCGGTGACTACGGCGGCCGTGCGCGCAACGACAAGCTCACGATGGCGGACCTCACGGGCGGCACGTTCACCATCACCAACGGCGGCATCTTCGGCTCCATGCTGTCCACGCCCATCCTGAACCCGCCGCAGACGGGCATCCTGGGCATGCACAACATCGTGGAGCGCCCCGTGGCCCGCGACGGCCAGGTGGTCATCCGGCCCATCATGTACATCGCCCTCACGTACGACCACCGCCTGGTGGACGGCCGGGAAGCGGTGCAGTTCCTCGTGCGCGTGAAGGAGTGCATCGAGGACCCCGAGCGCCTGCTGCTCGACATCTGACTTACTCCCCCGCACATGACACTGCGGGGGCTCAAGTCGGGCAATCCCGGAGGGCCGGCTGGACTTCCAGTCGGCCCTTTCACTACAAATAGCTCTGTCTCCCGGTCGTCGGGCAGAACGGGCGGCCTTCCCCACGGCTGCCCTGCAAACGCAAGGAAGCGCAATGGCAACTGGTACCGTGAAGTGGTTCAACGACGCGAAGGGCTTCGGCTTCATCACCCAGGACGGCGGGGGCGAGGACGTGTTCTGCCACCACACCGCCATCAACATGGATGGGTTCCGCACCCTGGCCGAGGGCCAGAAGGTGGAGTTCGAAGTCACCAAGGGCCCGAAGGGCCTGCAGGCGCAGAACGTCCGCGCGGCGTGAAGTGACGCGTCTCAGCCATTCCTCACGGACTGGTTGAAGCAACAGAGGCCCGGTCCCCCTGAGGGAACCGGGCCTCTGCCTTTTCAGGGCATCGTGCCGCTTGCGGCCTACTTCTTCAGGTTCTGCTCGAAGTGGGCGATGACGCGCTCGTACTGGCGCTCGGTGATGAGCGGATCCGGGACCATGTGCGTGAGGCCGGACAGGGGCAGCAGCTGGTGCGGCTTGCCCGCGCGGAACAGCGCGTCCGACAGCTTCAGCGTGTGGAAGAAGTACACGTTGTCATCCGCGGTGCCGTGGATGAGCAGCAGCGCGCCAATGGGGCTGTCCTTCTTCGCGTACGTCAGCAGGCTGCTGACCTCGTAGGACTGGGGGGTCTGCTCAGGCAGGCCCAGGTAGCGCTCGGTGTAGTGCGTGTCGTAGTCGCGCCAGTCCACCACCGGGGCGCCGGACACCGCGGCCTTGAAGAAGTCCGGGCGCTTCAGCGCGGCGAGCGCCGCCATGTAGCCACCGAAGCTCCAGCCGGTGATGCCCACGCGGCTCAGGTCCATCTCCGGGACCTCCTTCGCCAGCGCCTGCACCGCCTCAATCTGATCATCCAGGGTGATGGTGGCGAAGTCGTTCTTCACCGCGCGGTTCCACTCGGAGGTGCGCAGCGGCGTGCCGCGGCCGTCCACCTTCACCACCAGGAAGCCGTGGTCCGCGAACCACTGGCTGAGCAGGTGCGCGGCCATGGACTGGTGCACCACGGTGACGGTGGGCCCCGCGTAGACCTCCACGATGACGGGCAGCTTCTGGCCGGGCTTGAAGTCGCGCGGCTTCACCAGCGAGGTCCAGAACTTCTTCGGGCCCACCTGGCGGATCTCGAAGTTCGGCGTGAAGGACGGCTCCTGCGCCACCTCCGGCAGCTCGCCCAGCTTCGTGCCGTCGCCCTTGAGCACCACCGTGCGCGGCATGCTCTTGGGGCCCTGCGTGTTGAGGACGACCAGTCCGCCGTTCTTGGACACGAGCCCGCCCTCCACCGCCGGGCCGCTGGTGCCCGTGGCCACCTGCTCCGGAGCGCCGCCGGGCTTCACGCGCCACAGGTGGCTCTGCGTGGGGTTCGGGTCGCCGGTGAAGAAGAGCGTCTTGTCCGCCTGCACGAAGCGCGACAGGTTGCGGTAGCCCGCGTCCGGCTTCACCACGGAGCGGTCCAGCTCACCGCTCGCCTTGCGCAGCTCCACCTCCGGGCCGCCGTTGCGCTCGGTGTACCAGAGGAAGCCGGAGCCATCCTCCAGCCACAGCGGGTAGTCCTGGGCAAGCTCCACCCAGGCGTTGTCCTTCTCCGTGAGGAGCACACGCGTCTTGCCCGTGGCGGGGTCCACCGCCAGCACCTGCTCCTCCGTCTGGAGGCGGTTCTGCACGACGAGGGTGAGCGGCCCGCCCTTGTCCCACTTCACCGTGGCCAGGTACGGGTACTTCTGCGCGTCCCACTGCGCCCACACCGTCTTGCCGCCGGTGACGGGCGTGACGCCCAGGCGCACCTTCGCGTTGGCCTTGCCGGGACGGGGGTACGGGAAGATCTCCCCGCCCTTCTCCGGGTGCATCACGTCCACGATGGTGAGCTTCTCCACGTCGGACGTGTCGGACTCCGTGTAGGCGATGGACTTCGAGTCCGGGCTCCACCAGTAGCCGGAGAAGCGGCTCATCTCCTCCTGCGCCACGAACTCCGCCAGGCCGTGCGTCTTCTGCGCCGTCCCGCCCTGCGTGACGCGCTTCTCCTGGTTGGCGGCCAGGTCCACCCGGTACACATCGTGCTCGCGCACGTACGCCACCTGCTTGCCGTCAGGCGACAGGCGCGGGTCGATGACGCCGGGGCCCGTCTTCAGCTCCGTGGACTTCCCTGTCGCGCGGTCCACCACGTAGAGCCGGCCGGAGAGGGGCACCAGCAGCTGGGTGCCGTCCTCGGAGAGGCTGTAGGAGGTGAAGCCCCGGGCGCTCACGCGCATGCGCTCGCGGCGGGCCTTCTCCTCGGGGG
>NZ_RAVX01000023.1:75990-136948 GCF_003611605.1 Corallococcus sp. AB011P
CGGTCCACCACGTAGAGCCGGCCGGAGAGGGGCACCAGCAGCTGGGTGCCGTCCTCGGAGAGGCTGTAGGAGGTGAAGCCCCGGGCGCTCACGCGCATGCGCTCGCGGCGGGCCTTCTCCTCGGGGGACAGCGTCTCCTCGCTGCCCTTGAGCAGGGCTTCGGGCGTGAGCAGCTCACGCGCCTGGCCGCCGGCCACGTCGAACGCGTAGAGCATCTGCACGTTGGACGTGGGGGACGTGCGCAGGAAGAGGACGGACTTCTCGTCCGGGGTGATGCGCGTGCCCACCGGGCGGCCGCTCTGGAAGCGGCGCGTTTCGGCGTACTGACGCAGGAAGGTGTCCGGCTGCTTTTGCGAAGGGGCCATGGCGGAGGGTTTGCGCTCCTGGGCGATGGAGGGAGCGCTGCTCATGAGGAGAAGCGCGGCGGCGGTAAGGACCTGACGCATGCGTAGCTGAATCCCCGCGCGGGGCGGGGCTCCTTTCGCGGGAAGGTGCGGGCAAGCCTACACTCCGGCCGCCGCGCGGCCCTCCCAACGTCCGGCCCCTGCGAGGATTCCCACCGGAAGCGGACGATACCGGGCGGGACCTCCCGCTACTTCAGGTTCTGCTGGAAGTGGGTGATGACGCGCTCGTACTGACGCTCCGTGACGAGCGGGTCCGCCACCATGTGAGTGAGGCCGGACAGGGGCAGCAGCTGGTGCGGCTTGCCCGCGCGGAACAGCGCATCCGACAGCTTCAGCGCGTGGAAGAAGTAGACGTTGTCGTCCGCGGTGCCGTGAATCACCAGCAGCGCGCCGATGGGCCCTTCCTTCTTCGCGTACGTGAGCAGGCTGCTGACCTCATAGGCCTGGGGGCTTTCTTCCGGCAGGCCCAGGTAGCGTTCGGTCGCGTGCGTGTCGTAGTCGCGCCAGTCCGTCACCGGTGCGCCCGCGACGCCGGCCTTGAAGAAGTCCGGTCGCTTCATCACGGCAAGGGCGGACATGTAGCCGCCGAAGCTCCAGCCAAAGATGCCCACGCGGCTCAGGTCCATCTCCGGCACCTCCTTCGCCAGGGCCTGCACCGCCTCAATCTGATCATCCAGGGTGACGGTGGCGAAGTCGTGCTTCACGGCGCGATTCCACTCGGAGGTGCGCAGCGGCGTGCCGCGTCCGTCCACCTTCACCACCAGGAAGCCCTGATCCGCCATCCACTGGTCCAGCAGGTGCAGGGACATGGACTGGTGCACCGTGGTGACGATGGCGCCGCCGTAGATGTCCACGATGACGGGCAGCTTCTGGCCGGGCTTGAAGTCACGGGGCTTCACCAGCGAGGTCCAGAACTTCCTCGCGCCCACCTGACGCACCTCGAAGTCCGGCGTGAAGGGGGGCTCCTGGGCGATGGAGGGCAGTTCGCCCAGCATCATGCCGTCGCCCTTGAGCACCAACGTGCGCGGCATGCCCTTGGGGCTCTGCCTGTTGAGGACGATGAGGCCCCCGTTCTTGGAGACGAGCCCGTACTCCAGGGCGGGACCGCGCGTGCCCGTGGCCACTCGCATCGGCGCCTCACCGAGCTTCACGCGCCACAGGTGGTTCTCGGTGGGGTTCGGGTCGCCGTTGAAGAAGAGCGTCCGGTCCGCCTGCACGTAGTGGGTGAGGCTCCGGAAGCCGACGCCCGGCTTCACCACGGAGCGGTCCAGCTCCCCGTTGGCCTTGCGCAGCTCCACCTCCGAAGCGCCGTTGCGGTCGGTGTACCAGAGGAAGCCGGAGCCATCCTCCAGCCACAACGGGAACTCCTGGTGCAGGTCGATCCACGCCGCGTCCCGTTCCGTGAGGAGGACGCGCGTCTTGCCCGTGGCGGGGTCCACCGCCAGCACCTGCTCCTCCGTCTGGAGGCGGTTCTGCACGACGAGGGTGAGCGGCCCGCCCTTGTCCCACTTCACCGTGGCCAGGTACGGGTACTTCCGCGCGTCCCACTGCGCCCACACGGTCTTGCCACCCGTCACGGGCGTGATGCCCAGGCGCACCTTCGCGTTCGCCTTGCCCGCGCGTGGATAGGGGAAGGAGGCACCGGGCTGCTCCGGGTGCATCACGTCCACGACGGTGAGCTTCTCCACGTCGGACGTGTCGGACTCCGCGTAGGCAATGAACTTCGAGTCCGGGCTCCACCAGTAGCCGGAGAAGCGGCTCATCTCCTCCTGCGCCACGAACTCCGCCAGACCGTGTGTCTTCTCCGCCGTGCCACCCTGCGTGACGCGCTTCTCCTGATTGGCGGCCAGGTCCACCCGGTACACGTCGTGCTCGCGCACGTACGCCACCTGCTTGCCGTCCGGCGACAGGCGAGGGTCGATGACGCCGGGCCCCGTCTTCAGCTCCGTGGACTTCCCCGTCGCCCGGTCCACCACGTAGAGCCGGCCGGAGAGGGGCACCAGCAGCTGGGTGCCGTCCTCGGAGAGGCTGTAGGAGGTGAAGCCCCGGGCGCTCACGCGCATGCGCTCGCGGCGGGCCTTCTCCTCGGGGGACAGCGTCTCCTCCGCGCCCTTGAGCAGGGCTTCGGGGGTGAGCAATTCCCGCGTCTGCCCGCTGGCCACGTCGAACGCGTAGAGCATCCGCACGTTGGATGTAGGGGACGTGCGCAGGAAGAGGACGGACTTCTCGTCCGGGGTGATGCGCGCGTTCACGGGCCTCCCGTTCATGAACCGGCCCGTCTCCGCGTACTGGCGCAAGAAGGACGAAGGCTCCTGGGCCAGGACGGGCATCGCCAGGAGGAGCAACACGACGGTGACGAATGGACGCATGCGTGATTGAACCCCGCGGGACGGGGCTCCTTTCGCGGCAGGATGGACATCCCCTGAACGCCGGAGCCTGGAGGGGATTTCGTCCCGCATGAATTCGAAAAATGACGACGCCCTGCGCCACCTGCGCCTCGCGGGCGTGGTGCGGCTGGGCCTGGGCGGAGGCCGGGGCCCGACGGATGCCTATGTGTTCGACCCACATCGACTCGCGCTGCCCTCGTGGGCGTGTGCCCTGGGCGATGCCGGTCCCCCTGCCCTGCTCGTCACGCTGGACCGGCACCTGGACATCGTGGTGCCGGAGCGCCCCGCCGACATGCCGGACCGCTCCGCCGGCCTGCGCGCGCTGGACGAACACGCGCGGTGGAAGCTGGACGTGCGCAACTACGACCACATCCTCGCGGCGATGGAGGCGAACCTCGTGGGCGACGCGTTGATCATCGCGCGCACCCGGCCCCGGGGCTCCTTCGCCGGGGACACCTACGTGGACACGCGCGGCCGCTCGCACCGCATCGTGACGGTGACGACCGTGGACCGCGCGGCGGAGGCGTACCTGCGCCCTGGCCCCACGGACGCGGTGCGCGACGTGCTGGAGGCCGCGTCCGCCGTGCTGCTGGACGTGGACCTGGATTGCTTCACCAGCTTGAGCGACGCGGACCCCACCACCGTGCTGCCGTGGCCGAAGGCCATCATCCGTGAGTTCCTCCTGCCGCTCGACTCGGAGCCCTTCTGGGACGCGGTGCTGGGCAAGGCGGTGGCGCTGACGCTCGCGCGCGAACCCCACCACTGCGGCGGGCTGCTCGCGTCCGGCGAGTTGTTCCGCGACGTGGCGGAGGTCCTCTTCCGCGAGCTGCTGCGCGTCGAGCCTCCCTGAAGCGTCCGGAGCCGGCTCAGGGCGAGTCGAGGAAGTTGGGCCGGTAGTCCGTCACCTGCCCGCTGCTGAGCGACAGGCGGCTGCCCACGGGGGGACGGTCGCCGTTGAGCACGTAGCCGAAGTCGATGCGGAACGGGAACACGTTGAACTGGGGGAACAGCACCCGCAGGCCCACGCCCACGGTGGTCACCATCTCCGGCCGCTCGTTGAACGCGCTGCCCGAGTCGAGGAAGAACACGCCGCCCACGTGCACCGTGCGCACGACGAGCGGCGCGGTGCGGTACTCCAGGTTCACCAGCAGCAGCCGCCTGCCGGAGTACGCATCCACGGCCGCGCCGCGCAGGCCGTTGCTGCCGCCCAGCAGGCTCACGCGCTCGGACAGGTCGTCGATGTTCACGTCCAGCAGGCCTCGCGCCACGAAGCGGCCCCCGAGCACGCGCGGCGACACCTGCACCAGCTCCGCGGCCCAGCGGCGGTTCGTCCAGCCCTCCTTCACGCCCGGCTGATTGGCACTGAACTGCTGGCGGAGGGACGCGGCCGCGGACGCGGTGGTGAGCGCGTCGCCCCAGTGCACGCGGTAGCGCAGGGACAGGCCCCCTTCCGCGAAGTGCGCGGCGGACGGGAACACCGGCGGCGCGTAGCGCAGCGTGGCCAGCACCGAGTGCCCCAGCTGGAAGTCCTCCGACAACGCGTACGAGTCCACGTTGCGAAGCACGTCGTAGCGGGCCTCGAAGGCGCTGAGGGAGAAGTTCGCGTACCCCGCGTCCTCCGCGCGCGGCAGGTAGTTGCGGCGGAACCAGTCCGTCTGCGCGTCGGTGAGCTGCGACGCCACCGGCGCGGCGTAGGCGTAGTGATAGGCCCCCGCGCCCATGCCCACGTTCCACTTGTAGCGCTGGCCGTAGGAGCGCGTGTACGTGGCGCCCGCGGCCACCTCGCGCGCGTTGTAGATGTACGGCACGGGTTCGCCGTCCGGGAACGGGAGCTGCCAGATGTCCGCGCCCCGGAACTGCCGCGCGGTCTCCATGTTCCACGCCACGGACGTGCTCAGGCTCCATGGCGTGGCCAGCGAATACAGCGGCCGGCTGACAACGAGGCTTCCGCGCGAGCCCTCAGCCCTGCCCGTGTCGCGGTTGATGAGCACCGCGGCGGACTCCGTCAGCGACCAGCGGCTGCCGAGCACGCGCCGGTCCGTGTAGCTCTGGCCGAAGCTGAACGTGTCCAGGCGCATGATGAAGTCCAGCGCCACCTTCTTGCCGCGCCCCAGGAAGTTCTGCTCCGTGCCCTGCAGGCGCAGGTACAGCAACAGCGAGCCCACGGCGGAGAACTCGTTGTTGAGCCGCAGCGACCACAGGTCCTTGGTCACCAGCAGCAGCGCGACTTTGTCCGGAGCACTGCCCTTCACCGGCACCGCGCGCACGACGGAGAACAGGCCCAGCTTGCGCAGGTTGCGCACCGACTCCGCGACGAGCGCCTCCGAGTACGGCTGCCCCGGTGAAATCAGCACCTCCTGCCTGACGACTTCATCGCGGGTGCGGACGTGGAAGATGTTGAGCAGCGATGGATACGGATCCATCGGCGCGACCACCTCCTCCGCGGTGACGAGCACCTCCTCCAGCACCTTGCCCTGGGGCGCGGGCTCTATCTGGCGCTCGACCTCGCCCAGACCCCAGGCGATGAGCGCCTCCTCGTAGTTCTTCGTGCGCTCCGCGTCCGTGGTGACCACGGGCGGCTGCGGGCCCTCCGGCCCCACCGGGACCTCTTCCGAGCGGGGCGGCGCCGCGACCTCCGTGTTCGACACGCCCGACGGATCGACGTCCGGCGAGCGCACCGGCGCGTCCGGCGGCACGACGTCCTGGGGCTTGCCGGAGACCGGCTCGGGTGGCTCCTGTCCCGACGGCGTGCCCATCGCGGCGAGCACGGTGACCAGCAGGACGGGCAGTGAGAGCGGCACGCGCGCATCCTGTCATGCGCCGCGCCTGCCGCCAGCCTCCGCTCACGTCAGCGCGGTGCGCAGGTCTCCCGGCCGGGCCATGGGCAGCTTCTCCCCCTTCGCGATGGCCGCCACGATGCGGGCCAGCTGATCCACTCCGTCCGACAGCGCCGCCGGCCCCGGCTGGAGGATGTAGGAACTCCTCACTTCGTAGAGCTGGTCGTCCACCACCGCCCGCACGCTGGCCCAACCCGGCCGGGAGGAAATCTTCTCCCGCTTCGCCTTGCGCCCGCACCAGCTGGCGATGACGCCCTCCGGGTCGCGCTTCGCTACCTCCTCCGGGTCGAAGATGCGGCCCTTCGCCCCCTGCGACGCGCGCGACTCCTGGCACACGTCCACCCCACCCACCACCTCCACCAGCTCCGAACACCAGCGGATGCCGGAGATGAGCGGCTCGTGCCACTCCTCGAAGAAGATGCGCGGCCGCTTCGGCAGGGACTGCGCCGCGTCCGAGTGACGCTCCAGGTTCTTCTCCAGCTCCACCGCCAGCGCCTCCGCGGGCTCCGCCCGGCCCACCAACGCCCCGGTGAGCCGCACCGCCTGCAATATCTCCGCGAGCGAGCGCTGGTTGAACAGGTACACGGGCACCCCGCGCTTGCACAGCTCCCGGCCGATGTCCGCCTGCAGGTCGCTGAAGCCCAGCACCAGGTCCGGCTTCAGCTCCAATATCCGCTCGAAGTTCGCGTCCAGGAACGAGCTGACCTTCGGCTTCTTGCGCGCCTCCGGAGGCCGCACCGTGAACCCCGACACACCGACGACCAGGTCCCCCGCGCCAATGCGGTAGAGCACCTCCGTCGTCTCCTCCGTCAGGCACACCACCCGCCGCGGATGACGCGGCGCTGACGACAACAGCGCGGACAGACCAGCATTCATGCGGGAAACCCTAACCCGCCCGAGCCCCTGTCACCGGGGATGACGCGACGCACCAGTTGCCACGAACTGTGCGGCAACGGACGCTGATTTCCTCGTTTTCCACCCCCCACCGGGGACGTGGCAGCACGGGAAGTGCGGGAGTGCGAGCGCGCCGCGCGGGCCGGAAACTCGGTGCTGGGGCGCGGCGATGATAGCGGCACGTCTCTTGGGCGGTTTTCAAAGGCGGTGCTAGCATCCGCTGGGTCTGAAACGACGTATGCGGTCCTTCTCTTCGCTTTGGGGGAACACATGATCGAAAGCGACGCCCGCCGCCAGGGCGCGCCCGCCGACGTGCCGGATCCCCTGCTCGGGCGGATCCTCAACGAGCGCTTCCGCATTCTGGAGACGCTTGGCGCCGGAGGCATGGGCCGCGTCTACAAGGCCATGCAGGCCCCGTTGGACCGGCTGGTGGCGCTCAAGGTCCTCAACCCGCAGTACAGCGGCGAGGGCAAGGACCCGGGCTTCCAGAAGCGCTTCTTCCTGGAGGCCAGCGTCACCGCGAAGCTGCGCCATCCGAACACCGTCACCGTCATCGACTACGGCAAGACGGAAGACGGCATCTACTACATCGCCATGGAGTACCTGGAGGGGCTGACGCTGTCGCAGCTGCTCACCCAGGAAGGGCCGCTGCCGTGGGAGCGCGCGCTTGCCATCGGGCAGCAGGTGGCCCGCTCGCTGCGCGAGGCGCACAAGGTCGGCCTCATCCACCGCGACCTCAAGCCCGCCAACGTGATGATCCTCAACCAGGAGGCTGATCACGACGTGGTGAAGGTCCTGGACTTCGGACTGGTGAAGTCCTTCTCGGGCGACGCCTCCATGAAGGAGGACACCACCCTCACGCAGGCGGGCGTCATCCTGGGCTCGCCGCAGTACATGGCGCCGGAGCAGGCGCGCAACATCGCGGATCCGCGCAGCGACGTGTACAGCCTGGGCGTGGTGCTCTACCAGGTGCTGATGGGCCGGCCGCCCTTCCAGGCGGCGCAGAGCATCGACGTCATCGTCAAGCACATCAACGACCCGCCGCCCCCCTTCCACACCGTGTGGCCGGACCACAACGTGCCCGCGGAGGTGGAGGCGCTGGTGATGAAGTGCCTGGCCAAGCGCCCCGTGGACCGCTACGCGTCCATGGACGCCGTGATCCAGGGCATGCGCACCGCCGCGTCCGCGTCCGGCGTCAGCGGCGTCTTCGCCACGCGCACCGGCCTCAACGCGGTGGGCTCCGGCCCCCACAGCGGTCCGCACAGCGGCATCCACACCGGCCCCCACCAGGCGCTGGGCTCCGGCCCCACGCCCGCGCCCAACACCATGGCGCTGGACATCTCCGTGGACGAGGCCGGCAGCCTCACGGAGAAGAAGTCCCGCAAGGGCCTGGGCATCGCGCTGTTTGGCGCGTCCCTGTTCGTGGGGCTGGGCGTGGCGGGCATCTTCGTGCTGCGCGGGGGCCAGAAGCCCCCGGTGGAGCCGGCCGTGTCCGCCCCCGTGGCGCGCACCCCCGTCGCTCCGCCGCCGCCCGCTCGCGAAACCGCCGCCGTCGCGGAAGCCCCGGTGGCGGCGAACCCGGCGCCCCCCCGCGCCGTGCGCTTCGACGTGGAGAGCGATCCCCCGGGCGCGGAGGTGAAGCTCAACGGCAGGGTGCGCGGCAATACCCCGCTGGTCATCAACCACACTCCGGACGCACCGGGCCTCGCTGACGTGGAGGTGTCGTTCGCGATGGACGGCTACCAGACCGTGAGCAAGACCTATTCGGGCGAGCCGGGCACCACCGTCAACGTCTCCATCAAGCTTCCGCGCATCAAGAAGCAGCCGGGACCGAAGCCTTCCCCCAAGGCTCCCAGCTCCTCGTACAAGGACGATCCGTACCAGTGAATCCCCCGACAGCCTTCCGACGTGGGGCGCTCCTCGCGCTGTGTCTTTGCGCGACCGAGGCCCTGGCGGACGCGCGACTTGAAGCGCGCCGCCACTTCCGCAACGGCATGAACCTCATCGAGCAGAAGCAGTTCGATGAAGGCATCGCCGAGCTGGAAGCGGCCTACACCATCAAGCCGCACCCCAGCGTCCTCTACAACATCGCCCGGGCGTACCAGGACGCGGGCCGGCTGGACGAAGCGCTGGACGCCTACAAGCGCTACCTCGCCTCCAATCCGCCGGACGCCACCAACGTGCAGGCCCAGGTGACGCGCCTGGAGGCCACGCGCCAGGCCGCGCAGGCGGAGGCGCCCGAGCCCGGCACCCAACCCGGCACGTCAGGCTCCACCACCGGCCTGCCCATGCCGCCGCCGCCCCCCACGAGCATCCAGGCCCAGCAGCAGCTGGCCACGCTCATGGAGCGGCTGGAGAAGGCCGTCAACCGCGCGGAGTCGCTCACCGCCCAGCCCCAGGGCCCGCAGCAGCCCGCCGCCACGCCCGGCCCCACCGCCAGCGGCGGCGCCGAGTCCGGCGACACCTCCGGCGACCAGGGCCTGGTGCCGTATGAAGAGCGCGTGGTGACGGCCAGCCGCCGCGCCCAGTCCTCGCTGGAAGCGCCCAACGCCACCACCGTCATCACCGCGGAGGACATCCGCCTGTCGGGCGCCACCACGCTGCCGGAGCTCTTGCGCCGCGTGCCCGGCGCGGACGTGATGGCCATGGGCGTGGGCAGCGCCAACGTCAGCCTGCGCGGCTTCAACCAGCGCCTGGCCAACAAGGTGCTGGTGCTGGTGGACGGCCGCACGGAGTACCAGGACTTCCTCGGCCTCACCGTGTGGGCGGGGTTGCCCATCGGCCTGGAGGAGATCGACCGCATCGAGGTCATCCGCGGTCCGGGCAGCGCGCTGTACGGCGCCAACGCGATGCTGGGCGTCATCAACATCATCACCCAGGCCCCCGGCACCGGCCGGCGCGCGCGCTTCAGCGCCATGGCGGGCGGCGGCAACACCGTGCAGGGCTCCTTCGTCAGCCACGGGCAGAACGGGAGCCTGCGCTACCGCGCGTCCGCCGCCTACCAACAGCAGGACAAGTGGAGCCGCGATTACGAGTCCGGCCGTCCGGACTTCGCGCTTCAGGGGCCCGCGGATCCGGACCTGGGGCAGCGCGGGGCTCGCGCCAACCTGTCCACCGTCTACACGTTCGAGGAGGGCCGCGCGATTGGCGTCTCCGGCGGCGTGCACCGCTACCTGACGGAGATCTATCCGCTGGGCCTCTTGCGCAACTACTACATCGACGGTCTGGGCGCGTACGCCAAGGCCGACGTGGAGCTGGGCGCCGTGAAGCTCAAGGCGTTCTGGAACCACCTGTCCGGCGACGCGGGTCCGCAGTACGAGGCCATTGGCCAGCGCTCGCTGGGCACCAGCGTCGCGTCCAACGTCTTCAACGGTGAAGCGCTGTACGCGCGCGGCTTCGAGCTGGCCGGTGAGCACCAGGTGAACATCGGCGTGGAGGGCCGCTTGAAGCGCGTGGCCTTCCAGTACCTGGACGACCTGCGCGAGGAGTTCCACGCGGCGGCCTTCGTCCAGGACGAGTGGCGCATCGTGCAGCCGTTGCGCCTCATCGTCAGCTACCGCGTGGACCGCCACCCGCTGCTCGACAAGGGCAACCCGGGCATCGCGCAGTCGCCGCGCCTGTCGGCGGTGTTCCAGCCCATTGAAGGGCACGCCTTCCGCGCGTCCGTGGCCACCGCCTTCCGCGAGCCCACGTTCCTGGAGAGCTACACCCGGCTGCCCGTGCCCGTGCCGGGCGTCAACGGCGTGAGCCTGCTGACCACCGGCAACCGGACGCTGCGCCCCGAGCGCCTCAACGCGCTGGAATTGGGCTGGCGCGGTGAGTCCCCGCGCCTGGGTCTGGACTGGGACGTGGCCCTCTACCAGAACACGGTGAAGGACCTCATTGCCCTCTCGCCCGTGCAGCCCCTGCCCGCCGGCGAATCCTTCGACAGCGGCACCGGCAACTACCTGCTGGGCCGCTCCATGTTCACCAACGAGGCCGCCATCTACACCGCGCGCGGCGTCGAGGCGGGCATCAACGTGTCCCCCATCGACGGCCTGGGCGTGAAGGCGAGCGCCGCGTACCAGCACGTCAGCTCCGACCTTCCGGACGAGGGCCAGTGCGGCACGTGCAGCCAGACGCCGGCCTTCCGGCTCTTCGGCGGCGTCACCTACCGCACGCGCACGGACCTGGAATTCGGCATCGAAGCGGCGTTCACGACCTCCACCACCTGGGTGGAGCGCGAGCCCTCCGCGTCCGACCCGACGCGCGTGGACCTCATCGCCAACAACCTCCCCGCGTACACCGTCGTCAACGCCCGCGTGGGCTACATCGTGGTGAAGGACTTCGTCTCCGTGGCGCTGCAGGGCAGCCAGCTCGGTGGCGGCCACGCGGAGCACCCCTTCGGCAACCGCATCGAGCGGCGCGTGTTCGCCAACCTCACGGTGACCCCATGAAGCGCGCCCTTCCCTTCCTCGCGTTCACGCTCGCGTCGCTCCTGTCCGGCGGCTGTGATGCCCCGGACGTGGTGCCCACGGCGGACGGCCGCCAGCACACGCGCACGGCCCGCATCGAGGGCAGCCTGGTGGTGCAGTCGCGCGCCCGCGGCAACGCCATCGTGTTCATCTACGACGCGGCCAACCCGCCGCCGCCCGCGGGCTCCGGCCGGCCGCTGGCCTTCACCGTCGTCACCGCCGCGGAGCTGTTCGGCGCGTCCCTGGGGGACAGCTCCACGGGCCCCTTCACCGCGCCGTTCTCGCTGAGCCTGGTGGAGCCGGGCCGCTATCTGCTGCGCGGCTTCATCGACGCGGACACCTGCCGGACCCTCCCGCAGCCCTGCCACGTGTCCGACTTCAACCCCTGGTACGGCGTCACCTCCGAGCCCAACGCGGGCGACGTGGGCGGCGGCGCGGTGGACCCCGCCAACGGCGCCACGCGCGTCCTGGAAGTGACGACGGACGCGGACGGCTGGCCCCAGCCGCTCACCGGCGTCTCCGTGTCCTTCGCGGACTCGGCCACCGTGCCCTTCGACCGGCCCGCCTTCCAGACCGCGGACGCGCGCGAGTTCAACACCGCGACCACGCCCCTGAAGACGCTGACGCTCACGCCCCAGGTCCTCACCGGCGCGGTGGACCAGCGGCCTCCGGGCTTCTGGGTGCAGCTGATCGACGCCAACAAGGACGGCATCCCGGACGACGCCAACGGCGACGGCGTGCCGGACTTCTGGCCGCGCGTCATCGTCCGCAAGCTGGCGGACGGCGTGACGGGCTACGTGGACGAGAACGACCTCAACCGCGACGGCATGGTGGATGAGGAGGGTGTGGACTACGCGCGCGCCAATGGCGGCAAGGACGGCAAGCCGGACGTGACCGTGCTGGCGGCAGGCCTGGCGCCCGACGCCCTGCTCGCCGCGCTGCTCGACGAACAGGGGAAGCCCCGCACGCAGCCCGTCTTCGTCCCGCAGCTGGTGGTGGCCATCCGCGCACTGGCGCTGGACGCGCGCGACCCCGCCGCGCCCGCGCCGCTCGCGGCCGTCCCCCCGGGTCGCTACAGCGTCACCCTGCTGCAGTCCACGGGTCAGACGTGGCGGCTGCCCAATGAGCTGGACCCGGCGCTCGCGGAGGCCGTGGGGCTGCCGGGCGTGCAATCCCAGGCCTTCGTGCTGGAGGTCCGCTGAGGTCGTTTTCGCCCTCCCGAAATCGCGGCGCGGTGCCCTGGTTGCTTTGACTTCGCAGGGCCCTTCCGCGACCATGGGCGAAGCCGCTGGAGGCGTTTCCTCCCCGAGGTTTTGATTCCGATGAAGGCCGGTCCTCTCTCCGCCCCCGAAAACGCGCCCTCCCGTCCCACGGGGAGCACGCCCACGGTCCGTCCGACCGGGGGGACCGGCCCGCAGCGCGTGTTGCTGGTGGACGACAGCCGCTCCATCCGGACGCTGCTGAAGATCTACCTCATGGCCCGCAGCTTCGAGTTCCTGGAGGCGGAGTCCGCCGAGGAAGGCCTCAAGGTCGCCGAAGCGGAGCATGTGGATCTCATCCTCACCGACTTCCACATGGACGGGATGAACGGCGCGGACTTCGCCGGGCAGATCCGCGCCAGCACCAACGCCAGGCTGTCCAAGGTCCCCATCCTGATGATGACGGGCGACCCGAACGTGGCGGAGGTGCGCGCGCTGGGCCAGAAGGCCGGCATCAGCGCCTTCGTGCGCAAGCCGGTCAGCTGCGCGCAGCTGATGACGCTGGTGGACACCATCCTCCCGCTGCCCCGCGCCACCGCGAAGTAGCTGAGCTTTGCGCTCAGGCCGGGCGCTCCCGCGCGAGCGCCCGCCGCTTGCGCAGCGCCTCACCCACGCGCACGGCGAAGAGCAGCGCCAGGACGGCCCCGTAGAGCACCGGCTCCGTGACGTCCTTCTTCACCCGCCACACGAAGTGCACCACGCCCAGCACCGCGGCCACGTAGGCCAGCCGGTGCAGCCGCTGCCACGCGGGGAAGCCCAGCCTCCGCACCCACGTGTTGGTGGAGGTGACGGCCAGCGGCACCAGCAGCAGCAGCGCGGTGAAGCCCACGGTGATGAAGGGCCGCGTGAAGACGTCCTCCGCCATGGCGCGCACGTCCAGGCCCTGATCCAACACGGCGTAGGTGAGGAAGTGCGCCGCCGCGTAGGTGAAGGCCAACAGCCCCAGCGTGCGGCGGATGCGCGCGGGCCACGTCCAGCCCGTCACCAGCCGCACCGGCGTGCACGCCAGCGACCCCAGCAGCACCGCCAGCGCGAAGAGGCCCGTCTGGTTGAGGGCGAACTCGATGCCGTTGGCCCCCAGCTGTCCCTGCGCCCCCTGCACCGCGAGGAGCAGCAGCGGAGAGAGCCCTCCGACGGCGATGGCGGGGTTGAGCCAGGGGAGCTTGGAGGAGGCCATCGTTCAGAAGTCCCGCTTCAGGTCCATGTCGCGGTAGAGGCCGGCCACGGCGTCCGCGTAGCCGTTGAAGGGCAGCGTGGGCCGGCGTGAGGTCTCACCGATGCGGCGCTCCGTGGCCTGGCTCCAGCGCGGGTGATCCACCGCCGGGTTGACGTTGGCGTAGAAGCCGTATTCGCGCTTGTTGGTGATGTTCCACGTCGTGGGCGGCTGCTCGCGCGTGAGCGTGATGCGGACAATGGACTTGATGCCCTTGAAGCCGTACTTCCACGGCACCACCAGCCGCAGCGGGGCGCCGTTCTGCGCGGGCAGCTGCTTGCCGTACAGGCCCGTGGCCAAGAGCGTCAGCGGGTGCTGCGCCTCATCCAGGCGCAGGCCTTCCACGTAGGGCCAGTTCAGCACCGGGCTCTTCTGGCCGGGCAGCTGCTCCGGGTCCTCCAGCGTGGTGAAGGCCACGTACTTCGCGAAGGACGTGGGCTGCACGCGGTCCAGCAGCTTGCCCAGGGGCAGGCCCAGCCACGGAATCACCATGGACCAGGCCTCCACGCACCGCATCCGGTAGACGCGCTCCTCCAGAGGGAAGGCGGAGATGAGCTGATCCACGTCCACGGTCCACGGCTTGTGGACCTCCCCGTCGATGACGACCGTCCACGGCCGCGTCTTCAACAGGTGCGCGCGGCGGGCCGGGTCGTTCTTGTCCAGGCCAAGCTCGTAGAAGTTGTTGTAGGTGGTGATGTCCTCGTAGGGCGTGCGCGGCTCGTCCGTGCTGAAGAGGCCCTGGGCGGGCACCACCGGCTGGTCCACCGCGCCCGCGTCCGGCACGAAGCCGTCCATGGGCCGGGTGCGCTTCATGCCCAACAGGTACAGCCCGCCGCCCACCACCGCGGCCGTGCCCGCGAACAGGCCCGCGTTCTTGATGAACTCGCGGCGGCGCACGTAGAGCTTCTCGGGCGTCACTTCGGAGCCGGGGGGCTCGGGAGGGAGCTTGTCGCGCATGACTCCCTCTATAACGCCCCAGCGCCTTTTCCGGTTACCGCCGGGCGTCCTTCACCCGCCACAGCCGCCACCAGGGCGTGCCGGGGGACTGATGGTGCTCCCAGTGGTAGCCGAAGAAGAAGCACGACAGCAGGGCCCACAGGTGGTTGCGAGGCAGGGAGCGCGCATGGTGCGGCGCCATCCCCTCCGTCTCCGGGCGCCGGTGCGGCAGGTACGTGCCGAAATAGAACAGCTGCACGGTGGCCAGCACCGACGGCAGCACCCAGAAGGCCAGGATGCGCGCCTGGGGCACGCCCAGCCACAGCAGCACGTTGAACTTCAGCGCCATGACCGCGATTTGAAGCCACGTCGTGTAGCGGACCATGAAGGCCGCGAACCACGGCCAGAAGGCCCGCCCCCGGGCCGCGAAGTCCGGGTCGTGCTCGCCGGTGGGGTCCACGTGGTGCGCGCGGTGGTTCACCACCAGCCGGCGGTAGGACAGCCCCGCGAAGAGGAAGCAGGCCAGCATCCCCACCGCCGCGTTCACCCGGCGATGCAGGGACACGGTCCCGTGCATGGCGTCATGCCCGGTGATGAAGAGTCCGGTGGACAGCCACATCTGCAGGAGGACGTGCAGCCAGGGGAGCGGTGAGGCCCACGGCAGCGCGGGCCCCGCCAGCAGCCACGCCAGGTGCCCGCCCCACGCGCCCACCACCGCGAGCGCGAGCACGACACCCCACGGGTCGGGAGGGGCGGGACGGGTGGAGGGCTCGGGCGCCATGGCTCCCTTACTGGCCATGCCCCGCCCCCCGCGCATGGGAAAAGCGCGCGGGTGGGACGGAGCGAGGCCGGGACACTACTTCGCCGCGGGCGTGGACGCGGGGGCGCCGAAGTCCTTCACCAGCGAGTCGGCGGTGACGTAGCGCGGCTCGATGTCCACCGGCACGTTCTTCAGCCGCTCCAGCACCTTCTGCACGGAGGGGCGCACCACGCCCTGCTTCGCGAGCAGCGCCTCCGCGGCGGCGCGGTCGCCCTGGGCCTGGAGCGTCATGAGCTGGTTCGACAGCGACGTGATGGACGCCTGCATCTTGTCCGGCACGACTTCGAAGGTGCCGTCCGCGTTCACCTTCACCGCGCCGGTGTCCAGGAAGTGGTTGAGCTGCAGCGCGATGCCCTTGCCGTGCGCCTCGTCGATGCCGAAGCGGATGGAGCGGAACGCGGACGCGAGGAACGTCGTGTACATGGTCCGCTGCAGGTCCTTGTCCAGCGTGCCCTTGTCCACCAGCCGCTGGAGCGCCCACAGGCCGGAGATGTCCGCCTTGGCCTCCTCGATGGCGCTGGAGGACGCCTGCAGCGCCTGACGCACCGTCGTCTGCTTCCCGGCCACGGTGACGTTGTGGGGCCCCAGGCCGTGCATCAGCTCGTGCATGAGGATGTGCGTGAAGAAGGCGTCGAAGGACACGTCCTTGCGGTCCTTCGCGGGCAGCGCCACCTTCGCGATGGGCACCAGCACGCGCTGGAACTTGGCCTCCTGGATGTTCTTCAGCATCACGCGCTTGGTGCCCTTCTCCGCCGCCACGCGCTCGTCGTTGGGCAGGTTGAAGGCCGCCGTCTGCACGCCCCGGTTGCCGTCACCGGAGGAGTAGATGCTGTTGATGACGCGGATGGGGGCCAATGCGCCCAGCTTCGGGTTGCGCAGGCCCGGCTCAATCGGGAGGTTGTTCTCCAGCTCCTGGAGCTCCGCGCTGAACTTCGCCAGCTTCTGCGTCTCCACGTCGTCGCGCACGCCGATGAAGGCCTCGAACGCGGCCTTGTAGTTGAACCAGCCGTCCTCGTAGACCTCGTAGGGCCCGATGGTGGGATCCACGCTCGCGTCCAGCTCCATCCACGCGACCTCGCTCGCGTAGTAGTCGTTGGACAGGAACGCCGCCGCGCGCGTCTCCAGGAAGCGCTTCAGCGTGGGCTGCTGGGTGAGCGCCGCCGCCTCACGCAAGAGCTGCGCGGCCATGCCCAGCTCACCCTGGTACTCCACGCTGTAGGGCACGCTCACGAACTTGCCATCCGGCCCCTTGCGCAGCGTGGTGAAGAAGCCCGTGGCCTCGTGCTGCTTCGCCTCCGGCAGGCTCTTCACCCACGCCTCCACCTCCGCCTTGGTGGCGCCGGCGGGATAGAAGTTCCCTTCGTCCGGCTTGGCCGGCACGCCGGGGATGAACGGCTTCGCCTCGTCCAGGCGCGACCAGGGGCCCTTGTTGAGCAGGAACGCGTGCAGCCGCTCCTTGCCCAGGGGCGTGGCGTCCTTCACCAGGTCCAGCAGCAGCGTCTGGTTGCCCGCCCACGCCTGGCTCAGGAAGAGGGGGTCCATGATGCGGGCGGCCTGGAGGACCTTGGCCAGGGCGCGCTTCTCCGCGTCCGGCAGCTTGGACACGTCCACCTTGACGTCCACCGGGGCGAAGCGCGCGGTCATCCGCTTCAGCGTCGGGGCGTCCGGCAGGCGGGCGGGGGCTTCCTGGGCGGGGGCGGCGCTCGACAGGAGCATCGCACCGAGCAGGGGCAGCAGGGTTCTGGACTTGGGCATGCCCCCTTCCCTACCCCAACCCGCACCCGCCTCCCAGTGACGGGTGTGGGCGGATTCCCTCTTCTCGACAAGCCGGCGGGCATGGTTATGGGGAAGGGCATTGGCGCGTTCCGTCAGCGCCCGGAGGCCTTCATGTCCGCAGAGACCCACCCCCAGCGGGAAACCCATTCATTCCAGGCGGAGATCCAGCAGTTGCTGAGCCTGGTCATCAACTCGCTCTACAGCCACCAGGAGATCTTCCTGCGGGAGCTGGTGTCCAACGCGTCCGACGCGCTGGACAAGCTGCGCTTCCGCTCCATCACGGAGCCGGAGCTTCTCAAGGACGAGCCCGCGCTGGAGCTGAGAATCGTCCCCAACGCCGACCAGGGCACCCTCACCATCGAGGACACCGGCATCGGCATGACGCATGACGAGCTGGTGAAGAACCTGGGCACCATCGCGCACTCGGGTTCGCGCGAGTTCCTCCAGGCACTGGCGCAGAAGGGCCAGAAGGACATGCAGCTCATCGGCCAGTTCGGCGTGGGCTTCTACAGCGCGTATCTCGTCGCGGACCGCGTGGAGGTGGTGAGCCGCGCCGCCGGTGAGACGTCCGCGTGGAAGTGGGCGTCGGAGGCGCACGGCACGTTCACGGTGGAGCCGGCGGAGAAGGCCACGCGCGGCACCGCCATCACGCTGCACCTGAAGGCGGACCAGAAGGAGTTCCTGGACGAGTGGAAGCTGAAGCAGCTCATCACCCAGTACTCGGACTACGTGGGCCACCCCATCAAGCTCCAGGTGACGAAGCACGTGGGCAGCGGGGACACCCAGGCCACGGAGACCGCGCTGGAGGTGGTGAACAAGGCCAGCGCCCTCTGGCAGCGTCCGAAGAGCGAAATCACGGACGAGCAGTACCAGGAGTTCTACAAGCACCTGACGCACGACTTCGACAAGCCGCTGGCGTGGACGCACTTCAAGGCGGACGGCACGCAGCAGTTCACGGGCCTGCTCTTCGTGCCCAAGCACCCGCCGTTCGACCTGAATTCGCAGCAGCAGCGCGGCGTGCGGCTGTTCGTGAAGCGCGTGTTCATCATGGACCGCTGCGAGGACCTGGTGCCGCAGTGGCTGCGCTTCGTGCGCGGCGTCATCGACTCGGACGACCTGCCGCTCAACGTGTCGCGTGAGATGTTGCAGGACTCGGCGGTGGTGCGCGCCATCCGCAAGCACGTGGTGAAGAAGTCGCTGGACCTCCTGGAGAAGCTGGCCAAGGACAAGCCGGACGACTACCGCACGTTCTGGGAGTCCTTCGGCACGGTGGTGAAGGAGGGCCTGACGCTGGAGACGGAGTACCGCGAGAAGCTGGGCGCGCTGGTGCGCTACGAGTCCTCGCGTGAAGAGGGCATCACGTCGCTGGCGGACTACGTGGGCCGCATGAAGGAGGGCCAGGAGGCCATCTATTACGTCTACGGCGAGAGCCGGAAGGCGGTGGCGGACAGCCCGCACCTGGAGGCGCTGAAGCAGCGCGGCTACGAGGTGCTCTTCATGACGGACCCGGTGGACGAGTGGGCCGCGCAGGGCCTGCGTGAGTTCCAGGGCAAGCCGCTGGTCTCCGCGCTCAACGCGGACCTCAAGCTCCAGTCCACGGACGAGGAGAAGAAGGCGAAGGAGCAGCAGTCGGAAGGGCTCAAGGGCCTGACGGACAAGATGAAGGACGTGCTGAAGGAGGACGTGCGCGAGGTGCGCGTGTCGGACCGCCTCACGGACTCGCCGGTGTGCCTGGTGGTGTCGGAGGGTGGCACGCCGGCCTACCTGGAGCGCCTGCTCAAGGAGCGCGGCAAGGGGATGCCGCGCATCAAGCGCATCCTGGAGGTCAATCCCAAGCACCCGGTCATCGAGCACCTGCGCGGGCTCCTCGCGAACGACCCGGCCGCGCCGCAGGTGGGTGAGTGGATTGAGCTGCTCCACGACCAGGCGCTGCTCACGGAAGGCAGCCCGCTGAGCGACCCGAACCGCTTCGCCCGGCGCATGACGGCGCTGCTCACGCAGGTGGCCTCGAACGCGGGGGCCACCCCGGCGGCCACGCAGACGCAGTCCACCTGAGCCAAGGCGCCCGGAGTTGAAGTTCCCGTGCGTGTGCGGGTCGCAAGGCCCGCCACGCACAGGTCCTGTGTCTCAGCCCCAGTTCTCGAGCTCCGCCTGCTTCAGGTCCGCGAGCAGCGCCTCCCCGGTCCACGCGCGACGGTTGCCCCCTTCCGCCTCGCGGATGAGCTCCACGAGCCGTGCGTTCACCGGCGCGGAGAGGCCGTGTTGGTGGGCCAGCCGGACCACCTCTCCGTTGAGGTAGTCCACCTCCGTCTTGCGGCCCGCGTGCAGGTCGTCCCACATGGACGAGCGCGCCTTCGGGTCGATGGCCAGCATCTTCTTCGCCAGCACGCCGAACACCGCGTCCGGTGAGCCCAGCAGCACGGGAATCCACCCCGGCGGCAGCGGCGTCAGCTTCGCGGGCTTCACCCCGGCCCGTTCCAGCACCGCCAGCGCCTCGCCCTGCGCGAGCGACAGGCACCGCCGCCACGCGCGCTGGGACAGCTCCTCCTTCAACGGCAGGTTCGCCAGCGCATTGAGCGCGTTGTTGAGGTTGAACAGCAGCTTCGCCCACTGCACCGCGACGATGTCCGCGTGCTGCTTCAGCGCCAGCCCCGCGCGAACGAAGGCGTCCACGAACGGCGCGAGCACCGCGTGCCGCTCCACCTCCAGCGTGCCTTCCGACCCCGCGTGGAAGTGGCCCTGCCCCTGCGCCGCGACGTTGAAGGGCACCATCCCCGTGAGCACCGTGTGTCCGGGCAGCAACCCGCGCAGCACCGCCGCGTTGTGCAGTCCGTTCTGGAAGCTGATGACGATGGCCCCGGGCTTGAGCCGCGGCGCGAGCGTCTGGCCCGCCTCCTCCGTCGCCGCGGACTTCACCGTGACGAGCACCAGGTCCGCCGTGGACAGCGCCTCCGGCCCCGTGTCGATGCGCACGTCCGCCGCGGGCACCTTCAGGTCCGCGCCCTGCCAGTCCGTCAGGTGCAGGCCGTGCGCACGCACCTCCGACACCACCCGCTCGCGGCCGATGAAGCGCACCGTCGCGCCCGTCGCGGCGAGCCGCCCACCCACGTAACAGCCGATGCTGCCCGCGCCGAAGACGACCACCTCAGGAGTCGAAGCCATGGGCGCGCATTCTGGCACGCGCGCTCACGTCGCGGGCCACACCACGACGATGAGCACGTCCCACAGGGCATGGCTCACCCAGGCCGCGGCGGGCGTCCTGCGCCACTCGGCCAGCGCGCCCCAGGCGAGCGACGTGGGCAGCGCGGCCAGGGCCAGCAACGGCTCACCGAAGCCCAGCAGCACGACGCTCGACAACACCGCCGACCCGGCGACCGCGCCCCACCGGCCCAGCCGTGGACGCAGCGCGCCCTGCACCCACCCGCGCCAGAACAGCTCCTCCGCCGGAACGAGCAGCAACACCAGGGCCAGCGCCGTCCCCAGCGACCCCGTGCCGAACGTCGAGTAGACGGATTTCAGCGGCTCGCAGAGCGCGTCGGTGAAGCCGCCGCAGAACGCCCACAGGAAGGCCCTCGCGCCCGCGTACAGCACCACCGCCTGGGCAGAGCCCCACGCGGCATCAGCAAGCGACAAGGAGGGAGGCGGCCTCCGCCAGGGGCCCATCACCCGCCACGTCACGGCGAGCCAGACGGCGCAGAAGACGGAAGCGACGGCGAAGAAGCGCGGCGGATGCACGTGCACCAGCGCCGTCCAGGCCAGCACGCCGCCAGCGGCCGCGGCCCGCCAGAAGGGCAGGGCCGCATCACCGGCTGACGGCGGTCCAACGGGAGAAGCAGTCATCGCGCGCGGCAGCGTACCCCGGCACGATGCTCACCGGCGGGCACGTTCACGCGTGCACCGCCGGTGAAGGCGTCACGTCACGGCTTGAGGCACACGCCGTTGCCCGAACCATCGTCGCCGCACACGTAACCGGAACTGGTGCGGCACTCTCCCGCCACCCCCGGCGTGCACGACGCGAAACAGAAGGCGCTGCTGCCAGTCGAGTTGCTGTAGCAGGCGGAACCCGCCGGGCAGCTCGACGAGAGGCAGTCCAGGGTGCAGTAGCCCCCCGGCCAGAACTCGCCCGTGGCGCACAGACCATTGGTGCCGCACTCGCTGTTGCTGGTGCAGGACTCGCCAATCTTCGAGTCGGACCCGTCGCCCTCATCCGGCGACTGGTAGGGCACCAGGGTGAAGCTGATGCCGCTGGTCGTCTTGCCCTTGGTGACCGGCACCGTCTCCACCTGGGTGGTGTCGCGCCAGAAGCCCACGCGGTCACCGTCGTCGAAGAACTCCCCTTCGCCGGTGTCGTCGATGGACGCCAGCACCAGGTAGTCGTGCGGGTCCAGCTTCACGTTGTAGTTGTATCCACCGGCCGCGGACACCAGGGCGACACCGTCGTCGTCGACCTGCACCTCGCCCGCGGCGTCCAGGTACGCGAACCCGATGAGCGCATCCTTCGTCTCCGTGGCGCCCACGCGGAACTTCACCAGCACCTGCGCGGAGCCCGTGCCCGACGCGCCGTCCAGGTCCACCTGCGCCACGTAGCTGCCCGGCGACAGCGAGCCCGGATTGACGCTCACGTTCAGCGACGCGGACTTGTACGCGGGGATGGACAGCGAGGCGCTGGAGACGGACACCGAGGAGGCGTTGGTGCCGGAGACGCCCACGCTCACCTGCAGCGTGCCACCGCCGTTGTTGCGCACCGTCAGCGCCTGCGAGGACGCGCCGGTGAAGGACAGCTGCGTGGTGCTGATGGCCAGCTTCGGCGGCTGGCTCGTGTCCACGATGCCCTTGGCGCGCCGCACGGCGGCGAGCGCGTCCACCAGGCCCGCGCCGCAGCCCTCGGAGCACTGGCTGGACGTGTCCGCGGTGTCCTTCAGGATGGCCTCCACGTCCGCCGCCGTGAGCTTGGGATCCTGCGCCAGCATCAGCGCCACGATGCCCGCCACGTGCGGGGTGGCCATGCTGGTGCCCTGGTACCAGTCATAGGAAGGCTGGTTGCTGCTGTTGGGCAGCGTGGACAGCACTCCGTCCGGGAAGCCGTCGCCGTTGCGGTCCTCGCTCGTCTGGCCACCGGAGGCCATCACGTCCACCTGCGTGCCGAAGTTGGAGTAGCTGGCGCGCTTGCCGTTGAAGCGCGCCGCGCCCACGCAGATGACGTTCTGCTGGTTGCAGGGGTAGCTGTTGGAGGTGTTCTCGTTCTCGTTGCCCGCGGCCACCACCAGGATGGCCCCGCGCTCGACGGCCGCGTTGATGGCGCTCTGCAGCTGCGAAGACGGCGCACCGCTGCCGCCCAGGCTCATGTTGATGACCCGCGCGGGCGTGGTGTTCGCCCGCACGCCAGTGACGGTGCCGCCGCTGGCCCAGGTGATGCCCGCGATGATGTCCGCCGTCGAGCCGCCCTGCGTGCCCAGCACGCGCACCGGCAGGATGTTCCGCCCGGACCAGGTGACGCCCGCCACGCCCGTGCCGTTGTTGGACGACGCGCCAATGGTCCCCGCCACGTGCGTGCCGTGGTACGACGAGCCGCCGTTGGGCAGGTCCTTGCCGTTGTCCGTCGGGTCGGTGTCCACGCCATCGCCGTCACCCGCGTTGGCGGTGCTGGAGATGAAGTCCATGCCCGTCAGCACGCGAGTGTCCAGGTCCGGGTGCTTCGTGATGCCGGTGTCCACCACCGCGACGACAATGGACTCGCTGCCCGTGCCCAGGTCCCAGGCCGCCGGCAGGTTCATGTTCTTGTAGTGCCACTGCCGCGAGTAGAGCGGATCATTCGGCACGGCCAGTGGCCGCACGCGCAGGTTGCTCTCCGCGTTCTGCACGCCCTGCACGGCCTGGACCTGCTGGAGCACGCGCACGTGCTCGGCCTCGGTGAGCGCGCGCACGGTGGGCGTGCCGCCGGACATCGCCTGCGGCTGGCTCACCTCGTAGCGGAGCAGGTGCTGCGTCTCGCTCAGGAAGGCCTGGTGCACGACGTGGTAGCCCGCGACGCGCGCCTGCGCGACGGCCTCCTCCGCGGACAGGCCCGGCGTGCCGAAGCGGAGGATGATCTCTCCCGGCAGCAGCGACGCCTGGTGCGTCAGTGGCTTGGACGGGATGCCCGTGCGCCACACGCCGCGCGCCGCGAGAATCTGGGAGACCTTCTGGGACAGGTTCTTCGCGCCCGGCAGGGAGAAGAACGCATCCAGCGACGACCCGGCGTTCGTGGCGGAGGAGCCGGCCTGGAACGGCTGCAGGGTGCCCGTCACGGTCCCCTTCCGCGAAGTGGTGTCGTCATCATCGTCTTTGGTGTCGCCGGGACAGGCCGCGAGACCGAGCAATCCCAGGAGGGCAAGGCGGCGGAGCATGAACGGATTCCTTGGAAGAACGTGTGAGAGCGTCCGACCCTAGGTCCGCTGCGGGCAACGCGTCCAGCTGTCCAGGGCCCGGCTGGCCGGTCCCTTCCCTTCGCGATTCAATCCTCACCCGGGGTGCGCCGCGCCCCCTGTCCGCATGTTGTCTGGAAGGCAACGCGCTGCTTCGCAGGCAACAGGGCGGACTACCTCCCCAGGTCCTGCAACACCGCCTCCGCCGCGCGGCGCCCCGACGCGAACGCTCCGTCGATGGATGCGTTCTCGCGGTGGTCTCCGCACACGTAGAGCCCCGCGGCCAGCCGCACGGGCCGGTGCGGCTCCACCAGCGAGGACGGAGGCTGCGCGGGCAGGGCGTCCGGAATGACATACGTGCGCAGATGCCGCCACGCGGACACCGCCGCGCCGAACCACTCC
The DNA here is from genome assembly GCF_003611605.1 of Corallococcus sp. AB011P. NCBI lineage: Bacteria > Pseudomonadati > Myxococcota > Myxococcia > Myxococcales > Myxococcaceae > Corallococcus > Corallococcus sp. AB011P. Next base: position 99,777 of record NZ_RAVX01000023.1, read on the forward strand.
GTGAGCTGCGCACGCACGCGCGCCTCCAGTGAGTCCGCGCCGCCCGCGTCGTCCACCACCGACACGGACACCAGCGCCTGTCCCTTCGGCGCATACGCGGTGGACACCTCGCTCATCACCGCCACGTTGTTCACCGGTCCGCGCCCCTCGCCGTCGAGCACGAGCCACGGCCCCTCTACCGGAGGCTCCGGCGCCGAGAAGTACAGACACGTCACGCGGTTCATGCGGGGCGCCGGCATGCCCACGAGCAGCGACGCCGCGCTGCCTGGATCCGTCGCCACCACGACGGCGTCCGCGTGCATCATCTCCTCGCCCGGCAGGCGCACGCGGTGCCCCCATACCTCCTCCACCTGCACGCGCATCCGCAGCGCGCCCGAGGGCAGCTTCGCCGCCAGCTGTTCGGGGATGGCGCCCATCCCCTGCGCGGGCACGGCCGCGTGCCCCGTCGCGAACATCCGGAACACGAACTCCAGCATCCGGCTGGACGTCGTCAGCCCCCGCTCCAGGAAGATGCCGCCGAGGAAGGGCGTGAAGAACGCTTCGAGCATCTCCTCGGAGAAGCCCAGGTCGAGCAGGAAGCGCCGCGACTCCTGCTGGGGCCGCTGCCACAGGTCCCCCAGCTCTCCGGACGTGGCGTGCTGCCGCAGCTCCAACACGCGCAGCTTGTCCGACAGGCCCCCCGGGGCATCGAACAGATGCGACACCGCCGCGACGGGATGCCGCAGCGGGTCCGCCAGCGTGTGCAGCCGCCCACCCCGCCACACCTTCGCGCCGGGGATGAAGCGCTGGAGCGAGAGGGCCTTCAGGTCCAGCACCCGCCGGCCTTCCGGGTAGGCGGTGAGGTACACCTGGAAGCCCCGGTCCAGCAGGAACCCCTCGTGAGAGTCGGTGCGCACTCTTCCGCCCGGTGCGTCCCCTGCTTCCAGCACGTGCGCGTCCACGCGCGCCTCGAGCAGCGCCGTCGCGCACGCCAGACCCGCGAGCCCCCCACCCACCACGATGACCCCGGGCCGCTTCGCCATGGTCCGCCTCCCGTCCGAGCGTGCGGACCCTGGCTTGATAACGCCAAGACGTGCAAGCAAGACTCTGGTTCGGTTGCGGGCATCCGACAGTTACGGCAAAGGTTGCCGTGTGCACGGTGCTCCAGGCACACCCACGCAGGCATCCGCCTGCGTGCCCTTTGGAGAGAAAGAGCAGGCGTTCCCCCATGCTGATCGTGATGCGCCCAGACGCGACGGACCAGGACATCGAGCGAGTGAACGATGAGATCCGCCGCCGCGGCTGGCATCCGCACGCGATTGCAGGGGGCTCCCGCACCGCCATCGGCATCACCGGCAACCCGGGCGCGGTGGAGCCGGAGCCCTTCCGCGTGCTGCCCGGCGTCGCGGACGCGGTCGCCATCTCCCAGCCGTTCAAGCTGGTCAGCCGCGAGGTGAAGCCGGAGGACAGCCTGGTGCGCGTGGGCGACCTCACGCTCGGCGGCGCCGCCATCCACGTCATCGCCGGCCCCTGCTCCGTGGAGTCGCGCGAGCAGATCATCTCCACCGCGCAGGCGGTGAAGCAGGCGGGCGCCACCATGCTGCGCGGCGGCGCGTTCAAGCCGCGCACCAGCCCCTATGAGTTCCAGGGCCTCAAGGGTGACGGCCTGGCGCTGCTCGCGGAGGCGCGCAAGGAGACGGGCCTGCTGGTGACGACGGAGGTGAAGGACACGGCGACGCTGGACTCCGTCGCGCAGCACACCGACATCCTCCAGGTGGGCGCGCGCAACATGCAGAACTTCAGCCTGCTGGAGGCGGTGGGCGAGACGCGCAAGCCCGTCCTGCTCAAGCGCGGCATCAGCGCCACCATCAAGGAGCTGTTGATGGCGGCCGAGTACATCGTCGCGCGCGGCAACACCCAGGTCATCCTCTGCGAGCGGGGCATCCGCACGTTCGAGAACATGACGCGCAACACGTTGGATTTGAACGCGGTGCCCATGCTCAAGGCGCTCACGCACCTGCCGGTGTTCGTGGACCCGTCGCACGGCATCGGCGTGCGCAAGGCCGTCCCCGCGATGATGCGGGCCGCGATCGCCGCGGGCGCGGACGGCCTCATCGTGGAGGTGCATCCGGATCCGCCGCGCGCGAGGTCGGACGGCTTCCAGTCGCTGGACTTCTCCGAGTTCGAGAAGGCCATGGGTGAAGTGCGGGCCATCGCCCAGGCGATGGGACGCGAAACGGTCAGGCTGGGATAGGCCATGACCCTCAAGGAAGCGCTCGGCAGGGTGGTGAGCCGGCGCGACCTCTCCCGCGAGGAGATGGCCTCTGTCATGGGCCAGATGCTCGCGGGCGAGGCCTCCGCCGCGCAGGTCGGTGCGCTGGCGGCCGCGCTGCGCATGAAGGGAGAGACCGAGGATGAAATCCTCGGCGCGGCGGAGGCCATGCGGGCCTGCGCGGCGAAGATTGCTCCCCTGGCGGAGGTGGTGCTCGACACCTGCGGTACGGGGGGTGATGGAGCGCACACCTTCAACATCTCCACCGCGGTGGCCTTCGTGGCCGCCGGGGCGGGGGTGACGGTGGCCAAGCACGGCAACCGCGCGGTCTCCAGCCGCTGCGGCAGCGCGGACGTGCTGGCGGCGCTGGGCGTGTCCATGGAGCGGGCGCACGCGCAGGTGGCGCGCGACATCGACGAGCACGGGGTGGGCTTCCTCTTCGCGCCCTCGCACCACAGTGCCCTGAGGCACGTGGCGCAGGCGCGCAGGGACCTGGGCTTCCACAGCGTGTTCAACCTGCTGGGGCCGCTGACGAACCCCGCGGGCGCGCGCTACCAGCTCTTGGGCACGTTCGACCGGCAGCGCGTGGAGCAGACCGCGCGCGTGCTGGGGCGGCTGGGCAGCCGGCGCGCCTGGGTGGTGCACGGGCACGACGGGCTGGATGAGATTTCGCCGTGCGCGCCCACGGAGGTCGCGGAGCTGTGCGCGGACGGCACCGTGCGCCGCTTCACGGTGACGCCGGAGGACGCGGGCCTGACGACGGTGCCTCGTGAGTCCATCGCGGGAGGCGACGCGGAGGAGAACGCGAAGCGCCTGCGCGGGCTGCTCGCGGGAGAGCGCGACGGCGTGCGCACGGCGGTGCTGCTCAACACGGCCGCCGCGCTGCTCATCGTGGGACTGGTGGACACCCTGAAGGAGGGCGTGAAGCGGGCAGAGCACGCCATCGACTCCGGGGCCGCCGAACGCAAGCTCGCGGCGCTCATCCAGAGGGTCGCGGCATGACGGCCTCCTCTTCGGCCGCGAAGCCCGCGGAAGCGCCGGGCACGCTGGACGTCATCATGGCGCGCAAGCGCCGGGAGCTGGGCACCCGTCCTCCTCCCACGCACGGCGCGCATCCCCCGACGCGGGACTTCGCGCAGGCGCTGGTGCGGCGCGTGCTCGGCCATCCGGTCAACGTCATCGCGGAGGTGAAGCGCAAGAGCCCCTCGGGCGGCGCCTTCCCGCATGCGGACGTGGTCGCGGTGGCCCGCTCCTACGAAGCCGCCGGCGCCTGCGCCATCAGCGTGCTCACGGACGGGCCGGACTTCGGCGGCAGCCTGGAGGACCTGGTCGCGGTCCGCGCCGCTGTCTCCATCCCCGTGCTGCGCAAGGACTTCCTCGTCGCCGCCAGCGAGGTGGAGGAGAGCGCGGCCTGGGGCGCGGACGCGGTGCTGCTCATCGCGGACGCGCTCGGGGACTCGGAGCTCCGGGAGATGATCGCCGCCGCGAAGCAGGTGCGCGTGGCCGCGCTCGTGGAGGCCCACACGGAGGCGCACGCCGAACGCGCGCTCGCCGCGGGCGCGAGCATCATCGGCCTCAACAACCGCAACCTCGCCACGCTGAAGACGGACACCGGCACGGCGCTCCGGGTGATGCCCGCGCTGCGCTCCCGGTCCACCGCCCTGGTGGCGGAGAGCGGCCTCAAGCACCTGACGGACCTCACCGCCGCGCGCGACGCGGGCGCCAACGCCGTGCTCGTGGGCGAGTCCCTCCTGCGCGACGCGGACCCCGGCCTCGCCCTGCGCCGGCTGCTGGGCCTGGAAGGCGGCGGGACATGAACGTCCTCGTGAAGGTCTGCGGCGTGACGCGCGTCGCGGATGCGAAGGGCGTGTGGGCGGCGGGCGCGGACGCGATGGGGCTCAACTTCCATCCCGGCTCCCCCCGCTTCGTGGACCTGTCCACGGCGGCGCAGCTCGCACGCACGCGCCCCCCGCTGGCCGCGATGGTGGGCGTGTTCGTCAACGCGAAGCCGGAGGACATCCGGGTCCGCGTGCGCGAATGCGGCCTCACCGCCGTGCAGCTCCACGGCGACGAGCCACCCGAGGCCTGCTCCGGCTACGGTGTGCCCGTCATCAAGGCGCTGCGCGTGCGCGGGCCGGACGACGTGGCGAAGGCCCGGAGCTACGTGGGCGTGGGCGACGTGGCGGGGCTGCTCCTGGACGGCGCGGCCCCGGGTTACGGCGGCGGCGGCGTCACCTTCGACTGGTCGCTGGTGAAGCAGCTCGCGGACTGTGGCCTGCCGGTACTGGTGGCGGGCGGCCTCAAGCCCTCCAACGTGGCCGAGGCCGTGAGGGCCACCCAGCCCTACGGTGTGGACGTGGCCAGTGGAGTGGAGTCCTCCCCTGGCATCAAGGACCTGGATGCGGTGCGCGCCTTCGTGCGCACGGTCCGGTCCCTCAACCCCTGAGGAGTCGTGCCATGACGACGGACACTGCCGTGGGCCGCTTCGGCCGTTACGGCGGACGCTATGTGCCGGAGACCCTGGTCCCGGCGCTGCTGGAGCTGGAAGAGGCCTACGCGAAGGCGCAGCAGGACGCGTCCTTCGGCGAGGAGGTCACCCGCGTGCTGCGCGAATACGTGGGCCGTCCCACCACGCTGACGCCCGCGCACCGCCTCACGGAGTCGTGGGGTGGCGCGCAGGTGTGGCTCAAGCGCGAGGACCTGGCGCACACGGGCGCGCACAAGATCAACAACACCGTGGGCCAGGTGCTGCTCGCCCGGCGCATGGGCAAGAAGCGCATCATCGCGGAGACGGGCGCGGGCCAGCACGGCGTGGCCACCGCCACCGCGTGCGCGCTCTTCGGCCTGCCCTGCGAGGTGTTCATGGGCGCGCTGGACGTGGAGCGGCAGGCGCTCAACGTCTTCCGCATGCGCGCGCTGGGCGCGGTGGTGCGGCCGGTGGAGTCGGGCTCGCGCACGCTCAAGGACGCGATGAACGAAGCCATGCGCGTCTGGGTGTCGCAGGTGCAGGACACCTACTACGTCATCGGCAGCGCGGCGGGCCCGCACCCCTACCCCACCATCGTGCGCGACTTCCAATCCGTCATCGGCCGGGAGATTCGCGCCCAGACGCTGGCCACGATGGGACGGCTGCCGGACGCCATCATCGCGTGCGTGGGCGGAGGCTCGAACGCCATCGGCGCGCTGCACCCCTTCATCCCGGACACGTCGGTGCGGCTCGTCGGCGTGGAGGCGGGAGGCCACGGCCTGGACTCCGGCCAGCACGGCGCGTCGCTGACGCTGGGCACGGAGGGCGTGCTGCACGGCTCGCGCTCGCTGGTGCTCCAGGACGAGCACGGCCAGATTCAAGAGGCGCACAGCATCTCCGCCGGCCTGGACTACCCGGGCGTGGGGCCGGAGCTGGCGCACCTGGCGAAGACGGGGCGCATGGAGGTGCGCACCGCGACGGACGATGAGGCGCTCACCGCCTTCTACGAGGTCGCGCGCACGGAGGGCATCCTCCCCGCGTTGGAGACGTCGCACGCGTTCGCGGCGGCGCGCTCGCTGGCCCGCGATATGGGCAAGGGCAAGCACCTGGTCATCAACTGCTCGGGCCGGGGTGACAAGGACGTGGCGACCATCTCCGCGCGCGGAGTGCCGCCGGCGACGGGGGTGAAGTCATGAGCACGGAGCTGGGCAAGGCGTTCGCCCGGGCGAAGGCCCGGGGAGAAGGCGCGCTGGTGGCGTACGCGATGGCGGGCGACCCGGACCTGCCGAAGTCCGTGGACGTCTTCGCCGCCATGGTGGAGGGCGGCGCGGACGTGCTGGAGATCGGCGTGGCGTTCAGCGACCCCATCGCGGACGGCCCTGTCATCCAGGCCGCGTCGGAGCGGGCGCTGAAGGCCGGAGCCACCCTGCGCCGCGTGCTGGACGAAGTGGTGCCGGAGGTGCGCCGCCGCTGCCCGGAGACGCCGCTGGTCATCATGACCTACGTCAACGTGGTGATGGCCATGGGCGAGGAGCGCTACGCGAAGCTCGCGCGAGAGCGGGGCATCTCGGGCACCATCCTCCCGGACCTGCCGCCCGAGGAGAGCGCGGGCATCCGCGCCGCGTTCGACAAGGAGGGCGTGGACCTGGTGCCCCTGTGCGCGCCCACGACGCCGCCCGCGCGCGCGCAGGCCATCGCGAAGGACGCGCGAGGCTTCGTCTATTGCGTGTCCGTGGCGGGCGTCACCGGCATGCGCTCGGAGCTGCCGCCGGACCTGTCGCAGCGGCTGGACCTGGTGAAGCGCGCCGCGTCCGTGCCGGTGGTGGCGGGCTTCGGCATCTCCAACGCGGACACGGCCCGGCCGCTGGTGGCCCACGCGGACGGTGTCGTGGTGGGCAGCGCGCTGGTGAAGGCCGCCCACTCGGATGGTCCGGCCGCGGCGAAGCAACTCTGCGCGGACATCAAGCGCGGCCTGAAGCGCTAAGGTCCGCTCCAGGCGCCAGCCAACCCCGGCGCCTGGAGAACGGACATGCACACTCCGCCCATCCTGGGGCCCACCCTCGAAACGCCTCGCCTCATCCTGCGTCCTCCCACGCTCCAGGACCTGGAGGGCTTCGTGGCGATGATGGCGGACGAGGAGACCGCGCGGTACATCGGCGGCCTCCAGCCCCGCTCCAACGTGTGGCGCGCCGTCTGCGCCATGGCCGGCTCCTGGGTGCTCCAGGGCTTCGCCATGTTCTCCGTGTTCGAGAAGTCCACCGGCAAGTGGGTGGGCCGGCTCGGGCCCTGGCAGCCCGCGGAGTGGCCGGGCCCGGAGATCGGCTGGGGCCTGTCTCGCGACGCGTGGGGCAAGGGCTACGCGACAGAAGGCGCGGCGGCCACCATCGACTGGGCCTTCGACCACCTCGGCTGGACGGAGGTCATCCACTCCATCTCCCCGCCGAACGAGCCGTCGAAGCAGGTGGCCCGCCGGCTGGGTTCGCGCCTCCTGCGCATGGGCATGCTGCCGGCGCCCTACAACGACCACGAGGTGGAGATATGGGGCCAGAGCCGTGAGGATTGGCGGACACGCAAGCGGTAGCGCGTGCACTTTTCCCTCCCGTCCCGCCATGGGCTGACACAGATTGGCGCCATGAACACACGCGCCCCCCAGGTGGTCCTCGTCCGTCACGGTGAGACGGAGTGGAGCCGCAGCAGCCAGCACACCGGCCGCACGGACCTGCCGCTGTTGGAAGAGGGCCGCCAGATGGCGGAGCGGCTCCGCGCGCCGCTGGGCAAGTGGCGCTTCGCCGCCGTGTGGACCAGCCCGCTGACGCGCGCGCAGGAGACGTGCGTGCTCGCGGGCTACGGCGACGTGGCCCAGAAGAAGAACGACCTGATGGAGTTCAACTACGGCGACTACGAGGGCCGCACCGGCGCGGACATCCGCACCACGCGCCCGGACTGGACGCTGTGGACGGACGGCGTGCCCAACGGAGAGACGCTGGAAGAGGTGGGCACCCGAGCAGACCGCATCATCGCGGAGGCGCGCGCCCTCCAGGACGACGTGCTCCTCTTCTCGCACGGGCACATGCTGCGCATCCTCGCCTCGCGATGGCTGGGCCTGCCCCCGGACGGAGGCAGGCTCTTCCACCTGGGCACCGCGTCCATCAGCGTGCTGGGCTCCGAGGCCGGCGGCAAACAGCCGGTCCTCGTGAGCTGGAACGACACCACGCACCTGAAGGAGTGAAGGCCGCTACAGCTTCCCCTCCAGGAAGTTGCGCACCAGCGACGGGCCCTCCGGCGTCAGCACGCTCTCCGGATGGAACTGCAGGCCCACCACCGGCCGCGTGCGGTGACGCAGCGCCATCACCAGGCCGTCCTGGCTCCACGCCGTGGCCTCCAGCTCCGCGGGCATGGACTCCGCCGCCACCACCAGCGAGTGGTAGCGCGCCGCCTGGAAGCCCTGCCGCATGCCGGTGAAGACGCCGGTGCCGCCGTGCCGGATGTGCGCCGCCTTGCCATGCACGGGCTCCGGCGCGCGCACCACCTGCCCGCCAAACGCAGCGCCAATGGACTGGTGTCCCAGGCACACGCCCAGCACCGGCACGCGAGACTGGGAGATGGCCGCCACGCTCACCCCGGCCTCGTGCGGCGTGCACGGCCCCGGGGACACCACCAGGTGGGACGCGCCTGACGCCGCGATGCCCGCGACATCCAGCGCGTCGTTGCGAACCACCTTCACCTCCGCGCCCAGCGTGTAGAGCAGCTGCACCAGGTTGAAGGTGAACGAGTCGTAGTTGTCGATGACGAGGATCACCGCCCACCTCCTTCGCGAGCCAGGCGCAGCGCGGCGGCCATGGCGCCCGCCTTCGCCTCCGTCTCGTCCGCTTCCTTCATGGGGTCCGAGTCCGCCACCAGCCCCGCGCCGGCGGTCCACATGGTGCGGTCGCCATCCACGAAGAAGGTGCGCAGCGCGATGGCCACATCCAGCGTGCCGCAGAAGGACAGGTAGCCCACCGCGCCGGCATAGGGCCCGCGCCGCATGGGCTCCAGTTCGTCGATGATCTGCATCGCGCGGATCTTCGGTGCGCCCGACACGGTGCCCGCGGGGAAGGTGCTCGCCAGCGCGTCCAGCGCGTCGAAGCGCGTGGTGTCCAACTTGCCGCGCACCTGGGACACGATGTGCATCACGTGGCTGTAGCGCTCGATGATCATCAGGTCCTCGATGCGCACCGTGCCCGGCGCGGCCACCCGGCCCACGTCGTTGCGCCCCAGGTCCACCAGCATGATGTGCTCGGCGCGCTCCTTCTCGTCCGCGAGCAACTCCTTCTCCAGCGACTGGTCCTCGGCCTCGGAGCCACCCCGGCGGCGCGTGCCCGCGATGGGCCGCACCACCACGTCCCCGTCGCGCACCTGCACCAGCAGCTCCGGCGACGCGCCCACCAGCGCGCGCGCCTCGCCCAGGTCCACCAGGAACAGGTACGGAGAGGGATTCACGCGCCGGAGCGCGCGGTAGAGCGACAGCGGAGGGATGGCGCCCTTCGCCTCGAACCTGCGCGCGAGCACCGCCTGGAAGCAGTCGCCCGCGCGCACGTACTCCTGCACCTTCTCCACCGCCCGGGCGTAGCCCTCGCGGTCCCAGCACGCGACAGGGGCCGGCGCGTTCTTCTGCGCGGGGACGGCGGCGTAGGCCTCCTGCGGCAGCGGCCGGCGCAGCTTCTCCGCCATTGCCTCCGCGCGTCCTTCCGCGTCCTTCAGCGCCGCGGCGACGCTGCCGTGCAGCGCGGGCCGCGCGATGGCGATGGCCTTGAGCGTCTGGGTGCGCGTGTCGTGGGTGACGAAGTCCTCCGCGATGAGCCACTCGGAGTCCGGGAAGCCCGTGTCGCGCGGGTGGCGGTCCGGCACGCTCGGCTCGAACCACGACGTGGCGTTGTAGCCCAGGTAGCCCACGAGCCCGCCCAGGAAGGGCGCCTCGCCCGGCAGCGTCGCCACGGACAGCTCGCGCCACAGCGTGCGCAGCACGTCCAGCGGCCGGCCCTCGCGGCGCTCCTCATGCGAGCCACGCCACAACGTGAGCCCGTCCCGGTCCAGCCGCACGCGGCCCGCCGGGTTCACGCCCACGTGGCTGTAGCGCCCGAAGCGCTCGCCGCCGTAGCACGACTCGAGGATGAAGCCGCGGCTTCCACCGCCCAGCTTCAGGTATGCCGACAGCGGTGTATCCAGGTCCGCCGGCAACTCCACCGACACCGGCACCGCCTGACCTGCTTCCGCGCGCTGCCGGTAGGCTGCCTTCCGCTCCTGCGCATCCATGGTCGATTGCCCTGACCCCCTCTTCCTTCACCCGGAGGGGCTCCCGGGTGCCCGGCCTTCCGGGCCCTGCGACTACGGTTTCGCGACGGGCTTCGCCTGAGCGAACACGCCGTCCTTCCACTGATAGACCTCGCGCTCCGTAACCTTCCGCGGCTTGCCTTCTTCCTCTTCCTCGACGCTCGTGCGGACCACCAGCGCCCGCTTCGCGGCTGCCTGGAAGGAGACCGTGAACGTGCTCTCGCTCGGGGGATCCATCAGCCCGCCCAGTTCCAGCGCCAGCTTCGCCTTGCCCAGCACACCCGGCTTCCCATTCGACCCGGTGTAGCTCACATAGGACGTGACGAAGTCGCCACACCGCTCCGGCGCGGAGTCCAGTTGCAGCAGCGTCACGCCGGCCTCCTTCGCGGGGACCAGCGTCACCGTCACCGGGCCGCCCCGCCCTCCGCCGTAGTCCGTGGACGCGACCGCCACGTCCACGCTGCTCACCCGGCGAGGCGGCTTCACGTTCGGCTCCAGCACGCGCACGCGCGCCTTGAACTCGTTGCTCATCACCACCGTGGCCACTTCCATCTCGCCGTCCCCGTCCAGGTCGGCCTCGAAGCGGAACGGCGTGAGCGTGTTGCCGAAGACCCAACCCGTGACGGGAGCCGCGCCTGGAGCCGCCTTCGCGTCCACGACGGCCACCTGGTACCAGGTGTTGATGTACTCGCCGACCGTCGCGCGAGCCCCCGCCTTCAGCACACGCACGGGCGTGCCCAGCATCAGCGTCCGCACCACGCCCGCGTCCGCCGCCGCGCTCGCGCGCAGGTTCGCCTCGTCCACGCCCAGGTAGAGCGTCTGGCCCGCCGTGAAGGCAGTGAAGGAGAAGCCCTCTGGATCCGGCGCGCTCTCCTCCGTCAGCGGTGAGCTGTATTCGAGCACCGCGTCCGAAGCCGGGGGGGACTGGGCCAGGGTGAGGAACAGGAGGAGCGCGGGCGTCGTCAGCATCACGAAAGGGTCCGGAAGTGGGGGTTCCCGGGTTTATCCCCCGTCCACGCCCACCATCCAAGGGGCCCTCCGGTCCCTGGCTTCGTCGTTTGGAGCGCAAGCAGAGCCTGCACGGACGCTCGCCCCCTTGTCAGCGGAGCGCGCTGGAGGGTCCGGCCGTGGGTGGCCCCTGCTCCAAGGCCTCGTTACCTCTAGAGGACCGTGGCCACCGCGACCCACCAGGAACGAACGCCGCTGGTTTCCGTGACGCCGCAGGGGCTGTATTGCCAGGCGGGGAACTTCCACATCGACCCATGGCGTCCGGTGGAGCGGGCGCTCGTCACGCACGCGCACGGCGACCACGCCCGGAGCGGCAGCCAACGCTACCTGGGAGCAGCTCCCGGACGAGGCCTGTTGCAACGCCGCCTGGGAGCGGACGCGGTCATCGACACGCTGGAGTACGACGAGAAGCTGACCGTGGGCGACACCACCGTGAGCTTCCACCCCGCGGGCCACGTGCTGGGCAGCGCTCAAATCCGCGTGGAGCACCGGGGTGAGGTGTGGATCATCTCCGGCGACTACAAGCGCACGCCGGACCCCACGTGCGCGCCCTTCGAAGTGGTGCGCTGCCACACCTTCATCACCGAGGCGACGTTCGGACTGCCCATCTTCCGCTGGGATGATCCGCGCCTCGTGGCCCAGGACATCCTGCGCTGGTGGGACGCGAACCGCGAGGCGGGCCGCTCCGCGGTGCTGTTCTGCTACGCGCTGGGCAAGGCGCAGCGCCTGTTGGCGGAGCTGGGCAAACTCACGGACCGGCCGGCCTACGTGCACGGCGCGGTGAACGGGCTCGTCACCGCGTACCGCGAAGCGGGCATCGCGATGCTGCCCACGCAGTTGGTGTCGGAGACGGAGAAGGGCACGTCCTTCGCGGGCGCGCTGGTGCTGGCGCCGCCGAGCGCGGCCGGCTCCACGTGGATGCGCCGCTTCGGTGAAGCGGAGACGGGCTTCGCGTCGGGGTGGATGCGCGTGCGCGGCAACCGGCGCCGTCGAGGTTACGACCGGGGCTTCGTGCTCTCCGACCACGCGGACTGGCCGGACCTGCTGCGCACGGTGGCGGACACGCAGGCGGAGAAGGTGCTCGTCACGCACGGCTACACCGACCCCTTGTCGCACTACCTGCGGGAGCGGGGCGTGGACGCCTCGCCACTCGCCACGCCCTTCGAGGGCGAAGCTGAGGACTGACGCGTGCGAGCCCTGGCCGACCTCTACGACACGCTCGACCAGACGACCTCCACCAACGCGAAGGTGGAGGCGATGGCGCGCTACTTCCGGCAGACGCCGCCGGAGGACGCCGCCTGGGGCCTGTTCTTCCTCACGGGTCAGAAGCTCAAGCGGCTGCTCACGTCGAAGCTGCTGGTGGGCTGGACGCAGGAGCTCACGGGCATTCCTGACTGGCTCTTTGATGAGGTCTACGCGTCGGTGGGAGACCTGGCGGAGGTGATTGCGCTGCTGCTCGACGGAGCGAACCTCCCGCCCGAGCACGCCGAGGAACTTCCCCTCTCACGGTGGCTGGAAGAGCGCCTGTTGCCTTTACGCGGCCTGGACGCGGCGGAGCAGCGCGAGCGGGTGGTGGGCTGGTGGAAGTCCATGCCCCGCCGCGAGCTGTTCCTCCTCAACAAGATGCTCACAGGCGAGCTGCGCGTGGGCGTGTCCAACACGCTGGTGGTGCGAGCCATCGCGCAGGTCACCGGCCTGCCGCCGCCCAGCGTGGCGCACCGGCTGATGGGCACGTGGACGCCGACGAAGGCGTTCTTCGAACAGCTCGTGGCGCCAGACGTATCGGACGGCCACGTGTCGCGCCCGTATCCCTACTATCTCGCGTCGCCGCTGGAGCAGCCGGCGGAGTCGCTGGGAGAACCGAGCGACTGGCTCGTCGAGTGGAAGTGGGACGGCATCCGGGGCCAGCTCATCCGCCGCCAGGGCGACGTGTTCCTCTGGAGCCGGGGCGAGGAGCTGATCACCGAACGCTTCCCCGAAATCACCGAGGCCGCACGGGCCCTGCCCGAAGGCACGGTGCTCGACGGAGAGGTGATGGCCTACGAGGACGGAGTCCCCCTGCCCTTCGCCCGGCTCCAGCGCCGCATTGGCAGACAGAAGCTCACGCCCAAGGTGCTGGCGGAGGCCCCCGCCGCGTTCGTCGTCTACGACCTGCTGGAGCAGGACGGAAAGGACGTGCGCGAGCTGCCCCTGCGCGAGCGCCGAGCGAGGCTGGAGGCCCTGCTCAAGGACCACCCGCGCTTCCCCATCTCTCCCACGGTGACGGCCTCGTCGTGGGAGGAACTGGCGGAGCTGCGCAAGGAGTCCCGCGCGCGCAACGTCGAGGGCTTGATGATCAAGCGCCTGGACTCGGTGTACCAGACGGGGCGCAAGCGCGGCGATTGGTGGAAGTGGAAGATCGACCCGTACACGGTGGACGCGGTGCTGCTCTACGCGCATCCAGGCCACGGCCGGCGCTCGTCGCTCTACACGGACTACACCTTCGCGGTGTGGAACGGCGAGGACCTGCTGCCGGTGACGAAGGCCTACTCGGGCCTCACCGATGAGGAGATTGGCAGGCTGGACCGGTGGATTCGCGCGCACACGCGGGAGAAGTTCGGCCCGGTGCGCTCGGTGGATCCGGAGCAGGTGTTCGAGCTGCACTTCGAAGCCATCGCCCCGTCCCCACGCCACAAGTCAGGCATCGCCCTGCGCTTCCCACGCATCGCCCGCTGGCGCGCGGACAAGACGGCGAGGGACGCGGACACGCTCGACTCGTTGAAGGGGCTGCTGCATGCAGCCCACTAGGCCCCGCCGCAATCGCATGCGCGGCAAGCACGCGCCGGAGAAGCAGGCCGAATCACCGAAGCCCACAAAGACCCGCGCGAAGCGTCCCACGCCCCGGAGCCCATCCCCATACAAAGGCGCGCCGCTGGATCAACTCCGCCAGTGGTTCGCCTCGAAGGGCTGGACGCCCTACGCCTTTCAAGAAGAAGCATGGGCCGCCTACGCGCGAGGAGACAGCGGCCTCATCCACGTGCCCACCGGCGCGGGAAAGACCTACGCGGCGTACATCGGCCCGCTGGCGGACGTGGCGGAGCACAACCAGAAGGGCCTTCAAATCCTCTACCTCACGCCACTGCGAGCCGTGTCGCGCGACGTGGAGCAGGCCCTGCGTGAACCGCTGATGGCGTTGGACGCGGACCTGGAGGTGGAGAGCCGCACGGGCGACACGTCCTCCTCCGTGCGCCAGCGTCAGCGCGAACGCCTGCCCCAGGTGCTCATCACCACGCCGGAATCCCTGTCACTCCTCCTGACGCAGGAGCAGGCAGCGGAGAACTTCGCCTCACTGCGCGCCGTCATCGTGGACGAGTGGCACGAACTGCTCGCCTCCAAGCGAGGCACCCAGGTGGAGCTGGCCCTGGCCCGCCTGCGCCACTTCGCTCCGGGCCTGCGCATCTGGGCGCTCTCCGCCACGCTCGCCAATCTGGGCGAGGCCGCGCGAACCATCGTGGGCACGGACCGCAAGCCCACGCTGGTGAGCGCGGATTTGCAGCGCCCGGTGGACGTGGAGACGCTGCTGCCAGAGGAGGTGGACACCTTCCCATGGGCCGGGCACCTGGGCTTCTCCATGTTGCCGCGCGTGGCGGACTGGCTGGACCCCACGCAGTCCACGCTCCTCTTCACCAACACCCGCTCACAGGCGGAGCGCTGGTTCGAGGGCCTGCGCTTCCTGCGCCCCGAATGGGAACACCTGCTCGCGCTGCACCACGGCTCCATCGACCGCGAGGAGCGCGAGCGCGTGGAGGGAGGCCTCAAGGACGGAAGCCTGCGCCTCGTCGTGTGCACGTCCTCGCTGGACCTGGGCGTGGACTTCGGCCCGGTGGAGCGCGTCATCCAGATAGGAAGTCCCAAGGGCATCGGCCGCACGCTCCAACGCGCGGGCCGCAGCGCGCACCGTCCTGGAGCCACGTGCCGCATCCTCTTCGTCCCCACGCACGCGCTCGAACTGGTGGAGATGGCCGCCGCCCGAGACGCCATCGCGCGCCGCGAGGTGGAGCCGCGCACGCCCCTGTCCAAGCCGCTCGACGTGCTGGCCCAGCACCTGGTGACGTGCGCGCTGGGAGGAGGCTTCACCCGCGAGGCCCTGCGCGACGAGGTCCGCACCGCGACAAGCTACGCGTCCCTCACCGACGAGGAGTTCGACCAGGCCCTCACCCTGGTGCGCGAAGGCGGCCCCACGCTGCGCGCCTACCCGGAGTTCCGCCGCGTGGTGGAGGTGGACGGCCGCTTCCGCGTGCCCGACGTGCGCCTCGCCCGGCTGCACCGCCTCAACATCGGAACCATCACGTCGGACGCGTCCGTGCAGCTGCGCTACTGGAGCGGCGGCACCCTGGGCACGGTGGAGGAGTCCTATGTCAGCCGCCTGAAGCCCGGGGACACCTTCCTCTTCGCGGGCCGCCGGCTGGAGTTCAGCCGCTTCAAGGACATGACGGCGTACGTGAAGCCCGCGAAGGCCAAGGCCACCCAGACGCCGCGCTGGGGCGGCAGCCGCCTGCCCCTGTCCACCTCGCTCGCGTCCGCGATGCGCCGCACGCTGGAGGCCGCGCGCCAGGGCGACGTCACCCGGGACGAGGTCGCCGCCGCCTGGCCCATCCTCGACGCGCAGGCCCGCCTGTCCCGCATCCCCGGCGACCGCCGCTGTCTGGCGGAGACCTGCCGCACGCGGGACGGCTACCACCTCTTCCTCTATCCCTTTGAAGGAAGGCTCGTGCACGAAGGCATGGCGGCGCTCCTCGCCCTGCGCCTCACGCGTCTGCAGAAGGCCACCTTCAGCCTGTCCGTGAACGACTACGGCCTGGAGTTGCTCACCTCCACGCCCTTCCCCTTCGATGAAGCCCTGCGCCCGGCCCTCTTCACCCGTGAGCACCTGGTGGAGGACATCCTGGAGAGCGTGAACCTGAGCGAGCTCGCGCGCCGGCAGTTCCGCGACATCGCCCGCGTGGCCGGCTTGGTGATGCCGGGCCTGCCCGGAGCGCGCAAGTCCACCCGACAGGTCCAGGCCAGCGCCGCGCTCCTCTATGACGTCTTCGTGAAGTACGACCCGGACAACCTCCTCCTGCGTCAGGCGCGCCGCGAGGTCCTGGAGCATCAGTTCGAACAGGGCCGGCTCGCGCGAACCCTGGAGCGCCTGGAGGCGCACCCCGTCGAAGTCGTCCACGTCCACCGGCCCTCGCCGCTGGGCTTCCCGCTCGTCGTCGAGCGCATCAGCGCCAGCGTGTCCAACGAATCCCTGCTGGACCGCGTGCAGCGCCTCAAGGAGCGATGGTCCCAGGCCGATGCCAGACCCGCGTAGCGGACGCGGACGTGGAGCTGCTCCCGGAACGGGCGTTGCATTGGCCCCAGGCCGGCGTGCTCGCAGTGGCCGACCTGCACTGGGGCAAGACGGAGTCCTTCCAGCAGCACGGCATCCCCCTGCCCCTGGGGGCCCTGGATGACGACCTCGCCCGCCTCTCCTCCGCCCTCACCGCCACCGGCGCCCGGCGTCTCCTCCTGGTGGGCGACCTCGTCCACTCGCGCCAGGGGCTCACCGCGGGCGTCATCAGCCGCGTGAATACCTGGCGCGAAGCTCATGCCTCACTAGAAGTCGTGCTGATACGCGGCAACCACGACCGCCACGTTCGGACCCTTCCGCCTTCCTGGAGGATGGAGGACCGCGCGGAGGTATTAGACGAAGGCCCGTTCCGCTTCGCGCACCACCCGGAGCCGGCCACCGGGCGCTACGTCTGGGCCGGGCACCTGCACCCCATGGTGCGGCTGTCGGGCGGGGCGGACCGGCTGCGGCTGCCCTGCTTCCACCTGGGCCCCGGCGTGGGCGTCCTGCCCGCGTTCAGCGCCTTCACGGGTGGTGTGGACATGCGGCGGGGCAAGAAGGACCGCGTCTACGCCGTCGCCGGCACCGCGGTGGTGGAGGTCTAGCGCCATGAGCCAGGCCAGGCGCCACCGCGTCCTTCGGATCATCGCCACCGGCGCCACCCGCGACCGCTGGCGCGAGCCCGACGACACGGACTCCCAGTAGCCCCGCTTCATGCGTGGCGCGGACCGTCGTACCCTGTAGCGCACGCCCTGAGAGGGATTGATCCCAGAGGGGAAAGCGCCCTCGCGCAAAGCTCCCTTCCGATCGCCAGAAGCGGGATTCATCACCGCACGCGTGCAACTTGTCGCAACCGCCCCAGAAGGTGCTAAGCGCTCCTTATTCCCACTCCCCACAGAATGGTTGACACTGCCGTGCTCATGGTCGATGGTCCCGCGCCGCATTGGGTCGGGAAATGCATGAGGGACCCGCGCCCACGGCACCATCCTAGAGGTTCGTTGGACGTGACTGCCTTGCCGTCTGAGCGCCAGGAGCCACCCCCCGCCCGGTCCACCGGGACCGGGACGGCCCCCCTGACTTCCGCGCCGAACGGTTTCCCCGCGTCCACCCCTGCTCTCATGTCGCCTTCAGTCCCCTTGCCCCTGGTCCTGGTATGAGCGGCCCTCTCTTCCCACGCTGGACGAATACGGTGTCGCGCCTGTCGGCCGCGATGCTCCTCGCCGTGCCCGCCATCGCCATCGGCGGCCTGTTGGCCTACGTGCGTTCCCCGCTCGTGACCAATCAGGCGCGCCCGGTGGAACAGCCCATCGAGTTCGACCACCGGCACCACGCCGGTGACGAGCAGATCGACTGTCGCTACTGCCACTGGACGGTGGAGAAGTCCCCGTCGGCGGGCATCCCCTCCACCACCGTGTGCATGTCCTGCCACGCGCAGGTGTGGAACAAGAGCCCGTACCTCACCGAGGTCCGCAAGGCGTTCTTCGCCGACCAGCCCATCCCCTGGGTCCGCGTCCACAACCTGCCGGACTACGTCTACTTCAACCACTCCATCCACGTGGGCAAGGGCGTTGGCTGCGCCACCTGCCACGGCCGCGTGGACCAGATGGGCGCCATCGAGCAGACCGCCCCGCTGACGATGAGCTGGTGCCTGGACTGCCACCGCAATCCCGGCCCCAACCTCCGGCCCCCGGAGTTCATCACCAGCATGACCTGGGCGCCTCCCACGGAGAAGGCGGAAGCCTCGGCCCTCGCTGAGACGCTCATCAAGGAATACGACGTTCACTCGCGCACGAGCTGCTCCACATGCCACCGATGAACACCAAGCCTGACAGCGCGCCCGCGCAGGAAACCCCCTCGTCCTTCGCGCTCCCGGTCGTCTCGGGCCGCAACGAGGCCGCCCCCCACGCGCACGCCCACGACGATGTCGTGGGTGAAGCGCTCGAGCACGCCTCCACCCGCGCCGTCCCGGCGGAAGGCGCGTACGGCAAGACGTACTGGCTCGGCCTGGAGGAGAAGCTCGCCACGCCGGAGTTCCTGGAGGAGACCCGCCCAGAGTTCCCCGTCGGCGCGGACCTTCCCCCCACCGGCTTCGCCCGCCGCGAGTTCATGCAGCTGATGGGCGCGTCGCTCGCCCTGGCCGGCGCCACCGCGTGCAGCACCCGTCCGCAGGATGAGCGGATGGTGGCGTACACGAAGACGCCGCCGGAAGTGACTCCGGGCAACCCGCTGCACTACGCGTCCGGCATGACGCTCGGGGGCCACACCTCCGGCCTGCTGATCACCGCGCGCGAAGGCCGCCCGGTGAAGATCGAAGGCAACCCCCAGCACCCCATCAACCAGGGCGCTGCCGGCGTCTTCGAGCAGGCGTTCCTGCTCTCGCTCTATGACCCGCAGCGCGCCCGCGTGCTGCGCCAGGGCAACAACCCCCGCTCGCTGCGCGTGCTGGCCGAGGACATCTCCACCCTCGTGAGCCAGCGGGCTGCGGCCGACGGTGGCAGCCGCCTGCGCTTCCTCACGGAGCCCATCAGCTCGCCGACGCTGCGCGACGTGACGGGCCGCATCCAGAAGAAGCTGCCCAACGCGCGCTTCCACACGTTCTCGTCCATCACGGACTCCGCCGCCGCGCAGGCGAACCGCGCCCTGTTCGGCCAGCCGGTCCAGGCCGTCTACGACCTGAGCCGCGCGGACGTCATCGTCTCCCTGGACGCGGACTTCCTGGAGAGCCGCCCGGAGAACCTGGCCCTCAACCGCCAGTTCGCGGACCGCCGCGACCCGAAGAACGGCGAGCTCAACCGCCTGTACGTGGCTGAGTCCCGCATGTCCATCACGGGCGGCATGGCGGACCACCGCAAGCGCGTGAAGTCCGCCGAGGTCTTCGGCATCGCCGCCGCGCTGGCGCAGGCCGTGGGTGGCCCCGCGGCCAGCCTGGGCGCCGCCGCGTCCGGCAAGGCCGGCTCGCTGAGCCCGGAGACCCAGTCGTGGGTGCAGGCCGTGGCCCAGGACCTCAGGTCCAAGACCGGCCGCTCCGTGGTGCTCGCCGGTGAGCGCCAGCCCGCCGCCGTGCACGCGCTGGCGCAGGCCATCAACGCCGCGCTGGGCAACGTGGGCACCACCGTGAAGCTCGTCCCGGCCGCCGCCCCGGAGTCCTCGGGCCTGTCGGAGATCAGCGCGCTGGTCGCGGACATCAAGGCCGGCAAGGTGGACACGCTGGTCATCACCGCCACCAACCCCGTCTACGCCCTGCCGGTGGACGCGGGCCTGGCGGAGGTGCTGGACCCCAAGCAGAACGCCAACCGCAAGGCGCTGTCCGTCCTGTACGCGGGCCACTACGAGGACGAGACCTCCAAGTTCGCCGACTGGTTCGTGCCCCTGGCGCACCAGCTGGAGACCTGGAGCGACGGCCGCGCGGTGGACGGCACCGTCAGCATCACGCAGCCCCTCATCCAGCCGCTCTTCAACGGCGTGCCGGAAGCGGAGCTGTACGCGCTGTTCCTCGACGAGCCCTTCCGCCCCGCCTACCAGCTGGTACGCGACTACTGGGCCGCGCAGGGTGGCGAGGCCGGCCGCGCCGACTTCGAGACCCGCTGGGAGACCTGGGTCTCCGAGGGCATCGTCCCCGGCAGCGTCGCCGCCGCGCTGACGGCCTCCCCGGACACGGGAGCCGCCTCGCAGCTGGTCGCCGCCTACCAGCCGCCTGCGGCCGGTGAGATGGAGATCAACTTCGTCCACGACTACCGCGTCCTGGACGGCCGGTTCGCCAACAACGCGTGGCTCCAGGAGACGCCGGATCCCATCACGAAGATCGTCTGGGAGAACGCCGCCATCCTCAGCCCGGCCACCGCCAAGCGGCTCGGCCTGGAGAACAACCACGTCGCGGAGCTGGAGTACGGCGGGCGCAAGCTGCAGGTCCCGGTCACCATCCTCCCCGGCAACGCGGACGACACCGTCACCGTGGCGCTGGGCTACGGCCGCACCGGCCTCCATGAGGTCGTGGCCAAGGACATCGGCTTCAACGCCAACCTGCTGCGCAGCGTGAACGCCCCCTGGTTCGACGGCGGCGCGAAGCTGACCAAGGTCCGCGGCAGCCACAAGTTCGCCCGCACCCAGTACCACTGGCGCATGGAGGGCCGCCCGCTGGCGCTCGACATGTCCGTCAGCGAGCTGGCGCACCCGTCCAAGGAGACGGAGCACACGCTGGAGCGCGTCCAGGCCAAGCACGAGCTGGGCAAGCAGAACAACCTGCCGGACTTCGAGTACGCCACCTCGCCGGACAAGGGCTACAAGTGGGGCATGTCCATCGACCTGTCGCGCTGCACGGGCTGCAACGCGTGCGTCGTGGCGTGCCAGGCGGAGAACAACATCCCCGTCGTCGGCAAGGAGCAGGTGGGCCGCGGCCGTGAGATGAACTGGCTGCGCATCGACCGCTACTTCCAGGGCGATGAGAACGACCCCGCCATGGTCATGCAGCCCGTCGCGTGCGTGCACTGCGAGAAGGCCCCCTGCGAGTACGTCTGCCCGGTGAACGCCACCGTGCACTCGGACGAGGGCCTCAACGACATGGTGTACAACCGCTGCATCGGCACGCGGTACTGCTCCAACAACTGCCCGTACAAGGTCCGCCGCTTCAACTACCTGCACTACACGCAGGGCAAGACGCCGACCGAGAAGATGCTGATGAACCCGGACGTCACGGTGCGCAACCGCGGCGTCATGGAGAAGTGCACCTACTGCGTGCAGCGCATCGAGCGGGTCCGCATCAACGCCCGCGTCGAGAAGCGCCTCATCCAGGAGAAGGAGCTCCAGACGGCGTGCCAGCAGACCTGCCCCACGCAGGCCATCGCCTTCGGCTCCCTGGCGGACCCCGCCCAGCGCGTCACCCAGCTCCACGAGGACGAGCGTGCCTACCGGCTGTTGCACGAGCTGGGCACCCGCCCCCGCACCGCCCACCTCATCCGCCTGCGCAACCCCAACCCTGCCCTCGTGCCCGCCGCCCCTGCTGAAGCCGCGCCGGCGCATGAAGGAGGTCACTGACCGTCATGGCCGAGACCGCACACGCACTCCCGCTCGACCCCCTCGAGCCCCGGGACCTCGTCGCGCCGCACCACGACGACAAGTCCCTCAATGAGACGCTGCTGGACCATGTCTGGCGCAAGCCCGGCAAGGGCTGGTTCATGCTGCTGGGCATCACGTCCGCGGCGCTGGGCCTCCTGGTCGTCGGTGTCACGTACACCCTCGCGCGCGGCATCGGCGTGTGGGGCAACAACCAGCCCGTCGGCTGGGCGTTCGACATCATCAACTTCGTCTGGTGGGTCGGTATCGGCCACGCCGGTACGCTCATCTCCGCCATCCTCCTGCTCTTCCAGCAGAAGTGGCGCACGAGCATCAACCGCTTCGCGGAAGCCATGACGCTGTTCGCGGTCATGTGCGCCGGCCTGTTCCCGCTGCTCCACACGGGCCGTCCCTGGTTCGCCTTCTGGCTGTTCCCCTACCCCAGCACCTTGGGCGCATGGGCGCAGTTCCGCTCGCCGCTCGTGTGGGACGTGTTCGCCATCTCCACGTACCTCACGGTGTCCGCGCTCTTCTGGTACGTGGGCCTCATCCCGGACCTGGCCGCCCTGCGTGACTCGTCCAAGGGGAAGCTGCAGCGCACCATCTACGGCCTGTTCGCCCTGGGTTGGCGCGGCTCCGGCCGTCACTGGCACAACTACAAGATTGGCTACCTGCTGCTCGCCGGCCTCTCGACGCCGCTCGTGGTGTCCGTGCACACCATCGTGTCGTTCGACTTCGCCGTGTCCCAGATTCCGGGCTGGCACGCGACCATCTTCCCGCCCTACTTCGTGGCCGGCGCCGTGTTCAGCGGCTTCGCGATGGTCATCACGCTCATCGTGCCCGCCCGTAAGTACCTGGGTCTCCGGGACGTGATTACGGACCGCCACCTGGAGAACATGAACAAGGTCATCCTGGCGACGGGCCTCATCGTGTCCTACGGGTACATGATGGAGCACTTCATCGCCTGGTACTCCATGAACCAGTACGAGTTCTGGACCTTCTACGTGAACCGCGCCACGGGCCCCTACGCCGGCGTGTACTGGCTGATGATCGCCTGCAACGTCATCACCCCGAACATCTTCTGGTTCCGGAAGTGCCGCACCAGCATCCCCATCATGTGGGTGGCGTCCATCGCGGTGAACATCGGCATGTGGTGCGAGCGCTTCATCATCATCGTGACGTCGCTGTCGCAGGACTTCCTGCCCTCCTCGTGGGACATCTACACGCCCACCTGGGTGGACTGGTGCATCTACATCGGCACGCTGGGCCTGTTCGGCACCCTGTTCCTCCTGTTCCTCAAGTTCGTTCCCGCCGTCGCGGTGAGCGAGGTGAAGGAGCTCCAGTTGGAGCTCAAGCACGCCGCCCACGCCGCCCATGGCAACGGACACCACGGCTCGGACGCCGCGGCCACCCACGGAGCGCACTAGCATCATGGAAGCCAAGGTCCTTGATTCCTGGGTGATGGCCGAGTTCGCCACCCCGGAAGCCCTCGTCTCCGCCACGCAGCAGATGCGCGAGAAGGGCTTCCAGGGGATGGACACCTACTCCCCGTACCCGCTGCACGGCGGGTCGGAGGCCCTCGGTCTGCCGCCCTCCCGCATGCCCTTCATCGCCCTGGGCGGCGGCCTCACCGGCATGGTGACCGCCCTCACGATGCAGACGTGGATGAACACCGTCGACTACCCGCTCAACGTCGGCGGCCGTCCGCTCCTGAGCCTCCCGGCCTGGGTGCCCATCACGTTCGAATTGAGCGTGCTGTTCGCCGCGTTTGGCATCTTCTTTGGCCTGCTCGGCCTGAGCAAGCTGCCGCAGCCCTACCACCCGGCCTTCGAGTCGGAAGAGTTCCGCAGCGCGTCCACGCACGGCTTCTGGCTGAGCATCCCGCACCCCACGGGAACGGACGCCGCGGACGTCAAGAACCAGCTGACGGCCCTGGGCGCGACCCACGTGACCGTCGTGTCGGGAGAGAACGAATGAGGTGGCTCATCCCCGCCGCCGGGCTCGCCGCGCTCACGGGCTGCAACGTCAGCTCTGAGTTCCTCCAGCGCATGGAGCACCAGGCCAAGTACGAGTACTACGAGACGTCCGAGTTCTGGCCGGACGGCCGCGCCATGCGCGTGCCCCCCGCCGGCACCGTCCCGCGCGAGCGGCCGGTGGGCAACCCGGGCATCTCCACGGGCCGCGCCAACGGCGTGGCCGTGAACGCCATCCCGCTGCCGGTGGACAAGCACCTGCTGGAGCTTGGCCAGAAGAAGTACAACATCGTCTGCTCGCAGTGCCACGGCGTGCTCGGCGACGGCAACAGCGTCGTCGCGGAGAACATGGCGCTGCGCCTGCCGCCGTCCCTGCTGGAGCTCGCGGACAAGCCGGCCGGCCACTTCTACACCGCCATCAACGAGGGCTACGGCATCATGCCGTCCTTCTCGGGTGAGCTCGACACGCGTGAGCGCTGGGCCGTCGTCGCCTATGTGCGCGCGCTGCAGGCCGCCCGCAGCACCGCCGGGACGCAGCCCGTCCCGCAGGAGAACCGATGACTGCCATGGAGCGCTACACCGGCACGCCCAAGCTGATGGTGCCCGCGTTCGGCCTGGGCGTGGTGGGCCTCGTGCTCACCGCCGTGGGCTTCTTCATGAACCCGGAGGCGACCAGCTTCAGCTACCTCTTGGGCTTCACCTACTGGGTCGGCATCAGTGTGTCCGCACTCATCATGCTGGCCATCTTCCACACGGCGAAGGCGAAGTGGCCCATCGTCCTGCGCCGCGCCATGGAGACGATGTCCATCGCGGTGCCCGTCTTCGCGGTGCTCATCCTCGCCTTCATCCCCATGATGAAGCACCTGTACCCCTGGGTGGATGGCTCGCCGCTGGCCGCCCACATCCACGGCATCGAGGTGGAGCACCTGGCGCATAAGAAGGCCCACTACCTGAACGGGACCTTCTTCATCGTCCGCCAGGTCATCTACTTCGCGGTGTGGATCTTCGTCTCCCACCGGCTGTACGGCTGGAGCACCCAGCAGGACGAGTCGGGCGGGCTGGAGCTCACCGTCAAGCAGCGCCGCTTCTCCCCGGGCGCCCTGCCCTTCCTGGCGCTGACCATCACCTTCGCCTCCTTCGACTGGCTGATGAGCCTCACCCCGCTGTGGCAGTCCACCATCTTCGGCGTCTACTACTTCGCCGGCAGCTTCCTGGCCGCCTTCTGCGTCCTCACGCTGGCCACGATCAGGGCCCAGGGCAAGGACCTGTACGGCAGCCTGGTGAAGACGCCGCACTACCACAACCTGGGCAAGCTCATCTTCGCCTTCACGGCGTTCTGGGCCTACATCGGCTTCTCCCAGTTCCTGCTGGTGTGGATCGCCAACATCCCGGAAGAGGCCCCCTGGTACGGCCTGCGCATGTACGGCCCGTGGCGCGACGTCTCTCTCGTCATCTTCTTCGGCCACTTCGTGCTGCCGTTCTTCACGCTGCTGTCACGCAAGCTGAAGGAGAAGACCGGGACCCTGGCCGTGGCCGCCCTCTACATGCTTCTCATGCACGCCGTGGACCTGTATTGGCTCATCTGGCCGGCGTTCTCCGGCGAGGCCGGGCCGACCTTCCACTGGACGATTCTCACGGCCTTCGTGGGCGTGGGCGGGGTCTCGGTGGGCTATGCCCTCTTCCGGGCGCGCAACAAGTACACGTTCCCGGTGAAGGACCCCTACATCGCGGAGTCCCTGAGGTACGTGCAGCCATGAAGAAGACCCAGTCCGAAGTCGAATCGCGGGTCATCGTCGGCGCGCATGGCGTCGCCGCCGAGGAAGACCACCTTGTCATGGGGAAGGTCGTCGGCGTCGGTGTGGGCGCCATGGTCCTCTTCCTCGTGGGCGCGGTGTGGGCCTGGCGCATCCAGGTCGTGACCATGCAGGAGGCCCAGCCGGACGGTCCTCCTCCGCGCCCCGCCGCGGTGGGCCAGTACGAAGTGGGCATCGTGAACCAGCGCCTGTTCGAACAGGACTGGCGCGCGGCGGAGAAGATTGGCGGCCAGCACCAGGCGCTGAAGAACGGCTGGGGTGACCAGCCGGGCGTCGCCGCCCACAAGTCGCTGGACAAGGCCATGGACCAGGTCATCACGACCGAGGCCCAGAAGGCCCGCGAGCCGGCCCCGGCTCCCACGCCGGCCCCGGAGTCCGCGCCGCACACGGCGCCCCCGGCTCCGGCCCCGAAGAAGTAGGCTCCCACCCGCTCCTCCTGCCCCCGAGCCGTCCCCCGCCATGCCGTCCCTTCCTCCGCCCTCCTCCGCCCGCGCCGCCGGGCTCCTCGCGGCGCTCGCGCTGGTGCTCACCAGCGCCACGCCCGCGTTCGCCCTGCCGGGTGGAGGCAAGACGCCCCGCGCCATCGTGGAGGCGGACTCCGACCTGCCCCCGCCGGTGACGGGGGTGGACGTGGAGGAGCACCTGGGGGATCCGCTCCCCCTGGAGACGCGCTTCCTGGACTCGACTGGGGAGGAGGTCCGGCTGGGCACGCTGCTGTCGAAGACGCGCCCCACCCTGCTCACGCTCGTCTATTACGAGTGCCCCATGCTCTGTAACCTCGTCATCAACGAGCAGGTCCGCGTGATGCGCGAGCTGGGCCTGGAGCTGGGCAAGGACTACGAGGCCGTCACCGTCAGCATCGACCCCAAGGACACCCCGGCGCAGAGCGCGGAGCGGCGGCGCAAGTACCTCCAGTCCATGGGCAAGCCGGAGACGGCTCCGTGGCACTTCCTCACCGGCACCGACGAGAACATCCACAAGCTCGCCGATGCCGTGGGCTTCAAGTACACGTATGAACCGAGCACGAAGCAGTACGCCCACCCCGCGGTGGTCACCGTGCTCACCCCGGAGGGGAGCATCTCCCGCTACCTCTACGGCACGTCGTTCGACCGCAAGGACGTGAAGCTTTCGCTGCTGGAAGCAGCGGGCGGTCGGGTCGGGACGAGCGTCGATCGCATCGTCATGTCCTGTTTCAAGTATGACACCGCCACTCGGCGGTACGGTTTCTACATCTTCGGGTTCATCCGCCTGGGCTCCCTGGCTGTCTTCGGCGCCCTGGCCACGATGCTGATCTATTTCTGGAGGCGCGAGCTGAAGAAAGGCGCGACTACATGAGCGACCTGGCCAACCAATTCCTGTTCCTCCCGGAGCGCGCGTCCACGTTCGCGGAACGGGTCGACTTCCTGCACTACTTCGTCGTCGGCACGACGATGGTGATGTCCGCGGGCGTCGGCCTCGCGGCGCTCTTCATGTTCTTCCGCTACCGTCGGCGGGAGGCCCACCAGCACACGGAATACGTGGTGCCGGACCTGAAGACGGAGTTCCTCTTCGTCTCCGTCCCGCTGGTGTTCTTCCTGGCGTGGTTCGCCATCGGGTTCCGGGACTTCACCTGGTTCACCACTCCGCCCAAGGACTCGATGGATGTCTACGTCATGGGCAAGCAGTGGATGTGGAAGTTCTCCTACCCGGAGGGCCCCAACGGCGTGAACGTGCTGCACGTGCCGGCTCACCGCCCGGTGCGCCTGCTCATCACGTCCCGCGACGTCATCCACTCCTTCTACGTCCCGTCCTTCCGCATCAAGATGGACGCGCTGCCGGGCCGCTACACGCAGGCCTGGTTCGAGGCGACGAAGCCCGGCACTTACCAGGTGCTCTGCACCGAGTACTGCGGCTTGTCGCACTCGAAGATGCTGGCGGAGGTCGTCGTGCTCGCGCCGGAGGACTACGAGAACTGGCTGAAGGAGCAGCAGCGCGGCCGCCTGCAGGACCGGCAGGACGCGCTGGCGGACACGTCGCTCGTGCCGCCTGTCGCCCGCATGGCCGAGCAGGGCCAGAAGCTGGTGGGCACGCAGGGCTGCCTCAAGTGCCACTCGGTGGACGGCTCGAAGCACATCGGCCCCACGTTCCTGGGCATGTACGAGCGCGAGGAGAAGCTCGACGATGGCCAGAGCATCCGCGTGGACGAAGCCTACATCACCCAGTCGATGATGGACCCGGGCGCGCACATCGTCGCCGGCTACCAGAACGTGATGCCGACCTACCAGGGCAAGCTGCAGGGCCCCGAGTCGGCCGCCATCGTCGAGTACATCAAGACGCTGCGCACCGCGAACGTGCGCGAGACCGCTTCCGAGGGCCCCGCCTATGACCCCATCCAGTAGCATCGCCGCGCCGGGGGCCGTCCCCGGCCATGAGGCGCACGACGACCACGGCCACCACCCGAGCTACCTGACGGACGGCACCACGGTGAAGTCGTGGCTGCTGACGGTGGACCACAAGCGCATCGGCATCATGTACATGGCCTGGGTGCTGCTGTTCTTCCTGGTGGGCGGCATCTTCGCGCTGCTCATCCGGATCGAACTGCTCACGCCCGGTCCGACCATCATGGACGCGATGACGTACAACCGCGTCTTCACGCTGCATGGCATCGTCATGATCTTCTTGTTCATGATCCCTGCCATCCCGGCCATCTTCGGCAACTTCCTGCTGCCGCTGATGCTGGGCGCCAAGGACGTGGCGTTCCCCCGCCTGAACCTGCTGTCGCTCTACGTGTACCTGGCCGGCGCGGGCTTCGCGCTCTGGGGCATGCTCAACGGCGGCCTGGACACCGGTTGGACGTTCTACACGCCGTACAGCGCGCACACGACGACCACGGTGGCGCCGGTGCTCTTCGGCGCGTTCATCATCGGGTTCAGCTCCATCCTCACGGGCATGAACTTCATCGTCACCACGCACACCATGCGTGCGCCGGGCATCACCTGGTTCAAGATGCCGCTGATGGTGTGGGCGCTCTACGCCACCAGCTGCATCCAGGTGCTGGCGACGCCCGTGATTGGCCTGCTGCTCCTGCTGGTGACGGCGGAGAACCTGTTCAGCCTGGGCATGTTCGACGTGGCCCGCGGCGGTGACCCGGTGCTCTTCCAGCACCTGTTCTGGTTCTACAGCCACCCGGCCGTGTACATCATGGTGCTGCCGGCGTTCGGAGTGATGAGCGAGATCGTCTCCACGTTCAGCCGCAAGAACATCTTCGGCTACCGCGCGGTGGCGTACTCCAGCGTGGGCATCGCGTTCGTGGGCTTCTTCGCCTGGGGCCACCACATGTTCGTGTCCGGCCAGTCCACCTTCAACGCCGGCGTGTTCGGCGTGCTGTCGATGCTGGTGGGCGTGTTCACGGCCATCAAGGTCTTCAACTGGGTGGGCACCGTCTACAAGGGCGCGGTGGAGTTCAGCACCCCGTTCGCCTACTTCTGCGGCTTCCTGTTCTTCACCGTGTTCGGCGGCATGACGGGCATCGCGGTGGCGACGGTGTCGCTGGACGTGGCGTGGCACGACACCTACTTCGTCGTGGCGCACTTCCACTTCATCATGGTGGGCGCGACGATCATGGCCTTCCTGGCCGCGCTCCACTACTGGTTCCCGAAGATGTTCGGGAAGATGTACCACGAGGGGTGGGGCCTGGTTTCCGCGGCGCTCATCATCCTGGGCTTCAACGCGACGTTCATCCCCCAGTTCCTCGTGGGCAACGCGGGCATGCCGCGCCGCTACTACGAGTACCCGGAGCGCTTCCAGGCGCTGAACGTGGCGTCCACGGCCGGTGCGTCCCTGCTCGCGTTCGGCTTCATCATCATCGCGGTGTACCTGACCTACGCGCTCATCTACGGCGAGCGCGTGGACAACCCGTGGAACAGCAAGGGCTACGAGTGGCTGACCCAGTCCCCTCCGCCCACGCACAACTTCATCGGGCCCCAGCCTACGTATCCCGAAGAGCCGCACTTCTACGTGGATCCGAAGAAGGCCGAGGGCGAGGTGTCGGATGTCTAGCGCGCACGTGACGCCGGGCTCGGCGCCCGGTCCCAAGCTGGCCGCCCACTTCGCGTCGCTGGAGGTCCAGAAGCACGCGGCGCGGTTGGGCATGTGGCTGTTCCTCGCCACGGAAATCCTGCTCTTCGCGGGTCTGTTCGCGTGCTACGCGGCCTACCGCTTCCTGTTCCCGGAAGCGTGGGCGGCCTCCAGCCGCAGCCTGGACCTGACGATGGGCACCATCAACACGGTGGTGCTCATCACCTCCTCGTTCACCGCCGCCATGGCGGTGCACTACGCCAAGGAGGGGAAGAACAAGATGGTGGGGCACATGAACGTGCTCACCCTCCTGATGGCGGTGGGATTCCTCGTCATCAAGTTCTTCGAGTACAAGCACAAGTTCCACATCGGGACGCTGCCGGGCCGCTACTACTTCTACGAAGGCATCCAGCTGCCGGGCGCGCCGATGTACTTCTCCGTGTACTTCGCCTCCACGGCGCTGCACGCACTGCACGTCATCATCGGCATGACGGTGCTGGGCTTCGCCACGGTGCGCGCGTACCGCGTCGGGGACTTCAACGCGAACAACTACACGCAGGTCGAGCTGGGCTCCATGTACTGGCACCTCGTCGACCTGGTGTGGATCTTCCTCTTCCCGATGCTGTACCTGGTCTGAGGGTTACGACATGGCCATCGCCAACGAATCGCATCAGGAAGAGCACAACATGCAGGAGCACCACGGCGCCGGGCGCTACGTGGTCATCTGGATTGCCCTGCTGGTGCTCACGCTCGTCACGGTCTTCACCGGCCGCATGCACCTGCCTGACTTCGGTCTGGTGCTCGCGCTCATCATCGCCAGCGTGAAGGGTACGCTGGTGACGCTGTACTTCATGCACCTGTCGGAGCACCAGGGCGCCAACCGCCTGGTGTTCGCGGTCTCCATCGTGTTCGTGGTGCTGCTCATCGGCTTCTCGCTGATGGACATTGGCACCCGCTTCCGTCTGGCCAACCCGCCGGGGTCGCAGTACAGCGACCTGCAGGCGGTGGACATCGGAGCGAACCCGACGGAAGGCCGCACGGGTGGCCACCAGCAGATCCAGAAGCAGACCCACGAGAAGCACGAGTAGTCCCCGCCTCTCTCAGTCCCCTGAAGCACGAACGCGGCGCCCGGGATTCTTCCCTGGCGCCGCGTCGCTTTTGGTGGGCCTGGGTGGCCCGGCCCGCCCGGGGGACTACAGGGCGACGGTCAGGTTGAAGGAGAGCGCCGTGTCGGTGGACACCTTGCCCGGGGGCGGGGCGCTGTCGGACTTCACGAGGAAGCCCACGCCCAGGGCCAGCGCGTCCGTGAGGTTCGCCATCACCTGCGTCTGGCTGCTGAAGAGGATGCGCGAGTCGGCGATGACGCTGACCAGGATCTCCGCGTCCTCCTGGAAGGTGATGTCCTTGGAGAGGCCGTAGCGGAACATGGCGCCGAAGCGGGGGCCGCCCAGGTCCACGTCGCCCAGGTCCATGCGTGTCGGGTAGTACTGGAAGCGCAGTTCGCGCGCGTAGCGGAAGGCGAAGTCGGTGCGCAGGATGGTCTCGCGCGTGCCGGACTTCTCGTCCTTCTTGGTGTCGAACCAGAGGATGCCGGCACCGGCTTCACCATAGGGCCGCGCCTCGATGCTCTTGATGTGGTCCGTGTCCGCGCCGGCCAGCAGATAGCCGCTGATCTCCTGCGTGAAGCGGCGGTCCCCACGCAGTTCGATGCCGGCGTTGAGGGCCACCACCTGGGACAGGGACTCCACCACCCCTTCCACCTGGGGCGGGCGGCTGCGGCCGTACGCGCCGTAGGCCTTCACGGAGTAGATCCAGTGCTCCGTCTTGCGCAGCGCGCTGGCCAGGCCGCTCACCGTCAGCGTGGACGCGTTGCCGGTGAGGGAGATGAGGCTCAGGCCCACGCTGACGTCCCAGACGCTGGGCTTCGCGGGGGCCGCGGCGGCGACCTCCGGGGCGGGCGCGGGGGGCGGAGGGGCGATGGGCCCGCGCGCGGTGACTTCAGCCAGACGCTCAATGGCCTCCGCGAGCCGGGCACTGGCCTCGGCGGCGCGCTCCGCGGCGAGGGCGGCGCGCTCCGCGGCGACGGCGGCGCGCTCGGCCGCGGGAGCGTCCGCGGGCATGGCGGGCGGCGGGGGCGCGGGCGGCGCCGGAGCGCGGGCGGCGGCCGGAGACGGCGGGGCGGCGGGACGCGGGGCAGGCGCCGGCGGCGTCTGGGATTGCAGCGACGAGGCGAGCAGCAGCGCAACGGGGAGCATCTGGGTTCCTTGGGATGAGGCAGGTGCGGCAGCGGACCTGCAAGGGAGCGTGAATGGGCCGGCTCCCTTTCCGGCGCGAACTTCTTAGCGCATGCGGGACACGGAGCGTCTTCACCTTCTAGGCTCGAAATGCGGGCCCTTCCCGGCCCCGGTACGTGAGGACCCGCCCTTGAGGCACACCCTGCTCCCGCTGCTGTTCGTGTTGTTGTCCTGGCCCGCCGTCGCTCCGGCGGCGCAGAAGGTCACCGTGCCGGTGGACGTGGGCGTGGGGCCGGCGGTGTTCGTGTTCTCCGGCCCCATCGCGGACGACCAGCTCCTGCACACGGGGCTGAAGCTGTCCGTGGACGCGGTGCTGGACAAGGAGTGGCTGCGCAAGAACCAGCGCGCCATCCCTGCGCGCTACCGGAAGCAGGCGAAGCAGATGGATGAGATCCGCATCTCGCCGTCCATCTTCATTCCGGACTCGTTCATCATCTCGCCCAAGTACCGCGACACGGGGATGTACGGCGTGACGTTCAAGCCGCTGGGGCTGGGGGTGCCGCTGTCGTCCAGTCCGGTGCGCTTCAAGCTGGGCGTGGGGCTGGTGTTGACGTACGCGTACATCTTCTCCGACACGCTGCCGGACACGCACTTCCTGCGGCCCGGGGCGAGCCTGGGCGCGGACCTGGAGTTCCAGCTGGCGAAGAGCTTCCTCGTCAGCGTGGGCTGGGAGTCCACGTTCTACGTGCCGCAGGAGCTGGGCGGGCTGGGGCTGCCGGACTCGCTGGGGGACGGCATCTTCCACGTGGGGCAGGCGTACCTGCAGCTGCACTTCCGGTTCCCGTACACCACGACGCTGTAGTGCTCGCGCGCGGGTGGGGCACCTGCCTAGCGTGCCCGGCACCATGTCCCTCGTCCTCGCCACCGACGCGCAGAAGGCGCAGCGCGACGCCGTCACCCATGCCGCGTGGGGCTCCCCCCTGAGCGTGCCGCAGTACCAGGAGCGCGAAGCGCGGCTGCGCGCGCACCCGTGGAGCCGCGAGGGCATGAACACGTGGCTGTGGCTGGCGGACGACGGCCGGGTGCTGGCGTCGTGCGAGACGTTCCACACGGACAGCTTCCTGCGGGGCGCGGACGGACAGCCGACGCAGGGGGACAGCTACGCCATCGCCAGCGTGTACACGGAGGAGCACCTGCGCGGGCGGGGACACGCCACCCGGTTGATGGACGCCGTCGCCGCGGAATTGGAGCGGGTGGCGCCGCGTCCGCACTCGGTGGTCCTGTTCTCCGACGTCGGGGCGCCGCTGTATCGCCGGTCGGGCTACGTGGAGGTGCCCGCGTGGGACTGGCACCTGGACGCGGCCGATGCGCCGGGGGGACGGCCCGTGGACGGGGGGCTCCAGGAGACGGACGTGGCGGGGGCGCTCGCGCGGATGCGCCAGCCGGACGTGCCCTTCTTCCTGTGGCCTGGCGCCGCGCAGGTGGACTGGCACCTGGAGCGGGAGCGCATCTACGCGGACCTGCTGTCGCGGCCCCGGCCCCGGACGTGCGGCGCGGTGGTGGGCGAATCCACCGCGCTGTGGACGATGAACGCGCGCTACGGCGAGCTGGTGGTGCTGATGCTGGATGCGCGGGACGCCTCCGCGGCGGAGGCGCTGCTCACGGAGGCGCGCCGCGTGGCGCATCAGGCGGGGCTCAAGCGCGTGGTGTGGTGGGAGGAGCCCACGACGGCGTCACTGCTCGGCGGGGTCCCCGGCGCGGTGCGCGTGCAGCGGGACGGGTCGCTGCCCATGCTGCGGCCGCTGCGCCCGGGGCTGCCTCCCGCGCCGGAGGTCCCCTTCCCTCGCGCCCTCTGGGTGTGAGCTCCGCGGACAGGGCGGCGGTCAGGCGCCCCACCTCCGGCCCGGTGG
Organism: Corallococcus sp. AB011P; assembly: GCF_003611605.1. Lineage (NCBI taxonomy): Bacteria > Pseudomonadati > Myxococcota > Myxococcia > Myxococcales > Myxococcaceae > Corallococcus > Corallococcus sp. AB011P. The sequence goes on from NZ_RAVX01000023.1 coordinate 133,202, forward strand.
GAACAGGGCCGGCGCCCCCAACCCGACTGTGTCAGGCGGCGACAGGTCCCCTAGGATGCACTCATGGCCGAGCGAAGGCGCATCATCGAGGGCTCCTGGAACTGCACGTCCTGCGGTGCCCGGAACATCCCCGCCCGTCACAAGAACTGCCCCTCCTGCAACAACCCGCGGGAGCTCAGCGGCAAGGAGTCCGAGTTCGACTTCGGTGACGTGGACGCGGCCTCCGGGAAGTCCACCCGCGAGGGTGTCTCCGACGAACAGGCCCTGGAGATGGCCGGCGCCGGCGAGGACTGGTTCTGCGCCTACTGCGGCGCGGCCAACCGGGGCGACGGCAAGCGCTGCCGGCAGTGCTCCGCCGAACGGGGCTCGGATGCGAAGGCCGCGCCGCTCGCGGACCTGTCCCCCAAGGCGCCCCCGAAGCCCGCGCCCAAGCCCCGCCGCTTCGGGAAGGTGGCGCTCATCGTGGTGGGCGTCCTCGCCTCGTGCTGCCTGGGCACCTGCGCGGTGGGCATCTGGGGCAACCTGAAGCATGAGCTCAAGGGCGAGGTGGTGGCGACGAACTGGCGCCGCGCGCTGGTGCAGGAGCGCTTCGTCCCGGAGACGCGCACGGGCTGGCGGGATGAGCTGAGCACCACCTCGCCGCGCATGCCGGTGAACGGCGCGGGAGAGGTCGCGGGCGTGACGAACATCCGCGACTGCGTATCCCGCCAGCGTGGCACCCGCCGGGTCGCGGACGGCACCCAGCGCGTGTGCCGGACGAAGACGCGCAAGGTGGCCTGCGGCACCGAGGAGAAGTGCACCCGTCGCGACAAGGGCAACGGCTTCGCGGAAGAGGTCTGCCACGACGTGACGAAGTACTGCAACGAGTCCTACGAGGACTGCGACACGGAGACGCGCTACCGCAACGAGCCCGTCTACGCGCAGCAGTGCGCCTACGACACGTACGTGTGGAAGCCGGTGGACACGCGCGAGCTCAAGGGCACGGAGGGTCCGCCGCGCTGGCCGGAGCTCACCGCCGGGACGAACGAGCGGGTGCGGCGCGAGGAGGACTACACCGTGCTCGTGCGCTACGACGACGACGGCGTGAAGCAGCACGAGGTGAAGCCCACGCGCGAGGACGAGTTCGTCGCGTGGAAGAAGGGCCAGGGCGTCACGCTCACCGTGACGAACCTGGGCAAGGTGGAGCAGGCCGTCCGCCGCTGAAGCAGCACCGCCCGAGGAGTCTCATGGAGTGCACCTGCTGTGGCGCCTGCTGCGTGGCGCCGGACATCGCCGCGCTGGACAAGCCGCTGGGGCTGCGGTGCCCGCACCTGGGCGCGGACAACCTGTGCACCGTGTACGAGCGGCGGCCCCAGGTGTGCCGGGACTACGCGGCGGACGAGGTGTGCCGCCGCATCGAGGCCCCCACGTTGGACGAACGCGTGAACAACTACCTGGCGCTGTTCCAGCTCACCGCGGAGGCGGAAGCCGTGCGCAAGTCCGGCTGCGCCTCCATGCGGATGGCGCGCGCCATCCGGGAGCGGAAGTGAACTTCCAACCCACCGAGCCGTTCGTTCCCGCGCCGGGCCTTCGCGGCGCGCATGCGCAGACCATCTACGCGTCGCTCGTGCGCCCCACCCGCGTGCCGCCCCTGCGCCGGGAGCGGAGGGATCTGCCGGATGGGGACTTCGTCGACCTGGACACCTTCGACGGGCCGAAGGGCGCGCCGCACGTGGTGGTGCTGCACGGCCTGGAGGGGTCGTCCCAGGCGGGCTACGTCACGGAGGTGCTGCGGGGCGCGGCGAAGCGCGGCTGGGGCGCCACGGCGATCAACTTCCGCTCGTGCAGCGGGGAGCCGAACCGGCTGGCCCGGGCGTACCATTCCGGGGACACGGCGGACACGCTGCTGGTGATGGCGGACGTGCGCGAGCGCATCACCGGGCCGATGCTCGCGGTGGGCTTCTCCCTGGGCGCCAACGTGCTGTGCCGACTGCTGGAGGAGACGGGGGAGCAGGCGCCCGTGGTGGCCGCCGCGTCCATCAGCGCGCCGTACGACCTGGACGCGTGCTGTCGCAAGCTGGATGGCGGCAGCGGCTACCACTGGCTCTACCGCGAGCGGTTCCTGCGCACGCTCAAGAGCAAGGCCCGCGCGAAGCTGCAGCGGTTCCCGGGCGCGTTCGACGGAACTCGCATGGAGGCGGCGCGCACCATCCGGGGCTATGACGACGTGGTCACCGGGCCGCTGCATGGCTTCCGGGACGCGGAGCACTACTACCGGGAGGCGTCGTCGGGGCCCAGGCTCGCGGACATCCGCCGGCCCACGCTGCTCTTGAGCTCCGCGGATGATCCGATGCTGGAGGCGCCGGTGATTCCGCCTTCCGCGCGGGACAACCCGTTCCTCAGCGTGGTGCTGACCGAACAGGGCGGCCACGTGGGCTTCGTCGCGGGCCGCGTGCACCGTCCGTACTTCTGGGCGGAGGCGCAGGCGCTCACGTTCTTCGAGCGGGTGCTCGCCGGCTGATCAGCCGAAGAAGAAGGTGAGGCCGAGTTTTCCGGACGGCTGCACCTTGCGCATCATCCACGACTGCGTCTCCACGGGAGACAGCCCGTCGCGGAAGGGCTCGTCCAGCTTCTGGAGGCTGGGGACGTCCATCTCCATGAAGCTCATGCCGCCGCGCACGAAGAAGCTGAGGCGCCGGGTGGCGTTGAACTCCAGGCCCACGTGCGTGCTGATGTACGTGTAGCCCACGCGCTCCATGGAGGAGGCGGGCAGCTGCGTGCGGTCCGCGAGCCTCCGGTTCAGCGTCTCCGTGCTCGCGGCCTGTGCGTGCCCGAACTCCCATGAGAACGAGGGAGAGACCTTGCTCTTCAGCGGGAGCAGCGTGAGTCCCGCGCGCAAGGCGCCTCGCAGACCGTTGTGCGCGCCGCCGAGGTGGATTCGCAGGTACGGCGAGGGCCGGAGGACGCCGGAGAGTCCCGCGCCTTCGGGCATGCCCGCGTCGAGCATCAGACCGAAGGGGGCGAGCCGCTCTGGATCATTCATGCGGCGCCGGCCTTCGCCCTGCTGGGCCTGAACCTGCGGCAACTGCGCCTGCGGTGCTGTCTGGGCGATGGCCGTGTGGGCCGCCAGGACCGCTACCGCCGCGGTGACGATGGACACCGCTCCCATGAGGATTCTCCCCGTTCCAGACATCGCGGCCATGCGCGATGAGATTTGCGAGGTACGCCGGATCCCAGGAGCACTCGCTCTCCGAGACCCGGCTGCGTGTTGCTCCCCCCGACCCGCCACTCCCGCCACTGCCACACGTCCGGTGCTGACTGTCGCGTCGCCTCGATGCCGCCGCCGGCTGGATCGCGAAGCTCTCGCACCGCCACGTCTTGATTCACGACTCTTCACGTCTCCCGTCCGGCGACCACGACCGCCTTTGCCGGACTCCCCCAAACTGCGCACTGCCCCGTCCCGCCGCCCAGCCCCGTCCCGCGACCTGCCTGCTGCCTTGCTCGACCGCGCCGCCTGATGCCCCCCGGTGCCGCGCGATGCGAGGTGATGCGCACTGCCCTGATCCGCCGTGCTGCGTGCTGCCCCGTGCTGCCCCGACCCGCCCGACCCCGTCCTGCGTGCTGCCCCGTCCCGCCCGTCCCGCCCCGTACTGCTTTTGCTGCTCGACCCCGTCCTGCGTGCACCCCGAGCGCGTCCTCTCCGCGCACTACTACCTGCCCGCGCACCTGGTGCCGCTGGTGGACGTCATCCCCGGCGAGAAGACGTCA
>NZ_RAVX01000024.1:0-136363 GCF_003611605.1 Corallococcus sp. AB011P
CTCCTCGCGCCAGGGGCAGAAGTGGTCTTGCGGAAGCTCGCGCGGCACTTCGCCTCAACACGCCTGCGCCACGCCGCGTCCCGGGCCGGGCACGTCAGGTGCCAGTACGCCCGGGAGGCGTCCAGGCGGGCTGGCGCCTCACCTGGGCCACGTCGATGCCGTCCAGCAGCATCGCCAACTGCGTGGCGTCCAGCGTCACCGCCTGCGCGCCCTCGTCCACCGGGGGTAGCCGGAAGCGGCCCGTCTCCAGCCGCTTGTACAGAAGCACGAAGCCGCCCCGACTCCACGTCAGCACCTTGACTCGGTCGCCCCGCCTGGAGACGAAGGCGAAGAGGTGCCCCGAGTAGACGTCCTCCCCCCATGCGCCACGCACCAGCGCCGTGAGGCCGTCAATCGACTTGCGCATGTCCACCGGCTCCACCGCCAGCACCACACGCACCGAAGCCGGAAGTGCGAACACCCTCTCACCGCCCCAACGCGGCGACGAGCCGGGCCACGTACGCCACGTCGGTGCCCACGGCGAATCGCACCCGCGCTCCGCTCGCGACCACCACCTCCAGCAGGCACTCCGTCGCTTCGGGGGACGCCGCCACTTGCACGGGCAACAACCGCACCGGCTCGGCTCGTGACAGCGTGGCCCGGCGTGCCCGGTATACCCACGACTGCAACGTGCTCAGCCGCACGCCCCGCGCCAACGCGAACTCCCGCTGCGTCTGCCCGCTCGCCTCGAAGGCTTCCGCGATGCGCGCCCACTCCGGCTGCTCCACCTGCTTCGCCATGCCCGGAAGCGTCCGCTGCGCGCCGCTACCCCGGCAATCCCTCACGGCACGTCGTTGGCCGGACGGTTACGAACGGGCCAAGGCCTTGAGTGGACCGAGGGTCGCGTCGCCGCGTACAGGCGGACGGCCCGGATTCCAGCCTATGCCCCCGCCCGCGAGGACGGCGCCTGGCTCACGATGCGGGATGCCGCTGTAGCGCTCGGCGTGCCGAGCCAGGTGATTCGAAAACTCATCCAGCGTGGACTGCTGCCCGCCAAGCAGGTGATGCCGGATGCGCCATGGCAGATTCGAGTGGAGGACCTGCGAGCCGCGCACGTGCTCGAGGCAGCCCAGAAGCGTCGTACGAGCCCGCGAGGCGCGCGCAAGCCTATGCGGTCGACAACACCCCGAAGAGGTGACGCACAATGAAACCCCCATTGCCCTGGGGCGTAAAAACTTTCTCTTCGTCGGCCACGAGGCCGCGGGGGCAAACCTCGCCGACCTCTACGCTCTTGTCGCCACTTGCGAGGCCAACCAGGTTAATCCCGAGGACTACCTCGCGGATGTCCTGCTACGCGTCCAGACGCACCCACACTCGCGCATCGGTGAGCTGCTACCTCACGAGTGGAAGCGGCGACGCGCCGCTGACCCGCTCGAGTCACCCCTCCAGCCCAGTCCCTGACCAGCTCACTCCTCGCGGCGCTCGCTGAGCACGGCCGGGGCCTGTCTTCAAGCGTCCCGGCACGTCACTGGCCGGACGGATACACAACAACCGCTCGGAATCGGCGCTGCGCAAGGCGGCCCTGGGCCGGAAGAATTTTCTCTTCGTCGGCCACGAGGCCGCGGGGGCGAATCTCGCCGGCCTCTATGCCCTCGTCGCCACCTGCGAGGCCAACCAGGTCAATCCCGAGACCTACCTCGCCGACGTCCTGTTGCGCGTGCAGACGCACCCCCACTCGCGCATCGGTGAGCTGCTACCCCACGAGTGGAAGCGGCGGCGCGCTGCTGCCCCGCCCGAGTCACCCCTCCAGCCCAGTCCCTGAACAGCGGACTCCTCGCGGCGCTCGCCGAGCACGGTCCGCGTCTGTCATCAAGCCTCCCGGCACGTCATTGGCCGGACGGTTACGGACGGTTACGGAACACCCACGACTGCAACGTGAGCAACCGCACGCCGTGCGCCAACGCGAGCTCCCGCTGCGTCTGCCCGCTCGCCTCGAAGGCCTCCTCGATGCGCGCCCACTCCGGATTCTCCACCTGCTTCGCCATGCCCTGAATCGTCCGCCGCGCGCCGCTTCGCCAGCAATCCCTCACGGCACGTCATTGGCCGGACGGTTACCGCTGGCCTGAAAGAGCCAGTTGCGCCGGCTTCGAGTCGAAGACAGACGCAGGGGCAACGACCACTTCGGATTTCTCCTCCGCGGTTGCTGCGTCATACTCCTACGTCGCTTCTGCCCTGACATTTGTTAGGGGGCTGTCAATGAGTAGGCCAAGGGGTCGGCATCCATACGCAATGTGCAAAGTCGCATGGCGCTCTAGCAATGAATAAAATTCTACGACCTACCGGAGGCAAGTTGTTTGTTGAGAGCCTTCGCTCCTGGCCTGTGTCGAGAATCCCACGAAACTCAGGGCCAAGAATTCCATTGCAGGACTCAACAACGAGCATTTCGTCTGGAATTACATTGCGGGAAATCATTCCGTCGACGACGGCAATCACTCCTGCTATTGCCTCTTCTAGTTGGAGTCTTCGTGATTTAAAGGCTGAAGGCTTGTCGTGAGTGTATGGTTGCAGAGCGGTGCTGAGGTTGTTGAACTGGCTCTGTTCCGGAGGCGTGAAGATTTGAAGCGGTACATCCCGAATGTCGGTTGTACCAATTTTCTCCAGCTTTGAAGATAGTTTCCTTAGGGCAAGATTGAGAAAGCCTAAGTCTGCCCAGCCATCCTCGCAAATGACTGATGCGAGTTCTTTTCGCGTGTTCTCTAGGTCAGGTGAAACGATTTTCTGGAGTCGTCTTGGAATGTTGAGAGTGCCGGGGTCTGCAAGGATTTCTGCAAAGGCCTTGTCGTGGCCAATGGATAGGTAGAAAAGTAGAACAGTTCGAAGTAGACGTTCGGCGCGCTGCCGGCTTAGTGCCGCCGCCTTCTCGTCCTGTTGGGATATCGCTAGTTGCTGAATATCGAGCCATGCGGTTCGCACGCTCTTTAGGCCAAAAACAGCCATTCTGGGCAGGCCCACCGCATCGAGTACGCGATTCGCCCATTCCTGGGGTGGTTCACCCGCTATTAATGATTTCTCTATCCCCAGATTTACAAGTAGGCTCTTCCGTTCGGAGGCTCGAAGCGCCTGGAAGACCCATAGTGCGTCATTCCGGGTCTCAATATTCTCTCTTACCCAGAATCGAAAGACTTCTGCGCTAGAAAGAGAACTCGAATACCACTGCTTGCCTTCTACTAGTGCACGCAGTTCATCATCAAAGACCGCACCGAGAGTCTGTCGTAGTGCGCTCTCCAATGTTGTCACGCCTTGGTGTGGTGCGTTCGTGTTGGTGCTCATTGGGCAGGCAATCCGATGATGTTTAATTTGCTAATCTTGCTGCTTGAAGAGACGATGAGGGTTCTTCTTGTTTTTTAGCTGCGCGATCGTTTTTTCGTGGGAGAGGACTTTTCGAATTGCGTCGCTCAGGTCGTCGCGAGCCCCTTTGCTACCGTCGAATCCGCTCAACCCCCACTCTGTGAAAAATTCAGGCGACAAGGGTGTGAGGGTGTTTTTTACTAGTTCTGAGAACTTATCAGCGTTCGGCAGTGACTGGTTTAGTGGAGTCCCTTCGGTTGTGGATTTCGTCTGAAGAAACTTATTTAAGTAGCCAAGGACGGTCTCTTGGAAAATCTTCAGAACCGTGGCGGTCATCAGTTTGGATGCCGGTAGTTTTTTGTTTTTGTCTTTGAGCTCTGATGAAAACACTCCTGAACCCTTGTAGCGCTCTCTTGTGGCGCTCCAAAAGGCTATGAACATCTCAAACCAGAGTTCTTCCGATTTCCAATACTCGGTTCGATCTGTTCTCCGCTTTCCTTGGTTGAGGTGATCGAATAGTTCAAGAATGGGCGACTGGCGCTCATACCAGATTTGAACAACTTTGCCGCGCATGGCTGCAGCATCAAGGAATCCATCTTCTTTCTTGAGCCCAAAGGCGAGCAATCCAAAGAAGGGACTTTGCTCGTCCTCGTGAATCCGCATGACTGCCTCAATAAGGCCGACGCGGATATTTGCTTGGCGAAGTCGCTGTTCGATTTGGGCTCTTTGGCTCTTTGAGAGTGAGTTGCCGACAATGCTGATGAGTAGACTTTCTGGCACTCTTCGTGCGGTTCTGTTTGTTACAATGAATTGAAAGGCCAGTTCCGGCCAGTTGGCAGTTGGCAGTGCTGTGACGAGAAACGGAATGTCGCCCAGGTTCTTTGTTCCCATGACTCTATGTTGGCCATCAATCAGGATTCCTGGCTTGAGTTCGTCTTGTATGTCCTGGTGGATGGTTTTGAGGAAGCTTGCACTTCGCTCTTGAAGGAGTTCTGCCTTTAGATGGCCTAGTAGCGTCAATCTCCCTGCGACAATCTGCTGCTCGCCTGGAGAAAGCCCGGAGAGCTTTTCCTGGATTTCTTGAGGGAATTCGGCTTCGGACGGAGAGTCTTCTGTTTCATGAGTCGTGCTCTCCTCTGTGGGTTCGTCGAGGGCAATGGTTTTCCCGGATTGTATTTGCTTGTCGAATAGGTTTGAAAGTTCGTCCAGTGTGTCTTCTTTTATTTTTGTGATATCTGTTAGTTCGAGGTAGGTGATGTTCTTGAGGGCTGGGACGCTTGAGAGGATTGTTTTTATGGTTTCAGTGGGGTCTTGAGATAGCGGTAGTTCGGTCCATTTGACCTGGATAGTGCCCGTGGTGGGGGTGTTCGGTGTGATGTCGGAATCCTTGATTGGCTTTCCGGTGCTGTCTTTGGCGGAGAGCCGTCCCTGAGAGCGGAGGGGGTCAAAGCCAATGACGACTGCGGTCGGTGAGGCGTTGGCAGTGTTGTTGAAGAACTGCCCAACTTCTTCAATGTGTTTGGGAATTTCTGCTCGTTGGAAATTTCTTACATTGCCGGTGCGCTTTGTTGGAACCCTGGCCCATTGGTCAATCTCGCTGCTTGGTGCCGTGAAGGCTACTTGTAGGGGCGCGTCTGGGCGTTGACGGAAGAAGATTGCGCTGTATGTTTTTGACTTTTCCATGCTGTGGTTTTAGGCTGTGGGTTTGTGTGTTTTTGGGGTTGAGGTGGGCGGGCGCGCTTGGGTGGGTAGCGTTTGCTCGCGGCTCTGGGAGCGCATTGGGGGGCTGACGACGTGGAGCTTTGATCTCGTCAAATTCGACTCTAAGGCCTCATGTTGCCACCAGCACGTGGGCACTACCAGAAACGTCGTCTTGCATCCTTGCGGCCTTGGCATTGCTAAGAGAGTCGCTTCGCGTCAGCGGGGGCGTTGGGGTGGCGCGCGAGCATCATGCGGAGCTGGGGCTGACGGCGGACCAGCTCCTGCTTGAGCAGGTGCGCGATGAGCGCGGGCGGCGCGGCGCTCCAGCGCGCGATGTTCTGCACCAGCATGGGCGAACGGTACGTGCGCCCGCACAGGAGCGACGTCGTCTTGCCGTCCACCGGCATGCCCACGAGCGCGCCCAGGGCTCGGCCTTCCGTGTTGAGGATGAGCTCCACCTTCTCCTCGGACGGGCCGGTGGAGAAGCGCTGGCGCAACAGCTCGCGCGCGGTGCGGCGGGTCTGCTCCGGCACGTCGCGGTCCACCGTGAGCTTGTGGTGCTCCATCAGCCGGCGCATCGCCCACAGGCGGCGGAAGAGGGCGGCCGGCAGCTGCGGGTTGCGCACGAGGAAGCGGCGCACGCCTGTGTCGGACGCGAAGGCGGCTCGGGCCACCAGCGCCTCCAGGCCCACGGGGTTGCGGTGGTGCCTCGCGATGAGCCGTGCGTGCGCGAGGCCCACTCGCGAGTTCTCCAGCACGGCCTTGATGACGGCGGGCACCGGGTCGAAGCACAGCGCGGACAGCTCCGGGTCCTCCGCCCCGTGCGCGAGCGCCACCCGCTGGTCCTCCGGCAGCGCGTGCAGCCGCGTCTCGAAGAGCTTGCGGTAGTCGCCCTGCACCGTCTCCGGTACGTCGTCCACGGGGCCGGCTTCGTCGTCGGAGCCGTCCGAGGACTCCGCCTCCGGCAGCGGTTCGGTGTCGCTCGCGTCGAGCGCCGGCGCGGGATGATCCGTCAACGGGGCCGGAGCTTCCGGCGGCCGCACCGTGTTCACGGGACTCGCGGCCTCCGTGCCCGGCAGCAGCGCTCCCTGGGACACCAGCCTCGTGAGGATGTCTCGCAGCTTGTCTGGCGGGAACCCCGTCAGCGCGGGCAGGTCCTTCTCGCGCGTGTGGCCGTCCAGCCGCGACAGCACGAAGCCCTCCTCCGCGTTCAGCGGGAGCCGCCGCAGGTCCACCGTGGGGTTCAGCTTGGGCGTCCAGTCACTCATGCGCGCCCCCGAGTCTTTCACGACACGCGCGGTTCGCGCCTCCTTCCGTCTGGGCCGTCCGTACCGGATTGTTCCCGGTCCGTCCGAAAACGACAGGCCGCGTCGAGGACCGCCTGGCTGCCCTCCTGCCCTCGGTCCCCGTCCGGGTTGCGGCCCTGGCGGAGCCGACCGGTGTCGGTGCAGGCACGAAGGAGGCCCTCATGGGTTGACGAGAGGCGGGCAGCTGGACACAACTTCACTTCATGTCCGACCGCATCCAGACCTATGCCGAGTTCTGGCCGTTCTACCTGCGCGAGCATTCGCATGCGTCGACACGCTGGCTGCACCTCGCCGGCACCAGCCTGGGCGTGGGTCTGGGTATCACCGCCGCCGTCACCGGACGCGGCGCGCTGATTCCCGCCGCCCTGGTGTGCGCCTACGGCTTCGCCTGGGCCAGCCACTTCAAGATCGAGCACAACCGCCCCGCGACCTTCAAGTACCCGCTCTGGTCGTTCATCTCCGACTTCCGCATGGCCGGGCTGATGCTGATGGGCCAGCTGGGCCCGCACCTGGAGCGCGCGAACTCCGGCGCGCCGGCCGGCGCCACCCTGGCGCCGGCCCCCGTCGAGAGCCGCTGACGCTCGCGGCTCCGCGGTTCGCTACCTCGGCGGTGGCGGACCGAAGCGGCCCGCGCGGTACCCCTCGAAGGACCTCAGGATGTCCTCCTGGGTGTCCCCGATGAACGGCCCGTGGCTCACCAGCGGCTCGTGCTGCGGCTGACCCGCGTACAGCAGCACCCGCGCCCGCGTCGTCCCGGTGACGCGGACCGTGCTGTCGCCTCCCGACACCGGCCGGTCCAGCCAGCCCACCTGTCCGGGCTTCAGCGCCCGCCGGTCCGGCCCCACCGCGACCTCTCCCTCCAGCACGTAGAAGAAGCCGTTGTACGAAGCGGGCAGCTCCTGCGCGATGGACGCGCCCGGCTCCAACTGGAGCTCCGCCAGCGTGACGGGCACGTAGTTCTTCGTCGCCGACCGCACCGTCCCCGACGTGCCGCTGTACAGCCGCACCTCCACGCCCGGCTCGCGCCGCACCGGCAGCTCCGCGTACGGCAGGTCCTGGTAGCCCGCGGGCACCCAGCGCTGGGCCTTTGGCAACGTGAGCCAGAGCTGGAGGATGCGCGCCTGGCCCAGGTCGCCCTCCAGTCCCTCGCCGTGGATGACGCCGCTGCCCGCCGTCATCCACTGCACGTCGCCTTCACCCAGGCTGCCGCTGTCGTGGGTCATCCCGCCCTTCACCACGAGGGTCACCGTCTCGAAGCCCGCGTGCGGATGCGGCCCGCCGATGGGCTTGCCGTCGATGCGGTCGTCCATCAACAAGATGAACGGATCCGACCGCGCGTAGTCCTCCGGTGAGATGACCGGCACCACCGTGTGCGCGGGCCCGAACTGCCCCTGCGTGGGCTCCGGCAGGTCGATGATCCGCTCCAGCCTTCGCTCCAGGACGTCCATTCGCTGCGTGCTCATGATGGTTCCCTTCCGGGCTCAGGTGAGCGCCGGGTAGCTGGTGAAGCCCTGCTCCTCGCCCTGGAAGAAGGTCGACGCGTCCGGCGTGTTGAGCGGGGCGGACCGGCGGAAGCGCTCCGGCAGGTCCGGGTTGGCGAGGAACGGCACGCCGTACGCCACGAGGTCCGCCTCGCCGCGCTCGATGACTGCTTCACCGGCCTGCGCGTCGTAGCCCCCATTGGCGATGAGGACGCCCGGGAAGGCCTTGCGGAGCGCCGGAGTGATGCGCTGCTCGGGCGCCGGAGCGGCGGGGCCCGTGACGAGCTCCGTCACGTGCAGGTAGCCCAGGCCCAGCTTGCCCAGCTCCCGCGCGATGTACGCGAACGTCTCCGCGGGCGTGGAGTCGTGCATGCCCGTGTACGGGAAGTTCTGCGGAAAGAGCCGGTAGCCCACGCGGTCCGCGCCGAACACCTCCGCCACCGCCCGCGCCGCCTCCAGCGGGAGGCGCGCCCGGTTCTCGATGCTGCCGCCGTACGCGTCCGTGCGCTGGTTGGAGCCGTCCCGCAGGAACTGGTCCAACAGGTAGCCGTTGCTGCCATGCAGCTCCGCGCCGTCGAAGCCGGCCTCCTTCGCGTTGCGAGCGGCCTGGCGGAACTGCTCGACGATGCCGGGGAGCTCATGCGTCTCCAGGGCCCGGGGCGTCCCCGCGCGCTTCTTGCCCTGGAACGTGAAGACCTCCTGCTCCACCGCGATGGCGGAGGGGGCCACCGGCAGCTCGCCGCCATGGAAGTCCGGGTGCGAGACGCGCCCCACGTGCCACAGCTGCGCGAAGATGAGGCCGCCCGCCGCGTGGACCGCGTCCGTCACCTTGCGCCAGCCCGCCACCTGCTCCGGCGAGTGGATGCCCGGCGTGCGGATGCCCCCGACGCCCTGGGGACTGACCTGGGTGCCCTCCGAGACGATGAGGCCCGCGGACGCCCGCTGCACGTAATAGGTCACCGCCAGGGGGTTGGGGACGTTGCCGTCCACCAGCGCCCGGCTGCGGGTCATGGGGGCCATCACCAGCCGGTTCTTCAGTTCGAGCCGGCCCAGACGCAAGGGGGAGAGCAGCTTCAGTGTATTTGCCATGGCCGTTGAATGCTCCAGGCGCTATGGACGTTCCATGGCATCCAGTCCAAATAAATTGACCGATCGTCCAGGAGTGCTGGAGGGACAGGGTGCGGATGTGCTGGCGGACGTGCTGGACACCCTGCGCCTGTCCACCCGGATGCACGGCCGTTTCGAGCTGTTCGCGCCGTGGGGGCTCCAGTTCGGGACGTCCCCGGGCGCGCACATCATCCTCGTCGCGCGCGGCGGGGCCCGGCTGGAGGTGGAGGGCGTTCCAGGCGCCCTGGAGCTGTCCGCGGGGGACCTGGCGGTGCTGCCGCATGGCGGAGGCCACACGCTGCGCGACGCGGAGGACAGCCCCGTTCATGTCCTTGCTCCGGGAGCCTGCGCGAGCGCCCGGGGAAAGGGTTCCATCCGGCTGGGCGGCGACGGAGAGCGGACGACGCTGGTCGCGGCGTCGTTCCAGTTGGGCGTCGCGCCGCGCACGCTCCTCTTCAAGGAGCTGCCTCGTGTCATCCACCTGGCCGCGGACGACGCGGCGACGGCACCTTCACTGGCGTCCACGGTGCAGTTGCTGCTGACGGAGAGCGCGTCGTCGCACCCGGGCGCCACCGTCATCATGAGCCGGCTCGCGGACATCCTGCTGGTGCAGGCCCTGCGAGCGCACATCATGAAGTCGGAGGAGTCGTGCCGGGAGAGCGGGCTGCGGGCGCTGGCGGATCCGCAGATTGGCAAGGCGCTCGCGCTCATCCACGAGCGCCCCGAGGAGCCCTGGACGGTGGAGAGCCTCGCGTCCTCCGTGGCCCTGTCGCGGTCCGGCTTCGCCGCGCGCTTCAGCGAGCTCGTGGGAGAGCCGCCGCTGGAGTACCTGGTCGGGTGGCGGATGATCAAGGCCGCCCAGCTCCTGCGCGAAAGCGAGCTGCCCCTGAGCGAGGTCGCTCCGGCCATCGGCTACCAGAGCGAGGCGTCCTTCAACCGGGCCTTCAAGCGTTGGGACGGGACCGCTCCCGGCGCGTACCGCCGCAGCCACCGCCGGGCGTGAATAGGGAGTTGGAGGTCCGTTGGAGACGCGACGCCTCAACCTGACCGACTGTCGGACAGGTTTTGAGGCAGCCGTGCCCGGGTGGGCTCCTGGCTGTTGAGTTCGTTGTTGCGCGCAATCTGGATGACCGTGCGGTGGCGCGGCGGCGAACACCGGGGGCATCCGCGCGCTCGCGGTGATGAATCCCCCCGTGGCCCCCGCATGCACCCGCGGGTCCACAGCCGGGGTGCGTCGTCCATCGTGTGCGGGCCTCCTGGGCTTCGCTCGCGGGGGGCTGTTGGAATTAGAATCGAGGCGGCGCGTGCCCCTCTCCCATGACGACCTCTCCCAAGCAGCGCGGTGATGCCGCGTCCTTCGCTTCCTATTTCGCCCACCGCGCCATCGCCGAGCGCGGCTTCGTGTGGGGCGCCCCCGACGGAGCCCAGGCCCTGGCGGACGCCGTGGACGTGGTGGTGCACCGGTGGGACGCGCGCGGGCTGAAGCTGGCGTGCATGGTGGACCGTGAGGAGACCCCGGAGCGGCGCTTCTCCCTGACGCGCGAGCAGGTGACGGCGCTGGCCCTTCGCGGCCTCGATGCCGGCGCGGCGCGCTCCCCGGCGCGGCGTGCGTCCATCGAGGTGTTCGAGCTGGGACGGCCGCCCATGTCCGAGGACCGGGCGCGGCTGGGAGCGCTGCGCAGGGCCTCGGGCGCGGAGGGTGTCGACATCACGCCGTGGATCCTCGACCCGTCCACCGGGGACCTCTGGTCCGGTGCTCCGCTGGGCGGCTTCTTCGTCGGACGGCGCTTCTTCCAGGAGGTGATGCGCGGCTACGTCGCCGCGCATCGGCCTCCCGCGTAGGGCGCGTCAGGCGGGGGCGGGCCGGCCCCGGTCTCGGCTGGAGAAGCGCCACGTGTCAGGGAAGCCCCGCTCCGCGAGGAGCGCCTGGCACCTGGACAACCGCGCCTCCACGTCCGGCGTGCGCGGGTCGAAGAGGAGCCCCGCCACCGTTCCGCTGTGCGCCACCTGGAGCCCCACCGCGCCGGAGGACTCCATCACCTCCAGCAGCATTTCGAAGTGGGGCTTGGGCAGGAAGCGCTGGTTGATGCGGGCGCTGGCCGTGGCCACCTCTCCCAGCAGCCGGTAGTCCCGCGTCGCGAGCGCCTGCTCCAGCGACGCTCGCAGGCGCTGGAACGTCTCGATCTCCTCGCTGTCGTAGCGGGCGGGCGCGTGGGCCAGGGTGTCCACGCCCTTGCCGCCCGCGTCCAGGTTGATGCTCACCACCCGCAGGTCGAGCACCTCGCCGCTGAAGCGGTGGAGCACGACGCCCTCGCGATGTCCGAAGAGCAGGGCGCTGTTGCCGAAGATGGTGGAGTCCGACGCCGTCTCCGCCTTCACCGCCAGCCGCGCGGTGTCCTCCGGCGTCAGCGGCCGGTCCAGCGCCGCGGACACGGCGCGGATGGTGGCCACCACGTCGCTCGTGGACGAGCCCAGCCCCCAGCCCACCGGGATGTTGCTGTGCACCACCAGGTGCGCGCCGCGCGGCTCCACGCCCGCCCACTCCAGGGTGAGCGCGGCGGCCCGGCCCGCCTTGGTCTTCCACGCGGGCTCCACGGTGAGCCCCGCGCCGGACGTGAGCTGGAAGCGCGCCTCCGAGCGCAGCATGCCGCACGGCAGCGACAGCAGGCCCCGGTGCAGGCGCCCGTCCGCGTCGCGGAACACGCCCTGGAGCAGCTCCCCGTGGTGGCCCACGGCCTCGCCCTGGCCCACGAGGGAGGGCGCCCCGGCTGCTTCCGCCACGGGCACGGCCGTGAGGGGGACCGCCGGGGAAGTCGCCGCGTCCGGAGCGGCGGCCCGGGTGGCCAGGGCGTCGCCGACGAGCTTCTCCAGGCCGTGGATGGTGCGGTGCTTGAGCAGTTGCCGCAGGCCCAGCGTCACGCCGAACTGGTCGGTCAGGCGCGCCAGCAGCTGGAGGGCGCGCATGGAGTGCCCTCCCAGCTCGAAGAAGTCCGCGTGGATGCCCACGCTGGTCAGGCCCAGCACCTCCTTCCAGAGGGCCGCCAGCCGCTCCTGGAGCGGCGTCTGGGGCGCGACCGGCGGCGCGGCGGGCCCTTCGTCGCCAAAGGCCGGGGGCAGGGCCCGCTCATCCACCTTGCCGCTGAGATGGCGGCGCAGGCGCGAGACGAACTGGTAGCGCTCCGGCAGCATGTAGTCCGGCAGCGTCCTCGCGAGGAAGTCCTGGAGCCGGGCGCCGTCCACGTGTTGCCACGGGGAGGCCTCGCCTTGCGCGTGGGGGTGCTCCATCCACACGCTCGGGTCGTGGTACTCGCCGAAGCCCTGCTCCACGTCCACCGTCACCGGCTGCATGGTGCCCGGGAGCGTGTACTCGCCGGACGCGGTGAGCCGCTGGCCGCTCCACCGCTCCCACGAGGCCAGGTCCGCGCGGATGTACTGTGAGCGCGGCTCCACGTGGAGCATCCGCCCGCCCACGCGCTCGTGGATGCGCAGCCACGGGTCCTGGAGCTGTCCGTCCTCGCGGCGCGCGTGGCACCACTGCTCGAAGGACAGGTCCGGGCGCGACGCCTTGCCCGTGGGCCGCACCGGGACGACCACCCGGCCCAGCCCGTGCGCGCGCGCCAGCGCCTTGAAGCCCCGCAGGATGAGCGTGGCGAGGCCCCGGCCCAGGGCGTCCTCGGCCACCACGCCGGTGAGGATCATCAGCGTGTCGGCGGGGACGCCGCGCGCCGCGTCCTCGAAGCCCTGCCGCAGCCCCGCGTCCCAACCCGCGGGCAGGCCCTCGCGCGTGCCGTCCCAACGGATGGGCAGCGCGTTGCCGGCGGCCACCACCGCGTCGTCCTCGTCGACGAGCGCGAACTGGTGCGCGGCGAACTCCTCCGCGAGCCTCGGCCAGAGCTCGCGCAGGACGGTGTCCCCCGCGAAGAAGTCCGGCCACGCGCCCACGTGCAGGTCGTCCATGGCCCGCTTCAGCTCCGGGCGCTGGGCGAGCGTGAACATCCGGTAGCGCAGGCCCTCTCCCTGGAGCGTGCTCGCGGCCTCGTGCAGCTCCACGGTGGCCACCAGACCGTCGCCGCCGCCCGGCTTCTTCGCGTGCCGCACGATGCAGCCGGCCACGGCCGGGTGCGCGGCGAGCCGGGATTCAATCTCCTCCAGCTCCACGCGGTTGCCGCGGACCTTCACCTGCTTGTCCACGCGGCCGATGAACTCGACGTCGCCCGCCTCGGTGTACCGGCCCAGGTCTCCGGTGCGGTACATCCGCGTGCCCGGCTCCGGGTGGAAGGGGTCTGGCAGGAAGGCGCGAGCGGTGCGCGCCGGGTCGCCCAGGTAGCCTCGCGCGAGCCCTGGCGTGCTCACGTACAACTCGCCCGTGACGCCGAAGGGCACGGGGCGCAGCGCTTCATCCAACAGGTAGAGGCGCGTGTTGGCGATGGGCCGGCCCAGCGGAACGATGTCGCCCTCCACCGGCCGCGCGCAGTCGAAGCGGCTGGCGTCCACGGTGACCTCCGTGGGGCCGTAGTGGTTCGCCAGACGTGCGGGGAACGTCGCGAGGAACGCGTCGCGCAGCTCGCGCGGCAGGTACGCGCCGCCGGAGAGGATCCGCCGAAGCGACGGCAGCTCCGGGATGCGCCCGGCACGCCGCGCGTCCACCAGCTCCCCCAGCATCAGGGGCACGCACTGGAACAGGGTGATGGATTCGCGGCGCACGACCTCTGCCAGGTACTGGGGCGAGCGGGCCGCGGCGTGCGGCGGAATCACCACCCGCGCGCCCACGGTCAGCGGCCAGTAGAGGTCCAGCACGAACGGGTCGAACGTGAACGAGGTGAGCAGCAGCACCGCGTCGCTCGCGTCCAGCGCGTAGTCCCGCTGGGTGGAGGCGACGACGTTGGCGATGCCCCGGTGCTCGATTTCAATGCCCTTCGGCACGCCCGTGGTGCCCGACGTGAACAGCACGTAGGCCAGCGCGCGGCCCCCCAGCGAACCCGCCGGAGCGGTGGGGGGCCGGGACGCGACGCCAGCGCGCTCCGCGTCCATGGAGAGCACCGTCAGCCCCGGGCGCTGGAGGCTTTCAACCGGCTGCCCCAGGGTGATGAGCAGCCGGGCTCCTGCCGCGTCCAGCACCTGGGCCTGACGCTCCTCCGGATGCTCCGGGCTGACGGGCACGTACGCGGCTCCCGACTTGAGCACGGCCAGCAGCGCGAGCACCAGCTCCGGTGACGGCTCCAGTCGCACGCCGACCCGGTCCTCCGGGCCCACGCCGTGCGCCCGCAGGTGGTGGGCCCAGCGGTTGGCCTCGCGGTCGAGCTGCCGGTACGTGAGGTGTCCGCCCTCCCAGGACAGCGCCACCGCGTCCGGCGTGCGCTCCACCTGTGCTTCCACCATGCGGTGCACGCCGGTGTCCGCGTCGAAGGGCAGCGCCGTGTCGTTGAACGCGTGCAGCAGCCGCTGCTCCGACGTCGTGGACAACATCCGGTAGTCCGCGAGCGCGCGGGTGGGGTCCGCCACCAGCTGTTCGACGAGCGAGAGGTACTGCTCCAGCATCCGCTCCGCGGTCGCGGCCTTGAACAGGTCGGTGTTGTAGTTGAGCCGGACGATGACGCCGCTGGCGACGTGGTCCACGATGTACGTGAGGTCGAACTTGGACGTCTCGCTCTCGGCGACCTCGATGCCGCGCAGGAACTCCAGCTGGAGCCCGTCGAAGCGGACCTCGTCGGCGAGCCGCAGCTTGTTGTTCTGCAGCCCGTACATCACGGAGAAGAGGCGGTTGCGGGACAGGTCCGCGTCCGGGTTCAGCTCCTGGATGGCCAGCACGCTGGGGTAGACGTGGTGGTCATAGGCCTCCGCCGCCGTCTGGCGCGTGTCCTCCAGCAGCTGCTGGAAGGTCATGCCGGACCGCACGGTGCAGCGCATGGGCAGCGCGGTGGCGAAGAGCCCCAGGAGCGGCGCCACGCGCTCGTCGTCGCGGTTGGCGATGGGCGTGCCCACCACGAAGTCCCGCTGTCCGCTCAGCCGGTGCAGCTGCGCGTGCAGCGCGGAGAGGAAGACGATGTTGAGCGTGGTGTGGTGCCGGCGGGCGAAGGCGTCGATGGCGGCGCTCCGCTCCCTGGGGATGACGCGGTGGACCTCCGCGCCGTTGAACGTCTGGAAGGCGGGGCGCGGGAAGTCGAGCGGCAGCTCCAGGGGCGGCGGGAGCGTGGCGAACTTCTGGAGCCAGTAGCGGCGCTGGGGCTCCAGGCCTCCGGAGGCCACGGCGCCGTGGATCCACGCGGCGTAGTCCACGTAGCCCAGCCGCAGCTCCGGCAGGCGAGGGGCTCGCGCCGCGCGGAAGGCGTTGTAGAGCTCACTCAGCTCCCGCGCCAGGTTCATGGTGGAGGTCTCGTCCCAGATGATGTGGTGGACGAGGAAGAGGACGAGGAAGCGGTCGCCGGAGAAGTGCGCGAGCTTCACGTGGAACATGGGGCCGTTCTCGAAGTCGAGCGACTGCCCGCTGTGGTGCCGCGCCAGCCTCTGCACCTCCGCGTGGAAGTCCGCGTCCGGGACGTCGCGCCGGTCCAGGTACAGCGACTCGCGGGTGACGGCCACGTGCGGGCGGACGTACTGCACGGGCTGGCCGTCCACGTAACCGAAGTGCAGCCGGAAGATGTCGTGGCGGTCCACCAGCGTCTGCCAGGCGCGGGTGAAGGCGTCCAGGTCCAGGGCGCCGGTGAGCACCAGGTCGCCGATGCACACGTTGTAGAACGGGCTGTCCGGCTCCAGCTCGTGCATGTACCACTCGGGGAACTGGTACGTGGCCAGCGGGTAGTGCGCCCGGGGCTCCAGCCTGCGCAGGGGCGGCAGCGCCACCGCCGGCGCGGCACCGTCCGCGGGGACGCTCTGCAAGGCCTCGATGCGCTGCGCGATGCGCGCCACCGTCTGGCCTTCGAAGAGGTCGCGCACGGACAGCTCCACGCCGGTGAGGGCGCGCAGCTTCGCGTTGGACTGGATGGCCACCAGCGAGTGCCCGCCGAGCGCGAAGAAGTTGTCCTCCGCGCCCACGCGGGGCAGGCCCAGCAGGTCCGCCCAGACGTCCGCGATCCGCTGCTCCAGCGGCGTGCGGGGCGCCACGTACGCGGTGAGCGAACCCTGGTCGCCCTCTCCCGGCGCGGGGAGCGCGTTGCGGTCCACCTTGCCGTTGGGCAACAGCGGCAGCGCGTCCATCAGCACGAAGGCGGACGGCACCATGTAGTCCGCGAGCCGGCTGGACAGGTGCTCCGCGAGCGCGGCCGGGGTGACGGCTTCCGCCTCCTTGACGGCGGCGTAGGCCACCAGCCGCTTCGCGTGGCCCTTGTCCCCGCGCGCGACGACGACCGAGTCCCGCAGGGCCGGGTGCTGGGCGAGCGCGGCCTCCACTTCGCCAATCTCGATGCGGAAGCCGCGGATCTTCACCTGGTGGTCGATGCGGCCCAGCACTTCGATGCTGCCGTCCTCCAGGAAGCGCACCAGGTCACCGGTGCGGTACAGCCGCTGGCCGGGCTCCGTGGCGAACGGGTCCGGCACGAAGGACCGGGCCGTCTTGAAGGGGTCCCCCAGGTAGCCGCGCCCCACGCCGACGCCGCCGATGTACATCTCCCCCGCGACGCCGATGGGCACCGGCTGGAGGAAGGTGTCCAGGATGTACGCCTGGAGGTTGGGCAGCGTGCCGTTGATGGGCAGGCTGGCCCAGTGCATGGAGGGCGCGGAGCGCATGGGGTAGTGCGCGCTGTCGTCGGAGACCTCCGTGGCGCCGTAGGCGTTCACCATGGGCACGCCCGGCCACAGCTTGAACCAGCGCGCGCACAGCTCCGGCAAGAGCGGCTCACCGTTCACGATGAACCAGCGCATCCCAGACAGGTCGTAGCGGCCGGGGTTCGCTTCCAGCTCCTCCAGCATGATGCGCATGTGCGTGGGCACCGTCTCCAGGACGGTGACCCGTTCGTCCCGCATCTTCGCCAGCAGTTGGACGGGCTCCCACGCGGACTCGTCCTTGAAGATGGCCGTGCGCGCGCCCACGAGCAGCGCGCAGACGAACTGCCACACCGACACGTCGAAGCTGGGCGTGGCGATCTCCGCCACCACATCCCTGGCGGTGATGCCCAGCGTGTGCTGCTTCGCACGCAGGTGGTTGAGCATGCCGACGTGTTCGATCATCACGCCCTTGGGCATGCCGGTGGAGCCCGAGGTGAAGATGACGTAGGCGAGGCTCTCCGGCGGCACGTGCACGTCCGGGCGCGTCCCGGGCGCGTCCTGTTCCAGCAGCTCCGTCACCCGCGCTACGGGGCGGCCGGAGGCGATGTCCCGGGCGTCCGCGAGGTGGCGCTCCTCCGTGAGCAGCATCACGCACTGGCTCTGCTCCACGACGGAGCGCAGCCGGTGCCGGGGCAGGGCCGGGTCGATGGGCACGTACGCCCCGCCCGCCTTCCACACGGCGAGCATGGCGATGAGGAACTCCAGCTCCCGGTCCAGGAAGAGCGCGACGATGCGGTCCGTGGAGACGCCCGCGGCGAGCAGGTGGTGCGCCAGCCGGTTGGCCCGCGCGTCCAACTCCCGGTACGTGAGGGAGCGGCCTTCACATGTGGCCGCGATGGCGTCCGGTGTGCGGTCCACCTGGGCCTCGAACACTTCGTGGAAGCACTCGTCGCGCCGCCAGGGCACGTCCGTGCGGTTCCAGTCCAGCAGCTGCCGCTGGTGCTCCGCGGGCGTGAGCAGCGGCAGCCGGGAGAGGCGCAGGCGCGGGTCGCGCGCGGCGCCCTCCAGCAGGGTCTGGTAGTGGCCCGCCAGCCGCTGGACGGTGGCCGCGTCGAAGAGGTCGGTGTTGTATTCGAACCAGGCGACCAGGCCGTCCTTGTCCTCGGTGAGGCTCAGGGTGAGGTCGAACTGCGCGGAGCCGGTCTCCACGTCCACCGGCGTCAGCGTCATGCCGTCCAGCTCCAGGCGGGGCGGGGGCATGTTCTGCAGCGCGAACATGACCTGGAAGAGGGGCGGGCGGCTCAGGTCGCGCGGCAGTTGCAGCGCCTCCACCAGCTTCTCGAAGGGGACGTCCTGGTGGGCGTAGGCGCCCAGCGTCGTCTGCCGCACGCGGCCCAGCAGCTCCACGAAGCGCGGGTCGCCGGAGAGGTCCGTGCGCAGCGCCAGCGTGTTGACGAAGAAGCCGATGAGCCCCTCGGTCTCCACGTGGCCGCGGTTGGCGATGGCGCTGCCGATGACGACGTCCTCCGTGCGCGCGTAGCGGCCCAGGAGCACGTTGAAGCCCGCCAGCAGCGTCATGAAGAGGGTCACGTCCTGGCGGCGCGACAGCTGCTGGAGCGCGTCCGTCAGCGCCCGGCCCAGCTTCCAGGCGTGGCGCGCGCCGCGGTAGCGCTGCGCGGCCGGGCGGGGCCGGTCCGTGGGCAGCTCCAGCGAGGGCGGCGCTCCCGCCAGCTGCTGCTTCCAGTACGCCAGCTGCGCGTCCAGCCGCGCGCCGCGCATCCACTGACGCTGCCACACGGAGAAGTCCCCGTACTGCACGGCCAGGGGCGCCAGCGCGGCGGGCTGCCCGGAGGTGAAGGCGCCGTAGAAGGCGGCCAGCTCGCGCACGAAGACGCTGATGGACCAGCCGTCGGAGATGATGTGGTGCATCGTGACGAGCAGCACGTGCTCCATGCCGCCCAGGTCCAGCAGGCGCGCGCGCAGGAGCGGACCCGTGGCCAGGTCGAAGGGCCTGCGCGCCTCCTCCTCCACGCGCTGGCGCACGGCGTCCCCGCTGGCGCCGGACAGCGCCTCCACGTGCACCGGCACCTCCACCGTGGGGTGCACGCGCTGCACGGGCTGGCCGTCCACCAGCGCGAAGGTGGTGCGCAGCGTTTCGTGGCGCTGCACGAGCGCCTGGAGGCTCTTCGCCATGGCCTGGACGTCCAGCGGGCCTAGCAGCCGCACCGCGCCCGCGACGTTGTAGGCGGTGAGGCCGGGCTCCAACTGGTCGAGGAACCACAGCCGCTGCTGGGCGAAGGACAGCGGCAGGGGCGCGTCACGCGGCGCGGGGACCAGCGGCGGCAGGGCTTCTCCCGGCCCCTGCGCGCTCGCGCCCTCCACGCGGGCGGCGAGCCCCGCCACCGTGGCCGCCTCGAAGAGGATGCGCAGGGGCAGCTCGGTGCCCAGCGCGGAGTTGAGGCGCGACATCACCTGGGTGGCCAGCAGCGAGTGTCCGCCCAGCTCGAAGAAGTTGTCGTGCCGTCCCACGCGCGGCACGCGCAGCAGGCTCGCCCAGGTGCCGGCGATGAGCTCCTCCGTCGCGCCCTGGGGTGGCAGGAAGGCCTGCGCCGCCTGGGGGCGCAGGGGCGCGGGCAGCGCGCGCAGGTCCACCTTTCCGTTGATGGTGAGGGGCAGCGACTCCAGCAGCATCCACGCCTGGGGGATGAGTGACTCCGGCAGCCGTTCCTTGAGGAAGCCGCGCAGTTCCTCGACGGTGGGCGCCGTCTGTCCCTGGCGCGGGACGACGTAGGCCACCAGCTCCCGGGAGGGCGCGGTGGGGGCGTCCTCCCGCGCCAGGTTTCGGGCCGGCGGTTCACGCTGTTCGGAAGGGGATTCGGAGAGCCGGTGGGGCGTGGACGACATGTTGGAGCGGTCCTCGGGAGGGTTGTCGAAGGAGAGGGGATGCGACGCGTGCAGCCCGGGCTCAGAAGTAGGACTGGAGGACGCCACGGCGGCGCACGTCGAGCGTGGCGCAGTGGAACGAGCCTCCCAGCCGGTAGAAGTTGGTGAAGTTGCAGGTGATGGGCTTGAAGCCCCAGTCCTTGAACGCGCGGATCAGCGTGTGCTCGTTCTTGTCCACGACGAGGCGCTGCTCATCGAGCATGAGGATGTTCATGCTCAGCCACTTGCCGCTGAAGTAGAGGATGAGGTCGTCCGACGCGCAGGGCGGCGGCGCGCGGAGGATGTCCCACGACTTGAACATCCGCGGCAGTTCGTCCACGCGCTCCGGATTCACCAGCAGCTTGCCGGGGGCCAGCGGCATGAACGTCGTGTCGATGTGCATGGGCTTGGTGTCCCGGCACTTCAGCTCGTGGATGCGGTACTCGCTGCCCAGGTGCCGCCGCAGCCACTCCACGCCGAACGCGTTCGTCACGTGGCTGCGGATGTAGAAGAGGTCCCGGCCGCAGCGCACGAAGTCCGCCGCGTCGAAGAGCGGCTCGAACTCCGTGAGGGCGTAGCGCATGGGCTCGTCGTCACCCGGCACCTCCCAGGTGTCGTCGAACGACTCGTCCGTCAGCTGCGGCTTGGGCGCGGAGGTCCACCGCGCGCCCGCGTGGAAGTACTCTTTCAATAGCTTCCGGTACGGATGTACTTCGAAATAGCGGGAGCGCCACGGCATGGGCGTCTCGATGAGGTGGTCGCCCACGACGAGCAGCAGGTCGCGGGGCATGGCCGTGTAGAGGCCGCCCGGCGAGTGCCAGTCCGGCGTGGAGAAGGGCTTTGTGTGCGAGACGCGCTCGGGGCGGCGGACGCGGATGCCCTCGGCCTCCAGGATGTGCGCGAACTCGTCCAGGTCGCGGTTGGCCGCGTCCACCATGTCCTGGGGGAAGGGCTTGCCGCCGTGCTCCTGGAAGAAGCCCCAGTGCTTGCGGGGCATGGTCGACTTGAGGGTCACGTGCCACGAGGGCACCGTGGCGCCGTCCGCGACGCCGACGATGACCTCCTCGAGCGGATCCCATTCGGTGTGCGAGGAGACCACCGGAAGTGACTGGGGCTGCGGGGCCAGCGACGGATGCTGAGGAGCCAGTTGGAGGTTGGTGCGTTGCATGGCGTGTCTACTCCGCGAGGGGGTGAGGGTCAGGGCAGGGGATGAGGGGACGGGCCGCGCGGGGGCGGCTCCAGCGGGAGCAGGCGCGGAACCAGCGCGGTGGGCCCGGGTTCCACGGCCTGCTCGCGCGCGAGCACCACCACGTCCTGGATGGCGGGGTGCTGGCGGAGCGCCGCTTCAATCTCGCCCAGCTCCACGCGGACGCCGCGGATCTTCACCTGGTGGTCGCCGCGCCCCAGGAACTCCAGCTCGCCATCCGGCAGCTGGCGGGCCAGGTCGCCGGTGCGGAACAGGCGCGAGCCCGGAGGGCCGAAGGGGTCCGGCACGAAGCGCTCCGCGCTCAGGTCCGGCCGCAGGAAGTAGCCGCGGGCCAGGCCCGGGCCGCCCAGGTACACCTCGCCGGGCGCGCCCGGAGGAACGGGCTGTCCGCGCACGTCCAGCACGTGCATCTTCATGTTGCCCAGCGGCTGGCCCAGCGGCACCGCCTTGCGCGCCATGCCGGGCGCGCAGGTGAACCACGTGGCGTCGATGGACACCTCCGTCTGGCCGTAGAAGTTGAAGAGCGTCGCGGAGGAGTGCTCCGCCAGCCGGTCCACCAGGTCGGTCGTCAGCGCCTCGCCTCCGCAGACCACCGTGCGCAGCGCGTGGCAGTCCGCCATGCGGGGCTCTTCCAGCACCACGCGCAGCAGCGACGGCACCACGTTCATCTGCGTGACGCCGCGCCGGGCCATGAGGTCCGCGATGTAGCGGCTGTCCTGGTGCGCGCCGTCGCGCACCATCACCGCGCGGGCCCCCGCGAGCAGCGCGCGGAAGAACTCCCAGATGGAGGCGTCGAAGCCGAACGAGGCCACCTGGAGGACGCGGTCCTCCGGTCCGATGGGCAGCGCGTGCTGTTCCCAGAGCATCCGGTTGGCGATGCCCGCATGGGCGATCATCACGCCCTTGGGCACGCCGGTGGAGCCGGAGGTGTGGACCACGTACGCCAGCTGCTCCAGGTGGACGGTCCGCGCGGGAGGCGTCTCCGGAAGGCCTTCCTGCCGCCACGCGCCGGGCTCCAGGCGCGCCTCCGGCGGCACCGGCAGCTTGACCGCGAGCAAGGGGGGCGCGAGCACGTAGCGGGCGCGGCACTCCGCGACCATCAGGGCCAGCCGCTGCGTGGGGGCTCCGGCGTCCATCGGCACGAAGGCACCGCCGGCCTTCATGACCGCGAGCATCGCCACCAGCACCTCCGTCGAACGGGGCAGGCACAACGCCACGCGCTCCTCGGGCTCCAGCCCGGACGCGAGCAGCAGGTGCGCGAGCCGGTTGGCCCGGCGCTCCAGCTCCGCGTACGTGAGGTGCTCGTCCTCGCACTCCACCGCGATGGCGTCCGGCGTGCGCCGTGCCTGCTCCTCGAAGAGGACGTGCAGGGGGCGCGGGGACAGCGGCACCGCGGGCGGGTGGAAGGACTCCAGCGCCTGCTGGCGTCCGGCCGCGTCCAGCAGCGGCAGCTCGGAGACGCGGCGCCGCGGATCCGCAGTGATGCCTTCCAGCAGGCGTTCGTAGGCCCGCGCCAGCCGGTCGGCGGTGGAGGCGTCGAAGAGGTCCGTGTTGTATTCGAGCCAGCCCGTCAGCGCGCCCGACGTCTCGACCAGCGTGAGGGTGAGCTCGAACTTGGCGGTGTCCGTCTCCAGGTCCAGGTTCGTGAGCGTGAGCCCCGGGAGCGCCAGCGGCTGGAGCGGCGCGTTCTGGAGCACGAACATCGTCTGGAAGAGCGGCGAGCGGCTCAGGTCCCGCTTCACGCGCAGGTCCATCACCAGCTTCTCGAAGGGGACGTCCTGGTGGGCGAAGCCGCCCAGGGCCGTCTCGCGCACGCGGGCCACCAGGTCCGTGAAGCGCGGGTCGCCGGAGAGGTTCGTGCGCAGGGGCAGCGTGTTGACGAAGAAGCCGATGAGCCCTTCGGTCTCCGCGCGGTTGCGGTTGGCGATGGGCGTGCCGACGACGAGGTCGTCCTGGCGCGTGTAGCGCTGGAGCAGCACCAGCCACGCGGCCAGCAGGGTCATGAACAGCGTGGCCCCCTCCTGGCGGGAGAGGGTGTTCAGCGCGGCGGTGACGGCCGGGCTCACGCCCAGGGGCAGCTGCGTGCCGCGGAAGGTCTGGGCCGGAGGACGCGGCCGGTCCGTGGGCAGGCCCAGCGCGGTGGGCGCGTCCGCCAGGTGCGCGCGCCAGTACGCGAGCTGCTCCTCCAGCACGTCGCCCTGGAGCCAGTCGCGCTGCCAGCGGGCGAAGTCGGAGTACTGCACCTTGAGTGGCGGCAGCGGCGAGGGCGCGCCCTGGAGGAAGGCCGCGTACAGCTCGGCCAGCTCGCGCACGAACACGCCGATGGACCAGCCGTCGGAGACGATGTGGTGCATCGACAGCAGCAGGATGTGCTCGGCGTCCGACAGGCGCAGCAGCTTCCAGCGGATCAACGGACCGCGCTCCAGGTCGAAGGGCGCGGCCACGTCCTCGGCGGTCAGTTCGCGCACGCGGCGCGCGGTCTCCCGCGCGTCCAGTCCGCCCAGGTCCACCACGTGCAAGGGCAGCTCGGGCGCGGGCCCCACGACCTGCACGGCCTCGCCCTCGCGGGCCTGGAAGGTCGTGCGCAGGGATTCGTGGCGCTGGACGATCTCCTGGAAGCTCTTCTCCAGGGCGCCGCGCTCCAGCGTCCCGCTGAGGCGCACGGCGAAGGGGATGCCGTAGTGGTGGCTGCCCGGCTCCAGCCGGTCCAGGAACCACAGCCGCTGCTGGGCGAAGGAGGGTTGGAAGGCCCGGGGCTTCGCCGCGCGCTGCTGGATGAGGGCCCGGGCGCGGGCGCGCTTCTCCTCCAACGCGGAGGACTGCTTCTCGTCACTCATGATTCGATTTCTCCGCTTTCGAGCTCCGCGATGAGCGCGTCCAGCTCCGCCTCGGACAGCCCATCCACCCGGGGCAGCGCCTCATCTGGCGCGCGCGCCGTGAGGACGGGCTGCTTCCTGACTTCCGCCTGCCGTGAGACGACCTGCGCGAGCGCGGCCACGGTGCGCGCCTCGAAGGCGCTGCGCAGGGGCACGTCCACGCCGAAGGATTCGCGCACGCGCGAGATGACCTGGGTGGCGAGCAGCGAGTTGCCGCCCAGTTCGAAGAAGTCGTCGTGGACGCCCACCCGGGGCGTCCCGAGCAGCTCCGTCCAGATGTCCGCCAGCCGCTGCTCCGTGGCGTCGCGGGGCGCCACGCCGTCCGCGCGGGGCGTGGCATCCGGAGCGGGCAGCGCGCGCCGGTCCACCTTCCCGTTGAGGGTGAGCGGGAGCGCGTCCAGGAACATGATGGCGGACGGCACCATGGACTCCGGCAGCCGGCGGCGCAGGTGGACCTTGAGGTCGCCTTCCGTGCACGCCTGCTCCGGCGCCAGCACCGCGTGGAGCACCAGCCGCTTGCCGCGGGGCCCGTCCTCGCGGACCGTGGCGATGGCCTGCCGCACGGCGGGGTGCTCCAGCGCGAGCGACTCCACCTCGCCGGGTTCGATGCGCAGGCCGCGCAGCTTCACCTGCGCGTCGGTGCGGCCCAGGAACTCGAGCGCCCCGTCCGGCAGGAAGCGGACCCGGTCGCCGGTGCGGTAGAGGCGGGCGCCGTCGCGCGTGTCGAAGGGGTGGGGCACGAAGGCGCGCGCGGTCAGCTCCGGATGGTTCAGGTAGCCGCGCGCGAGACCCAGACCGCCCAACCACAGCTCGCCAGGGACGCCCACGGGGACGGGCTGCTGGTGCGCGTCCAGGACGTAGGCCTGGGTGTTCGCGATGGGACGCCCGATGGGCGGGTTCACCGCGCCAACAGAGACCGGGCCGCTGGTGGCGACGACCGTGCACTCCGTGGGGCCGTAGTGGTTGATCAGCTGGAACGGGGTGCCTTCGGGTGCGCCCCGGTGCAGCCGGTCTCCGCCGGTGAGGAGCGTGCGCAGCGCCGCGTGCGCGGGCCACGGCTGCGTGAGCACCGCCTCCGCGAGCGGCGTGGGGAGGAAGCAGCGGGTGATGCGCTCCTCGGTGAGCCACGCGACGAGGCGCTCCGGCATGGCGCGCACCTCGTCCTCCACGATGTGGAGGCTGGCGCCCGCCGCGAGGGTGGGCCACAGCTCCCAGACCGCGGCGTCGAATGCGAGGCCGGCGGCCTGGGTCGTGCGGTCCTCCGGCGTCAGCGCGTAGGTCCGCTGATGCCAGTCCACCAGGTGGGCCAGGCCCGCGTGCTCCAGCTCCACGCCCTTGGGGCGGCCGGTGGAGCCCGACGTGTAGATGACGTACGCCAGGTGGCGCGGACCCGTGAACTCCGGCGGAGCGTTCGCGGGCTCAGCAGTGGCGCCGAAGCCGTCCTCCGCGAGCAGGCAGCGGCAGTCCGGTGGGAGCGTCAGCGCGGCGGTGCCGCGCGAGGACAGGAGCACCGGCGCGCGGACATCCTCCAGGATGGACTGGAGCCGCTCCGGGGGCGCGGAAGGGTCCAACGGAACGTAGGCGCCGCCTGCCTTGAGGACGCCCAACGCGGCTTCGACGAACGCGGTCGAGCGCTCCATGCAGAGCGCCACGGGCACGTCAGGCCCCACGCCCAGCCCGCGCAGGTGCCAGGCCAACCGGTTCGCGCGGACTTCGAGCTGGCCGTAGGTGAGGGCCTCGCCCGCGAAGGCCACCGCGAGCGCGTCCGGCGTGCGCCGCGCCCAGGACTCGAAGCGCGCGTGCACGGGGACGTGGGATGGCGGTGCCACCGGGCGCGGGTTCCACGCGTGGAGCAGCGTGTGCCGCTCCCCGGCCGTCATCAGGGGCAGGTCGCCTACGTGGGCGTCGGGATCCGCCGCGATGCTGGAGAGCAGCACCTGGAAGTGCCCCGCGAGGCGCGCGATGGAGGCCGCGTCGAAGAGGTCCGCGTCGTACTCGAAGCGCGCGGTCAGCCCGCCGTCCTCGCCGCGCTCCAGCGCGAGGTCCAGGTCGAACTTCGCCGGAGCGGACTCGGATTCCAGGAGCGTCAGGCGCAGCCCCTGGAGGGCGCGGGAGGGCAGGGGCGCGTCCTGGTAGGAGAACGCGACCTGGAAGAGCGGCGTGCGGCCCAGGTCGCGCTCCACCGCGAGCGCTTCGACCAGCTTCTCGAAGGGCACGTCCTGGTGCTCGTGCGCCGCGAGCACGGACTCGCGCACCCGGCCCAGCAGCTGGCGGAAGGTGGGGTTGCCGGAGGCGTCCGTGCGCAGGGGCAGCGTGTTGACGAAGAAGCCGATGAGGCCTTCGGTCTCCACGCGCGTGCGGTTGGACAGCGGGCAGCCCACGACGAGGTCGTCCTGGCCCGTGTAGCGCAGCAGCAGCGTCTGGAACGCCGCCAGCAGCGTCATGAACGGCGTGGCGCCTTCGCGCCGGCCCAGCTCCGCGAGTCCTCCGGCGAGCGCCGCCGGGAGGTGGACCGCGTGACGTCCGCCCGCGAGTGTCCGCACCGCGGGCCGGGGACGGTCCGTGGGCAGCTCCAGGACACCAGGGGTGCCCGCGAGCCGCTGCTTCCAGTGCGCGAGCTGCCGCGCCAGCACGCCGTCCGCCAGCCACTCCCGCTGCCACAGCGTGAAGTCGATGTACTGGAGCGGCAGGGGCGCGAGCGCCGGAGGGGCGCCCGTGGAAAACGCCGCGTACAGCGCCCCCAGCTCCCGCAGCAACACGGTGACGGACTCGCCATCCGCGACGATGTGGTGGAGCGTCAGGAGCAGGACGTGCTCGTCCGGACCCAGCCGCAGCAGCCGTGCCCGCAACAGGGGACCTTGGGCGAGGGCGAACGGAGCGCGAGCCTCATGCTTCGCGAGCTGGCGCACCCGCGCGTCGCGCGCCTCCGGGGACAGGCTGCCCAGGTCCACTTCGGGCAGTTCAAGGGGGACGTGCGCGTGGACGCGCTGCACGGTGCGGCCCTGGTGCTGGGAGAAGGTGGTCCGCAGCGCTTCGTGGCGGCGGACCACTTCATCCAGGCCTCGGCGCAGTGCCGCGACGTCCAGCGGACCCTGGAGGCGGACCGCCGCGGGCAGGTGGTAGCGCGCGTCGCCGGGCTCCAGCTGGTCCAGGAACCACAGCCGCTCCTGAGCGTAGGACAGCGGCGCTTCCGGCGCTCGGTCCGTCCGGTGCGTCAGCGCGGGACCGCGCGCCGGAGCACGCACGCCTCCGTCGATGCGCGCGCCGAGCGAGGCCACCGTGGGCGCTTCGAACAGCGTGCGCAGGGGCAGCTCCACCCCGAACACCTCGCGCACGCGAGCGAGCAGTCGCGCGGCCAGCAGCGAGTGGCCGCCCAGCGCGAACCAGTCCTCGTGCAGGCCCACGGCCCCGCCGAGCAGCTCCGCCCAGAGGTCCGCGAGCTTCTGCTCCGTGGCGGTGCGTGGCGTCGTGTCCTCCAAGGACGTGGAGCGCTCCAGCTCGGGCGCGGGCAGGGCCTGACGGTCCACCTTGCCCGTGGGGGTCAGCGGCAGCGCGGGCAGGAGCACGAAGGCCGCGGGGCACATGACTTCCGGCAGCTCGCGGCGCACGTGCTCGCGCAGCGTGGAGCCGGTGAGCGCTGAGTCCGGCGCGGCGACGACGTAGGCGACGAGGCGCCTGCCAGCGGGCGCCTCGTCGCGCACCGCGACCACGCACTGCCGCACGTCCGGGTGACGCTGGAGGACGGCTTCAATCTCCCCCAGCTCGATGCGGAAGCCGCGCAGCTTCACCTGATGGTCCAGCCGGCCCAGGAACTGGAGTTCGCCGTCCGGCAGCAGGCGCGCGAGGTCCCCGGTCCGGTACAGACGCGCGCCGGGAACCGTGCTGAAGGGATCCGGCACGAAGGCGCGGGCGGTGAGGCCGGGGCGGTCCAGGTAGCCCCGCGCCACGCCCGGTCCGCCGATGCACAGCTCGCCCGCGACGCCCAGCGGCTGGGGCCGCAGCCCTGCGTCGAGCACGTGCACGTGCACGCCGTCCAGCGGCCGGCCGATGGTGGGGAGTCCAGACTCCACATCCGCGGATCCGACCGGGGCGAAGGTGGCGGCCACGGTGCCTTCGGTAGGGCCGTAGAGGTTGGTGACGCGGAAGGGAGTGTGCGCGGAGGGCCGCTGGCGCAGCCGGTCGCCGCCGGTGGTCAGCTCGCGCAGGGCGAGCGACTGGGGCCACTGTTGGCCGAGCACGCCCTCCGCCAGGGCCGTGGTGAGGAAGGTGTGGGTGATGCGCTCGGCGGCGAGCCACCCGACGAGCCGCTCCGGCAGTGCGCGCACGTCATCGCCGGGCAGGTGCAGGCTGGCACCCGCGATGAGCGCGGGCCACACCTCCAGCACGGACGCGTCGAAGACCGGCGTGGACAGGTGCGTGGCCCGGTCCTGGGGCGACAGGGCGAAGGTCCGCTGGTACCAACCCGCGAAGTGGGCCAGGCCACCGTGCGTGAGCTGCACGCCCTTGGGCCGCCCGGTGGAGCCGGACGTATGGATGACGTAGGCGAGGTGGTCCGCGACGGGCGTGACGTCCAGCGCGGTGTCCAGTGCGTCGTGGACCGGGGCCGTCACGTCGTCCAGCACCCGCGTGGACGCGGGCAGCCGTGAGCGCAGTGCCGGCGTCGTGAGCACCACCGCCGCGCCCACGTCCTCCAGCAGCGCCTCAAGTCGCGCCCGCGGTGCATCCGGATCCAGCGGCACGTACGCGCCGCCCGCCTTGAGGATGCCCAGCAGCGCCAGTACCTGCTCGGGCGAGCGGTGCATCAGCACGCCCGCGCGTACGTCCGGACCCACGCCCAGCTGGCGCAGCCGGTGCGCGAGTGCGTGGGCCTGGCGCTCCAGCATTCCGTACGACCACTGTCGCCCGTCCGAAGCGATGGCCAGCGCGTCGGGCGCGATCACGGCACGTGCCGCGATGGCGTGGTGAACGGGAGTGAAGGACGCGGGCGCCAGTGCCCCCGCGCTGAACGTCCGCACGCGCGCCTGCTCCGCGTCCGGCAGCAGCGGCAGGGCCGACACGCGCTGGTCCGCGTCCGCCGCGATGCCCGCGAGCAGGCACGTGAGGCGCGCCACCATGCGTCCAGCCGTGTCCGCGTCGAAGAGGTCCGTGTCGTAGCGGAGCGCGCCGTCCAACCCGCGCGGCGCATCCGCCATCTGGAGCGCGAGGTCGAACTGCGCGGTGCCCAGCTCCACTGGCACGCTCTCCGCCTCCAGACCCGCGAAGCGCACGCGCACGCCGGCAAGGCCCAGCACCAGCGGGGTCAGCTCCTCGCGCTGGTGGGGCTGCTCCCAGGCGAACACCGCCTGGAACAACGGAGACCGGCTCGCGTCGCGCGGACGCCGCAGCCGTTCCACGAGCAAGGGGAACGGATACTCCTGGTGCTCCAGCGCCTCCAGTACCGTGCGCCGCACCCGGCCCAGGTGCGCGCGGAACGGCGGGTCCCCGGACAGGTCCGCCACCAGCGCCACGGGATTGACGTGGTAGCCGACGACGTCCTCCAACCCCGAGCGCGTGCGCCCCACCGCGGGCGAGCCGACCGCGAAGCGCTCCTGTCCCGCGTGCCGGGCCAGGAGGACCTGCCACGCGGCGAGCAGCAGCGAGAACAGCGTCGTGCCCTCTTCGCGCGCCAGCGCGCGCAGCCGCCGCGTCAGGTCCGCGTCCAGCCGGAAGGTGCACGCGGCGCCCCGGAACGCGCGCACCGGGGGACGGGCGCGGTCGGTGGGCAGCTCCAGCACGTCCGGCACGCCGTCCAGCCGCTGGCGCCAGTACGCGAACAGCCGCTCGCCCTCGGGGCCCTCCAGGAACGGGCGCTGCCAGCGGGCGAAGTCCGACGGACGCAGGGCCGGAGCGGGGGACGCGGAGTCCCGTCCCTCCTTCAACGCGGGGTAGAGCCCGTGCAGTTCCTCTGCGAGCAGCGCCAGCGACCACAGGTCCAGGATGAGGTGGTGCGCCGCGAGCAGCAGCACCTGGCCGCCGCCAGCGTGGGCGTACAGCGAGGCGCGCAAGAGCGGCCCCTTCTCCAGCGAGAACTGGCGTGACGCGTCCGCCGCCAGCGCGCGCCGCAGCGGAGCGTCCTCCAGCGGAAGCGAGGTCGCGTCCTCCAGGAGCCCTCCGCTCCTGGCCGTGTCCGCCCGCTGCACGAGTTCACCGTGCTCCAGGTGGAGCGTGGTGTTCGGGGCCGCGTCCGCCCGCTGCACGAGCTTGCCGTGCTCCAACTGGAGGGCCGGGTGCACCTGCTGCACGAGCTCACCGTCGCGCTCCAGGTGGAAGGTGGTGCGCAGGGCCGGGTGCCGCGCCACCAGCCGCGCCAGCGCCTCGCGCAGCGTGGGCACGTCCGCGGGCGTGTGGAAGCGCACCGCGAAGGCCAGGTGGTTCGCGGTGCTGTCCGGCGCCAGGAGCTGCGCCAGCCAGAGCGCCTTCTGTCCCTCGGACACCGGGTGGCGCCCCAGCGCGTCCCCCGACGCCACGGGCGCGAGGGGCCGCTGCCCCAGCGTGCCCACCAGCTCCCGCGCCAGGGCCCGCAGGCTCACCGCGTCCATCAGCCGCGCCAGGGACGTATCCGTGCCCAGCCACGCGTCCAGGTCGCTCTTGAGCTCCACCGTCGCCAGCGAGTCCAGCCCCAGGCTGATGAGCGTCCGCTCCGCGTCGACGTGCGCGCGGGGAAGGCGCAGCCGCGCGGCCACCGCGTCCACCAGCGACGCCTCCAGGAGCGCCGCGCGCTCCGGCTCCGGGAGCGCGAGCAGCTGCTCCGGACGCAGCGTGGGCACGGGCGGAACGGAGGCCTGGAGCGTGCTCTGGCCCAGCACCTCCAGCTCCCCGGCGAGCCACGCCTGACGGCACGCGTAGCGCTGCACCTTGCCGCTGGAGGTCTTCGGCAGGGAGCCCGCCTGGATGAGCACCACGTCATGCGCCTGGGCGTCGTGCGCCAGCGCCACGGCCTCGCGGATGCTCCGGGCCAGCGCCTCCAGGTCCGTGCCGGCGTGGCGCGCGTCCACCTCCTGCACGACGACCAGCCGCTCCTCGCCCTCCAGCTCCACGGAGAACGCCGCGGTGCAGCCCGGCCGCAGCGCGGGGTGCACGCGCACCGTGGTGGACTCCACGTCCTGCGGGTACAGGTTGCGCCCGCGCAGGATGATGAGGTCCTTGATGCGCCCGGTGACGAACAGCTCGCCGCCGCGCAGCACGCCCAGGTCGCCCGTGCGCAGGTAGCGCGCGTCGTCCGAGCCCCCGCCCTCCACCCGCGCGTGGAAGACGCGCGCGCTCTCCTCCGGGCGCTCCCAGTAGCCCTGGCCCACGCTGGCGCCCGCCACCCAGATTTCGCCCTCCTCGCCGGGCGCGCACTCGCGAGCGGTGCGCGCGTCCACCAGCCGCACCGTGTTCCCCTCCAGCACCCGTCCGGAGCCCACCAGGTTCACGCCGTCCGTCACCGGCGCTGTGCCCAGCGCGTGCCCGGTGACGATGAGCGTCGACTCGGCCAGCCCGTAGCAGGGGTAGAAGGCCTCCCTGCGGAAGCCCTGCGGCGCGAAGGCCTCGTGGAAGCGCTCCAGCGTCTCCGGCCGGATGGGCTCCGCGCCGTTGAAGGCCACCTTCCAGCGGCTCAGGTCCAGCGTCGCGCGCTCCTCCGCGCTCACCTTCCGGACGCACAGGTCGTAGGCGAAGTTGGGGCCGCCGCTCGTCGTGGCCCCGTAGCGCGACACCGCCTGCAGCCAGCGGAAGGGGCGCTGCAGGAAGGCGATGGGCGACATCAACACGACGGGGAAGCCGCCGTAGAGCGGCTGGAGCAGCCCGCCGATGAGCCCCATGTCGTGGTACGGCGGCAGCCAGATGACGCCCCGGCTGTCGCGCGAGTGGCCGAACGCGCGGTGGATGAGCGCCAGGTTCGCCAGCAGGTTGCGATGCGTCAGCATCACGCCCTTGGGGCTGCCCGTGGAGCCGGACGTGTACTGGAGGAACGCCAGCGCGTCCCCCGTGACGCCCGGGTCCTTCCAGCCGTCCTCCAGCCCCGGCGCCAGCGCGTCCGTGGCCACCCAGGTGAGCCCCGCCAACTCCGGCGCCTGCTCGAAGAGCATCCCGGCCATGCCGTGGATCATCTCCGTGGTGAGCACGAAGCGCGCCCGCGCGTCGCGCACCATCGCCTCCAGGCGCGGCAGGCTGCGGTTGAGGCGCATGACGTCCGGCGGATACGCCGGCACCGCCACCACGCCCGCGTACAGGCACCCGAAGAAGGCCGTCAGGTATTCGTTGCCCGGCGGGAACAGCAACAGCGCCCGCTCCCCCCTCGCCCCGTTCGCCTGGAGCCACGCACCAATGGCACGCGCCTGCCGGTCGAACTCGCCATAGGTGAGCGCCGCTTCCTCGGATTCGCCATCCACCAGGAATGTGTAGCCCTGATGTCCTGGCGCTTCGGCTGAACGAAGACGCAAGAGTTCAATCAGGCTCGCCGGTGACATGTCGTTGGGCTCCACGCGATGTATGGCTTGGAAGACGGCATTCATGTGTCACGGCCAAAGTGTGTCTGTCAAATCTTGCATTGATATACTTGAACCCTGTAAATTCCTTGATGACTGGTTTCTTCCGGCCCAAAGACAACCATCCAGGTTTCAATTCCAACACCGGGTCCCTCTAGGAGAGCGGATGTACGAGAACATCGAGCGCATCAAGGCCCCTACTCGCGAAGTCTTCCTCGACGAGTACGTGCGGAAGCAGAAGCCCGTCATCATCACGAACCTGTTCGACGGACAGCCCATCCGGCGGCTGTCCAGCCTGGACATCGCCCGCAAGGAACTGGGGGACATGCCCGTCGTGGTGCAGGAGGGCCACGAGGAATACTTCACCCGCATGCTGTCGATGCTCATCTCCAAGGACTTCACCTTCTCCGACATCGGAAAGAACCAGAGCACGGTGAACGGCTATCTGGAGATGGTGGCAAAGGACCCTGACAGCCGTCTGGTCTGCGCGGAGGTCCCCCGGTCGATGATCCAGAAGGTGGAGGCTGGATACACGATCCCCGAGTACTGCCATCCGGACCCGGGGGAACCCGACGAGTACACGTCGATGCTGTGGTTGGGCAACGTGGGCAACTTCACCCACATGCACTTCGACGCGGACTACAAGAACATCTTCCAGTACCAGCTCTGGGGGGAGAAACGCGTGGTGCTGGTCCCGCCCACGTCGTCGCGGAAGATCCTGCCCATGCGTAACAACAGCGCGCTCAGCCCGGAAGGACTCAGCCAGGAGGAGAATGACAACTTCGTGCGCTACGTCGGGGGTTATCAGGCGGTGGTGCGCACCGGCGAGACGCTCTTCATGCCCGCCCTGATGTGGCACTACTTCGAGTACATGGACACCAGCATGGCGCTGACCATGCGCTTCCGCCGTAACAAGTACCTGCGCTTCCTGGCGGAGAACTTCCACACCGACTACCGCCTCCAGCACATCGCCTGGAAGCTGGCGAACGAGCGGGCGGTGGACGAGCAGGGCCTCAAGGCCTTCGCGCGGCTGGAGGCGGAGTTCCGCAAGCCCATGGACAACCCCATGGAGAAGGCGACCCTTCTCCAGAAGGCAATCAATGAGATCTACGAGAGCTTCTGCACGGATGGCCTGAAGGGAGACCTGAGCCGTCCCTTCCTGGAAGAGATTCGCGGCGCCATCCGGAACATGGATGTCCTGGCGGGTTCTCTGTATTCAGACGAACGGCCCACTGTCTGAGTTGGCTTTGAGGGCTGGCGCCCGCCCAATCCCTTGCATCGGCGGGGGATGGGGTGGGCGCCGGACCTGATACGTCTCAAAGCCCCCACTGGTGGGACCACTTCAACAGCCAGGTGTCCGTGGTGGCGCCGTCCAGCAATTGGTTGGGCGCCAGGCGGGTCACCTGCGCGGTGCCCGGCGTGGTGGGCAGCTCCGTCTGCGCGCGTGAGTAGACGAAGTACAGCGTGGAACCCAGCCGGTACTCCCAACGCAGCACGGCGTTGAGGTTGAGCGCGGACTCGTGGAAGTCCGGGTCCAGCGCGGTCGTGGTGGGCGTCAGCCCCGCGAGCCGCAGCCGGCCGTTCGTGTCCGGGGTGCCTTCGAAGAAGGGGCCGTAGCGGCCGTACGCGGAGAAGAACTGCGCGTACGCCTGGAGCGTGAGCCGCGGGGTGAGCACCAGCAGCTGGCGCAGCGTGAAGGACATGGCGCGCGGGTGCAGCTGGCCGAACACGAGCCGGCCGTCCTCGTCCCCCACGTAGCGGGGCCCGTCCAGGTTGGTCAGCAGCTCGCTGGTCAGCTGCGTCTCCAGGCGCGGCGTGGGGCGCCACGTCATGGTGACCGCGCCGCCGCCGCCCGTCTTGGAGGGCAGCGGCGCCGGGGCGGAGATGCGGCCCACGTAGCCGTCCAGCTGGAAGGAGAGGGCGCGGTTCTTGTCCGTGGAGCCCGCGCACGCCGCGTACCGGTACGGCGGGCGCTCGTAGGGGATGCCGGTGAGGGGAATCTCTCGGATGTCGCTGCGCCCGGTGAGCTGGCCCAGCTCGCACTCCACGGCGTGGAAGCCGGGCAGCGTGGCCAGCGCGCCCACCGTGACCTTGTGGCTGAGGCGGATGCCGCGCCCGTCCGTGGTCCAGCTGGTGAAGCCCTGCACGGAGGAGGAGAAGTCCAGCAGCGGCCCGAAGCCGGTGGGCCGCACGAAGGACACCCGGCCCGACGCCTCCTGGAGGTTCTGGGTCGGCTGGTAGCCCGTGGTGCTCAGCTCCAGGCGCGGCGACAGGTACTCGTAGCCCACGTCGAAGCGGAAGGGCTCACCGCCCTGCTTGCCGCCGCTCACGTAGGCGCCCAGGCCCAGGTCCCCCGGGCGCAGGAGCGTGCCGTCGCGCAAGGGACGTCCCGCCTCCGGGCCTCCCGCCACGCGCGAGCCGGTGAGCTGGCCGCGCACGCCCCACGCGCCGTCCGTGCTGCGCACGTCCCAGTCCAGCGCCGCCGCGTTCCCGCCGGCCACCCGGCACGCGTCGCGCTCTTCGGGGTCCGAGGGCAGGATGCCCGCGCACAGGTCCGACAGGGGCGTGGCCGCCGCGAAGGTGCCGCCCACGGACACGCCGGTGACGGGCTGCTGGCGCAGCACGACGGTGAGGAAGTTCTGCGCGGCGCCCGCCTGCGCGGGCAGCTCGTTGTTGGGGCCCAGGTGCAGCGGCCGGGACGGGTGGAAGCGGATGCGCCGGTCCGGCAGCGCTTCGCCGTCCGCGTCCACCAGGCCTGTCCTGGGCGCGGAGGGGCCCATCACCACC
Source organism: Corallococcus sp. AB011P (assembly GCF_003611605.1). Lineage (NCBI taxonomy): Bacteria > Pseudomonadati > Myxococcota > Myxococcia > Myxococcales > Myxococcaceae > Corallococcus > Corallococcus sp. AB011P. The sequence continues at coordinate 34,924 of NZ_RAVX01000024.1, forward strand.
GCGTCCAGCACTCCCACCTGGAGCGTGTCGGTGAGGTTTCCGGTCAGCTTCACCGCCGCCAGGATGGGCGTCTGCAGGCCGATGCGCCGCGTGTAGAAGAGCGTCTGCGAGGAGTCCCCCACCGGCTGGAAGACGTCCATGCCCTGGAGGAAGAAGGGGCGCTTCTCCGGGAAGAACTGCTCGAAGGTGCTGAGGTTGAGGATGAGCTGATCCGCCTCCACCTGGCCGAAGTCCGGGTTCACCGTGGCGGTGAGCGTCAGGTCGCTGGTGAGCGCCGCGCGCAGGTCCACGCCCACGTCCGCGGACGGGGAGCCCAGCCGGGGCGAGGGCCGCGCCGGGTCCGCGTAGCGGGGGCTCATGCCGAAGCGCGCGGCGACGTAGGGCGTCAGCTGCACGCCGCCGCGGGACGGGATGCGCTCCAGGCCCTCCAGGTGCCCGAAGCGGGACACGAAGGCGTTGTCGTTGCGCGGCAGGAGGGTGGAGTCGATGACCTCCCGCGTGCGGGCCAGGTTGCGGCGCACCGCGAGCCCGAAGGTGTGCGTGGGCGCTTCCGGGAAGCGCAGCAGGTGCAGGGGGATGACCAGCTCCGCGGACCACCCGTCCGGCAGGTCCGCGGCGGCGCCGTCCCACACCGCGTCCCAGTCCTCGGTGTACTTGATGTCCTCGAAGTAGAGGACGTCCCGCAGGATGCCGCCCGCGTTCACCGTGAACGCGTACGCGGTGCGGTGGTCGTGCGCGCTGTCCACCATCACCGTCACGGAGTCGGACTCCGGAGGCCGGTCCCGGCGCCCCAGCTGGCGGTTGATGAGCAGGGGCTGCGAGTCGCGCGCCAGGATGCCGACGTAGAGGTTGTCGTCGTCGTAGAGGACGCGCAGGTCGGTGCGCTCGCTGGGCGCCGCGCCGTTCTTCGGGAAGGTCTGCACGAAGCGGTCGAACAGCGGCGCCAGCGCCCACTCCGCCTCGTCCAGCCGGCCGTCCAACTGGATGGGCTTGAGCGTGCGCCGGGCCTGGATGGCGCTGGACGCGGGCGGCCCTTCCGCGCGCGGAGAGGAGGCCCAGAGCAGGGTGAGGAGCCCCATGACGACGGGCGCCGTGGAACGCGGACGGAGAACGGAAGACATGGGAGAGGTGCTCAGGTCCAGCGGAACAGGCGCACGGCCAGGGCGAAGCACGCGGAGCCCCACGTGCCCAGGATGGCCAGGTCCGGCAGCAGCGCGGACAGCGGCGCGCCTTCGTTGATGACGGCGCGCATGCAGGCGTTCATCGCGCTCAGGGGCAGCGCCCGGACGAGCGGCTGGACCGCGTCCGGGAAGTGGCTGGAGGCGAAGAAGATGCCCGCAAGCCCCATCATGGGCACCATCACCACGTTGATGAGGCCCACGGCCGTCTCGCTGGTGCGCGCGCGTGAGGCGCACAGGAACGCCAGCCCGCTGAAGGCGAACGTCCCCGCCAGGGCCACCGCCGCCACCGCCGCGAGCGAGCCGTGGATGGGCATGCCGAACGTCACGCGCGCGAAGCCCAGCACGAGCGGCAGGTCCACGCACAGCACGAACACCACCCGTGCCAGCGCGAAGGACAGCAGGTACTCCGGGCGGCGCATGGGCGTGGCCGCGAAGCGCTTGAGCAGCCGGCGCTGCCGGGCCAGGACGATGACGAACGTGATGCCCCACATGCTGCCGGCCATCACGTTCATGCCGACGAGGCCGGGCACCAGCCAGTCCACGTAGCGCGTGCCGGGCGCGCTCACCGCGTCGTCCTTCACGGGGCGCGCGTCGGCGCGGCCGGCGTCGCGCTGGAGCACGTCGTCCACGAAGGTGCGCGTGGCGGGAGACTCCGGGCGGGTGGGGTCGAAGCGGTAGGCCAGCGCGCCCCCGGTCTGTTCCGGAGGCGTCACCTGCAGCGCGAACCGGCCGGTCCGCAGGCCCGCGTTCGCGTCGGAGGCCGGGACGCGCTCGGGCGTGAGGCTCGGGTGGGCGGCCAGGGCCGCGGCGATGCGCTCCGCGCCGGGCCCGTCCACCACCGCCACGCGCGTGCGCGGCGTCACGCCGTGGTTGAACGCGCTGCCCAGCGCCACCGTGAGGAGGATGGGGAAGACGAACGTCCAGAAGATCGTGCCCGGCTCGCGGATGAACTCCCGCAACCGGGTGAGCGTCAGGCGCGCCAGCGGCGGCATGCGCCGTCCCCGCGCGGGCCGCGCGCCAGCGGCCGCGTCCATGGTGGGCTCAGTCACGAAGGTTCCTCCCCGTCAGGGACACGAAGACGTCCTCCAGCGTGGCGTTGCGCGTGGTCAGCCCGGACAGCTCCGCGCCGCGCTCCGCGATGCGCGCGAGGATGGCGGGCAGCGCCAGGTGGGGCCGCGACACCGACAGCGCCAGGCGGCCCGTGAGCGTGGTGCGCGCGGCCGTCACCCCGGCCACGGACTCGAAGTCCGGCGGGCCCAGCGCGGGCTGCGTGGTGAGCTCCACCACGTGCTCGCCGCCCAGCGACGCGACCAGCTCCGCGGGCGTCCCCACCGCGATGACCTGGCCCTTGTCCACCACCGCCACGCGGTCGCAGAGCTGCTCCGCCTCGTCCATGTAGTGCGTGGTGAAGACCACGGTGCGCCCGCGCGCGCGGAACGCGGAGATGAGCTGCCAGAGCGCCCGGCGCGACTGCGGATCCAGGCCCGTGGTGGGCTCGTCCATGAAGATGAGCTCCGGGTCGCCCGCCAGGCTGCACGCGATGGACAGCCGCTGCCGCTGGCCGCCGGACAGCCGCACCACCCAGCTGTCGGACTTGTCCGTGAGCTGGAGCAGCGCCAGCAGCTCCTCCGTGTCCGGTCCCTGCGAATAGAAGGACCGGAAGAGCTCCAGCGTCTCGCGCACCGTCAGCTTGTCGGAGAGGAGGTTCTCCTGGAGCACCACGCCAATGCGCTCGCGCAGCGCGTTCCCGGCCTTCTCCCAGGTGCGCCCCAGCACCTCCACCTCGCCGCGGGTGGCCGTCTGGAGTCCCTCGAGGATCTCCAGCGTCGTCGTCTTGCCCGCGCCGTTGGGGCCCAGGAGTCCGAAGCACTCGCCGGTGCGGACCTCCAGGTCGAGGCCCCGAACGGCAGCCACATCACCGAACTCTTTGTGCAGTCCCCGCACACGGATGGAAATCCCCACCTGTCTGGAAATAGACAAATTCCAGGATGCGAACAAGGAGGTGCCGGGTAGGCGCGGGGCTCAAGCTGGCTTGATCACCACGAGTCCGAACATCAGCGGGATGGTGGGCAACTCCTCTGGTGGCCACATGCGGCGGCCCTCTGTTTCGCGCATGCGCGGGAAGAGGCGCGCGCCGTTCGCGTACGGGTACTCGCGGAGGGCCTCGAGCCGCAGGCCCGCGGACAACAGGGCGGTGATGATCTCCCCCAGTCCCCACTGGAACGTGTGGTCCGGGTGCGCGTTGCGGAAGTCCTTCACGCCGTCCTGGAAGCCCCAGGGCACGAGCGCGTCCTGCGCCTGCGCGACGTAGTCCGTCACGCCAGAGGTCTCCACGTGCACGCCTCCACCGTAGGGGTAGTGGAGCCTCCACTGTTCGTCGAGCGTGAGCGCCAGCGGATGGAAGTCGACGACGACGAAGCGGCCTCCCGGCGCGAGCACGCCCGCGAGTCCCCGGGCCCACGCGCCCAGGTCGGACAGCCAGCACATCGCACCGTAGGAGGAGAAGGCGACGTCGTAGCGCGTGCCCTCCGCGGAGGCGGCGGCGAGCCAGTCGTAGACGTCCTGCCGCACGAAGGTGCCCGGGAGGCCGGACGCGTCGGAGAGCGAGCGCGCGAACGCGATGGCCTCGTCGCTGATGTCCACGCCCGTCACCCGCGCGCCCCGGGCCGCGAAGCTCAGCGTGTCCTGCCCGCTGTTGCACAGGAGGTGCACCAGCGACCGGCCCCGCACGTCCCCCACCAGCTCCCGCTCCTCGGGGAAGAGGGTGCAGTGGCCTTCGCGCAGCGCTCGGGCCTGGTCGCCCTTGTGGCTGTTGTGTGCCGGGGTGGCCTCGTTCCACGAGCGCCGGTTGGCTTCATGCAGTTCTTTGGAGGGAGCCATGGGGCCATGATTCCAGGGGTGCGGGGGGGAAGGGTAGAAGGGAGGGGTGACTTCCTCCTGGCTGCCCCTGCACCGGGCCCGCGCCGGCACCCGGGTGCGCCTGTTCTGCTTCCCGTTCGCGGGCGGTGGCGCGTCCGTGTTCCGTCCCTGGGCCGGCGTGCTGCCGGAGGGCATGGAGCTGGCCGCGGTGCAGCCGCCAGGACGCGAGGAGCGCCTGGCGGAGCCGCCCTTCACGTCGCTGCCCGCGCTGCTGGAGGAAATGGACGCGGCGCTGTCGCCCTGGCTGGAGGACCGGCCGTTCGCCTTCTTCGGACACAGCCTGGGGGCGCTGGTGGCCTTCGAGTGGACGCGGCGCCTGCGCCAGCGAGGCGGGCCCGCGCCGCTGCACCTCTTCGTGTCCGGCGCGCCCGCGCCCGGCCTGCCGCGCACGGGCCCCCTGCTGCACGCGCTGCCGGAGCCGGAGTTCCTCCAGGTGGTGCGGCAGCTGGGCGCGGGGGCCTTCGACGGGCTCCCGGACGCGGGGCTCCTGGACGCGTGGGGCCCCCTGCTGCGCGCGGACCTCCAGCTGGCGGAGAGCGCGGCCCCCGGGCCCGGTGAGCCGGTGGACGTTCCCCTCTCCGCCTTCGGAGGGCTGGATGACGCGGCCGTCTCCCGGGAGGAGCTGGGCGCGTGGCGTGAGCGGACGCGCGGCGCGTTCTCCCAGCACATGCTGCCCGGGGGACACCTCTTCATCCGCGCTGGCTATCCCGCCGTCATCCAGGTGCTGTGGCGGAAGCTGCGCGCGGCCGTGCCGGGACTCTGAAGCGCGTCAGTACTCGCCCGTCACGCTCACCAGCGTCTCGTCCGTCACCGCGAAGCCGAAGGGCACCGGCATGGTGTCCTCCGGACGTTGGGCCGCGGGAGTGCCGGGGGCCTGGTCCAGGTCGTAGCGCACGGCGGTCGCGCGGAGTTGGACCCGCGCGCCCTCGGGCACGGTGAGCTCCAGCGGCAGGCCTCCCGGCGGCACGTCCCAGTACTCCAGCAGACCTCCGCCTGGGACGTCGCGCAGCCGGGCCACGGCGCTCGAGTCCACCGGCTGGCCGGCGATGGTCAGCGCCCGCAGCGGCGTGCCCGCGCCGAACCGGACCTGGAGCAGCGGCGCCTTCTCCACGGACTCCACGAGGAGCACCAGCCGTCGCAGTCCGTCCCGCGTCTCGTCCTTCGTCACGCGCACGTTGGGGGCCGGCAGGGGCCGGTGTGGCGCGGGTGCCACGCGTACGTCGCGCCAGAAGCGGGGCAGGTAGCTGTCCAGGCGGCGCGCCGGAGCATCCGCGCTCACGAAGCGCGAGGCCCACGCGTCCACCTCGAAGTCGCTGGAGAGCCAGTACGCCTCGCCCCGGTTTGCATCCACGGCGTAGGCGACGCTGCTGGGGCGCGGGTCGCTCGCGTCGAAGCGCTCCCGCACCACGCCTACGCCCAGCAGCACGCACGCCAGCGCGAGCACGGGCAGCGCCACCGTCCGGCCGGGCCGCGCCATCGGTGCGAAGACCTGCGGCCACAGCATCGCGAGCCAGGGCGCCACCGCCAGCGTCGCCACCGGTGCCAGGGCGAGCGTCAGCGCGACATGGAGGTTGATCACCTGCGGCACCCACAGCAGCAGGGCCGGAATGGCGCTCAAGGCCAGCAGCAGCCGGCCTCGCGCGGAGGGCTGCACCGTCGGCCCGCGAAGCCGTCCTCCGAGCGCCAACGCGCCGAAGAGTGCGGGCACCGCGAACAGGTAGCTGAGGCCCGGCGCCACGAATGCGCTGGCCACGCCCAGCACGGCCCACACCGAGAGCGCCCCCGCCACCAGCTCCTCCGAGAGCGCCCCTCGCGGGAAGCGCGCTTGGACGCCGGCCCCCGCCACCCGCTCCTCCGCGAGTGCCCCGTGCGGGGAGAGCGACTGGACGGACACCGCCACCCGCTCCTCCGCGCGTGCCCTGCGCAGGAAGAGTGCCTGGACGCCGACCACCGCCGACAGCGTGAGCGCCAGCAGTCCCGCGATGAAGAAGTCGCCGTGGTAGGCGTCGCCCTGCGGCAGCACGCCCAGGCCCCCGTCGACGCGCAGCACCAGCCACCACGCGGCCTGCACCACCGCCGCGCCCGCCACCGCCGCCGCGAGCAACGCACCCGCACCCCACGCCAGCCCGGACGCGCGCAGCCGGCCACGGCGCAGTCCCATGACGAGCACCGCCACCACCGCGAGCAGCGCCAGCAGCGCGATGGGCGGGGCCCAGGTGGCAGGGTGGTGCACGAGGAAGGGCCCGGCGTTGAAGTAGACGGCGTCCTCCGGGGGCGCGGGCTCCAGCGCGTCGTCGCCCAGGTGCCGTGCGAGCGCGAGCATCACCTCGCCGTGGTGCTGGAGGCTGTCCAGGCCGAAGTGGGCGAGGTCGTCCGTGCGCGCGTGGTAGCGCATGAACCCGTCGAGGAAGCCGAAGTTGAGGCCCGTCTTCCCCCGCTGGAGGAAGACGGAGAAGTCCGTGTCGTTCTGCAGCCGCCGGTACACCTCGTCGAACAGCGAGCTGGCCTGGGCGGGCGCCCCCGAGCGCGCCAGGTGCTGGATGAGCCAGCGGTTGCCGGGGCCCGGCTGGAACATCAGCGAGGGCCCGTGCGAGCCCCGGGCCTCGAAGTTGAGGACCACGGACACCTGCTCCGCCAGCGGGTGATGGAACGCGAACGCCCGTGCCCCCACGAGCCCCGTCTCCTCCGCGTCCGTGAAGAGGAAGAGGACGTCGTTGCGCAGCGGCGGGCCCGTGCGCAGCGCCCGCAGCGTCTCCAGCATCGCCGCCACGCCGGCCCCGTCATCCGAGGCCCCGGGCGACGTGGGCACGGAGTCGTAGTGCGCGACGATGGCGATGAGGCCGCGGCTGTCCTGGCCCTTCACGTGGGCGAGCACGTTGTGGACGGTGGCGCCCGGGATGGAGTTCTCCTCCATGTCCGGGTGGATGGCGGCCGTGGCCTGCACCTCGGGCGTGACGCCCAGGCCGCGCACGGTGTCCACCAGGTACTCGCGCACCTCGCGGTGGGCCTGAGAGCCCACGGGGTGCGGCCGGGCCGCGATGCGCGCCAGGTGCTCGCGCGCACGCCCCGCGGAGAACACCTCCGGGGGCGCTGTCGCGGACAGCGCCCGGGGCGCGGAGGCGAAGTGCAGGGCGATGGCGGCGGTGAGCGCGGTGAGCACCACGGCCGCGAGGCTGGCGAGGCGGGGGCTCACGCGCGGACCCTCACGCCGCCGCTTCCGGGGCCACCACGTCGAAGCGGATCCGCCCCAGCGCCTCCGTCACCGCGCGCTCCACGTGCGCGCGGTCCTCGCCGCTCGCGATGACGTGGCCCAGCCGGTCTCCGGAGCTCTCCGGCGGACGCACGGTGACTCCCGGCGCCTTGTCCACGGACACCTCGCGCACGCCGTCCTCCTGACGTGCGCCCTCCACGCCGTGCACCGCCGCGAGCCGGCCCGCGCCGGGCGCGGTGAGGAAGCGGATGGAGGCCGTGGCCTCCTGGCGGGGCGTCAGGTCCACGGGCCGCCCGAGCAGCTGCTCCAGCAGCACCGTCAGCAGGTCGATGCCGGTCGCGTGGCGCACCAGCTCCGGAATCATCCCGCCCGCCAGCCGCGGGTTGATTTCGATGACCACCGGGCCCTGGGGGCAGAGGCGGATCTCCGTGTGCGCGGGGCCCAGGTCGAAGCCCACCGCGTCCAGCGCGGCCACCACGGCGCGCTCGAGCGCCTGCCGCTCGCTGGCGTCGAGAGGTGCCGGGAAGTCGTGGCCCAGCTCCACGAAGTGGGGCGGCGCGGACAGGTGCTTGCGCGTGACGCCGATGACGCGTGTGTCGCCCCGGGCGAGCGTCACGGTCTCCACGCTGAACTCGGGCCCGGTGAGGAAGCCCTCCACCAGCACCTCGCCGGCCAGCGCCTGGCCGCGCTCGTTCACCCGGCGCGACGCGAGCGCCCGGTAGTGCGCGAGCAGCGCCTCGGGCGAGTCCACGCGCCGCACGCCGGTGCTGCCGCTCTCCGCGGTGGGCTTCACCACGCAGGGGTAGGTGGCCTCGCGGCTCACCTGGAGCGCCTGGGCCTCGGAGGTGACGAGCCAGAAGTCCGGGGTGGGCAGGCCCGCGGCGCGCAGCACCCTCCGGGACTCGTGCTTCTCATGGCAGATGCGGGCCGCGTCCGGGTTCAGGTAGCGGAAGCCGTACCGGGCGGCCAGCTCCGCGACAAGGGGCACGTAGAACGTGGAGAAGGTCAGCATCGCGTCCACGCGCGTGCGCTCCGTCAGGGCCCGCACGCAGGCGTCCATCGCCTCCCGGTCGTTCGTGTCCGCCTCCAGCACCTGGAGGCCCGGGCTGCCCGCGAGCTTCGCGAGGAAGGGGTACTTGCCGGGCTGACGGGTGATGAAGGTGACCTGCTGTCCCTGGGCCACCAGCCGCTCCACGGCCAGCTTGCCGGTGCCCGTGGTGTTGCTCTCGATGAAGGCGAAGTGGGCGCGCATCACAGCCCCAGGTCCCGGGTGAGGTCGCCGCTGAGGGTGATGCCGGGCGCGTGGTAGGGGACGCCGCCGTCGTGGGGCAGCGGCGCGTGGCTCCAGCGCTCGGCCACGTCCACGCCGTAGCGGATGGCCTGCGGGGCCGCCGCGGCGGCGCACTCCGGACCGGCGATGTGGTGCTTCGCCAGGTAGTCGTCCGAGTAGATGGTCTCCCCGTAGCGGTCGCCCTTGTCCGGGAAGATGCCCACGACGTGGGCGTCCGGGCCGAACTGCTCCGCCAGCCACGAGCCCACGATGTAGACCGCGCCGGACGAGCCGCCCGCGAAGATGCCCTCGCGCCGGGCCAGCTCGCGGCAGCCCTGGAACACCTCGCCGTCAGACAGCCAGTGGGCCTCGTCGATGACGCGGTAGTTGATGTTGCCCGCGATGATGCTGTTGCCGTGGCCGCTCTGGAGCCGGGGGCGGTTGGGCTGGTGGAACTGCACGGAGCCCACCGCGTCCACGGCCACCACGCGCACGTGCGGCAGGCGCTGCTTGAGCGCGGCGGCCGTCCCGCTGAGGGACCCGCCGCTGCCCACGCTGGCCACCAGCGCGGCGATGTTGCCGCCCAGCGCCTCGGCCAGCTCCTGGGCCATGGCGCTGTTGTACGCGCCCGGGTTGCTGGGGCTGTCGTACTGGCGCGGCCAGAAGGCGCCGGGCACATCGCGCAGCACGTCCCGCAGGCGCTCCAGCCGCGACTGCTGCCAGCCGCCCGTGGGGTGGTAGGCGTCCACCACCAGGACCTCCGCGCCCAGCGCGCGCAGCTTGGCGGCGGTGCTCACGTCGATGCGCGGGTCGGTGACGATGATGACCCGGTAGCCCTTGAGGGTGCCCACGCGGGCCAGGCCCTCCGCCATGGTGCCGGAGGAGCTTTCGACGATGGTGCCGCCGGGCTGGAGGTCGCCCCGGGCCTCCGCGTCGGTCACCATCTTGAGCGCGACCCGGTCCTTCATCTGCCCGGGCATGGACAGCTCCAGCTTGCCCCACAGCGTCGCGCGCGGCCGGTTCACGGCGCGGCCCCGCAGCGAGACCAGGGGGGTGTTCTTCATCAACTCCAGGACGGACGAGACCTTGAGCATGGCGAGAGGACGGGCAGGGTTAGGGGGTCGGAAATCCGGAGGCGGTGAGGAGCGCGGTGACGGCGTGGTCCAGCCGTCCGCGCGCGTCTTCCTGTTCGACGCGCCAGCCATGGAGGGAGGCGGTGAGGCCCGGGTCCTCCAGCGCGGCGAGCTGGACCAGGACGGAGGCGGGCGCGGGACCTCCGCCATAAGCGGACGCCTCCACGCAGGTGGCGGGCTCCAGCGCGCGCGCCAGCTCCGCCTCGTCGAGCGTGAATGCGCGCGAGGTGACTTCGAGCAGCAGCGCCTCCAGCTCGCGCCGGGCATCGGCGGCGGTGAGGGGCGCGTCGCCCGTCCTGCGCGCCACGAGCCGGGCCACCACGTCGTGGGCCGTGCGGAACGCGAGCCCGTGCCGCGCGACCAGGTGGTCCGCGACCGCGGTCATTGTCGTGTCCGCGTGAACCAGGAAGGAGCGCATGGCCTCCGGGCGGACGCGCACGTGCTGGAGCAGCAGGTCCATCAGCTGGAGCGCCTTGCTGATGCCCCGGAGCGCGGGCCACAGGTGCGCGGAGACTTCACCGCTGACCTCCACGCTGTTGGTGAAGGGCGTGTTCTTCAGGCCCATCAAGGCGTTCATCAGCGCGCCGGTGGGGTGCACCGCCTGTCCGCGGATGTGCTCCAGGACGAAGGCGTTGCGCTTCTGCGGCATGATGGAGCTGGTGCTCACCAGGTCATCCGGCCAGTCGAGGAAGCCGTAGGCCAGGCTGCCCCAGGCCTGCAGGTCGTTGGCCAGCCGCGTAAGCGTGGTGCCCATGAGCGCCAGGGGCCCGAGCACCTGGATGACGAAGTCCCGCGAGCCGACGGCGTCCGCCGAGTTGTGCACCGGCGCGGAGAAGCCCAGCAGCCGCGCGACCTCGTGCGGGTCGATGGGGAACGACGTGCCCCCTCCGGCCGCTGCGCCCATGGGGCTGCGGTTCACCGTGCCGTAGCTGGCGGCGAGCCACGTGGTGCCCCGGACGAACTCCGACAGCACCGCCGTCAGGTAGTGGCCGAACGTGGAGGGCTGCGCGGGCTGCTGGTGGGTGAAGGAGCTCATCACCGTGCGCGCGTGCGCGTGCGCCTGCGTGCTCAGCGTGCGCGACAGGGACTCGCAGCCGGCGAGCACGCCCAGCAGCTCCGTGCGCAGCCGCATCCGCGTCACGGTGGCGTTGATGTCGTTGCGGCTGCGGGCCACGTGCGCGGATCCGCCGACCTCGCCTCCCAGCCGGTGGATGTATTCGTTCTCGTACGTGAGATAGAGGCCGCGGTGCGACGCGGGCGTCTCGAACACGGTCTCACCCGCGTCCGAGCGCAGCCGCAGGTCGCGGTTGACGGACAGCAGGCGCGCCACGGTCTCCGCGGGGAGGATGCCCCGGTGGGCGAGCATCACCAGGTGGGCCGCGTCGATGCGCAACAGGTGCGGCAGCACCGTGCGCTGGTCGTCCGCGAAGCCCGGTTCGTAGAACAGCCGGAAGAGGACGGGGTGGGGCGGCAGCGAAACGCGGCCCAGGGTCTGCGCGCTCATCGTGCGTCCACCGGGGAAGCCGCTGCGTCCTCCGCGGCGATGTCAGCCACCACCGCGCCGGTGAGCCGCTGGATGTCCCGCGGCGAGATGCGCAGCATGTGCTGATCATCCCCGCCGCCACCGAAGACGACGTCGTACGGGAGCACGCGCGAGTCGATGACCACGGGCAGCGGCGTCGCGTGCCCCACCGGAGGAACGCCGCCGACGGCGTAGCCCGTCAGCCGCAGCACCGTCTGCGCGCTGGCCAGCTTGAGCTGCGTGAGCTGGAGCGCGGCGGCCACCTTCGCGGTGGCGATGCGGATGTCGCCGGGCGCGATGGCCAGACACGCGCGGGACGCGTCCTTCTTCCCCTCGAAGACGATGGTCTTGACGATCTGCGCGGGTGTCACGCCCAGCGCCGCTGCCGCCAGCGGCACCGTGGGCATGTCCGAGCCGGGGTTGATCAGCGTCGCGGCGACCTGGGAATCACGCAGGTACCGCTCCAAGAACTCGCGTCGGGAAGGCTCATCCGTCGTGTGCATGACGGACGCGATTTTAAAGGATTCCCTTCTCCCGTACAGAGTGCCCGCGGAGCGGAACCCGTGGCGGTGGATCCGCTCCGCACGCGTGTTTCACGTCGTGCGCGCGAGTGTCACGCGCTGACGCCGACGCCAATCGGGCAGCTCACGCCGGTGCCACCGACGCCGCAATAACCCCCCGGGTTCTTCTGCAGATACTGCTGGTGGTAATCCTCGGCGTAATAGAAGGCCGGCGCGGGCAGGACCTCCGTGGTGATGTCGCCCAGGCCCTTCGCGTTGAGCGCGGCCTGATACGCCTGCCGCGTCTCCTCCGCGGCGCGCTTCTGCGCGTCGTTCGCGAAGTAGATGCCGGAGCGGTACTGCGTGCCCGCGTCGTTGCCCTGGCGCATGCCCTGTGTCGGGTCGTGGTTCTCCCAGAACACCTTCAACAGCTGCGCGTACGTGACCTTCGCCGGGTCGAACACCACGCGCACCACTTCGTTGTGGCCGGTGAGCCCGGAGCAGACCTCTTCGTACGTGGGGTTCGGCGTCAGCCCGCCCGCGTAGCCCACCGCGGTGGAGTACACGCCCGGCACCTGCCAGAACTTGCGCTCCACCCCCCAGAAGCAGCCCATGCCGAAGACGGCCGTCTCAAAGCCCTCCGGCACCGGCCCCTTCAGCGGGGTGCCCAACACGGTGTGCTTCTGCGGAACCGGCATCTCCTGCGGACGGCCCGGCAGCGCCTCCTGCGGAGTGGGGAGCCTCGACTTCTTCGGGGACGTGAAGAACATGCTCTAGCTTTAGCCCCGAGCCTTCCCATTTTCACGCCCGGCGCACGCCCGCCCACCCGCCCTCCCACCAGGAATGCCCCGTCCCCCCGACGGTTCCCCAGGCCTCCCATGCGCACCCGCCTCCTCGCCGCCCTCTGTCTCCTGGCCCCCACCGCCGCCCTCGCGGCCAAGGACCCGCGCTGCGCCGGCAAGCCCGCCGCCCGCGCCGCCCGCTTCTCCGACACCGCCTTGAAGGGCGCCTCCGCCGCGGAGCGTTACGCCGCCTACGTCCAGGCGTGTGCACTGGATGACGTGGTGGCCCTCACGCAGACGCTCGTCCGCTTCAAGACGGTGAGCAGCGAAGCCCCCGCCGCGAAGAACCCGGAGGTGGCCGCCATGGGCCGCGCCCTGGAGGCGTGGGCGAAGCAGCACGGCTTCGGCTTCCGCACCGTGGGAGAGAACGACGTCTTCGAACTGTCCTGGGGCGAGGGCGAGCCGCTGCTGGGGCTCGTGTTCCACGGCGACGTCGTCCCCGCGCCCGCCCATGAGTGGAAGCGCGCGCCCTTCAAGCCGGTGGTGGAGAAGGGCCGCCTGTACGGCCGCGGCGTGGAGGACGACAAGGGCCCCATCGCCTCCGGGCTCGTCGCGCTGGCCATGGCGAAGGACCTGGGCCTCAAGCCGCAAGGCAAGGTGCTGATCATCATCGGCAACGGCGAGGAGAGCGACTGGTCCGGCATGAAGAACTACGCGGACACGCAGCCCAAGCCCACGCACGTCATCTCCGTGGACTCCGGCTACCCGGTGATGGCCGCGCAGTCCGGCTTCGTCGCGTGGACGCTGGAGGCGCTCGTGGGCGCGGCCCTCGCCACGCCGAAGGAGGGCACCGTCGCGCGCGCCGTGGACGTGAGCGCGGGCGAGTTCCTCACCCAGGTGCCCGGCACCGCCACGCTGAAGCTCGCGCCCGTGAAGGGCCAGACGCCGGAGACGGTGCTCGCCGCCGTGAAGGCCGCCATCGCCCAGGAATCCTCCTCGCGCAAGGACCTGAAGGCCGACGCGAAGCGCGAGGGCAATACGGTGGTGCTCACCACCCATGGCGTGGCGGTGCACTCGTCCGTCGCGGACGAGGGCCACAACGCGCTCTGGGACGTGTCCGCCGTGGCCTCGCGGCTGTCATTGGAGGACAACGGCATCGCGGCGCTGCTGCGCGTGGTGGCGAAGCGCTTCGACGGCGACCACCACGGCGAGAAGCTGGGCCTGAAGTACCAGGACGCGCTGATGGGCCCGCTGCTCGTGGCGCCCACCGTGCTGCGCGTGAAGGACGGCACCGTGTCCCTGGGCGTCAACATGCGCCGGCCGCAGGGCCAGGACGCGGCGGCCTTCAACGCGTCGCTGGACGCCGCCACGAAGCGCGTGGGCGAGGACTCCGGGGGCCAGGTGAAGGAGGGCGCCGGCCGCTACCTGGGCGACCCGCACGTGGCGGACACGTCCGGCCCGCTGGTGAAGACGCTGATGGACATCTACCAGCGGCAGCGCAAGGCGCCGGACGCGGTGCCGGGCTCCATCCGCGGCGGCACCTACGCGCGGCTCTTTCCTCGCGCCGTGGACTTCGGGCCCGCGTTCCCCAACGAGCCCTACACCGGCCACGCCCCGGATGAATCCATCGCGCTGGAGACGCTGGACCTGGGCACGCGCATGCTCGCGGAGGCCGTGCACACGCTGGCCATCGCGCCCGCGTCCGAGGTGAAGGCCGCGCCGTGACGGCGGCTCACGGCGTCAGGTAGCCCAGGGGCGGGGGGATGCGGGGCCAGCGCACGGTGAAGGCCGTGCCGTCCCCGGCGGCGGTCTCCACTCGGACGCTGCCCCGGTGCACCTGGACGATCTCACTCACGATGTAGAGCCCCAGCCCCAGGCTGCGGTGCTTGTTGCCCGCCTTCGGAACGCTCGACTGCTTGAACGGGTCGAACAGGTGCGGCAGCAGCTCCGGCGGGATGGGGTCCCCCTCGTTGCACACGCGCATCACCACGTCCTTGGCCTCGCTGGTGAGCGTGGTGACGACGGGCGTGTCGCTCTTCGCGTGTTGCAGCGCGTTCACCACCAGATTGCCCAGCACCTGCGTCACCCGGTCCGGGTCCCAGTCCCCCCACAGGTCATCCCCGTGCACCTCCAGCACGAGGGGCCGCTCCGGGTAGACCACCTGGAGCTCCTCCAGCATGCCCTGGCACAGCTCCTCCATGTTCACGTGCTGGCGCGTCACCGGGATGCCTCCGCCCAGGCGGCTGCGCGCGAAGTCGAGGATGTCGTTGATCATCCGCGTCATCCGCGCTGTGGCCTTGCGGATGCGGTCCACGGACCGGCGCGCCGTCGTGTCCAGCGCCGGGACCTTCCCCAGCATGAACGCCGACGCGTTCACCGCGTGCAGCGGGTTGCGCAGGTCGTGGCCCAGGACCGCGATGAGCTCCTCGCGGAAGTCGATGGCCTGCTGGAGCGCGGTCTCCGCGCGCTTGTGGTCGGTGATGTCCACCACCGTGGAGCCCACGCCGAGCAGCACGCCGTCCGAGGTGCGCACCGGGAAGTAGTCCGCGCGCCAGATTCCCGCGCGGCCCCGCACTGGATCCGGCCCTTCGAGGAGCACGTCCTGCACGGGCCGCCCGGTGTCCAGCACCTGCCGCAGCGCGCGCTCGATGGGGGCCACTGCGCCGATGCGGACCATCTCGTGCAGCGTGCGGCCCCGGTGGTCCTCCACGGGCTTGTTGTTGAGCCGCGCCAGCGTGCCGTTGATGCGCAGGTAGCGCAGTTCCGGGTCCAGGAACGCGATGCCCACGGGCGCCGCCTCCAGCAGCGAGTCCAGCAGCGCCAGCGACCGCTCGGCCTCCTGGCGTGCCTCGTGCTCGCGCGCGTGCAGCTCCGTCTGGGCGATGTGCGCGGACGACCGCTCCGCGACGGCGTGGAAGAGCAGCACGTCCGCGTCGGAGAAGGCGAAGGCCGTGCGCGAGCCCATGTACGCCATGCCCAACAGCCGCTCGCCGTCCATGAGCGGCAGGCCGTACAGCGCGCGCAGCCCCGCGCGGCGCAGCGGCCCGAAGAGGACGCGCGGGTCCGTGGCGGCCGAGCGGACGAAGAAGGGCCGCCGCTCCAGCGCCGCCAGCCCGCTCACGCCCTGGCCCACCGGCACGCGCAGGCCCTTCACCTCGTCCGTGCTCAGGCCCACCGAGGCGCGCACCACCAGCGCGTCGTCCTCCAGCAGCATCACCGCCGCCGTGTCCACGGTGAGCGCGGACTCCATCAGCCGGGTGAGCAGGCGCTCCAGGAGCGTCTCCATGTCCGGGTCGTCCAGCGTCGCCTCGGACATGCGGTCCAGCGTCTGGAGGATGCGCTGCTTCATGTCCCAGAAGAACGTCATCGTCCGGGTGACCACCCGGTCGAGCGTCTCCTCCAGCCGTGTGAGGTCCCCGGGCCGCAGCCGCTGCTCCCGCGCCTCCAGCCGGTGGAGGATGCAGCGGCGCAGGAGCGCGTACTCCTGGGCCACCTCGCCCAGGTTGAAGCCCGCGTCCAGCCGGGCCGCCGCGTGCGCCGCCTCCAGGCGTTCGTCCAGCGCCTCCGGCCCCAGCTCCATCGCGTCCGCCAGCGCGGTGAGCAGCTCCGGCATGTGGTCGATGAGCCAGGGAGGGCGGGCGGAGTCCGTCCGGCCCAGGTGCTCGAACACGGCCTGCTGCCAGTCCGTCAGCAGCGCGTCGTGATTCGCGCGCAGGAACTCCGCCGCGGACGGGCGGGGGCCGCCGCGCGCATCCTCGTCCACGGAGTGTGAATCCGGCTCCTGCATCGCCCGTCTCCCCGGGCCCTCGCCCGGTTGCGCCGCCCCTCGCGGAAAGTCTGCGCATGGTGCTCCCGGCGCGCTTCGCCCCCGTGGCGGATGGGGGCTCGCCACGAGCCCTCGGCCGCCAGTTCCGGGCCGGGCCCCGGACGCACCGCCCGGCGCGCCGTTCACCTTCGTGCGCTCGGCTGGCCCTGGGGACGTTCGCGCCCCAGGGCATGCGCACGCTCGGGTAGGGTGGCCGTCAAAGCATGCGCACCCTCCTGCTCAACCGCTCCGCCGTGGCCCGCAACATCCAGGCGCTCCTGCTCCTGGACGACCTGCGCGAGGCCTTCCGTACCGACGTCCTGGCCCGCACGGTGGCCCCGCAGCGCGTGCGGGCGCCGCTGCACTCGGTGGGCACCGCGATGGTGCTCTTCCCCGGCTGCGTGCCCGGCATCCCCGCGTACACGGTGAAGGTGCACGCGAAGTTCCCGGCCCAGAAGCCCGCCATCCAGGGCGTGGTGCACCTGCACGACCTGGTGACGGGAGGGCTGCTCGCGGTGATGGACTCCGGCCACCTCACCGCCGTGCGCACCGGCGTGGTGGGCGCGCTGGCCGCGGACGTGCTGGCCCGGCCGGACGCCACGCGCGTGGCGGTGATTGGCGCCGGCAGACAGGGCGTGCTCCAGCTCAAGCAGCTGCGGCTGGTGCGCACGCTCAGCCAGGTGTGCGTCTACGACACGAACATCGCGCACGCGAACGCCTACGCGCAGCGCATGTACCAGGAGCTGAACCTGCCCGTGCGCGTGGAGACGTCCGTGGCGGACGCCGTAGCGGACGCGGACATCGTGGTGACGGCGACGTGGAGCCACCAGCCCTTCCTGCACGCGGGCATGGTGCGGCCGGGCACGCACATCACCGCGCTGGGCGCGGACGAGCCGGGCAAGGCGGAGCTGTCCCAGGACCTGCTCGAGCAATCGCTGTTCGTCTGCGACCACCGCGGCTTGAGCGTCTCCACCGGCGCGGCGGGCGCGGTGGGGCTCACGGAGGCCGCCATCCACGCGGAGCTGGGCGAGGTCCTCGCGGGCCTCAAGCCCGGGCGCACGTCCCAGGACCAGGTGACGGTGTTCGCCGGGGTGGGCCTGCCCTTCCAGGACCTGGCCGCCGCCTGGCACGTGTACCAGTCGGCGACCGGCGACGAGGACGTGCCCACGCTCGACTTCAACGAGTAGCGCGGGCCGTCCGTCCGGCCTTCTTCAGGCCTTGGACAGCGTCTTCGAGAGGCGCACGGCCTCCTCGTGCAGGTCGGTGTCCTCCGCCAGCGGCATGGCGAGCACCTTCTGCACCAGCTCCTTCGCCTTCTGCTCCTGGCCCAGGCGCGCCTGCGCGAGCGCCAGGTTGAGCAGCGGCTCCGGGCGGTCCGGGGCGCGGCGCACGGCCTCCTCCAGCACCGTCACCGCGCGCGGCAGGTGGGTGTTCGCCGGCTCCGTGGGGACACGCAGGAGCAGCTGGCCCAGGTTGTTCGCCGCGCGCCAGCCGTCCGGCGCCAGACCCATGCCCTGCTCGTACGCGGCGATGGCCTTGTCGTACGCGGGCGGCTCCTGCGACTCGAAGCAGGTGGCCTCCGCCATCTTCAGCGACTCGCTGGCGACGCCCTGCGACGCCATGGTCTGGCACACGTAGCGGGCCTGCTCGACTTGACCGCGCGCGAGCATCAGCTGCGCCAGGTTCGCCTGGGCATCCGCGTCCTTCGGGCGCTGGGCCGCGAGCGCGGAGGCCGCCTCGTAGGACGTGCGCAGGTCGCGCAGCGCCATGGACAGCACCGTCACGGACGCGAGCAGGCGCGGCTGGTAGGGCACCGCCTTGAGGCCCTGCTCCAGCACCTTGCGCGCGTCCACCAGCTTGTCCTGGGCGGACAGCGCGTGCGACAGGCTCAGGTACGCGGGCACGAAGCGCGGCGCCAGCGTGAGGACCTCGCGCAGCGTGGCGAGGCCGGCGTCCGTCTGGCCGGCCTCCAGCTGCACCTGGCCCAGGCGGTAACGGAACACCGGGTTCTGGGGCGCCAGCTTCGCGGCCTGGGACAGGGCCTCCAGCGCCTGGGGCGCCTTGTCCTGTTTGATCAGCATCATGCCCTTGCCGAAGTGAGCCTCGGCGCGGTTCGGCTCCACCGCGAGCACGCCCTGGTAGGCCTTGAGGGCGGCGTCGAGCTGGCCCTTCTGGGCGGCGATGTTCGCGCGCACGAGGCCGGTCTCCGCCGTGGCACCCTGGGCCTCCGCCTTGGCGAGCAGGCCCTCCGCCTGGGGCACCTTGTTCTCCACCAGGGCCAGCTTGGCCATCACCACCAGCGCGTCGCGGTGGTTGGGGTTCTTCGCGAGGAGCTTCTCGGCCTCGGCCTTGGCCTGGGTCACCTGACCCTGCGCGAGGAGGGTTTCCAGAGAGTTCATGATGGAAAGTGTCCCCCAGGGGGCGGGGGCTGTCGAGCAACGGGGAAAAAGGAAGGGCCTCGCCCGGATGGACGAGGCCCTGGGAAGAGCTTCAGGTGGGAGGCGGCCGGAGGCGGCCCGCCGCTACCACTTGGTCAGCACGTCCTTGATGCCCTCACCGACGTTCTTGATGCCCTCGCCGACGTTCTTGATGCCCTCGCCGACGTTCTGCACCGCGTTGCCCACGCCCTCGACGGCGGCCTTGGCGGCGTCGCCGACCTTGCCCACGTCGACGGAGAAGCCGAACTCCAGGCTGGCGCCGATGCCCAGCGCCGCGCCCACGTCGAAGTTGGCGGACAGCTTGCCGTCCTTCAGGCCGACGTTGGCCTCGAACTCCACGCCGATGCCGGCGAAGGCCTCCGCGCCGGCCGTGACGGTCGCGGGCCCAATCTCCTGGGTGACCTCCGCGCTGGCGCGGGCGCCGGCGAACGCCTCACCGTGAACGGAGGCGGCGGCCTGGCCGTGCAGCGGATCCAGCACCACCTGGCCCGTGGCGGTCGCCTCGGCGCCCACGTTGCCCTCGGCGCCCCACTCGGAGCGGCCCAGCGCGGTGTCCGCGTGGCCTTCCACGGAGCCGCGCACCAGGTCGGCGCGCACGTCCACGGAGCCCTCGGCGCCAATCTTGCCGTGCAGCGGGTCGATGGAGACGCTGCCCTGCGCGGCCACGTCCGCCGTCAGCACCTGGCCTTCCACCGTGTTGTGGAAGTTGCCGTTCACGTCACCGGAGGTGTGGGAGCCGGAGGCCGCGGTCCAGTTCTTGTTCCACTCACCCTGGGCCACCGTCTTGTCGAAGCGGCTGGTCTCCAGCTGCTTCTGGATGTCCGCCGTGGTGTTGGGGTTGGCCTTGTTGCTGGTGGTGACGCGGTTGCCCTTCGCGCCGCGGGTCAGATCGAGGGTCGCCTCGCCCTGCGCCCGGTTCTCCGTGTGAGCCTGGACCTCACGGCGCGTCTGCATCCCGTTGGCCGGAGTGGGCTTCGCGGGGTTCCGGAACACGGGGCGGTAGCGGTTGGTCTCGATGGCCATGGAAGAGGGTGCTCCGGCGGGCGCAAAGCGCGGTGGGAAATCTTGTGACTTGAGAGAGTATCGAGCGCCCACCCGAGAAAGTTTCCGCTCCTCTTTTTTCTTTCTGATCCGCCCGAGCCCTCAGGGTTCGGATCTCCCGGGAGCCAGGATTCCCTCGGGATCGAACGCCAACTTCAGCCGCTTGCGCACCTCCGCGGAGTCGTCCCGCACGGGCGGTGCGGCGTCCTGCGCCTGGAGTCCGGCTCGGGTCAGGTGGTACCCGGCGTCCGCCAGTTCGCGGGTGAGGGCGCGGTAGCAGGCCTGGGCGCGGGCGTCCTCGCCGCGGACGTCCCGGTCATAGGCGAGCGCGGTGACCAGGTAGACGCAGCGCGGGGAGTGGGCGAGGAGCGCCAGGTTGGGTTCGAACCCGAAGAGGCGGGGGACGCGGTCGGCGATGTCCGTGGCGCGCTTCGCCTCCGGGCCGGTGAAGGGGACGGCGACGGAGCACCAGATGAAGCCGCAGCGGTCCCGGTCCGGGTGCGGGTCCTCCGGCTTGGGGGTGCGCTTGCGCCAGTAGGCCATGGCGAGGTTGGTTTCGGTGGGGACTCCCTGGAGCGTGCCTTCGCCAAACGGGGCCACCGGCCCGAAGGACAGGGGGCGGAAGGCGCCTTCCACGGCGCGCGCGAGCCGCTTCTCCAGCAGGGCGCCCAGCTCCGCGTCCGGGGCGATGAGGGTGCCGCTGATGGCCCAGCGGCCAAAGCCCTCGCGCAGCTTCTCGCGGGCCCAGTCCGGCAGCGGTGCCCGGCCCACGGAGGGGTAGGGGAATTGCTGGGTGATGCTGTACGCCTTGATGTCGTTCCAGAAGAAGAAGCTGCCCTTGAGCGTGCCGTCCAGGGCCAGGGCCTGGAGCCGGTCCACCATGTCCCAGAGCTGGGCGTCGTCGTTCACGGCGCAGAAGAAGTCGCGCAGCCAGGGCTGCTTGCGCGCCAGCCAGAACGTCATCCGTGTCACCACGCCCAGTGACGACTGGCTGAAGAGGCCGTCCAGCACCGGGCCCAGGCCCCAGCGGAAGACGGGGGCGGAGCGGGCGCCAGGGAAGCGCGCGTGGCCCGTCTCCACGCGCTCGCCCGTGGGGAGCACGGCCTCCAGCGCGCACACGTTCTGGAAGATGTCCGCGTTGGGGCCGGCCCCGTCGCCGCGCTCCAGCGCGTTGCCCACCATGCTCGCGTCCGGTGATCCGCCGATGGTGGTGATGAACGTGGAGGAGCCCTTGTCGCGCAGGTACTCGTAGGCCTGGCGGAACGTCACGCCGGGCTCCACGGTGAGGTACGCGAGCTGTTCGTCGTGCGCGAGGATGCGGTTCATGCGCCCCAGGTCCAGCAGCACGCTGCCGTCGCCGGGAGGCACGCGCGAACCGTAGCCCCAGTTGCGGCCGGCGCTCACCGGGTACACCGGCACGCGGTGCGCGGTCGCGATGCGCAGGCACGCCTGCACCTGCGCCGTGTCCGCCGGCCGCACGATGGCGGGGATGCGCTGGGTGGTGGCGAAGGTGGCCGTCTGGGCGGCCTCCAGCGCTTCCGGATCCAGGATGACGTGCGCTTCACCCACCGCTTCCCGCCACGCGGCCAGGGCCGCCTGCGGGTCACCGGGGTGAGGGGGGGCCTTCGCTTCGGTCTCGCTCACGGGGCCGCAGTATGCCCGCGCGGGCGTCCCCCCGCTGGCTCCCCGGGCGGCGAGCGGGCGGGCGGGCCCCGGGCGGGGAGGGTCGCCGGGTGGACACCGGCCATGGTCGCTCCCTGCCGCGTGTTCATCTTCGGCGTGGGGAGGTGTTCATGGTCGGCTTCATCAATTCGCGCAACGGACGGTGGATTCGGATTCTGGCGGGCACGGGCATGGTCCTGGGCGGGCTGGGCACGGGCACGCCCCGGGGCGCGATGGTGGCGCTGACGGGCCTGCTGCCGCTCCTGACCGGCGCGCTGGACTTGTTCCCGTTGGGGCCGCTGATGGGCCTGCCCCTGAAGGGCGCGGACGTGCGGCGCGCGCTGGGGCAGCCGGAGGAAGCACCGCTGCTCGACCTGGCGCACGACGGGGGGCGCTCTCCCTACGCGCCGCCCAGCACGCTGCTGCACTAGCTACTTCGTGCTCACCTGGAAGGGGATGCCCATCGAACCAAAAGGCTCCCCTGATTCCGCGTCCACCAGCTTCAGCTGGAGCGTCACCGCGTTCTCGCGGTGGGCCACGCCCTGGAAGTAGAGGAAGCCCTCCTGCGTGCCGCCGGGCTCCAGCGTGCCCTCGGGCAGTGCGTTGTTGAGCATGTCCTCGGTGGGCAGCGGCGGCTCGTAGTAGTACGGCGCGCCGTAGAAGGAGCTGCCCCAGCCCCAGGGCCCGCCGTACCAGCCCGGTCCCCAGCCGCCGCGCCAGGGCCCGTAGCCGTAGCCGCCGCCCGCCCACGCCCTGCCCCCGGGGTACATCACCGGGCTGATGCGCGCGGGCGCCTCCGAATCATTCGAGGACGTGGCCTGCCGCAGCGCCAGGGGCGGCAGCGCGCTGTAGCGGAAGCGCGACTCCTGGCCCACCAGCGCGAAGTCCTTGTACTGGAGGCGGAGCGGGCGGTCCCCATTGTTCTCCAGCCGGACGTAGACGGGGGTGACACGCCGCTCCAGGTCGGATGGGGAGCCCTTCCACGCCGAGCCGTCCGCCGTGAGCCGCACACCCTCCTGTTCCTTGATGGCGCTGCTCTTGCCTCCCTGGAGGACTCCCGCTTCCGGCATGGGCCGCAGCTTCGTCTCCGCCGCGCAGCCCGCCATCAGCATCAACCCCAGGGCCCCCACTCCCAGTGCTCTCCGCATCGCATGCCTCCTCGCACTTCAAGGTAGGGCGTGCGGCGTTCAGGGGATGACATGCCTCGTGCTCCAACCCGGGCAGCGGGCGGGCGGGACAGGGCTCTTCACCCCCGAGTCTCTCAGGGCTGGGGCGTCACCGGTTCGGCGGCGGTGGCGGGCCAGGAGGGCGCGTTGACGAAGTCCCAGTCCTGATGGCGCGCCCAGGTCTCGAAGGGCTGCCAGCTCACGCGCAGGTAGCTGTTGCGCAGGGTGAGGATGTCCGCGTGGTAGCCCACGCGGTCGAGCCACTCGAACATGGCCGCCAGGTCCTCGCTCTGCTGTTGGAGCTGAACCAGGGGAATCTGTTCGAAGTGGATGCGGTGGCCGCTCACCATGGAGAGCAGCGCGGCGGCCTGCTGGCCCGTCACCTCGTCGGAGGCGACCTCGATGCGCTCGCCGATGAAGCGCTCCGGGTCTCCCAGCACGTGCAGCGCGAAGCCGGCCAGGTCCTCCACCGCGACCATCTGGAGGCCGCGCGTCGCGGGCAGCCCCAGGGCCAGCTTCCCCTCCGCCAGCATGTCGCGCGTGGGCGGGTGGAGGAGGTTCTCCATGAAGAAGGTGGGGCCCAGGATGGTGAAGGGCATGTCCCGCCGCCGCAGGTACAGCTCCACGGCGTGCTTGCTGTCGAAGTGCGGGATGCCGGTGAGCTCCGACG
Source organism: Corallococcus sp. AB011P (assembly GCF_003611605.1). Taxonomy (NCBI): domain Bacteria; kingdom Pseudomonadati; phylum Myxococcota; class Myxococcia; order Myxococcales; family Myxococcaceae; genus Corallococcus; species Corallococcus sp. AB011P. Next base: position 58,224 of record NZ_RAVX01000024.1, read on the forward strand.
CGCCCGCCACGGACGAGTACACGAAGTGCCGCACGTTGGCGCGCTTCGCCGCGTCCGCCAGGTTCTTGCCGTGCTGGACCTCCGCGTCCACGCCGCCCGCGCCGAAGGGCGTGGCCATGGCGTAGACGGCGTCCACGCCGTGCATGGCGCTCTCCAGGGAGACGGGGTCGTCGAAGTCGCCCTGGGCCAGGGTGACGCCGGGCCTGCGCAGGGCGCGGGCGGCCGGGGCGTCCGCGTCCCGCACCAGCGCCACCACGTGGTGCCCCCGGTCGGCGAGCTTGCGGAGGACGGCACCGCCCTGCTGGCCGGTGGCGCCAGTGACGAGCACGGTGATGGAGAAATCCACGGGCATGGCTTCAGACCTCCGGACGCGACGTGTCACGGAAAACTGGAGACGCCCCTGTCCATTGGCGAGGCCTGGAAGACGCAGTGTCCTCCCCCGAGCACAGGCTCCCGAGGCAGGCAGGCGACCTGAAGGGAGGGACAGGCGGCGTGGCATCCTCCCGGGCCCATGAGCAAGCGTGACACGCCCCCGCCCTCCGAACTGGTCTCCGCCGCCCAGGCGCTCGACGCCGAACTGCTGCGCTTCGAAGCGCTGGCGGAGCAGCTGAAGGAGGCGCCCCTGACGTCGGAGAAGCACCTGGAGCGCGCGTCGAAGACGCTCAAGGACCTGGCGGACCTGGACGACGCGCTTCGGATGCGCGTGGGCGCGTTGGTGCAGGCCATCACCGGGGTGCGCAACCGGCAGCAGACGCAGGCGGACGCGGTCAACGTGTGCGCGCAGGAGCTGCAGCAGCGCACGGAGGTGTTCAAGGAGCTGCTCACGCGCTACGGGGCGCTGGGGCAGAGCGCGGCGGACCTCAACGGGCGCATGCAGGAGTTCGCGGCGCTGCGCCAGCAGGCCACGCGCACGGCGGAGGAGGACGCGCGGCTCACGGAGGTCTTCACCGCGCTCCAGGCGCGCATGGCGGAGGTGGCGGACGATGCGGCCACGCTGACGCGCGCGGCGGAGGAGGCGAAGTTCACCGACATCGGCCGGCAGGCGGAGTCGCTGCGTCAGCAGCTGCTCTCCGCGCGCAACAAGCTGGGCCTGTTGCACCAGAGCCTGTCGAAGTGAGCGGGCGCTTCAGCTGAGGTAGGTGGGCTCGAAGTCGTCCGGGCTGTCGATGGGGCGGCGTCCGGAGAAGCCGGCCTTCAGGTCATGCCAGTGCGCCACGGCGTTCTCGCCGTAGCGCCAGCAGAGATACACGGGCTCCTCGCCGCGCCGCGCGTGGAAGTCCACCAGGCCGTCCGCGCCTTTTATCTCCAGGCCCATCTCCTGGAGCGGGCCCAGCTCACCGCGGATGCGCTCAAGGAGCTCGTCGCGCTCCTCGCGGAAGGAGCGCACCTCGACGGTGTCGGGTGGGGCCTCCGGGCCGTCCAGCACCTCCGCCAGCTTCTGCACGCGCTCCACCCAGGGGCGCACGCGCCCGAAGGTCTTCGTCAGCAACGGCACCAGCCGGCTGGCCTCTTCCACGCTGAAAAAGCGCATCGAGGGGACAGCATGCAGTGTGAGCCCCCCGCAGGCCACTCCCTTCGGGGTGGGGGGGAGGGCATGTCACGGCGGCCGTGACATGTCTGAAACATGGCAGCGGGTGGGACGGGTGGTCACCCGCGCCGCAGCGACGACAGGTTTTCCAGGAGCCAGCGCCAGGCGGCTTCGCGCAGGGGGAAGGCGGCCTCGCGCGCGAGGAAGTCAGGGGTGTGGTCCGCGGCGCAGCGGCCGGCGTCGTCGGGGGTGTCGTGGGTGTCGGGGCCGGCGTCCTGGCCGGCATGGGTGGCGGCGAGGTCCGCGTGCAGCAGGGCGTGGAAGACGATGAAGTCCACGACGAAGGCGGGCACGGTGGGGCGGTCCAGCGCGGGGTGGACGCGCACCTCGCGCAGGCGTGCGTCGTAGCCGCCCAGGTGGATGGTGCGTCGGGTGCGGCGCGCGGGACGGCGGGCCCAGCCCACCTCCACGGCGTGCACGCGCCCGTCGAAGTACGCCGCGTCCAGCCGGGCGTGGACGGCCTTGAGGTCGAAGCAGCGGCCGCGCGTGCGCAGCGGGGCGCCGGGCCCGCGCTCCCGCCGCACCTGGTCGTGGTGGGCGTGGCTGAAGGCCTCCAGCACCTCGCGGGCGGCGGTGTCGCCGGACACGTAGAGGGCCAGGGCGCGCACCACGGTGTCGGGCGCGTCCAGGAAGAGGTGGTGCAGGCGCAGGCGCACGCCTTCGGGGAGGCGGCGGTAGCTCACCAGGGTGGCGCGGTTGTCCGTCAGGCGCAGGTGCACGGGCTGGCCCAGCAGGGCGGACACGCGCCGGGCCAGGTCCGCGGCCCGGGGCAGCGCGTCCTCGCGCGAGGGCAGCCGCGAGCGCGCCGGCTCACGCCCGGGCGCCGGGGCGTCGAACATCGCCAGTTGTCCGGGCGGCGGACGCATTGTGGGAAAGGTAAGCCCTGTCCCCGCCCGCTGGCCAGGAGGATGCGTGGCGCCGTGTCCGGCGTCCTACGTGGGCCGTGGGCTGCTCGGCCTCGAGCGCCGCGCGCGTCCAGTGGCCGGAAGGCCGGGCCTCCACCGGCGTCGGAGGCCTCGCCGGGGCCCGGGCGTGTCAGGCGTTCCACCCGGGCCGGGGGCCGTCACGCCTTCGGAAGCGCGGGGTACCGGTCCGCGAGCGAGGCGATGACGGCGAGCAGCTCCCCGGGCTCCACCGGCTTGGGCACGTGGCTCTGGAAGCCGGCGCGCAGCACGCGGGTGCGGTCCTCCGAGCGGGCGTAGGCGGTGATGGCCACCGCCGGGGTGTGGCCTCCCTTCTCTGCGGACAGCGCGCGCACGCGCTCGATGAAGCCGTAGCCGTCCGTGACCGGCATGCCGATGTCGGAGACGAGCACGTCCGGATGCTCCGCCTGGAGCACCTGGAGCCCCTCCATCGCGGAGCCCGCGGTCACCACGTGGGCGCCGCTGTCCTCCAGGAGTGTGCGCAGGAGCTCGCGCGCGTCCTCCTCGTCATCCACCACGAGCACGCGCACGCCGCCCAGCTCCGGCGGGGGCGTGGGCATCCGCTCCGCCACGGGAGGTTTCGGCGACGGCGGCATGGCGGGGTCGCGCCACTGCGTGACGGACAGGGGCAGCCGCACGGTGAAGGTGGCGCCCCGGCCCGCGCCGTCGCTGGCGGCGGAGACGGTGCCGCCGTGCATCTCCACGATGTGGCGCACGATGGACAGCCCCAGTCCCAGCCCGCCCGTCTTGCGCGTGCTGCCGCTGTCGGCCTGGCGGAAGCGCTCGAAGACGTGGGGGAGGAAGGCCTCGGAGATGCCCTGGCCGGTGTCCTCCACGGTGAGCTCCACGATGGAGTCGCGCCGGCACACCACCAGCCGCACGTGGCCGCCCTTGGGCGTGAACTTCACCGCGTTGGACAGCAGGTTCCACGCCACCTGCTGGAGCCGGTGCGGGTCGCCCATCACGCAGCTGGAGGTGTCCACCGTGGCCCGCACCTCGATGTGGCGCGCGTCCGCCGCGGGCCGCACGGACTCCAGCGCCTGCTGCACCACCGCGGACAGGTCCACGGGCGCCACGTCCAGCTTGAGCTTGCCGGACACGATGCGGCTGACGTCGAGCAGGTCCTCGATGAGCTGTCCCTGCGCGCGCGCGTTGCGCTCGATGGTCTCCAGCGCGCGCTCCTGGCGGGACTCTCGCAGGTTGCCGGTGCGCAGCAGCTGCACCCAGCCGAGGATGGCCGTGAGGGGCGTGCGCAGCTCGTGGCTGATGGTGGCGAGGAACTCGTCCTTGAGCTGATTGGCTTCTTCCGCCTCGTGGCGCGCGGCGCTCTCGCGGGCGAGCAGGGCTTCACGTTCGACCTCCGCCTGCTTGCGGTCGGAGATGTCGATGACGCTGCCGATGTAGCCCAGGAAGTTCCCGTCCGCGTCGAAGCGGGGCGAGCCGGTGTCCACGGCCCACCGGTAGTGTCCGTCCGTGCCGCGCAGCCGGTAGTCCAGGCGGAAGGGCCGGCGGGCGGCGTTGGAGTCCGTGAAGGTCCGCCGCGTGCGCTCCAGGTCATCGGGGTGGAGGGCGTCGAACCAACCCAGGCCCAGGCCCGTGGCCTCGGTCTGGCCGGTGAAGGCGTACCAGCCCCGGTTCATGTACGTCGTGGAGCCCTGCGCATCCGTCACCCAGAGCATGACGGGGGCGTGGTCCGCCATGTTGCGGAAGCGGGCCTCGCTGTCGCGCACGGCCTCCAGCAGTTGTTCGCGTTCCTGGGCCACGGTCTTCTGTTCGGTGATGTCGCGCGCGGCGGCGTAGATGAGGCCCAGCTCGGGCACGGGGCGCGAAGCCCACGCGAGCCAGCGGTAGCGGCCGTCGCGGGTGCGGACGCGGTTCTGGAAGCGCAGGGTGGGGATGCCCTGGGCCAGCTTGCGCATCTCCGCGCGGGTGGAGGCCTGGTCGTCGGGGTGGACCAGTTCCATGAAGGGGCGCTGGTAGAGCTCCGCCTCGCTCCACCCGAGCACGTGGACGAAGTACGCGTTCACGCGCTTGAAGTACCCGTCCATGCCCGCGACGCTGAACATGTCCGGGGACAGTTGGAAGAAGCGCTCGCGATCCTCGACCTCGGCGTGGCGGCGCTCGGCGCTGTCGAACGCGAACGGGATGACGGCCTGGGCGAGCGCGTTGTCGATACAGGCGCTGAGCACGCGCAGTTGATGCAGCGGCACGTCCACGTTGGCGCGCTCGGCCCGGGCCAGGATGCAGTCGCGCAGGAGGGCGTATTCGCGCGTGAGCAGGGACACGTCCGCGCCCAGGCGCAGGCGCAGGCGGCCGTGGGCTCCAGCGGCCTCGCTGTGGTGGAGCGGGGGAAGGCCGTCCGCGTCCTCCTCCGCGTCCACGAGCGCGGTGTGGAGCTCATCGAGCAAGGCGGGCAGGGCGTCGACGAACTGCTCGCGTGACAGGCGCAGGGTGGTGAAGAGGGGCGACACCCGGGCGCACCAGTCCTCCAGGAGCGCCTCGCGGTCGGTGTTCAGCAGCTCGGCCAGGGACGCAGGGGACTGGCCCCTCGTGGGCATGGGCTCTTCGGATGAAGGGCCGTGCTCCTGTGGACCCGACGAAGACATGAATGCTCTTGAGGTGCGGCGGCCGGGCGCGCATGGGCAGGGGCTGGATGCCCTGCGCCTCCCTCCTTGCCTGTGTAGCGGTCAGACGGCTTCAGCGCACGGCTACAGCCCCAGGTACGTGAGCAGCGCGCCCAGGTCCGCGTCGGACAGGGCCTCCGTGCTGTAGAGCGGCATGTTGCCCCCCACGCCGAAGAACGGCCCGTGCCGCACCTTTTCGATGACCACCTGCGCGTGCGGGATGCCTGGGAAGGCCTGGTCGTAGGTCTGCGTCACCTCCGGCAGCACCGACGCGAAGTCCGTCAACCGGCCCTCTCCTGTGTGTGGCGCGCCGTGGCAGTGATGGCACGCCGCCTGGTACACCGCTTCGCCTCGCGTGGCGTCGCCCCGGGGCACGTCCTGGATGTCCTTCACCACCGCGAACGGCAGCGCCGGTGCCTGCGCGTCCGGGCTGATCCGCGACAGGTACTCATACAGCGCGCGGGAGCGCGGCTCCTCCGCCCCCAGCTTCGTCACCCCGCGCATGAAGTTCACGTAGCAGAAGTTCACCGCGTCCAGCAGTTGCGTCTCGTTGCCGCCCCACCAGCTCGGCCGCGCCGCCACGTTGTACAGCGTGTGCCCTGAGTCGATGCGCCCCGCCGACGTCTCCGGCGTCGTCACATGACACGTCGCGCACGAGAACTTGTTGTACTCGCTGGGCGACAGCCACGCGTCCTGGAACAGCGCTTTCCCATAGTCCGCCGCGGCCTGGGGCCCCGCCGTGTCACCACCGCACCCGGCCAACACCCCCACGAGCAGCGCCGCCACTCCTCCACGCGGGCCCCTCATGGCTGCCCCCGCAGCAGGCTCACCGAGTCCGGGAAGATGCCCATCTTCACCGTGGACAGCACCGTGCCCTCCGCCAGGTCCACGACGTGCAACGTGCCCGGGCCGATGTGGTCCCCTTCACAGACCGCCAATCCGTGGCGCTCGTCCGGCGTCAGCATGAACTGGTGCACGTTGAGACAGCCCGCCTGCGACAGCTGCACCGTGCGCTGCACCGTGGACGTCGCCGCGTCGATGACCGCCACCGCGTCCTCCTGCTGATAGGGCAGGTAGAGTGTGCGCCCGTCCTGCGTGAACGCGCCGAACATGGGTGCGCCGCGCAGGTACACCGTGCGCTCCGGGTTCATCGTGCGTGTCCCGGGCTCCAGCACCTGCACCTGCTTGCTCGCGAGCGAGCTCACCCACACGTCCCCCGTCGTGGGCGACACCGTGAGCGCGTACGGCTGATGGCGCGGATTCACCGCCGTGCCCGAGCCCGCCGCCACCTTCACGCGTGTCACCGGCATGCCCGCCGCCGCCAGGTCCACCACCGCGACCTCGTCCGACCAGCACGCCACGTACGCCGTGCGCTCATCCGCGGACAGGCGCACCGCGTGCGGCGCGGGGCACACCTTCACCCGCTCCTTCACCGTCATCGTCTCCGCATCGAGGATGACCAGGCGCGCGACCATGTCCTCCTCCGGCCCGCCCTTCCGCGCCACGTCCGCGATGCGCAGCAGGTCGAAGTGCGTCTGGTACAGCGTGCGCCCGTCCGCGCTGACGATGACGTCCCCCGGGTTGCGGTCCACGCGCGTGGACGCCACCAGCCGGTTGTCCTTCGCGCTCAGCTTCAGGCAGTAGCCGTCCGCGGTCCCCGTGCCATGCGCGCCATGAGGACCCGAGCCGCCTCCAGGCACGTAGTTGGAGATGCCCACGTAGTAATAGTCGCCAGCGGGCGACACCGCCGTGTGGTGCGGTCCCTCCAGCTCCACCGGGTGGAGCCCCACCGGCACGCGCGCCAGCTCGCCCCAGCCCGGCGTCCCCAGCCCGTCCATGTCCAGCAGGCTCACGGAGTCATCCAGGCTGTTCGTCACCAGCAGCCGCCCGGACGGCCCCGGAGGAGGCACCGTCGTCCCTCCCCGCGTCCACGGGTTCGGATCCGCGTACGTCAGCTCGGGCACGTCCGTACCCGGCTCCGGCGGTGCGCTCTCCTGGCACGCGCCCAGCGCCAGCGCGCAAAGCCAGACCGCGCGCCTCACTTGCTCCTCCCCATCGCGAAGGGCACCGGAGTCCCCAGCGAGTACGGCCCCTCCGTGATGCGGTTCTGCACCAGGTACGCGCTCACCACCTGCACCGTCAGCGCCTTGCCCGCCGCGTCCTTCACCGTCTGCCAGGAGCCGTCATCCAGTTGCCACTGCAACTCCGACGTCAACACCTGCGCGATGGGGCACTCGCGCCCGGCGGCATGGACCTTCACCCAGTAGAGGTCGCCCGTGTACGGCGGCAGGTGGGCCTCGGCGGTGGGCAGTATCCAGTTCCCCAGCCACGCGAGCACCGAGCGCTTCGACTCGCGAGGGCGGCCCTCCAAGAGGGGCGAGGTGCGGCTCGGGCGCTCCAGCGACGCGCGCAGTGGGGACATCCACTGCCACAGCGGCGCGGACTGGTCCGTCCAGTAGGCCTGCTCGGACTCGGGCGATGTGAGTGTCACCGCGCGCGAGCTGTCCTGGGGCTGGTTCCGCGCATCCACCAGCGTGCGCCATGCCTCGTCCGTGGCGCCGCCCGCGTACAGGGGCTCCTCGCACTCGGTGACCTGGGGCTCCTCGTCATCGCCATTGCACGCGCTCAGGGCGAGCAGCGCGGCCGCGGCGGTACTCCAGCGCAGGGACGTCTTCAGCTTCATGGTCATGGGGCCTCGCGCCGCCGGCCGCGGCGCGTCGATGGAAGCAAGGGAAGCAGGAACAGCGGAAGCAGCATGCCCGCGGGCGCGGCGGCGCAGCCGGAGGACGGCTTCGGCTTCGGGTCGGAAGGCGTGCCCGCGTCCTCCACCGGCTGCACGCCGGCATCCGGCACGCCCGCGTCTGGAACGCCATCCGGGTAGAGCGGCGCGCCAATCGTCTCCGCGACCTGGGGCCAGCGAGACGGGCACAGCTCCCGCACGGGCGTGCCCACAGGGCACTGATGGCTGCCTTGGATCTGCTCCAGGCTGAAGAGGGGCTCCCACGTGGTGCCGTCGTCGGTGCTGCGCGCCAGCGACCAGTCATGCAGCCACGGCGAGCCGCAGCCGTAGATGACGTCTCCCACGCGCGTCACGCACGCGTTGCCGGTGGGCAGCGTCAGCTTGGAGAAGGCCCCGCCCTGCTGGCTGCGGAAGAAGGAGTTGTACGTGGACACCCACGTGGTGCCGCCGTCGGCGGAGACGTCCATGTTGATGAACACGTCGTCGATGCCGGCGCCCGTGCGCGCGGTGAAGGTGCGCCCGCCGTCCGTGCTGTGCAGGATGTGCGTGTAGCCCTGCGCGGACACTCGCGCCCAGACGCCGAGCGGCGCCACCGGGTCCGTCGCCGTCACCACGAAGTCGAACGGGCGCACCAGGTCCGGGAAGGCCTGCGGCAACTCCTCCCACGTCTCGCCCGCGTCGTCGCTGCGGAACAGGTACATGCGTGTCGTGTCCGACGCGGACACATAGAGCGCGCGCGGATCCGCGGTGGACACACGCACCGCGGAGAAGAGGACCCCCGCGCGCTGGAGCCCCAGCGGCCGCCACGTCTCCCCGCCGTCGTCCGAGCGGAACACCCCGTTCGTCGCCGACGTGGATCGGCCCGTGGCCACGTACAGCACCGCGTCATCCGTGGGGTGCGCCGCGAGCCCCGTCACCCAGGTGTCCTTGAACGCCGGGTGCGACGCCCACGAACACGCGCCGTCCTTCGAGGACAGCAGCGCGTTGCCGGTGGCCGCCAGCAGCTCCCCCGTCTCGCGCCAGACAAAGGACTCCGGGCGCCAGCCGCCATACCCCATGGCATCCGGACACACCCAGCGCCACGTCCGCCCACTGTCGCGCGAGATGACCGCGCCGAACGTGGCCCCCACGAAGAAGTCCTCGGAGTGGCCGCGCCGCAGCGTGACGTTGGACGTCTCCGGCAGGCCCGCGTGCGCCCACGCCGAGCCCGAGCCCAGGAGTCCGGCCACCGCCGCCCCCCTCCAACCCCCCGTGATTCGTCGCGTTCGCATCCGGCGCTCCGGGGCAGGCCTCATGGCCCCCCACGATAACGCCCGGCCCGCGTCTGCATAGCGGTGGGTGCGGCCCGGAAGTGCTCCGCTCAGCAGAGGAGCAGGCGCGCGGTCACCGCTCCCCGGTGGGCAGGTCCAGGACGGTGGGCAGGTCCAGCACGGTGAGGGTGGCGACACCCACGTTCGCCGTGAGGCCCGACGGCTGGACGCAGGCCGCCAGCGTGGTGAGGGTGGGCACGGCGGTGACCATGCGCACACCGTGGCTCGCGTGACGCCCGGAGCCGATGGTCCCCTCGGACGTGAAGACCTGCATCCCTCCGTCCACGACAGCCTCCACGCGGTTCAGTTTCACGGAGGACTTCTCCCCATTGGACCAGGTCACCGTGGCGGTGGACGCGCCGCCCGTGCCGCCGATGCAGGTCGCGCGCTTCAGGTGCTGGGTCTCCATTCCGACGGCCGTCATCACCACGCCGTCGTTGACCGGGCAGCCGCTGAACTGGAGCGACTCGCGCTGCACGGAGTTCCGGGGCGTGGTGAGCAGGAGCCCGGGACGGTAGACCTGCTGGAGCGACCCCGAGCACACCACCACCGGCGAATCCTCCAGCGTCCGCGCCGCGTCCGTCATCGACGCCGGCAGCTCCGCCTGCGCCAGCGCCTCCTCGCCCCACACCGCGTCATCCGCCGGGGCCGCGTCCCCTTGCACAGGCGCCCCGGTTCGCGCCGGCGCCTCGGCCTGCACCTGGGTTTCGGCCTGCACCGGCGCTTCGGGGGCCTCAGGCTCGTTGGCGCGGGCGGCTCCGGACGCGAGCATCAGCAGGCAGCCGCCTCGCGCGAAGAGGTCCAGCGCGCGGCGCGAGTGGGACGACTCCAGGACCTTGAGAGAACGGAAGGAAGCGGGGCGCGACGTCATGAGGGAAGACACCTTGGGTAGGAGTCCCTGGGGCAGGGATGCCTGAAGGTGGGGAATCCCTCTCACGCAAGACAGCCACCCTGAAGCGCAGGGTTCGCGCCCACCCCAACCTCTCAGGTTTTGCGCATCCGATTCACGCGGTGGACAGTGTGTCCAAGGCCTGCCGCTCTTCACCGCGCTGGCTGGCTTTCCCTGTTTCAGAATGCTACGGAATCAGGAGCCCGGACCCAGGCGTGGACCCCCTTTGTCCGCCAGGGTGTCCGGGAGGGACGACAAGGCCGTGACTCCAGACGATTCGAACGTGGGTGACGTGGCCGTGGGCCCTGGCTCCAGCGTCACGCGGGGCGTGTGGGCGCGGGTGATGAAGGGCGCGGTGGAGGACGCGGTGCGTGCCTACGAGGCGATGGGCGCGGCGCAGCGCGAGCGGGTCCTGGAGGAGGCGCTGGTGGTGCCCGCCGACACGCGCACCCGGCTGGTGGAGGTGCTGCGGCAGGCGCGCGACTTCGCGGGCGCGGCGCGGCTGTTGGAATCGGATGGAGACGACGGGGGCGCGGCGCCGCTGTACGAACAGGCGGGAGCGCCGCTCCTGGCGGCGGAGGCGTGGCTGAGGGTGGGGGAGCAGGCCCGCGCGGCGGCGGCCTTCGAGCGGGCCGGCTCGCTGGAGCAGGCGCTGTCGCTGTACCAGGCGCTGGGCGCGCGCGAGTCGCTGGCGCACCTCTTGGGCCGCATGCACCGGCCCATGGAGGCGGCGCAGGTGTTCCGGGTGTTGGGCAACGGGCACGCGGAGCTGGAGATGCTGCGCGCGGTGCCCGCGGATGACTCGCAGCGGCCGGAGGCGGTGCTGCGCATGTGTGAGCTGCTGGACGCGGAGGGCGCGACGTGGCGCGCGCTGGTGCTCCTGGCGGACGGCATCAAGCACGCGTCGGGGGCGGGGCTGCTGCTGCTCCAGGCGGAGCAGGCGCGGCTGCTCCAGCAGCTGGGGCTCGCGTCGGCGCCGGAGGGCTCGGTCGCGGCGGAGAAGGCGCAGCCGGTGGTGGATGGCTATGGCTATCTGAAAGCCATTCCCATCTTCGATGGTCTGTCTTTGGAAGACATGCGCGACCTCTATCGCCTGGCGCGGCCCGTGCTGGTGCCGGCGGGCACGACGGTGCTGGAGAAGGGCGCGAAGGGAATGGGGCTGGTGGTGCTGCTGGAGGGCATGGTGAGCGTGTCCACCGGTCCGGGCCCGGACGCGCGCCAGCTCAACATGCTGGGGCCGGGCGCGTTCCTGGGCGAAATCTCCCTCATCCTGGATGGCCCGGTGTCCGCGCACGTGCGCGCGCACACGGTGGTGCGCGCCCTGCGCGTCACGCGGACGGACTTCCAATACTTCCTGGAGGCGCACGAGGCCGCGGCCCTGCGCATCTACCGCCTCTTCACGCAGAGCCTGGCGGAGCGCGTCCGGGACCTGAGCAGCTGAAAATCCGGGGTGTGACAAGGGACACCCCGGCGGGTGGTGTTCGGTGACACCCCGTCGGGACCGCCGAACGGATGCGTGCGCGGCGCGGCTGGGTTACAGAGGCCCGCATGGCGGACTCCCCACACGCGCGGTCCCTGAAGGCCCAGGCGGCGACGCTCGCCGCCGAGGGGAAGCTCGAAGCGGCGCTGGCCGGCTACCAGGACGCCCTGCGCGCGGAGCCGGGGGACGCGGAGGTCCACCAGCGCGTCGCCGAGCTGCTCGAGTGGCTGGAGCGCACCCCGGAGGCCGCCCACGCCTACGACGACGCGGCGCTCGCCTGGATGCGCGCGGGAGGGCTGCTGCGCGCGGTGGCCGCCACGGTGCTGTCGCGAGGCCTGCGCGGCGCGCGTCCCAAGACGGTGCGCGCCCTGGCGGAGCGCTTCGCCCTGCCGCCCGGCGCGCTGGCCCCCACCTTCGCCTGGGTGCCCGACGGCAAGGACGCGGGCGTGCCCGTCCTGTCCGGCGTGGGGCGCGACGCCTTCGTGGCGCTGGTGGAGGCGCTGGAGGTGCGCGCCTTCTGGCCGGGCCAGCGCGTGGTGGAGGAGGGGCAGCCGGGCGACTCCATGTTCGCGCTGGTGGAGGGCCGCGCGGAGGTGACGCGCCGGGTGGAGGGCAACGCGCGGCAGGTCGTGGCCACGCTGGGGCCGGGGGACTTCTTCGGCGAGGTGGCGCTGGTATCCGAAGGGCCCAGGCTGGCCAGCGTGGAGGTGCGTGAGCGCTCCGTGCTGCTGGAGTTCAAGCGCTCCTCCCTGGCCCGCGTCAGCGCGGCGCACCCGGAGGTGGACGCGGCCGTGCAGGCCTTCTACCAGCGCCGGCTGGTGGACAACCTGCTGCGGACCAGCCCCCTGTTCACCAACCTGTCGCCCGCGCTGAAGCAGGCGATGTCGCGCGAGTTCGACCTGCGCGCCGTGCCCGCGGGCCAGGTGCTCCTCACGCAAGGGCAGCCGGGCGACGCCTTCTACCTGCTGCTGCGCGGCCAGTGTCAGCTGTCGCTGGAGCAGCCGGGCCGCATCGTGTTGCTGCCGGAGCTGCGCGAAGGCGACGTGTTCGGCGAAATCTCCCTGCTGTTGGACAAGCCCGTGTCCGCGACGGTGCGCACGAAGACTCCGTGCGTGGTGCTGCGCCTGGAGCGCGCCGCCTTCGAGCGGCACGTCGTGAGCCAGCCCGGCCTCAAGGGCCAGCTCATGCGCATGGGCACGGAGCGCCTCCAGCAGACCGCGAAGGCGCTCTTCGTCTGAAAGCGCGTCAGGCCTCCGCGTCCAGCTGCACGGGGTGCTCGCGCAGCCAGTCCTGCGCGCGGCGGATCCGCTGGGCGCCGGCCGCGCGGCCCTCCTTCTCCAGCAGTTGCCGGTAGGGCTCCAACTGCTCCGGCGTCCACGCGGGCAGGGCCTTCAGGTCCGCGAGCGCCACCATCTCCTCCGCGCTCCGTCCCTTCGCCTCCTGCCGCGCGGTGAGCAGCGCCGCCAGCACCAGCCGCGCGGGCTCCGCCTCGAAGGCGATGGCCGCGTCGGTGAGCCACTCTCGTGTGGGCTCGTCCGCCGCCGGGTCCTTCGCTCCGTCGCGCATGCGCTCCAGCATCCCTTCGAGGAAGTCCGCGTCCACGGCGCCCTTCACGGCTCGCAAGAGCGCCGCGATGACCTGCCGCCTTCCTTCCGGCTCCTTGGGCTGGGACTTCATCGCGCGCAGCGGTTCCCACAGCGCGACGGTGAGCCACAGCTCCTCTTCCGGGGAGAAGACGGACGGCGTGGCCGGGTCGCGCAGCTTCGCCTCCACCCGCTGCGCGCGCTCCTTCGCCTCGCGCGAGATGCGCTCCACCAGCGCGGGGTCCGCCTGCACGTGCTTCACCAGCGCGTCCAGCTCGCCGGCCTCCGCCTTGCGCAGGGCCTCCGAGGCCTCGGGCGTGAGGGCCTCTGGCTCCATCTGCGCGACCAGGGACTCGTACTTGCGCACCACCTCCGCGTGCTTCTGGCTCCACTCGCGGAACTGCACGTCGAAGACGACGTCCAGCACGGGGTTGTCCTCCGGCCGCACCTTGCCCGTCTTCTTCGCCGCCGTGGCCAGCAGCGCGCCCACGCACAGCGCGCGCCGCTCCTCCGGCGTGCGTCCACCCTTCGCCGCCTGCGCGAGCAGCCCCGCGCCCAGCTTCTCCTGGTAGCCGCGCGTGCCCAGCTCCCGCACCACGCCCACGCGCAGGCTGTTGCGCGCCTCCATCGCGTCCAGGCCTTCCTGCGCGGCCAGCTTCGCGAGCGCCTGGCCCACGTGGTCGCTGAAGGCCTTGTCGTCGTATCTCAGCCCCGGCTGGGGCCCCGCGGCCTGTAGCAGCACGCCCAGGTGCTCCAGCGCCTGCGACAGGCGGGACACGTCCGCGTCGCCCAGAAGCGACATGGCCGCCTCCAGGTCCTGCTTCAGCGGGTGGGCGGGGGCGGTGGGAGGCGGCGCGGCTTTCGCGCGGTCCTCGGCGGCGTGACAGGCCTTGTACTTCTTCCCGCTGCCACACGGGCACGGGTCGTTGCGGCCGGGCTTGGAAGGGCTCACGGCCCGGCACCGTAAGCGAAAGCGCCCGGCCCTTCCATGAACGGAAGGAGCCGGGCGCCCGCTACTTCAGGAATCGGTTCAGCCGGTTACTGCAGGTTGAAGCCCAGCGTCAGGCCCAGCACGTGCGCGTTGCCGGAGTAGGTGCCGGGCATGCCCGGAGCCGTGCTCTCCTTGTCCGCCAGCGCGACGAACTGGTAGCCCAGGTCCGCGCGGAACGGCTTGAACTGGTAGCCCACGCCCGCGGACACCTTGAAGCGGTTGGCGTCCGGGAGGTCCGGCGTCAGCGTGCTGTCGGGGCTGGGGGACGGGTCGTACGTGAGACCCAGGCGCACCTGGAGCGCGTCCGACACGCCGTACTCACCGCCCAGCGAGTACTTCCACTTCGCACGCCAGCGCTTGGGGATCGGGTTGTCGATGGACGGGTTCTCGAAGCGGATGGCCAGCTCAGAGAACGTGGACCAGTCCACCCAGCTCGCGTCGAACGCCAGCAGCAGGTTGTTCAGCGGCCGGTACGCCAGGCCCGCCGTCACGGTGGACGGCAGGATGACGTCCGCGTGCGCCTTCTGGTCCGTCAGCCGGCTCTGGAACTCCACCGGGATGTTCTGGAAGTCCGCCTGGCCCTGGAACGCGATGTCGATGGCGCTCCGGTAGTGGAGGCCCATGTCCAGGTTGTCCAGCAACTTGGCCTGCACGCCAATGTTGAAGCCGGAGCCCCAGTCCGCGCCACCCAGGTGGACGGAGCCCTCGCTGTTCACGAAGTCCAGGCCGCGCGTCAGCTCGATGGTGGCCCGGGCGATGTCCAGACCCGCGCCGAAGCGGAAGCGCGGGTGCAGCTCATACGCGAACGACGGGTTGATGTAGTACGTCGCCAGCGAGGACTCGTAGCCGCGGAAGCGGCCGCTGAAGCCCTCTTCCCAGCGGCTGCGCGCGCCGTACGGCGTGAACACGCCCACGCCGAACGCCGCCTTCTCGAACGGCTTGTAGACGATGAACAGGTGCGGGGGAGGAGACAGCGTGGTGCGCTGCCCTTCCGCCTCCATGTTCGGCCGCTGGAACGTGATGCTGGGGAGGATGCCCGTGTCGCCCAGCGTGATGTCCAGCGTCTTCACGCCGACCATGTTCGCCACGTTGTAATAGATGGAGGACGAGTCCTCCAGCCATGCCGTGGCCGCGCCGCCCGCGCCAGTGGCGCGAGCGCTGTGGGTGTCGACCTGGAAGCCCGCGGCCTGGCTGGTACCGGCCGCCAGAATCGCCACGAGGGAGAGTGTCTTTTTCATGAGTGTTTGATTCCTCTCTCAGTGGTTCGCGTTACTGGGGCTGGGCGCCGGTCTTCAGGAACGCGACGGCCTGATTCTGGGCGTTCGCGCTGTAGACCAGGAAGCTGTGACCCGCCGGCGACTCCGACACGGGGAACATGTACGAAGCCACCGTGCGGGGCGCGTCCTTGCGGTTGGCCGCGTTGATCAGCGCCACCGTGTTCGCGTTCGGGATGACAGTATCGCCCTCGATGTACTGGATGAACGCGCGGTGCTCGGCGGCGTTCGTGCTGGCCGCCACGTTGTTCTCCAGCAGGTACGCGTAGTTGCGCGCGTCCGCCGGGTCCAGGATGGTGTTCACCAGGCTGATGAACGTGTCGAACTGACGCATGCCCGGCTTGATGCCCGCCTGGGACAGCTGGAGCAGGAACGCGGTGCGCTGCGTCTCGAAGGCGGGCGCCGTCAGCAGCACGCCGGCCAGGTTGCCACCGGCCACGTTGAGCACCGAGCGGCGCACGCGCGGGGACACCGCGGTGGACATGGTGCCCATGATGCCGCCGAGGCTCTGGCCCACGTAGTCCACCTGGGCCGCGTTCAGGCCGCCCACGGCGTCGGACAGCTCCTGGCTGGCCAGCACGCGCAGGAACTGGCTGAAGTCCACCACGTGGTGGCGGAAGTTGTCGCGCGTGGTGAACAGGTTGCCCAGGTTCAGGAAGTTCCAGCCGGAGATGGACGGGATGCCCTGGGCGTTGCGCAGGAAGTCGCCGCCCTCGCACTTGTTGTCCGCCATGCACTGGCCCTGCGACGGGGAGACGAGGTTGGAGCAGTACACGTCCGCAGGCACGCCCGCCGGGAGCGCACCGGGGCTGCAGTCCGCGCGGGCCGCGTCCGTGCGCGCCACGCAGCGGCCGTAGGACGGGCTGGCGGCGTTGTCCTCGCAGCGCTGGGCGGCGGGGTTGGCGCACGCGGCGGAGTCGCCCGCCGGGTTCGGCGTGGGGAGCACCGCGGCGGCGCCCACGCAGCTGGTGCGCTCACCGTGGTAGACGGCGTCCATCGCGGCCACCGCGTAGCCCGCGGCGTTCAGCGAGTTGGCCACGCCGAGCACCGCGGTGCGGTTGCTGGTCAGTCCGTGGCCGAACACCGCCACCGGCCAGCCACCCTCGGGCATCGTGCCGGTCGGCATGAACAGCATGAACGGGTAGCGCGTGTCGCGCTTCGCGCCGGGGTTCAGCGTGCCGAAGGGGCCCGTGAGCAGCAACGGCGTGTTGGCCCGCACCTCGTAGACCGCGTTGACGTTGGCGGACGCGAACCCGGCCCCCGCCATCGCCGCCTTCACCTGCGACGTGATGGGGAAGATGGAGGTGGGCGCCGCGGGCGTCCCGAACACGCCGCCGGGCAGCGTGTACAGCTGCTGCAGGACGGACGTGGTGCTCTGGGTGGTGAAGTTCCATCCGAGCGCGATCTTCGAGCGCGGGATGCCCAGGCCGCCGTCCTTGACCGGCGCCGCCACCTTGTCGAAGTAGGGCTTGAGCAGCTTGCGCCGCGGCTCCAGCAGGAAGGCGAGCCCGTCCGGCACGGAGGAGATGGTGCTCTTCTTGGTGGCCTCGTCGTACACCGGGTTGGCCAGGCGCAGCAGCGCGAAGGCCGTGGACGGAGCCACGTTGCGGCCATCCATGTCCTTCAGGTCCGTGGTCAGCACCGCGCCGTACTCGGTGGCGCCATCCAGCGGAGCCTTCGGGATGATCTGCAGCTGCTGGGGCACGGGGACGATGCCTTCGGCGCCCACGCTGGTGCCGCAGTCACCGGCGTTGTTCACCAGGCAGGTCACCACGTCCGGCTGGGTGCCCTTGTCCTGGTTGGTGACCTTGAAGAACTTCACGCCATCGGCGAGCGACGCCGGATCCACCTTGGGGGCGGGGCCGTCCGCGGCCACGCGGTACATGGTGCCGTCCAGCACGCCGTGATCATCGCCGTTCTCCGCGACGGTGGCGCCCGTGGTGGAGAAGCCGTCCAGGGTGTTGAGGCCCGTGAACAGGTCCTGCTGCAGGCCCGGCGTCGCCGGGACCGGGAAGTCCAGGGTGCCGTCCGCCTTGCGAATCAGGTTGTTGGGGAAGGGGACGATCAGCGGCAGCCGCTCGTTGGCCGCCAGGTTGATGGTGGCCTCCGGCTGGTTGAGGATGCTGAAGGTCCAGATGAGGACGATGTCCTCACGCTTGAACCCCTGCGGGGCCAGGGCCTTGTCGAAGATCTGCTTGTAGCCCAGGCGCAGCTGCTCCAACTGCAGCGACTTGGCGGTCTGGTCCGCCAGGCGCTTGGCCGGGTCCGTCTCCGTGGAGGGGATGAGCTCCGTGGCCGGGCCGCAGTCCGGCGACGTCAGGTCGTCGCAGGTGACCAGCGACTTGTCGGAGTTGATGAAGGCCCACGTGGCGGATCCGATGATGGACTGGCCGGAGGTCGTCTTCAGGCCGTTCTCACCGCCGACCAGCGCCACCGCGTAGCGCGAGCCCTTCGGCCACGCCGGCAGGCCCGTGTTCAGGTCCACCGGGGGGATGATGTTGAGGAGGTCCGTGTCCTCGTTGTACGCGAGGGTCGGCGTCACCGGCTTCGTCGCCAGCGGCGTGCCCGCGTACATGTCGATGAAGATGACCGTCTTCGGGCTCACCGAGCTCGGATCCAGGTCCTTGATCTTGGTGTTCGCGATGGCGGACGTGGGGAAGCCGTTGAGCGAGTTCAGGTAGTCGCGCGTGAACTCCTGCTCCGCCGCGGACGCCGCCGGGTTGATGGGCGCCTGCACCCGCTTCGTCTGCTGGTTGATGGCCAGGTCGTTGGGGGAGGGAACCACGGCGGGAGACGCCGAGGGGTCGAACTCCGCCAGGCCGACGTTCAGATTCGGAGCCTCCTGCGCAATCTCCGGCGTGCAGGCGACGGCTCCCAGGGCCATGGCCCCGAGGAACAACTGTTTCTTCATGGTGGGAATCCCCTCCAGCCCAAGGTGAACTGCTGGAAACACGTCAGTGACTAGCACGCCCTCCCCCGGTCACAAAGTGAGAGGGATTGACGCGCCGAGTCAGCTATGGGGTTTCCGCGCGTGCACGCAGGTGGACGTCTCACGCGGCGTGCGCGGCGCGAGGGGCGTGACGCGCGGAGGAACGCGGATACGCTGCCGCCCATGAAACGACTGCTGACTGTGTTGGCGATGACCGTGGCGATGAGCGCGAGCGCGGAGGAGGCCGGAGGCCTGACGTGGAGCGCGCCGCCGGAGTGGGCCGCCCAGCCTCCCCGGCCGATGCGCGCGGCGACGTACAAGGTGCCCGCCGCGAAGGGGGACGCGGAAGACGCGGAGCTGGCTGTCTTCTACTTCGGGCAGGGACAGGGCGGCGCGGTGGACGCGAACGTGAAGCGCTGGGTGGCGCAGTTCCAGAAGCCCGACGGCAAGCCCCTGGAGGACAAGGACGCGAAGACGAAGCAGGAGAAGGTGAACGGGCTGCCCGTCACCACGGTGGAGGTGAAGGGCACGTACGCGGGCGGCGGTCCCATGATGGGGCCTTCCACGCCCAAGCCGCACTTCAAGCTGCGCGGCGCCATCGTGGAGGGGCCGGAGGGCGCCATCTTCTACAAGCTCACCGGGCCGGAGAAGACGGTGAACGGCGCGGAGAAGGGCTTCCGCAAGATGGTGGAGTCGGTGAAGCCCGCGCCGAAGAAATAGGGCGGACAGGCGGATCCGCCAAGGGGCCCTGGAGAAGCTCCGGCCCCCCTCGCGCGGGCGTCGGCAAGCGGATTGCTAAGGCCTTCCGGCACACGGCGCCCGAACGCCGAGCACCGGAGGCCTCACGTGTCGATGTGCCGCAGCCCTGAGTTCCAGAACCTCCTCTCCCGCGCCATCAACCTGTTCCCGGAGGACACCGTCCTGGGAGCGCTCCAGCAGATGTACCGCCACGGCGTGCACGTGCTGCCCGTGGTGGAGGGGCGTGGGGGCGACCTGCTGGGCGAGGTGACGGAGGACGAGCTGCACCGCGTGGCCCGCCGCCGCCCGCTGGCCCGGCTGGCTGAAATTCTGACCGTGAAGGCGCTGGCGGCGCCGGAAGAAACGACCGTGGAGACGGCCGCCCCGCTGCGGCTGGCGGCCTCCAGTGGCTGGCTGCACTGAAGGGCCTGTCGGCGCCCATCCGGCGCCGGGGAGGGGAAGCCCCCTGGCCAGTCCGGCTGACCGCTGGTGGACACCCGCCCTTGCCCAAAGGGCTGGCAGCGAACACCTCCTCGTGTGACTGGCGGCTGTCTGACGACTCGTACTGGCGGGCGGGCTGCAATCCCGGAAGGAGGTCAACAGCCTGTTGGCGG
Source organism: Corallococcus sp. AB011P (assembly GCF_003611605.1). Lineage (NCBI taxonomy): Bacteria > Pseudomonadati > Myxococcota > Myxococcia > Myxococcales > Myxococcaceae > Corallococcus > Corallococcus sp. AB011P. The sequence continues at coordinate 77,907 of NZ_RAVX01000024.1, forward strand.
TGCCCCCGGCTTTCCGTCGAGGGCGAGGAGGCGGGTCATGAAGGCAGTGGCGATCATCCTGGCGGCGGGCAAGGCCCGGCGGATGTCCCACCCCAAGGCGCTCATCGAGCATGAAGGGGGCAAGAGCTTCCTTCAGTCGTTGGCGTCCACCTTCGGAAAGGCGGGGTGCGGGGTGCTGGGCGTGGTGGGCAGCGACGAGGACGCGGTGCGCGAGCAGCACCCGAGCCTGGAGCTGGTGACGAGCAGGGACTGGGAGAAGAGCCTGCTGGCGTCGGTGAAGGCCGGGTTGGAGGCGGCCATGGCCGAGGACGCTGACGTGGTGCTGGTGCATCCGGTGGACATGCCGGCCCTGCGCGTCACCACCGTGAAGTCCATGCTCAAGGACATGGAGCGCGGCGGCACCGACGGCGTCATGGCGCTGCGGCCGGAGTACGACAACGCCACGGGCTGGCCGGTGGTGCTGTCGAAGGGCGCTGCGCGCAAGCTCTTCGAGGCGGAGGGCGAGGACCTGGAGGCGGCGCTCAAGGTGATCAACCCGCGCCGCCTGAACGTGAAGGACCCCGGCGTCATCGTGAACATCAACACGCCTGAAATCTACGGGCGCGTCTTCAGCATGGAGCCCAAGCTGGCCCCGCCGCCCAAGCGGCGCATGAAGCGCGCGGGCGCGTCCAACGGCTCCGGGGCGGACACCACCCCGACGTCCTACGCGGCGTCGTCGGAGGAGTAGCCCCGACGCGAAGACTCCCGGGGCCCGCACGGTACGGGGACCCGGGAGTTTTTACTTCAGCCTTCCGGCCTTCAGAACGACAGGCCCAGGCCCAGGTAGGGGCCGGTGAAGTGGTCCGCGTGCACCACGCCGTCCAGGTGGCCGCCGTCGCTGAGGTACAGGGTGCGCCAGCCGCCGCGCAGGTTGAGGGCGCCCAGGTGCAGCGCCAGGCCGGCCTGCATGTCCACCTGGCGGTGCGGGAAGGGCACCACCTGGATGCGCGCCTCCACGTCGAAGGGCGACGGGCCCAGGCACGCCGCCAGCGACGCGGCGAGGCTGGGGCCCACGAAGATGGCGTCCGGCGCGTGCGCGCTGGCGATGCCGGCCTCCATGCGGAAGCGGCCGCGCTCGGTGGACCACGGCGAGATGGTCAGGTGCGCGTCCAGCAGCGTCAGCCGGTCCGTGCCCGCCGAGCCGTCATCCGCCTCCAGCGCGATGCCGCTCACACGCGCGTCCATGCCCCAGCGCTGACCGTCCAGGGCCATGAAGAGGTCCAGCGCGCCGCCCACGTCGCCGAAGCTGTTGCCCTGCACGTTCAGGTGCACGAGCGGCGCGGGCCGGGGCGCGCGCTGGCCGCGGGGCACCTCCGCGCGCGCGCGGCGGTGGTAGCTGGACGGGCCGGCGATGAAGAGGACGTCGAACCAGCCGACGCCGACGCCGGAGGAGCGCACGCTGGAGCGCACCGGCGCGTCCGAGGAGCGGCCCACCGGGGTGGCGCGGTGCTCCTTCTTGCCGTCCTTGTCGTCGGAGTCCTTGGAGTCGGAGCTGTTCGGCTTGGAGCGCTTGCCGAAGCGGGCCTCGGCGGGCGCGGACCCCAGCAGGACGGCGACAGCGAGCGCGGCGCACAGCGTCTTCCAGAAGCCCACGGCGACCTCTCCTCTTCATGGGCCCACGGGATGGGCCGCGGCATGTGGACGCCTGCTCGCCCGGAATATTCAACCCTCATCACCCCAGGTGAAACCAGGGCCCCGGGGATGGGGGGCGGTGTCCGGAAGGGGGCATGTACACCCCCGGACATGCGGGTGCTTCAGAAGGCCAGGCCGGCGCCGGCGTAGGGGCCCACGAAGCTGTCCACGTGCTGGATGCCGTCCACCCGGCCCGCGTCGTCCAGGATGAGGCCACGCACGCCGCCGCGCAGGTTGAGGGCGCCCAGGTGCAGCGCGATGCCGGCGCTCGCGTCCAGCTGCCGGTAGGTGCCGGCCGTGCCCTGCACGCGCGCCTCCAGGTCCAGCGGGCCCGCCACGCAGACCTCCAGGGACGTGGCGAGGCTGGGGCCCACGAAGAAGACGTCCGGCGCGTGGGCGGTGGAGAGACCGCCCTCGAGGCGCCAGCGCACGCGGTCGGTGGACACGGGCGCATAGGTGAGGTGCATGGTCGCCAGGCGGATGTCGTCCGTGCCGCGCGTGCCGTCGTCGGTGGGCAGCACCAGCTGCGTGCCCTGCACGGCGATGCCCAGCGTCTCACCCTCGATGCCCAGGAACGCGTCCCCGGCGACGCCGCCGCCCAGGGCGCCCACGTTGAGGCCCGCGCGCAGGGTGAGCGGCTGGACGTCGCGCTGCTCGCGGACGGCCATGCTGGGCCGCGGGCTGGAGGCCTCCACGGCGACGGTCAGCAACTCCGCGGCCGCCACGATGGCGTCACCGTGGACGTGAGCGGAGTACGAGGGCCGGTCGCGCGGGGGCGGGCGGCTGGAGACTACGTTGCGCGAGCCGGAGCGGACGGGCGTGGCGGCGTGGACCTTGGAGCCCTTGTCGTCGCGCTTCTTGTCCTCCTTCTTGTTCTCGGCCGTGTCCGGGGACTTCTTGCCGAAGCGAGCCTCGGCGGGAGACGCGGCCAGGAGGAGGCCGGCGGCGAAGGCGGAGCACAGCGCGGGGCGGAAGGCGGACACGGGAGGCTCCGAGGCAGGGGCGAGGTGGAAACCCTCTGCACCCCTGGACGGGCAGCCAGGCGTTCTATTCACTCCGCGTCCCGTGCGTCAGCGCTGCGCCGTCTTCTTCGCCTTGGCCTTCGCCTGGCGCTTCATGGGCCGCGGCGGCGGCTCCGTGCGGGCCACGGCCGCGCTCTCCGGCGTCACCGGCGTGGGGGACAGCCGCAGCGTGACGCGCCGGTTGCTGGCGCGGTGGGGCGGGCTGTCGTTGGGCACCAGCGGCCGGTACGCGGCGTGGCCCGTGGCGCTCAGGCGCTCCGGAGCCAGGCCCTCGCGCTCGCCCAGCTGCCGCACCACCACCACGGCCCGCGCGGCGGACAGCTCCCACGCGGTGGTGGCGGGACTCCCGGGCGCGGCGGGGAGCACCTCGTCGGTGTGGGCCTCCACCGCGACGCGGTGGTCGGCGAGCGGACCCCGGAACACCGCCGCGGCCTGCTTCAACACGCCAGCGCCCTCCGGCGTGAGCGACGTCGTGGCGGGCGCGAAGAGGATCCGCTCGGACACCTCCACGCGCAGGGCGTCGTCCTCCAGCGCCACGGCCACGTCGCCCGCCTGGAGCGCGTCCTTCAGCGTCCTGCCCAGCGTCTCGAGCGCCGCCTCGCGCCGCGTGTGCTGCGCCTCCGCGCTCTTCGCCTGGAGCTCCGCCGCGGCACCGCCCCACTCCTGCGCCTGCTGTTGACGCTCCAGCGCGCGCAGCCGCTGCTCCATGGCCTGCCGCAGCGTCTGCAATTGCGCGACGTGGGTCTCCGACTCGGTGGCTTCGTGCTCCAGCTGCGCGCTCCGGGCCTCCAGCGCGTGGAGCGAGCGCGAGCCCAGCCACGCGCCCGTGGAGGCCACCGCCACTGCGACGGCCAGCAGCCCCCAGGGCAGCCACCGCCAGCGTCCGAGCGCTGCTGTCGTTCGCGCGTCGTCCATGGCCCTGAAGGGTAATGGCCCCCCGGGTGTGGGCGGCAAGGTGGCGCCGTGCGACACCGCCTGCCTGCTTCAGCCGGGGGCCGCCCCGGACGGTTTCTTCCAGCGGGGCAGGTACAGCACGAAGCGCGAACCGGGCCCTCCCTCCGGCGGCGTCTCCACGAACAGGTCGCCGCCGTGCGCGCGGGCGAGCTGCCGGGAGATGTAGAGGCCCAGGCCCAGGCTCGCGCGCGCGTGCTCGCCGCTGTTGCGCGTGAAGCGCTCGAAGATGCGCTCGCGTGCCTCCGGGGGAATGCCGGGGCCCCAGTCGCGCACGGCGATGATGGCCTTCTCCCCGTCGCGCTCCACGTACAGCTCCACCGGCAGGCCGGGCGCGTACTTCATCGCGTTGGTGAGCAGGTTCATCAGCACCTGCTCCACGCGCGGCCGGTCCGCCAGCGCCACCACCGGCTGGTCCGCGTGCACCACCGCCACGCAGCCCGCGGTGGCCAGCGCATCCTCCATCCGCGCCACCAGCGCGTGCACCAGCGAGGACAGCTCCACCGCGCCCAATTCCAGCGCCATCTGCCCCGTGCCCAGCCGCGCCACGTCGAACAGGTGCGCCACCAGCCGCGTCAGCCGGTCCGCCTGCCGGAGCGCCCCCGACAGCCCCTGGCCCAGCCGCTCGGATTCATCCGACGCGAGCTTGTCCACCGTGCGCTGCAGTGACGATAGCTGCAGGTGCAGCGCGGACAGGGGCGTGCGCAGTTCGTGCGTCGCCACCGCCACGAACTCGTCGCGCGCGGCCACGGCCTGCTCCGCCTGCCGGTACAGCCGCGCGTTGTCCACGGCCAGCGCCGCGCGCCAGGCCAGGTCCTCCAGCTGCGACAGGTCCCGCGTGTTGAAGCGCCGCGTGGGCGAGCACGTCGCCGCGCTCACGATGCCCAGCGTGCGCCCGCGCGCCATCAGCGGGACGATCATCACCGAGCGCGGGCTCAGCCCTTCCAGGACCTCCCGGTGCACGTCGTTGACGGCGAAGGCGCGCATGGCGTCTTCGTCCACCTCCGCCACCAGCTCCGAGCGCCCCGTCTCCAGCACCTTGCGCAGCAGGGTGTGGGTGCCGGGTTGCGGCGCGTAGGGCATGGACTTCTCCAACTGGGCCTGGAGCCGGTCGTCGACGGCGCGGCGCTCCACGCGCTCCAGGTGCTGGCCGTCCTCGCCCAGCATGTCCACCAGGCAGTAGTCCGCCATCTGCGCCACCACCAGCTCCGCCACGTTGCGCACGGTGGTGCGCCAGTCCAGGGACGTGGCCAGCCGGGTGGTGGCGTCCGTGAGGAAGCGCAGGTGGGTCTCCATGCGGCGCTGCTCGGTGATTTCGCGCACCACGCCGCCCACGCCCAGGAGCTCCATGCCGGAGCGCACGGGGAAGTACGTGGCCAGGAAGGTGCGCGGCTCCGGGCCCACGACGTACTCCACCGGGTCGTCCACCACGGCCACCTCCGACTCCAGCACCTGGCGCAAGAGGTCCTCGATGGGGCCGCCCGCCGGGCCCATCAGCTCGCGGGGCGTGAGGCCCAGGTGCTTCTCCAGGGGGATGCCGTTGTTCTCCGCGATGACCTTGTTGAGCTGCACGTAGCGCAGGTCCTGGTTCACGAAGCCCATGCCCACCGGCGACGCGGCGAAGAAGGACTCCAGCATGGCCGCGGAGGCGTCGCGCTCGCGCAGGGCCTCGCGGGCCTCGCGGTACAGCCGGGCGCTCTCCACCGCCAGGGCGGCGCGGCGCGCGAACTCCGTGGCGTAGCCCATGTCCCGCTTCGTGTAGCGGCGCGCGGGCGACGCGGAGACCAGGTTGATGATGCCGAAGCGGCGCCGGCCCACCGCCAGGGGCAGAAGCATGGACGAGCGCGGCGCCAGCGCCTCCAGCAACTGGCGGTGCTCGGGCGAGAGGGACACCGCGTCCAGCCAGCCGGGCGTGATGTCCGCGACGAGCACGGGCTTGCCCCGCGCGAATGCCCGGCCGAGCGGCGTGTCCGAGCCGGCCTTCGGCGGGAAGGGCAGGGTCTGGTCCAGCAGCGGCTGCTTCCGCGGGTCCCTCGCGCTGAGCGCGAGCCGGTGCAGCGCACCGTCCGGTCCCAGCACGTCCACCATGCAGTAGTCCGCCCACTCCAGCGTGGCCAGCCGCGCCACGGCCTTGAGCGTCGTCTCCCAGTCCAGGGACTCGGCGAGCAGCCGGCTCGCCTCGCTGACGAAGAACTCCGCGCGCTCGGTGGACTTGCGCTCGGTGATGTCCACGTTGATGTTCACCGCGCCCACCAGCCCGCTCTCCGCCGAGTACAGCGGCGCCGAGGAGTTGAGGATGGTGCGGCGCGCGCCGTCCTTCCCGACGATGTCCACCTCCTCGTTGGAGACGGTCTGCCGGGTGCGCAGCGTGCGCGCCACGGCCCACTCCTCGCCGCGCAGGCGCCTGCCCGTGCCGGGCCAGTACGCCTCGAAGGTGCCAAAGCGCTCCAGCTGCATCCGCGTCAGCGCGGCCTGGCCCCACAGCGCGCTCGCGGCGGCGTTGGCCGCGAGCAGGCGGCCCGCAGTGTCCACGATGACCACCCCCACCGGCAGCAGATGCAACACCGTGCGCAGCCACTCCTGCGGCACGGGTGTGGACTCCGCCAGAAAGGTGCCAGTCGGCTCGGACATGGGCGCGGAGCCCCCTCCCCCGCGGGAGGCTCTACGGTGGGGGCGCCGGGGGAACGGCACCACCCGACCCGGGTTCCATCCGGCTTTCCGGGAGTTGGCACCGGCCTCCACCCGGAGGCAGGGCAGGGGGCTTGATTCGGAGCGGCCGACGGGGCGTCATTCGGGGCTTTCGTTCACGGCCGCGCTTCGAAGCGGCCGGGCTGCAAGAAGGATAGGTGGATGGGAATCGCGTGCGTGGTGCTGGACTTCGATGGGACCTTCACGGACGTGCTGGCGGAGGGCGAGCCCTTCCTCAGGCACTTCCAGGACGCGCTGTACGGAGTGCTGGGGCAGGACGCGTCCCAGGCGTGGGCGGAGGAGGTCGCCGCGCTGCATGAGGGCGTGGACCAGTACGGCTGGGAGGTCGCGGGGCGCATCGTGGCGCCGGCCACCGCGGACCCCTACCTGACGGCCACCTGCACCGCGCACCGGCTGCTCAAGCGCTTCGGCAAGGGCGACGACGAAGCGCTGCGCACGGACACGGTGCAGGCGCTGTACCGGGAGGCGTACCGGCACTCGGCCACGGCCTTCAAGGCGGAGGCGAAGGAGGTGCTGGAGGCGCTGCTCGCCACGGGCCTGCCCGTGTCGGTGGTGACGAACGCGCACACGGAGCTGGTGGAGGCGAAGCTGGACAAGCTGGCCCCCAAGGGCCGCGAGCGGCTGAAGGTCTTCGGCGACGCGCGCAAGTTCCAGTTGGAGGACACGGAGCCGAAGGACGCGCGCTTCGACGCGCTGCCGGACGCGCTCCACCTGGACGGCGTGCTGGGCCGGCCGGTGTACCTGCGCCGCGGGCGCTACTTCTCCGCGCTCAAGCGCATCTGGGACGCCACGCACACGGGCCCGGAGTCCACGCTCGTCGCGGGCGACATCTTCGAGCTGGACCTGGCCATGCCCGCCGCGCTGGGCGCGCACGTGCAGCTGGTGGAGCGCGCCAACGTGATGCCCTACGAGCGCGCCGCCGTGCAGCGCCTGGGCGCGCGTGGCAGCGCGGACAAGAGCCTGCGCGCCATCCTGCCCCGGCTGCGCTGAAGGGCCGCCTTCCCCCGGGCAAACGAAAAGCCCCGCCTCCCTTCGGAAGGGAGGGCGGGGCTGTCCGTCAAGGCACCGCGCGTGGGGCGCGAAACTAGACCTTGGCGCCCGGGGTCGCCTGGAACAGGTCGTTGAACTCGGTGAACGCCTTGTTGATGTTCGCCTTGATGTCGGCGGTCAGCTCGCGCTTGGCGACCAGGTCCTGAACGATGTTCGGGTACTTGCTGTCCACGAACTCCAGCATCTCCTTCATCCAGCGGACCACGTCACCCACCGGCACCTGGCGGATCCACCCGCGCTTGCCGGCGTCGTCCTTGTTGGTCGCGGCGTAGATCTGGATGACCTGACGCTCGACGGAGAGCGGCTCGTACTGGCCCTGCTTGAGCAGCTCCACCATGCGGGCGCCGCGCGCCAGCGTCTCCTGCGTGGCCTTGTCCAGGTCGGAGCCGAACTGGGCGAAGGCGGCCAGCTCGCGGTACTGCGCCAGCTCCAGCTTCATGGAGCCCGCGACCTGCTTCATGGCCTTGATCTGCGCCGCGGAACCCACGCGCGACACGGAGAGGCCCACGTTGATGGCCGGACGGACGCCGGAGAAGAACAGGTCCGTCTCCAGGAAGATCTGCCCGTCGGTGATGGAGATGACGTTCGTCGGGATGTAGGCGGACACGTCACCCGCCTGCGTCTCGATGATGGGCAGCGCAGTGAGGGAGCCCGCGCCCTCCTCGTCGGACAGCTTGGCGGCGCGCTCCAGCAGGCGGCTGTGGATGTAGAACACGTCGCCCGGGTACGCCTCGCGGCCCGGCGGGCGGCGCAGGAGCAGGGACAGCTGGCGGTACGCCACGGCCTGCTTGGAGAGGTCGTCGTACACGATGAGGCCGTGCATCTTGTTGTCGCGGAAGTACTCGCCGATGGCGACACCCGCGTACGGCGCGAAGTACTGCATGGGCGCCGGGTCGGACGCGTTCGCCGCGACCACCACCGTGTACTCCATGGCGCCGTAGCGGGTCAGCTTCTCCACCACCTGCGCGACGGTGGACTGCTTCTGCCCGATGGCGACGTAGATGCAGTAAACGCCCAGGCCCTTCTGGTTGATGATGGCGTCGATGGCGACGGCCGTCTTGCCCGTCTGGCGGTCACCGATGATGAGCTCGCGCTGACCGCGGCCCACCGGCACCAGCGCGTCCAGCGCCTTGATGCCCGTCTGCAGGGGCTCGTGCACGGACTTGCGCTTCACGATGCCGGGCGCCTTCACCTCCAGGCGGCGGTGCTCGGTGGCCTCGATGGGGCCCTTGCCGTCCACCGGCTGGCCCAGCGCGTTCACCACGCGGCCCAGCAGGCCCTTGCCCACCGGCACGGAGGCGATCTGCCCGGTGCGCTTCACGGTGTCACCCTCGCGGATGTCCTTGAACTCACCCATGATGGCGACGCCGACGTTGTCCTCTTCCAGGTTGAGGACCAGGCCCTGCACGCCGTTGGTGAACTCCACCAGCTCACCGGCGAGCGCGCCCTCCAGGCCGTACACACGGGCGATACCGTCGCCCACGGTCAGCACGGTGCCGGTCTCGGCGACGGTGACCTTCTTGCCGTAGTCCTTGATCTGCTCCCGGATGATTTTGCTGATCTCGTCGGCGCGGATTTCCATGGGCGTCTAGCGTCCTTGCGGAGGGGGCGGCCTGAGGAAACGGGGATGGCCGCCGCGAATCTTGATGTACCGGGTGGCCCCCTATCACGGGCACCGGGACTCTCGCAACGCGCCACGCGCCAGGGCCTTCCCCCACCCCCGCACCCCTTTATCGCGCACGTAAGCCGGCGGCCCGGACGTGAGGGGCCCCGCCCGCCCGCAAGCCCAGGGAGCCCGGCGTCGAGCCCGGCTTCAGGCGCCGGAAACGGAGGGGCCGTCCTCGCGGGGCAGCCACACGATGAAGCGGGTGCCGTCCGCCGCCCCCGACTCCACGGAGATGCGCCCGCCGTGGGCCAGGGCGATCTGCCGCACGATGAAGAGCGACAGCCCCAGCCCGTCATCCGCGGAGCACAGGGCGCGGTGCTTGAACGGCTCGAAGAGGGTGCCCTGGTACTCCGGCGGCACCCGGCAGTCCGGGTCGTGCACCTGCACCGTCACGCCGTCGAAGCGCCCCGTCAGTTGGAGCACCACGGATGAGGACATGGGGCCGTGGTGCAGGGCGTTGCCCACCAGGGAATCCATCAACTGGAAGAGCCGCTCGCCGTCCCAGGCGCCCCTCAGGTCGCCGTTGGTGACGAGCCGCAGGTCGCGGCCCGGGTGGGCCCGCTGCCGGTCCGCCAGCACGCGTTCCGCCAACTGCCCCAGGTGGATGGAGGAGGGCTGGATGGGCAGGCCGTTGGACAGCCGGGCGCGGGTGAAATCCAGCAGCTGGCGGATCAGCCGTTCCACCCGGCGCACGCCCTGGCCCACCCGTCCTACCTGGTCCGTCAGCCCTTCCGGCAGTGACGGAGCGTGCTGGAGGGCGAGCACCTCGCAGTGGAGCGACTGGAGCGGGGCCTTGAAGCCGTCCCCCGCCGCGTCCAGGAACTGGTCGCGGAAGTGCTCCATCCGCATCAGGCGCTCCTCGGCGGCCTTGCGGATGCTCACGTCCCACACCGCGCCCATGCGCACCGAGCGGCCCTGGAACGTCGCCGGCCGGCCCATGACCTCCACGGGGATGCGGCGGCCGTCGCGGTGGAGCACGGCCAGCTCGTACGGAGCCTCCACGCCGCGGTCCATCACGTCGCGCGCGGGGGCGCGGAACTCCGGCGCCACGACCTCCAGGATGTTCCGGCCGATCAGCTCCGCCGTCTCATAATAGCCCATCAGGCGCCCCAGGCCGGGGCTGATGTCCAGGAACTGCCCGCGGTCGTGGAAGAAGTACCCGTCGCAGGAGATCTCCACGATGGAGCGCATGTGCTCCTCGCTCGCGCGCAGCGCCGCCTCCTCGCGCAGGCGCGCGGAGGAGTCCCGCAGGAGCAGGAGCACGCCCGACGCCGGGGCCGCCGGCATGGCGCTCACCGTCAGGTGGCGCAGCGTGCCCACCTCGCCGAAGCGGCCCCACACCAGCTCCTCCGCCACCCGCTCACCGGACTGCGCTCGCGCCAGCAGCGGCGACAGCGGCGGCGCCAGACCCGGCCACGCCTCCGACAGGAAGCGCCCCACGCACAGCTGCGCCGGGCGGCCGCACAGCGAAGCCAGCAGGTCGTTCATCCAGACGAGACGGGAGTCCCCGTCCACCAGCGCCACCCCCCAACCCGGCGCGTTGAGCAACGCACTCAGAAAGGGCAGGGTTTCCTCGGGAACCCCCAGGGACGGAAGGGCTCCGGGAAGCCGTTGGAACACAGGCTGCGGCATGGGCGGGTCGTCTCGGAAAACGCGGGCTTGTCCGCGTTGGCGAGAAGTATACCTATTCCCAGAGCCGACGGGAAATACAGGTTTGACTAGGACTGCGGGCAACCCTGACAACCCGGCACGTCCACCGCACCGGGAGTGGGGGTTGGGGTTACTTCAGCTCGCGGCGCATCTGCTCGAGCTGGGTGCGCAGGGTGCCGTCGTAGAGGGTGCCACCGACCTGGGCGGCCACACCGCCGAGCAGCGACGGATCCACCCTGGTCTCCAGCACGACGTTGCGCTGGGTCAGCTGCTGGAGCGACTGCTGGAGCTGGGCGAGGGCGTCCGCGGAGAGCGGGGCGGCGCTGGTGACCTGACCCCGGACGCGGCCCGCGCGGGCGTCCGCCATGTCGCGGTAGAGCCGGGCGATGTCGGGCAGGTAGCCCAGGCGGTTGCGGTCCACCAGCAGGCGCAGCGCGTTGGCGAGCGCGGGCTCCGCGGGGGAGGGCATGGCCTGGAGCAGGCCCTCCACCACGCGGCTGCGCTGAGCGCGGCTGTAGGCGGGGTTGAGCAACACGTCCGACAGGTCGGCGCTCTTGCCCACGACGGCGGCGAAGGCGTTGAGCTGCTCGGCGACGGCGTCGGTGCGGTTGCCTTCCGCTGCGACGTCGAGGATGGCGCGGGCGTAGCGGCGGGCGATGGAGACGTTCACCATGACGCTGGCGCCCTTAGCATGGGGCGTCCCTGGCGGCAATGATGCCGGTGCCATGCGTTGGATCGCCGTGGCCGCTTGGGGCCTCCCGAGGTCTGGAGAGAGGGGGCGGGGAAGCGTCCCCGGGTGGGCACTCCGGGTGTGAGCTGGTGGCCGCCTCCGGGCCCCAAAAGGCAGCCCGGCGCCCGGCAACGGACGGCCGGGGTGCGACAGGACTTGGCGGAAGCGGGCGCTTACCCGTAGCGTGGGCCCCACCCTCGCCATGCAAGAACCTGTCATCGGCATCGACCTGGGCACCACCAACAGCGTCGTCGCGACCGTGGAAGACGGACGCCCGCGCCTCATCCCCTCACGTGCGGGAGGACGCCTCACGCCCTCGGTGGTAGGCCTCACCCGGGCGGGCGACCGCCTGGTGGGGCAGCCGGCCCAGGCGCTGGGGGAGGAGCACCCGGACGCGGTGGTGTGGGCCACCAAGCGCTTCCTGGGACGCCGCTACACGCCGGAGTTGGTGCAGCAGGCGAAGGCGGTGGTGCCGTACCCGCTGGTGGCCGGCCCCACGGGCGACGTGCGCGTGAAGCTGTCCGGCCGCGTGCTGCCGGCGACGCAGGTGTCCGCCTTCATCCTGGGCGAGCTGCGCCTGGACGCGCAGGCGCACTTCGGGCGCGACGTGCGCAAGTGCGTCATCACCGTCCCCGCGAACTTCGACGACAACCAGCGCCAGGCCACGCGGGAAGCGGCAGCCATCGCGGGGCTGGAGGTGGTGCGGCTGGTCAACGAGCCCACCGCGGCGGCGCTGGCGTACGGCCTGTCCCGCGGCTTCGAGGGCAGCGCGCTGGTGTTCGACCTGGGCGGCGGCACCTTCGACGTGTCCATCCTGGACGTGAAGGCGGGCGTCTTCGAGGTGAAGGCCACGGGCGGCGACCACGCGCTGGGCGGCGAGGACTTCGATCAGCGCATCGTCCAGTGGCTGCTGGCGCAGGTGGAGGACGCCTTCCAGGAGGCGGTCTCCAAGGACGCGCAGTCGCTGCGGCGCTTGAAGGTGGCGGCGGAGGCGGCCAAGCGCGAGCTGACCGAGTCCGAGGAGGCCACCATCTCCGTGTCCGGCCTGGGCGACCACACGGCGGGTGTGAAGCGCTTCACCGAAATCAACACCGCGCTCACGCGCAGCTTCTTCGAGACGCTCTCCGAGCCGCTGTCGCGCCGCTGCCTGGACGTCTGCAAGAGCGTGATGGCGGAGGCGCGGATGGATCCGCGCTCGGTGGATGTGGTGCTGCTGGTGGGCGGCATGACCCGCGTTCCGCTGGTGCGCCGGCTGGTGGCGGACTTCTTTGGCCGCGCGCCCTCCACGGACGTGCACCCGGACGAGGCCGTGGCGCTGGGCGCCGCGGTGCAGGCGGATGAGCTGGTCCGCCAGGCGGGGCAGGCGCTGCTGTTGGACGTGGCCAGCCAGAGCCTGGGCGTGGGCGTGATGGGCGGCCGGGTGAAGCGGCTCATCCCCAAGAACACGGGCGTGCCCGTGGTGGCGCGCGACATCTTCTTCCCCGGCACCTCCGGCCAGTCCGAGGCGCGCATCCCCGTGTACCAGGGGGAGAGCGAGTTCCAGGACGAGAACCACAAGCTGGGCGAGGTGGTCCTCAAGAACCTGCACGTCGCCAACCGCGGGGAGACGCCGCTGGAGGTCGTCTTCGAGCTGTCCGGCGAGGGCATCCTCGCGGTGAAGGCCACCGACCTGACCTCCGGCCACATGGAGTTGGTGCGCCTGGAGGCCCGGGCCGGCTTGCCGCAGGGCGAGGCGGAGAAGCTGGGCCAGGAGCAGTCCAACTACGCCCAGGCTCAAGGGGTGGTGGACGCGCGCAAGGCGGAGGAGACCTTCCGCAAGCTGCTGGAGCGCGGGGAGAAGCTGGCCCGCTTGCTCCAGCAGAGCGCCCGGGAGAACCCCAGCCCGGAGGCCGAGTCGGCCGTGGGCACCGTGCAGCAACTGCTGGTGGGCGGCAAGGACGCGCTGGCCGCCGGTGACGCCGCGCAGTGCGCCCTCATTGCCCGTCAGCTCACGAAGTTGCTGTCCGGCCGCGCGGAGCCCCGCGGCTGACGTCCCGCGGCGCACGGAAAAGGCGTCCACCAGCGCACGTTGTGGCGCCGGGTCCGTGGTGCCTTCCCCGGAGTCCGCGTATCTCCGGGAGTCATGACGACCCCCGGCTTTTCTCCTCGCCCGAGAGATCTGGTCTTCGTGGTGGACGACTCGCGGACGGCGCGGGACGTGATGCGGCTGCACCTGTCGCGCATGGGCTGTGACGCGGTGGGGCTGGAGGGCGCGGATGCGTGCCTGGCGGAGCTGGCGCAGCGGACGCCGGCGCTCATCCTGATGGACCTGCACCTGGAGAAGCTCCAGGGGGACGAGGCCTGCCGGATGGTCAAGGCGCACCCTGCGGGGCGCAACGTGCCGGTGGTGATGTTCACCGCGGCGGACGAGCCCCATGAGGTGATGCACTGCGGGCGCGCGGGCGCGGATGACTTCCTGCCCAAGCCGGTGAGCCAGGAGGCGCTGGCGGCGAAGGTGGCCGCGGTGCGCCTGTCTCGCGAGCGCGCCTGGACGGGCCCGCCGCGCGGGCGGGGCGTGCTGCTGGTGGAGGGCGGCCGGTTCCTGCACACCTTCCTGGGCGGAGCGCTGGAGCACGAGGGGCTGCACGTGCTCTACGCCAAGGACCTGGACGACGCGGCGGCGCAGGCCGTCACCCACGGGGAAAAGCTGGACGGCTTCGTGGTGGACGTGTCGCGGCTGCCGCGCGAGGCCCTGTCGCTGGCCACGCGCCTGCGCGAGCAGTTCGTGCGCAAGCCGCTGGTCCTGATGTCGCGGGTGGAGGAGTCGCCGGACGTGCTGGCCCGCGCGCAGGAGCTGAGCGGCGCGCCGCTGCTGCTCAAGCGGCAGCTGGGCGCGGACGAGCTGCTGGCGAAGGTGCTGGCCCGCCTGTCGCCGGGCACGGTGCCGCTGAGGGCCGCGGAGCGGGTGCCCTTCTTCACCGTGGTGGAGTTCAACACGCCGGGCGGCCCCACGCTCAGCGGCTTCAGCCACGACGCCAGCCCCCAGGGGCTCTTCGTGCGCACGCTCACGCCCGCGCGCGAGGGCTCGCGGCTGTCCCTGCGCCTGGTGATGGCCGGCCAGCGCACGCCCTGCGAGGCGCAGGCGGTGGTGGCGTGGTGCAACCCGCCCGGGATGGGGAGCGCGTTCCGCTCGCAGACGGGCATGGGCCTGCGGCTGGAAGGCATGGACGCGCAGCTGCAACAGCGCTTCGTGCGCTTCGTGCCCCAGTCCCTCGGTTTTCCCACCGCGGGTCCCGTGCGCGCCTCAGGTTTCTGAGAGCGGCGGTGGCCCCCGCGCACCTCCCAACCCCCCGCAATCACAGACAGAAGCCGCGGAATTCTCCCCTGGCATGGGCGTGGCAGAGCGCTGCGCCCCGCGAGGCTTTCGAGGGAGGATTCACGCATGCGGCCAAGTCTTTTCGGAACGGTGGGGCTCACGCTCCTGGTGGTGGGGTGCGGTGACGGCGGGGGCAAGGCCCCGGACGGCCTGGACAACGAACCCGTGCAGCAGTCGCTGAAGCTGGAGACCTTCAACGACTGCTCGGCGCTGGAGCGCTACATCGAGGACACCGCGACGAAGCAGATGCGCGCGAGCCTGGAGCAGCAGAAGCCCGGTTATTGGGAGCGTTTCGGGCGGGGGACGCGCGGCGGCGTCGTCTTCGGGCCGATGCCCACGGAGGACGCGGCGGGGGGCGGCGCGAATTCCGGCGGCGGCAGCCAGGCGCCGAATGACTCCACCGGCACCAACAACCAGGTGGAGGGCGTGCACGAGTCGGACTTCGTGCAGAACGACGGCACGCGCATCTTCGTGCTGTCGGGCAACCGGCTGTACGCGCACCGCTCGTGGCCCGCGGAGCAGCTCACGCTGGCGGCGACGCTGGAGGTGGAGGGCTGGCCCCGGGAGATGCTGCTCGACGCGCAGAACCGGCTGGTCATCGTCTCGCAGGTGGCGCGGTCGCTGCCGGGCACCCCGGCGAAGGTGGGCGGGGGCGTGGGCGGGGGCATGGTGCCTGTCGTGGACATGGCCTGCTACGGCTTCGGCTGCGGCTACTACAACGCGGACAGCACCAAGGTGACCACGGTGGACGTGTCGGACGTGGCGCACCCCACGGTGGTTGATCAGGTCTACCTGCCCGGCGTCTTCAACCAGGCGCGCCGCGTGGACAGCAACGTGCGGCTGGTGCTGGCGGACGCGTTCCGCTGGCCGGAGGCCGTGAAGTTCTGGGTGGACTACTCGGAGGACCTCTACAAGGACGAGGGGAAGCTCACCAAGACCCTCGACGCGCTCATCGCCGAGAACGAGAAGCACATCCGCGCGAACACGCTGGACCAGTGGCTGCCCGCGGGCAAACACGTGGACGCGGCGGGCGTGGAGACGTCGCTGCCCACGTCCTGCGGTGACTTCTACCGGAGCAACGCGCCGTCCGCGCTGGGCTTCGTGACGGTGGCTTCGCTGGACCTGGACGCGCGCACGGCGGCGCCAGGGCGCACCAGCCTGGTGGCGGAGCCGGGCACGGTGTACGCGTCCAAGGAGTCGCTGTACCTGGCGCACTCGCATTACTGGTGGTGGCCGCAGCCGGGGCAGAAGGACTTCACCTACCTGCACAAGTTCGACCTGAGCCAGCCGGGCCGCGCGGTGTACGCGGGCTCCGGGACGGTGGAGGGCACGCCCATCAACCAGTTCGCCCTGGATGAATACGAGGGCGTGCTGCGCATGGCCACCACGGTCACCACGCGCCTCCCGGAGCCGGAGCATGCGGATTGGTGGTGGGGCGGCACCACGACGGCCAGCCGCGTGACGACGCTGGGCGTGAAGAACGGGCACCTGGCGGAGCTGGGCCGCAGCGAGGACCTGGCCGAGGGCGAGCGCATCTTCAGCGCGCGCTTCGCGGGCAATCGCGGCTACGTGGTCACCTTCCTCCAGGTGGATCCGCTCTTCACCTTCGACCTGAGCGACCCGGCCCACCCGCGCAAGGTGGGCGAGCTGAAGGTGCCCGGCTTCTCCACGTACATGCACCCGGTGGGCGACCACCACCTGCTGACCCTGGGCATCCACACGGATCCCAACGGCGGCTGCTGCGGGACGCGCATCCTGAAGCTGTCCCTCTTCGACGTGAGCGACATGGCGAACCCGAAGGAGACCGCCACGCAGTTGGTGGGCGAGGCCTACGGCTGGAGCGAGGCCCTCTACGAGCACAAGGCCTTCAACTACTTCGCGGCCAAGGGGCTGGTGGCCATCCCGTTCACGGACTACTCGAGGACCTACATGTCCTCTGACGACTACTGGCAGGGCTTCCGCACGGAGCTGCGCGTGTTCCGCGTGGACCTGGCGGCGGGCATCTCTCCGGTGGGCGCGGTGCCCATGTCGGACCTGTTCAAGACCACGAACCTGCCGCAGTGGAGCTACTACTACACGCCGGAAGTGCGCCGCAGCGTGATGGCGGATGACTACGTCTACGCCATCAGCGACGCGGGGGTGCGCGTGTCGAAGGTGCAAAGCCTCCAGACGCCGCTCGTCACGGTACCGTTCCCGGTCAGCACGCCCTGACGAGGAGGGCGGGCGGTCAGACAGGGCGGGGGATTGCGTCGCTTGCACCAGCGCAATCCCTTCCCTATAGGCCCCGTCATGCCGCCCGAAGCCGTCGAGCCCTCCGTGTCGTCCTCCCCTCCGGCCCGCGGCGCCAAGGGGGAGCTGCGCGCCCTGCTGGCGCTGGCGATTCCCCTGTGCATCGCGCAGGCGGGCCAGTCCCTGATGAGCGTGACGGACACCTTCATCGTCGGCCGGGCCGGCACGTCCGCCCTGGCGGCGGTGGGCCTGAGCCACGCCCTCTTCTTCGCCGTCAGCAGCTTCGGGATGGGGCTGATGATGGGCGTGGACCCGCTGGTGTCCCAGGCCATTGGCGCCGGCAACCCGCGCCGCGCGCGCGACGTGCTCTGGCAGGGGGTGTGGCTGTCCGCCTTCGTGGGCGTGGTGCTGTGGGCGGTGCTCATCACCGTGCCGTCCGGCCTGCCCTGGGTGGGTGTGGCGGAGGAGCAGATCGTCCAGGTGCGCGCCTTCCTGCACTTCCGCGCGCCCAGCCTGCCCCTGATGCTCATCTTCCTCACGGTGCGTGCGTACCTGCAGGCCATCGGGACGCCCCGGCCGCTGGTGGTGTCCGCCGTGCTGGCCAACATCATCAACGTGATGCTGGTGCCGCTGTTCGTCTTCGGCGGCGAGTCGCTGCCCACGTGGGCGGGACCGCTCACCCATGTGCCGGCCATGGGCGCGGCGGGCGCGGCGCTGTCCACGCTCCTGTGCACGGCGCTGGAGGTGCTCATCGTCGCGCGGGCGGTGCAGGCCATCCCGGTGCCGGGCACGCCGTCACGCAAGCCGGTGGTGGCGGACCAGCTGCGGGCGTTCCGGGTGGGGCTGCCCATCGGCCTGCACATCGCGGCGGAGGTGGGCGTGTTCGCGCTGGCGGGCGTGCTGTCCGCGAAGCTGGGGCCGGAGAGCGTGGGCGCGCATCAAATCGCCATCTCCTTCGCCAGCCTCACCTTCACCATGGCGCTGGGCATCGGCAACGCGGGCAGCGTGCGCGTGGGCTGGGCCGTGGGCGCGCATGACACGCCGCAGGCCCGCAGGAGCGGGTTGATGGCCTTCGCCCTCGGCGCGGTGGTCATGTCGCTCGGCGGGCTCGTGTTCGCGCTCTTCCCCCGGGGCCTGGCGAAGCTGGCCGGGGCTCCGGAGGACGTGCTGCCGCTCCTGCTGCCCCTGCTGATGGTGAGCGCCATCTTCCAGGTCTTCGACGGCGTGCAGGGCGTGGGCGCGGGCGTGCTGCGCGGCGCCGGCCAGACGCGCTTCACCTTCGTGGCCAACATCGTGGGCCACTACGCCGTGGGCCTGCCCCTGACCCTGCTCCTGGGCTTCCACCTGGGCATG
This sequence comes from Corallococcus sp. AB011P, assembly GCF_003611605.1. Classification (NCBI taxonomy): domain Bacteria; kingdom Pseudomonadati; phylum Myxococcota; class Myxococcia; order Myxococcales; family Myxococcaceae; genus Corallococcus; species Corallococcus sp. AB011P. Next base: position 96,293 of record NZ_RAVX01000024.1, read on the forward strand.
GGCGTGCTGGGCATCTGGTGGGGCCTGTGCGCGGGCCTCATCACCGTGGCCGCCGCCGTGCTGTGGCGCTTCTGGCGTGTCAGCGCGGGCACCCTCAGGCCGCTGGAGGGTTGAGGAGAGCGGGTTGTAAACTTGTAGTGTGGGCGGAAACTCCAAGAATCTAGGAATCGGACGCAACACGGATCTGGAAGACCCGACAATTGTCCCAGGAGCTTACATGTCCAACTACCGCATCCGCCCCGGCGACACCCTCTCTGGCCTGGCCGCTCGTTTTGGCACCTCCGTGCAGAAGCTGGCGCGCGACAACAACATCTCGAACCCGGACCTCATCTTCTCGGGTCGGACGCTGCGCATCGGCCACTCCGGTCGTGACAGCTTCGACGCCGGTGGCCGTCAGGGCGTTCGCGGTGGGCGTGGCGTGGGTGGTGGGCAGGACGTGGGCGGCCCGATGGGCGTGGCCCCCACCGGCGGGACCGACAAGGGGCGCCGGCTGGCGGAGGCGGCGCGCGCGGCGGCCATGGGTATGGGCGGCTACAACAGCCAGGGCCTGTGCGCCACGGGCGTGAGCCGGGCCATCCGCAACTCGATGGGCATCGGCGTGTCGGGCAACGGCAACCAGATCGACAACAACCTGCCGCGCGACAAGTTCCGCCAGGTGAACATGTCCCTGGAGGATGCGCTGAAGATTCCGGGCCTCGTGCTCACCTGGGAGGCCACCTCCACGCGCCTGGGCAGCATCTACGGCCACACGGCGGTGACGCTGGGCGACGGCCACTCGTCCGCCAGCGACTTCATCGAGCGCAACACGACGAACAGCGGCCGCACCGGCTTCAAGGTGTTCATGCCCATCGAGTAGCCCTTCCGGCTGCTCACGATGGTGCATCCCAAGCCTCCGGGTCCTTCCGACCGGAGGCTTTGTCGTGTCCGGCGTCCGCGGGGACTTCAGGCCGGCAGGTACTGGCGGATCATCTGCCGCCACACGGGCCAGTCATGGGTGCCGCCGTCCCAGATGGACAGGTCGTTGCGGATGTCCTTCTGCCAGAGGACCTTGGAGAGGTTCTCGTTGGAGGGGCGGCAGAAGTCGTGCTCGCCCACGGCCAGGGTCATCTCCACGCGGCGCAGGGCGGACAGGCGCCCCATGTCGTGCAGGTTGGGCAGCCACTGCGGCGCGGTGTGGAAGTACACCTGTTCGTCGTGGTGGCCGTCGAGGAAGTCCTCCGTCTCGAACTTGCCGCCCATGGAGATGAGGCGCTGGAAGACGTCCGGGTGGCGCAGGCCCACGTTGTACGTGTGGAAGCCGCCCAGGCTGCACCCGGCGAGCGTGAGGCGGCCTCCGGCGGCGCGGCCCTTCGCGAGCGGCACCACCTCATGCAGCAGGTAGTCCTCCCACTGGGCATGGCGGGCCACGCGCACGGCGGGGGCGACGTCCTTGTTGTACCAGGACTCCTCATCCACCGAGTCCACGCACACCACGACGTAGCGGCCCGCGGCGATGCCATCCGCGATGGCGCCGATGAGGCCGAAGTCCTCGGCCTGGAAGAAGCGGCCCTTGCTCGTGGGCACCAGGATGACGGGTTCGCCCGAGTGCCCGTACAGCAGCACTTCCATGTCCCGGTTCAGCCGCGGGCTGTGCCAGCGGTGGTATTCGCGGTTCATGGCCGCCACCTTAACCGGCGCGTTCGCGGCGCGAATACGACCGCGGTGCGGACGCGCACCGGTCAGCCGCCAGTGAACACCTGCCGGGGTTGCTCCACACCTCGCCACGGGGTGAGAAAGGCATCCGCCTCCTTCGCGATGAGCTCCAACGAGGCGGTCAGCTCGTGGCCGTCGTCCACCTCCACCAGCCGGACGTGGCGCTTGCCCTGGGCCCACTCGCGCGAATAGCGCACGTCGCAGGTGTCGTCCTGGCGGCCGTGGATGATGAGGGTGGGCACGCGCACGTCGGGCCAGGGGCCGCGCTTCGTGTCCATGAGCTGGGCCTCCTCCATGATGCCGTGGTGCACACGCGTGCGGCGCTTCTCCGCGTGGTCGTCCGTCTCCAGGTAGCCCGTGCGCTTCCACTCCGTCCAGTTGTTGGGGCCCAGGCGGCGCTGGAGCTGCTCCACGAAGCGGAAGGCGGGGGCCAGCAGGACCAGTGCGCCCACGCGCGCGTCCTGCTCGGCGGTGCGCGCGGCGACGAGCCCGCCCATGCTGGAGCCGATGAGGACGGAGCGGTCATTGGGGGCGCCCAGCGCGTCCCGCACGGTGTCCAGCATGGCGTGCAGGCTCAGGTGCTCCAGCGACGGCACGCGCAGGTTGAGGCGCTCCAGGGAGATGCCTTGCTTCGCCCAGTACGCGTCCAGCCAGACGCCCTTGGCGGAGAGGGGGCCGGAGGCGAAGCCGTGCAGGTAGAGCCAGCGGGGACCTGAGGTGGGGGGCGGCGCGTTCATGGGCGCGCACTGTACCCGCGCTAGAAGCGCAGCACGGGGCCGGCGACGATGCTCTGGAGCGGTTTGGCGCACATGTTCACGCTGACGCCCGCGCTGGCGTTGGTGTCATCCGTGGCCTTGGTGAACTTCACGTCGCAGAACTGGATGGCGGTGGCGACGGAGATGCCCCACCGGTCGCTAATCCAGCCGTCCAGGCCCACGCGGAAGGCCATGCTGGTGACGTCGAAGTCCTCGCGGCGCAGCTGGCCCAGGCTGTCCGGGGTGAAGGGCTGCGACCAGCTCTTCGCCAGGCGCGCACCCACCCACGGTGTCACCGGCTTGTCGCCCAGGAAGCGCAGGCGGGCCTCCAGGCCCACGGCGGTGTAGTCGAGCTGCACGCGGCTCATCTCGGACGGGTTCTGGGCCTCCGCGAACTGCTGGCCCCAGGTCTGGGTGGTCTCGAAGACGACGCCCAGGGACAGGCCGGGCGGGGTCTCCACGCCGAGCCAGGCCTGGAGGGCGGGGCCCTTGGCGCGCCAGTCGCTGAAATGATCCAGGGTGATGCCCGCGCCCAGGGAGGCATAACCATGCCACCCGTCCGCGACCGCTGGCCCCGCGCCCAGGACGCCCGCCAGGACCAGCCACTTCCACTTCGTATCCATGCCGCCACTGTATGCCGGACCGGGGGCGAGGCTAGGCTTGCGGGCATGTCCGTATCTTTCGAGGTCGCGGTGGCCGAGGTCCGCGACGCGCTCACCGACGCGAGCCGGGGGCTGGTCGAGCGCGAGGCGATGGTGGAGCTGGTGGCGCTGTCGGCGGTGGCGGGCGAGCACCTGCTCGTCGTGGGACCGCCGGGCACCGCGAAGAGCGAGGCGGTGCGCAGGACGGCGCGCGGCCTGGGCGGCTCCTACTTCGAGTACCTGCTGGGGCGCTTCACGGAGCCGTCTGAAATCTTCGGGCCGGTGGACCTGCGCAAGCTGCGCGAGGGGCTGGTGGAGACGGAGACGGCGGGCATGTTGCCGGAGGCGGAGGTGGCCTTCCTGGATGAGGTGTTCCTGGGCTCCACCGCCATCCTCAACACGCTGCTGGGGCTGCTGAACGAGCGCACCTTCCGGCGCGGCCACACGCGCATGCAGTGTCCGCTGCGGGTGTGCGTGGGCGCGTCCAACGCGCTGCCCGAAGATGATGCGCTGGCCGCGTTCGCGGACCGGTTCCTGGCGCGCATCTTCGTGGAGCCGGTGCCGGATCCGCGGTTGGAGGAGCTGCTGGAGGGAGGCGCGTCGCTGTGGGCGGACGCGGCGCCGCGAGTGGCGTCGCTTGCGTCCCTGGACGTGGTGGCCCAGGCGGCGAGGCGCGCGGACCTGGGGCCGGTGCGGCCGCACCTGGCGCAAGCGCTGAGGACGTTGCGGGCCGCGGGCATCGCGTTGTCGGACCGGCGCGCGGTGAAGGTGCAGCGGTTGGTGGCTGCCGCCGCGGCGCTGGCGGGGCGGACGACGCCGGGCGTGGCGGACCTGTGGCCGCTCGTCTACGCGGTGCCCACGAAGGAGGCGCAGGCGCTGGCGCGCGACGTGCTGCGCGACGTGCTGTCCGCGTCGGAGAACCTGGCGCTGCCGGCCGCGGCGCTGGAGGCGAGCGCGGGGCCGCTGGCTCGGGCCCAGCGCATCGCGCAGGCGGGGCACGTGTTGCTGGAGTCGCGGCCCGTGGACGTGGACGCGGTGGCCGCGTGGCGGCTCAAGCTGGAGGGCGTGGCGCGCGAGATGGATGCGGGCTTCGCACCGGAAGCACTGCCGGAGACGCTGCGTGCGTTGCGTAGCGCGGTGGCGGTGGTGCTGGAGGAAGAAGCGAGCACGCGCGCGGCGTGACGCTGGTGGCTTCTCCTTCGGAGCTGCATGCCCTGGCGGGACGACACGCCCTTTGCTTCGTGGTGGGAGCGCTGTCGTCACGCTGATGCGGCACAACACGTCCTACACGTGCCCTGCTGAAAGTCGCGGCTCGGGCGCTGCCGGTACGCCGATGCGCAGCCGCACACCCCCATCGGCACTTCACGACCTTCATCGGCCCTGCTGAAGGTCGTGGCTCGGGCGCTGTCGTTACGCCGAGGGCTTCTGCTCGACGTACTTCGCGAGCTTCTCCAGGGACATCCTCCATCCCATCTCATTGTCGGCGGGTGGCACGCCGGGTGGGAGTCCTTCGTGCACGGCGAGGAGGTCGGTGCCCCCACCTTGCGCGTCGGTGAGCGTGAACGTGATGATCATCTCTCCTTGAAGCGCGGGGTCGGTAGTCTCGAACTCAGTGGTTTCGATGACCTGTTCATCCGGCACGAGCTTCACGAAGCGGCCGTGATGCGTGTCCGTGTGCGCGGTCGTCTTGCCGGTCTCCGTGGGCGCGTCGTAGGTGAGCGAGATTCGGAACGCGCCGCCCTCGCGCGGTTCGAAGACGTGCACCTGACTCGTCATGCCGTCGGGCACCATCCAGGTCGCGACCGCGCGGGCGTCAATCAGGGCGCTGTAGACGCGCGCACGGGGGGCCTTCAGGTGGTGGCGGATCCGGGTCGTGCTCATGCTCGGGAGCATGGGCAGGGGCTCCGGACGCTGTACAGCGGAAGTCCGGCGGACTGTCGCGCGTCATGCCCGGCGCGGTCTAGAGTGCCGGGGTGATCAACGGGCGTGGGATGCGCGGGAGCAGGGCATCATGAGGCCGCCATTGGAACCAGCCGTCGCGGGACTTCCCGTGCGCTGGCGCCCCCGAGCCCTGCCCCTGGAGCCCGTGGCCGTGGCCGGCGTCGGCCCCGTGGCGCTCGCGCTGGGACACCGCGCTTCGCGGGCGGAGGACGCGACGCTCGCTTCATGGAACGGTGTCGCGGGTCCGGACGTGCTCGTGCTGTTGGGAACCTCCGCTTCGCTGCCCTGGGTGGATGGCGCGGTGTACCTGGGGCGTGACCCGCTGGCGCCCGCGCTGCTGCTGCCCTGCGCGATGGAGCCGGAGGTGGCGCCTTCGCTGCTGGAGCGCGCGCTGCTCGCGGGGCAGGGCGATGCGCCGCTCGCGGTGCTGCCCGCGTCAGGGATGCTCGTCTCCGTCGCGGCGGCCAAGCCTGTCGCGCGCGCCTCGTTGACCGCGTGGCTGTCCGCCACGGCCGTGGAGGCCGCTTCGTGACGACCGCGTTGCCTCCCGCGCTGCGCCCCTGGGCGGCGCAGCTGTCCCTCTTCCCGGAGGACCTGGCGCGGCACCTGGGGCCGCACGTGGCGCGGTTGTCCGCGGCGGTCGGGACGCTGCGGCCTCGCGGTGAGGCCGAGGGTGGTGAGCCTCAAGGCTATGACGGGCTTTCGCGCCGGGGGCCTTTCGAACGGCTGCTCGTCAGTGAGTGGCTCTGGGCACTGGAGGCGCCGGAGGAACTGGTGCGCCGCGCGGCGTACGGCGAGCTGTCGTTCCTCAAGCCCGCGTTCCGGCAGCCGCAGGGGGCTCGGCGCACCGTGGTGCTGCTGGACGTGGGACCGGATCAACTGGGCCTGCCGCGCATCGCGCACCTCTCGCTGCTGGTCGTGCTCGCGCGCCGCGCGGAGGCCGCGGGTGCGGCGTTCACCTGGGGCGCGCTCCAGACCGATCCCGCTCGCGCCACCCATGCGGGCCTGGGCATCCCGTCGCTCCACGCGTGGCTCAACGCCCGCTCCACCACGCCCGCCTCGTCGCTGCACCTGTCCTCGTGGCGCGAGGCCCTGGACCTTTCACGGGCGCCCGAGGACGTGTGGCTCGTGGGCTCCTCGCGCCTGGGGCGTCTGGAGGGCGCGGAGGGGATGTCCCGCGTGGAGGTCTCCGAACCGATGGAGCCCGGCGCGCACCGGCTCAATGTGGACGTGCGGCCCTCGGCCCGTGTTCCCCGCCCGGTGGTGCTGGAGCTTCCGCCTCCGGAGGATTGTCTGCGCCTGCTGCGCAATCCCTTCCGTTCCGAGCGGGCGTCCGCCGGGGGGACGCCGCGCAAGGCCGACCGGCGCATCGTGGGCTTCTCCTTCTCCGGGGATGGCCGGCGCGTGCTGCTGTTCTCCGCGGATGGTGCCGTCGAGGCCATGGCGGTGCCGCATTCTCCTCGCGCGACCGTGCCCAAGCCCCGGCGCGTCCAGGTGCCTCCCGGGCAGCGCGTGGTCGCGGCGGGATGGCGCTCCTCGGGTGGACTGCTCGTGCTCGCGCGCCATGGGGATACCTACGTGCTGCACGGGCAGCTGCGGGCACCCGAGGGTTTCCGGACGGGGCGCTATCACGTGTCGGACGACTCCGTGCGGCCGGCCCCCTCGCCGGGCGCGCTCCCGTTGACCCTCTTGAGCCAGGGGGCGCGGCGCGGGCATGGCGGGCATGAACGCGTGTGGTTGAAGGACGGCAAGGACCGGCTGTTCTCGCTGCCGCCTCCCTCCTCGGCGGGGACCGTGGCGCTCGAGGTGGAGGAGGAGGGCGTCTCCGCGATGGCGGAGGTGAAGGCGCGCCCGCTTTGTGTACTGCGGCCTCAGGGAGAAGGGGCGGGGCGGGTGGGCATCTCGCGGCTCAAGATGCTGGGCGAGGAGCCGGCCCGCATGGTCCCGCTCAGCAGCCAACAGGGGGATGCGTATTTCGGCTACGCGCCGTCGGGAACGCACCCCGATGCGGGACTGCTCGCGGTTCGTGACAAGGAGTTCATCTGGAGGTTGTTCCTCGACCCGGTCACCGCCATCGTCCTCATGCCTGAAGGCTACCGTGTGGTGGGCGTGGTGCAGCCTCCCGCTCCGTCTCTTCCGGGATTGGTCGCATTGGATCCGGATCAGCGCAGCTTCCTCTTCTTCTCGCAAACCTCCTCTTCGCGCTCCCCGGAGCGGACGCTCGCGGTGGCCAATGGCCCCGTGGTGCAGGCCGCGGCGAGCCACGCGCAGCCGGTGTTGGGATGGCTGACGCGGGCGGGGGAGTTCGTGTTGTGGGACTTGTCGGAGCAGGCGATGTTGTACCGCTCCGTCCCTGAGGCCGCGTCGTGAGCCCTGCGTCGGAAGCCGTGCGTCCTCGCGTCCAGGTGCACCGGGGCACCGTGGTGGTGGCGGCCTGGTGGTTCCACCCCGGGCTGCTGGGAGAGGCCGAGGCGCGCCGCCGCGTGCTGGCAGCCTGGAGGCCCGGCGCCACGGTCTGGGCGCTGGCGGGGGGCCATCTGCTGAAGCTGTCGACACCGTGCAAGAGCGCGGTGGAGGCCGCGCCGGGACTGCCGTTGGTGCTGGAGTCCGGCGTGCTCACCAGCGCGCCGCTGAGCCCGAAGGAGCGCGAGCGGCTGGCGCCTCCGCCGGGAGCCGTCGTGCTGGTGCACGAGGGTGTCGCGCGGATGTACGGGCCCGGAGCGCTGCGCCAGGTGGATCCGGGGACGTGGCTGGACGTATCGGAGTGGCGGCGCGTGCGGGTGAAGGGCCTGGGCGCGCCGCCTCCGCCCATGAATGTCGCGCTGGAGCCCCTGCCGCCGCCCACGCGCGAGCGGTTCGGACCGAAGGTGCCCGCGCTCGCGCCCGAAGCGGAGCGCATGCTGGCGCGCATGGAGGGGCGTGAGGTCCCCGTGGTGCGCCGTGAGGGCTTCTTCGCGCGGCTGCGGCGGGCCTTCTCGCGGAGGCCCGGCGACGCCACCCTGACCGTGCGCCGTGAGGGCTTCTTCGCGCGGCTGCGCCAGGCCTTCCGTACGGACACGCAAGGCGCACCGGGCAGCACGTTGGCCCCACGTCGTGCCGGTTGGCTCTCGCGGCTGCTCGCCGGGATGCTCGGGCACGCCAACGCCACGGCTTCACAGGGCTCGCGGACCTCCGGCGCCGGCACGCGCCCCGCCGAACCGCAGGGCCCGGGGGCGCTCGAATGGCTCAAGGCGTGGCTCCTCCAGAACACGCCCCTGGGGCAGCGCAAGCAGGACTACCTGCGCCACCTCTTCGAGCTCTTCGAGCAGGGCAACCTCGACGAGGCCCTGCGCCACGCCGTTCCCCTGAGCAAGACGATGGACGCACGCGCGCAGCTCGCGCTCGGTGTGCCCGGCCCGCGCGAGGAGTTGCGCATCCAGCCCTACGGCCAGGGCGGTGCCGCGCAGTCCTTCGGCGGAGGCCCCGACGTGTTCGCGGCGCTGCGCGAGCGCTACCGCGAGACCTTCCGCCGCCTGGAGCGCGAAGGCCGCATCGACGAGGCCGCCTTCGTCCTCGCGGAGCTGCTGGACGCGGCCGAAGAGGCCGTGTCCTTCCTGGAGAGCCACGGCCGCCTCCAGCTCGCGGCGGAGCTCGCCGAGGGGCGCAACCTCGCGCCGGGCCTCGTGGTGCGCCAGTGGTTCCTCGCGAAGGATGTGGAGCGCGCGGTGGCCATCGCCCGGCGCTCGGGCGTGTTCGCGGACGCCGTGCTGCGCCTGGAGAAGACCCACTCCGCCGAAGCGCAGGCCCTGCGCCTCTTGTGGGCGGAGTCGCTCGCGGAGGCCGGAGACTGGACGAGCGCGGTGGACGTCGTGTGGCCGGTGGCCTCCGCGCGTCACCTCGCTCGCACCTGGGTGGAGCGGGGCATCCAGGCCGGCGGCATGGGGGGCGCGAAGCTCCTGGCGCGCCTGGCGCTCGAGTTCCCGGACGGCCTGGACGCCGCGCGGGAGGACATCCAGACCCTGCTGTCGGATGAAACCGCCGCGCGCGCCCCGGAACGCCTGGCCTTCGCCACGGTGCTGCCGCGCGCGGGCGCCCCCGAGACCCGCGACGCGCTCCTCGTCCCCACCATCCGCTCGCTGATGCGCGACGAGGCGGTGGACGGGCTCCCCTCCAACGCGAGGCTCCTCCAGCAACTCCTCGGCCTACAGGCCCCCGCGTTGGCCGCGCTGCGCACGGACATGCCGGCGCCGAAGGTCTCCCCCCAGCAGCCCTGGGCCGAGTCGCCGGACCTGCCGAACGTGCGTGTGTGGATGGACCGGAGCCACGCGGGCGCCCACGCCGTGCATGACGCCGTGGTGCTGCCGGGCCGGCGCGTGCTGCTCGCACTGGGGGAGGCGGGCGCGCGGCTGGTGGGCCCGGACGGACGCACGCTCGCGGGCTTCGACGTGCCGGCGTTCTCGCTGGTCCTGTCCGAGCAGGGGAACCGCGCCCTCGCGCTGGCGCGCCGGGGCGACCTGTGGCGCGTGTCGCGGCTGGACCTGATGGAGCGCCGGGCCACGCGCTGGTGCGACCTGGAGCTGGATGCGTGGGCCCCCACCTACGACGGGGAGCGGTGGTTCACCGCCGTGCGCGACACCGTGAGCATGGTGGACACGCTCGCCGCCGAGCCGCGCTCCCTGTGGCGCGTGTCGGAGAAGGGCGGCGTCGTGCTCAGGCTGGCCGTGGACACGAAGCACCTGTCCTTCCTCGTCCTGCACCTCACCCCGGAGCAGGTCTTCGAATACCTGGACCGCTGGTGCTACGAATTGCCGGGCGGCCCCACCCTGCGTGGACGCTCGAACCTGCCGGCTCCGTGGGGGACGCCGGACGCCCTCGCGCTCACGCCCGACGGCGAGGCGATGGCCGGGCGCGGCGCGGTGCCCGCGGGCGAGGAGCCCGGAGCGTGGACCTACGTGGCCCCCATCGGCGCGCGGCGCTTCCACCGCCCGGCCCAGCGGGCCGCGGAGCGCGCGGGCGAGGTGCTCTCGCACTCCTGGCGCGTGACGCGCTTCCAGAAGGGCGAGCTGCACACGGCCGTCCTGCGCACCGTCGCCGACCACGCCCGCGTGACGGTGGAGTTCTCCGGCACCCCGCCCCAGGTCGTGCGCCTCACGGAGGACTGGTGCGCCATCCACGACCTGCTCGGCCGCGTGGTGTGGTTGGACCTGCACTCCGGCGAGGTCCACCGCGTTCCGGTGGTGTGAACCTCGACGTCAGGCGCAGCGCAGGTGGCTGGGCACGATGACGATGCTCGCCGTCAGCGCGCAGCCAGCGTCGTCCACCTCCAGCACCACGCGCACGCCCTCCACCGTCACCAGCAGCGAGGGCTGCTCGCTGTGCAGCGCCATCAGCCACGACGACGCCAGGGGCAGCTCCGAGGCCGCCAGCTCCGAGGCGCGCAACAGGTGCACGCGCACCGCGTGACGGACCGGGGCCGGCAGGGCGTGCAGCGCGTAGAGCGACTCGTCCGTCAGCCGCAGCACGTACGGCACGCGCGGGGGCTCCTTCGGTCGCCCGGGCAGCTCGCGCAGCCGCTCGGCCAGGGCCCGCACCAGCTCCTCCGGCTGCGGCGGCTTGTGCAGGAAGCCCACCACCCCGTGCAGCGGCACGTCCGGCGTTCCGCTCGCCGAGGACATCAGCATCACCGTCAGGTGCCGCAGCCGCGCGTCCGTGCGCAGGTGGCCGTACAGCTCCCATCCATCCAACCGGGGCAACACCACGTCCAGGAGGATGAGGTCCGGGTGCTGCGCGCGCGGGCGATGACGCAGCCAGTCCAACGCCTCCGCGCCGTCCGCCACGGACGACACCACGAAGCCTGCTTCACGCGCCGCGCGGCCCACGCCCTCTCGCCAGGTCCGGTCGTCCTCGACGAGCAGCAGGTGGTGGACGCCCAGGGCCATCCCCCGATTCGACCTGTTTTTCCTCGGGTTCTTGAAGCGGACCCGGGTCTGGCGGGAGCCCCAGCGTCATCTGTCCGACAGTGTGCCCCGGCGAATGTTCCCCCCCGGCGCCCGGCGCCCGACAGCTCGCGTCACCGTGCCACTGTCATCTTGTAGTTGGGCTGTAGATGCGCACCCTTGGCGGTGCTCATGGCCTACCGCTGCCTGCTGGAACCCCCGGTGGTGCGCACGCTCACGGCGTGTACGCCCGCGGTGCGTGAGCGGCTTCAGGCGGAGTTGGGGGCGCTCGCCAGCCGGATGCCGGGGCTGCCGGTGCCGCCGTCGGGGCGGGAGGGGGCGACGGTGCTCGCCTGCGGCTTCCAGGTCCGCTACCGCGTGGAGCCGGACGCGGGGCTCCTGCGGTTGACCGCCTTGTTGCCGCTGGGCCTGGTCCGTTCGCCTTCCTCCTGACACGTCGTCAGACGGTCCTTGTCGCATGGAAAGCGGGGGCCTAAGTCGGAGGTGACCTCCTCTTCTACCGGACGCAGCCCAGGTCCCCTTCGCCCCGCGAGCCTCGCACCGTGTCCCTGCCCCTGGCCGACTTCCTCTTCCAGTCCCGTGACGTCCTGCAGGACGCGTGGCTCCACGAAGCCCCGGGCTCTGGCGACACCTTCACGCACGGGCTGTCCGCGGTGGCGGCGCGGATGTCGAACCCGGACGCGCGCGTCTCCGACTCACTGGCGCGCGAGCTGTCGCTGCTGGTGCAGGGCTCCAACGGGCACCCCACGACGACGAACTTCCGGCGCCTGCGCGACACGGTGCTGCGGCTGTGGCGGGAGCGGGGCGGCGGGGGCCCGGGCGACGAAGAACAGGTGGAGCGCTTCCACGACGCCGTGGACGCGGTGGAGGCCGCGGCGCTGGAGGCCCACGTCCAGGCGCGGATGCTCGCGTCGCGCGAGGCGGCGGAGGCGGCGCGCGAGCAGGGCGCTCCGGACGCGTCCGGGCCCCAGCGGTGGGAGGACATCTTCACGCACCTGGGCGTGGGCGTGGCGGTGATGGCCGCGGAGGACAGCGCGTTCGTGGCGGCGAACCCCGCGCTCGCGCGCATGCACGGACAGCCCGCGGAGGCGCTCAAGGGCCTGCGGCTGGAGGACCTGGTCGCGCCCGAGTCGCGCGGCGCGCTGCCCCGGCACATGGCCGCCGCCAGCTCCAAGCCGTTCCACGAATACGAAGCGCTGCACCTGCGCCGCGACGGCAGCCGCTTCCCCGCGTTCGTGCACGTGACGTCCTTGAGGGACGCCACGGGCCGCCGCGTGGGCCGCGCCGCCACGGTGCTGGACATCACCCAGCGCCGGAATGCGGAAGCGGAGCGGCAGCGCCTGCTGGCCACCATCGAGGCGGAGCGCGCGCGGCTGGCGGCGGTGTTGGATCAGCTCCCCGCGGGTGTGCTCATCGCGGAGGCGCCCAGCGGCCGGCTGCTGTTGGGCAACCGCGCGCTGGAGTCGCTGCTGGGGCAGCCGTTCCGGCCCTCGGCCAGCCTGGCGGACTACGAGTCGTCCCACCAGATGTTCACCGCGGACAACCAGCCGCTGGCGGACGACGCGTGGCCCATGGCCCGCGCGCTGCGCACCGGTGAGACGCGGCAGGCGGAGCCGCTCCAGGTGCGCCGGCCGGACGGCACCACCGCGCACCTGCTGGGCTCCAGCGCGCCCGTGCGTGACCGGGATGACCACATCGTCGCGGGTGTCGTCACGCTGGTGGACGTCACCGAGCGCCGCCGCGCGGAAGATGCGGCGCGGGAGGCGGCGCAGTTCGGCGAGCGGCTCATCGCCATCGTCAGCCACGACCTGCGAAACCCCCTCAACGCCATCCAGCTGTCCGTCACCAAGCTCTTGCACGGCGACGCGCTCCAGGAGCGCGACCGCAAGGCGGTGTCCCGCATCGCGCGCTCCACCGAGCGCATGGCGCGGATGATTTCGGAGCTGCTCGACTTCACCCGCAGCCGGCTGGGCGGCGGCATCCCGATTGAGCGGGTGCCCGGCGACGTGCGCGCGGTGGTGCGCCAGGCGGTGGAGGAGCTGGAGGCGGCGTGGCCGGAGCGCTCGCTGACGTTGAACGTGGGCCCGGGCCGCTACGACGGCTCCTGGGACTCGGGCCGGCTGCTCCAGGTGGTGAGCAACCTGGGCGGCAACGCGCTCCAGTACAGCCCGCCGGACTCACCCGTGCGCTTCACGCTGTCGGACGCGGACGCGCACGTGGTGCTGGAGGTGCAGAACGGCGGAGACCCCATCCCGCCGGACATGCTGCCGCGTCTGTTCGACCCCTTCCGGCGCGGCGCGGGCAGCAACACGCACGGCGGCCTGGGGCTGGGGCTCTACATCGTCGAACAGGTGGTGAAGGGCCACGGGGGCCGCATCGAGGTGCGCTCGCGCGCGTCGGAAGGCACCGTCTTCCGCGTGCTCCTGCCTCGCGAGCCGGCGCAGCCCGCGACGCCGCCGGCCGCGGCTCAGTAGGCGGCGGCTAACTGCGACTGCGGGGAGGAGCGGAACGGCTCCAACGCGCGCATCAGGTCGTCCAGATCCAACGGCTTGGGGATGGACGCCCGGATGCCCTGGGGCACGGGGCGGGTGGCGCCCGCGCCCGACACGACGATGACGGGCAGGTTCTTCAGGCGCGGCTCCTTCTGCACGCGCTCCATCAGCTCCCAGCCGCTCATCACCGGCATCATCAAATCCAGCAGCATCACGTCCGGTGTGGGGCCGCGCCTCAGGCGCTCCCAGGCGTGCAGGCCGTTGCCGGCGACCTCCACGGCGAACCCTTCCAGCGTGAGGAACTCCTCCAGCATCTCACGGCTGTCGACATGGTCTTCCACGAGGAGGATGAGGCTTCGCATTGCTCCGGGAGCCTCCCCCCGTCCGGCTCCGTCCGAAAGACCCCGTGTCCAGGGAACGTCCAGCCCTGGACGATAGGCCATTGGCAATGTGCGGCCCGCGCCACTCCGGGTGCCTTGGAGGGCAGGCGCCTGGCTCCATGCCCGCGAAAAGCGGATGGGGCCTCCCCCTTCCAGGCGCCAGGAGCGCGGAAGGCGAAGGCCCCACCGGGGACTTCAGGCTACAGGTCTGTTCAGCCCTGGTACTGGTGCACGGACATGATGGGGTAGTTCATGGACGTGAGGCTGATGCGCTGCGAGCCGTCCGAGTTGATGTTGTTGGAGCCGATGAACTGGGCCTTGCCGTCCTTCCAGCCCGCGAACATCACCACGTGCTGGCCGCTGCCCACCTTCATGGAGACGACGTCGCCGGGCTTCGCGTCCTTCAGGTCCACGCGCTTGAAGTTCGGGTCGCGGTCCAGGTTCGCCTGGAGCGTCATCACGGACGCGCTGTGCTGGCTGTCCTTGATCTGCCCGGCCTGCTCCAGGCACGCGGAGACGAAGTTGGCGCAGTTGACGTTGTTGGGGACCCAGTCCTCCATGTCCGCGCCCACGCCACTCGTCTCGTACTTCAGCGAGCCGGCGTTCTTGCCCATGTGAGACATCGCGATGTCGAACGGGCTGCCACCGGGGCCGCGCGTGCCCGGGCCCGCGCCGCCCGGAGGCGCCGTCACGTTGCCCGCGCCGCTGGAGCCACCCGAACCGCCACCGCGCACACCCTGCGTGCCGGGCTCGAAGCTGTCGCGCGAGCCGGGGATGTTCAGCGTCTTGCCCGCGTAGATGAGGTCCTTGTTCTGGATGTCCGGGTTGGCCTTCATCAGCGAGTCCACGGAGGTGCCGTAGCGCTTCGCCAGACCAGACAGGGTGTCGCCAGATTGGATGCGGTAGCTCATGGGGGGCTCCTGAGGAGCAGTGACCCGGAGGTGGTCACCGGCTGCGATTGTTTCCATTCTCGCCGTTCAAGAACCGGTGTTGCGTCCCCCACCTGCTTTTCACTCCAGGCGCACACATCCAGGCGAATGGGCGTACCCGGAGCGGAATCTGGCCCCCCAAAGGGCGCGCACCGGCGGCAGGGCACCCGGGGGGCCGCCCGGGGAGGCCTTGTCGCGGTGCGCAATTTCGGGGATTCAGCGGCTCTGGGCGTCGTGCTTCTGGCGGGCGATGCGGCGGCTGAGGGCGTCCTGCTTCGCGTCGATGCGGGCGCGCTCGGCGGCGTCCAGGTGGCCGTCGTCCCGGCGGTCGCGGCGGATTTCGCGGTTGAGCGAGCGGTGCTGGCGCTCCAGGCGCACGGCCTCGCGGCCCGTGAGCTCGCCGCTCTTCACGCCTTCGTTGATGCGCTGCTGCTGGTTCACCTGGCGCCGGTCGGCCTCCGCGGCCACGGCCGGCAGCGCCACCGTCAGGCCCAGCACCGCCGCGAGCATCCCCAGTCCGTTGCGCTTCATGGTGATTCCTCCTCGATGGGCGCGGGCCTCAGTGCCAGCGCGTCGTCCTTGAAGGCTTGAACCCGGGATTCGCGCGGCGGTTGCGGGGCGCCATTCTTGACGGGGTGCGTCCAGGTGGGTGGCCCTTATGAAAGGGGAAACAATCCAAGGGGATGGCGACGTGCGGCACCCTTGAACGGGTGGGAGCGCCCGCGCATGGTGGCGGGGTGACGACCATTGCTCATCCCGACTTCACGGCGGCGCGGTTCACCAGCTACCCGGACGCGCGCTTCACCCCGGCTCCGGCGGACGGCGTGCTGCCGGAGGGCTTCTTCACCACGACGAACCTGCCCACGTACGTGCGGGTGGACGGGCGGTGGCGGATGCCGCGCGAGCCGCGCATGGACGGCGCGCTGGTGCTGGACGCGCAGGGCGAGCTCTGGGTGCGTGAGGGCCGCCGGGTGCGCGCGGGCGAGCGCGTGGTGGTGGGGAAGGCGGAGGACGGCAGCGAGGGCGTCTACGTGAACATGGCCTACCTGGCGGGGGGCGGGGAGGGCGAGTTCAAGTTCATGACGAGCGAGGTGTCGCGCGAGAAGCCCATCGACTACGCGCACATGGCGCGGCTGCTGGTGGAGGAGCGCGAGCGGGGCGGCTATCCCATCTGGGTGACGGGGCCGGCGCTGGTGCACTCGCGGGCGCGCGCGGACATGACGTGGTTCGTGGAGAACGGCTTCGTGGGGGCGCTGCTCGCGGGCAACGCGGTGGCGGTGCACGACATCGAGGCGTCCATCTACGGCACGACGCTGGGGATGAGCGGCGCGGGCGAGGCGACGTCGGGCGGGCACGGGCTGCACATGCGCGCCATCAACCGGGTGCGGCAGGCGGGCTCCATCGCGAAGGCGGTGGAGGCGGGCGTCATCACCAACGGCATCATGCACGCGTGCGTGAAGCACGGGGTGCCGTTCGTGCTGACGGGCTCCATCCGGGATGACGGGCCGTTGCCGGACGTGGTGACGGACAATCTGGCGGCGCAGGACGCAATGCGACGGCACGCGGTGATGGCGACGATGGCGGTGCTCGTGGCCACGGCGCTGCACGCCATCGCGACGGGGAACATGCTGCCCGCGTTCGTGACGGAGAAGGACGGCTCCTTGCGCGAGCTGCCCACCATCTGCGTGGACTCGTCCGAGTTCGTGGTGAGCAAGCTGAAGGACCGGGGCACGCACCAGGCCTTCGGCGTGGTGACGAACGCGCAGGACTTCATGCACATCCTGCGGCTGTACGTGGAGCGCGAGCTGGCCGCGCGAGGCACGGCGCCGAAGTCTCAGCGCTGACTGAGGGCCGGAGCTGAGACAGCCTTCCAGGTTGTGCTCGACAGCCCGCCCTCGGTGCCGAAGAGGGCGGAGTCGCCGTCGGGGAGCACGGCGTACACGCGCGGGTCGGCCAGCTTCGGCAGGGCCCGCGTCTCCCCCGTGGCCGCGTTGAAGTACGACGCGCCGAGCAGAGTGCCCACCAGCGCCCCACCGGGCACGAGCGCGGCGGAGACGATGGCGGACGAGGGCAGGCCGGGCGCGGCGCGCACGCGAGTCCACTTCACGCCGTCGAAGTAGCTGAAGCCATCCTGGCAGGTGCCCGCGACGGCGCGTCCTTGCGCGTCGGTGGACAGCGCGGTGATCCAGTTGTCGGTGAGATCGCGGCCGTCGTGGAAGCGCTGCCACTTCGCGCCGTCCCAGCGCAGCAGGCCCCGGTCCTCGCTGCCCATCCACAGGAAGCGGCCCGAGGCTTCACCCACGGAAGGGTGCTTGCTCCACTCCTTCGGCAGCGGCAGCCGCTTCACGAGCGACAGGGGAGCCGTCCCGGGAGTGACCAGGGACATGCCCCGGCCATCCACCAGCGCGACGCCGTCATCCATCTGGGACACGTTGAGCACGGACAGCTTCCCCAGGGCCACGGGGTTGCGAGACCCGTAGGCGATCTGCGTCCACGTCTTCCCGTCATGGAAGCCCAGGCCATACGTGGTGGCGACGTAGAGGTTCGGGCCATCGCTGCTGATGCCCAGCACCTGGTCGCTGGGAAGCGAGGGCGCGCGGACGGTCTGCCACTTGCCGTCCTCGCGCTGCCAGCAGGCGCCCCGGTCGAACGTGCCCACCACCAGCCGGCCCTGATGCCGGGCCAGCGCGGTGATGTGATTGCCGCAGAGCTGCCCGGTGGAGGTGACGCGGCGCCACCCCTTCGGCCCGAGCTTGAACACGCCGGAGGTCCGCGTGCCCGCCCATTCTGAGTTCAACACGGTGGCGCCCTTGGGGACGCTCACGGCCTGGAGCGGCACGGACTCCGTCTCCCACGCGTGCACCTCACCGTGACTGCCCACGATGCGCACGCCCTGCTCCGTCACGGTGAACGACAGCGGCCCGGTGGGCACGTCGCGCAGCGCGGAGAGCCGGCCACTGGCGCTGATGGAGAACGCGCCCTCGGTGGTGCCCACGTCCACGCCGTCGTGCGTGTCGGAGATGAAGCGCACCGGCCCCGGCAGTGACCACGCGCGCTGGGTGCCCAGCTCGAACAGTCGCCCCTCCGCCGTGCCCGCGAAGCGCGGAGAGAACGCCGTGTACGTCGCACCCGGAGTCAGCACCGAGGCCAGTGACTCCAGCCGGCTCACGTAGTCCGGCGTGCTCGCGTCCTCGGCGGCGGGCAGCGCTTGCCAGCGCACGTCCAGCACGGGCGTCACCTGGAAGCGGGCATCCAGAGACACGAGCCCTTCATCCGTGGCGACGAAGAGCCGGTCGCCCGTGGACTCCAGCGCGCGGCAGTAGTGGCTCGGGAGTCCGTCCTCCACGGTGAGCACGCGCACCGGACGGCCCGCGGGCGTGAACAGCTCCAGGCCGCCTTCGGTGCACGCCACGACGTGGCCGCCGAACGGCTCCAGGTCGTGCACGGTCTCGGTGTTGGTGACGGTGGCGGCGAGGGTCAGCGCGGTGAGGGTGGAGAGCATCATGCGCCACCCCTATTGCGAACCCCGGGCCAGCCCGGTGTGTGTCCCCCGGGCCGCACCCGAGGCCCCGGGCCAGCAGCCTGTTGACCCTGTCGCCCTTCACGAACGATGGTCGCGCGGGGGGATTGGGGCCGGGCCTCCGTTGGAGTCCACGACATGCTGCGTTCTGTTTCTTCTTTGGCGATGACGCTCGCGCTCGCCATCCTCTGTGCTTGTTCAGAGTCCGACCCGTGCGAGGACGCCGACTGCGGTCCGGGCCAGTGCGTGCCGTCCTCCGAACAGGCCGCGTGCGAATGCCCCACGGGCTACGTCCCGGCGGACCTGTCCTGCAGGCGGGACGTGCGCGAGGGGGATGACCATGGGGACTACGTCGAGGCCGCGACCCCCGTGGAGCTCATGGAGCCCGCTCAATCGGGGGACGCGAACCTGGACACCATGGAGGACGTGGACTTGTTTTCGTTCCACGTCACGCCCGGCCGCATCTTCCAATTCAGCTGCTCCAGCAACAAGTCCAGCTACGACCCGGCCTGCAGGGTCGAACTCCTCGGCGCGGACGGGCTCAGGTTGCCGGGCTCGGCGGGTTCGGGGGGGAGCTCGATCTACCAGGCGGCCGTGCTCGCCACGCAGGAAGGCACCGTGTACGCCCGCGTGCAGGCCTTCTCCGCCTCCCCCTCCTTCTTCAGCCCCTCCTACAAATACTGGCTGCTGGACCTGGGGCCAGACGACTTCGCGAACACCCTCACGGAAGCCACCCCGGTGCCCGTCGGCACCACCGTCTCGGGGACCATCGTGCCCACTGGCGATGTCGATGTCTTCGCGCTGGACGCCGTCGCGGACCGCACCTACCGGTTGAGTTGCACGGGAAGCTCCTCCAACAACTGCGGCATGCGAGTGAGTGGCCCCGGGGGCGAGCTGCTGTACAAGACGGAGCCGTACAAGCCCTATGGGTGGAGCGACACGTTCGACCTCCAGGTGACGCAGGGAGGTCGTCATACGGTCGAGATGTTCTTCCTCCCCGGGCAAGCCTTCTTCAACGGCGTGGGTGACTACACCTTCTCTGTCGCCGACCTGGAACCCTGAGCGCGCAGCTAGCGCGCGCTGCCCGCCGTGACTCCGAGGCGCTGCTCATAGGCCTCCAGCGTCCGCTTCCAGGCGGGCCGTGACTCACAGCGCTCGCGATAGGCGGAGACGCGGGGGAAGCCTTCGAGCACGCCCGCGTTGCGCACTTCGCGCAGCACCGTGGTCATCAGGATGTCCGCCACGGTGAACGCCTCGCCGGCGACGTAGGGTCGCTCCCGCAGCAGGTCCTCGAGCGTGGTCAGGTGGTGCTCGGCGTACTTCACCAACCCGGGACGCCGCTGCGCTCCGGTGGGGTCGGCGTCGCCGAGCAGGTCGATCATGATGATCTGCGACAGCGGGAGCTCCACGGTGGTGAGCGCGGCGAAGCACCAGCGCGTCACCTGGGCGCGGCCCTGGAGATCCGCGGGCGTCAACTGGCCCGTCTTCTCCGCCAGGTACAGCAGGATGGCGCCCGTCTCGGTGAGCACGAAGCCGTCGTCATCGAGCACCGGCACCTGACGGAACGGGTTCAGCCGCTGGTACGCCTCTCCTCGGGTCTCCCCGGCGGGATGATCCACGCCGTGCACCCGGTAGGGCAGCTCCAGTTCTTCAAGGGCCCACAGGACGCGCAAATCGCGCGTGAGTCCGACGACCTTCGAATGGACGCGGCCAAAGCCATACAGGGTGATCATCCCGGCATTGTCGATGCCGCGCCCGCCCCCTGTCGAGGCGCTTGTCCGCACCGGCGGTTGGCGACGCGCCACGAGACGCGCGCCGCCAACGCCTGACGCTGGCCCTTAGAACGACTCTTCCGGCAGGTCCATCAGGTCCAGGTTGCCGTTCTCCACCATGCGCGCGGCGTGCGCGATGCCGGGCAGCACCTCATGGCAGTACCAGCGGGCGCTGGCCACCTTGCCGCCATAGAACGCCTTGTCGCCGGGGTTGGTCTTCGTCCGCTCCAGCGCCACGGCCGCGTGGCGCACCAGCAGCCAGCCGATGATGACCTCCGCCACGGCGAACAGCACGCGGTTGCCCTGGAAGCCCACGTGGTAGACGGACTCGCCCAGCTTGCCCATCAGCGTGCCGAGCAGCGTCTGCAGCTGGCCCACCGCCTCGCCCAGCGCGGCGCGCTCGGTCTTCAGCTCCGGACCGCCCTCGTCGCCATCCGCCGTCGTGCGGACGCGCTCCAGCAGCCCCATCAGCGTCGCGCCGCCGTCACGCGCCACCTTGCGCATCAGCAGGTCCAGCGCCTGGATGTGCGTGGTGCCCTCGTAGAGCGAGTCGATCTTCTGGTCGCGGATGTACTGCTCCACCGGGTAGTCCGTGAGGAAGCCCGAACCGCCGTGCACCTGGAGCGACAGGGACAAGAGCTCATACGCCTTCTCCGAGCCGTACCCCTTCACCAGCGGCAGCAGCATGTCGTTGAGCACGTCCGCCTCGCCCGCCGCGGTGGAGCGGTGGCCGCCCTGGAGCTCCACCTGGTCCTGCACGGACGCGGTGAACAGGGCCAGCGCGCGCAGGCCTTCCGCGTGCGCCTTCTGCGCCATCAGCATGCGGCGCACGTCCGGGTGCTGGAGGATGTTCACGCGCGGCGCCGTCTTGTCGCGCGCCTTTCCAAGGTCGCTGCCCTGCACGCGGTCTTTCGCGAACGACAGCGCGCGGTAGTAGCCCGCGGACAGCGCGGCCATGGACTTGAGGCCCACCGCCATGCGCGCGTTCTCGATGATGTGGAACATCTGCCGGATGCCGTCGTGCACGTCACCCAGCAGCAGGCCGCGCGTGGGCTTGCCGTCGCCGAACGTCAGCTCGCACGTGACGGACCCCTTCAGGCCCATCTTCTTCTCCAGCTTGGTGCACACGACGTTGTTGTGCTCGCCCAGGCTGCCGTCCTCGTTCACCCAGTACTTGGGCACCACGAAGAGCGACAGGCCCTTGGTGCCCGGCGCCGCGCCTTCCGGACGCGCCAGCACCATGTGGACGATGTTCTCCGCGATGTCCGACTCGCCGTTGGTGATGAAGCGCTTGACGCCTTCAATCTCCCAGACGTCGCCGTCCACCTGACGGGCCTTGGTGCGCGCGGCGCCCACGTCGCTGCCCGCGTCCGGCTCCGTCAGCACCATGGACCCGCTCCAGCGCTTGTCCAGGATGTGCGGCAGGAAGCGCTTCTTCTGCGACTCCGTGCCCAGCTTGTCGATGACGCGCGCGAGCAGGTTGCCCAGCGTGAAGAACGCCAGCGCGGGGTTGGAGCCCAGGAGCAGCTCGAACGCGGCCCAGCCCAGCGACGGCGGAGCGCCCAGGCCGCCCAGGTGCGGGGGCGTCTCCAACAGGTGCATGCCCGCGTCGTAGTAGGCGCCCATCGCGGCCTTGAGGCCGGGGGGCAGCTTCACCTCGCCGTTCTCCAGCTTCGGAGGATTGTGCTCGGACTCGTCGAAGCTCTTCGCCAGCTCCTGCGTGCACAGCTGCGCGAACGTCTGCAGCGTCTGCCGGGCCGCCGTCTCGTCCAGGTCCCCGAAGGGCGCCTTGCCCAGCGACGTGTGGCCGATGTCCAGGAACTCGAAGAGGTTGAACTCAATATCGCGGAGGTTGGGCGTGTAGTGCAGGGACGACGACATCGAAGGACTCCTCGCGGCCGGGTGCGAAAGCAATCAGCCCCGCGCCAGTGAAGGCGCGGGGCCGAAACGGACCGCCAGGGTATCCGAGATTGATTCGTGGGTCAGTCGCGCCGAGCGTGGATGACGCGCAGCGTCTCGCGATGCTCGAAGCGGTTGCCGGCGGCGTCGCGGGCGACGAACACCAACTCGTAGGAACCGGCGGGCGTGCCTTCCGGGATGACCAGCGACTTGTTGAAGCGCAGGCCGTCCGTGGAGTCGAGCAACTGCTGGTCCTCGCCGAAGAGGTCGCCGTACACGCTGACCTCCTGCGTGGCCTCCACCGCGTCCACGTCCAGCGTCAGCGTGTCACCGGGAGAGACTTCCTTCTGCGAGAGGACGACGTCGAAGTCGTTGCCCTGGGAGTCCAGGCGGTAGCGCACCTCGCTGCGCTCCACGCGGCCGTCCGCCAGCTCCGCGATGATGAACACGGTGTAGTAGCCATCCGCGACACCCAGCGGCACGAGGAACCGGCCGCGCCACGAACGGGTGAGCGTGTCGAACGTGAGCGGCTTCACCAGACCGAAGGGGAAGTAGGCGGTGACGCGGCGGGCGTTGCGCGGGGCGCGCACGGAGATGATGGGGTCGCCGGGCGGAATCTCCTCGCGGCTGAGCGCGCCGGAGACCATGCCGTCGGGGAGCTGCACGGGGACCATCTCGCGGACCGACTCGCCGTTGGGGGCCGTGCGGGCCACCTGCTCCACCGCGACGAAGGACGTGTAGCGGCTCATCAGGTGGTACTGGAGCGCGGTGTCGGTGATGCCCTGGACGACTTCGGGCGTCTCTCCACGGTAGCCCTCCACGGTGAGTTCCTCGATGCGCTGACGGGCCCAGAGGCTCTTGAGGGAGTCGTGCTCCGGGGCGACTTCAGGGAAGTGCACGGGCACGTCGAAGTGGCGGACCTGGCCACGCACGCGGCCGGAGATGCGGAGGACGCCGTCACCGGTGCCGGTGAACTTGCCCACGAGGAACAGCGGCTGGCCGGCGAAGAGGTCCGGCACGGACTTCGGGTACACGTCGCTGACGGGCAGGCCTTCGGTGTCCACCACGACCGAGGTGAGGACGGGGCCGCGCATGCGCTGCTCGAACTCGCGGGCGACGTCTTCCTCCGGGCGGTTGAGGTTGACGAGGGTGGAGGCGCCGCGGCCCAGCTCGCCCATCTTGGTGATGAGGTAGCGGTTCGTGCTGGAGCCCACGCCAGCGGAGAAGATGCGCGTCTCCTCGCGGAGGTGCTGCTGAAGCGTGCCGAGCACCTGCTCGTCACCGCCGATGAGGCCGTCCGTCATGAAGAGCACCATGCGCAGGCGGGCGGGGTCGTTGGCGGGGACCATGGCCTCCTGGGCGGCGATGCGCACGTCGGTGCCGCCACCGCCCCAGAAGTTGGCGACGTAGGGCAGGGCGCTCTGGATGTTCTCCGGCGTGGCGGGGACGGCGGTGGGCGCGAACTTGGTCACCTGTGTGTCGAAGTTGAGGACCTGGAAGGTGTCCTCGGGCATCAGGTGGTTGAGCACTTCCTTGGTGATGGCCTTGGACTTCTCGATGGCGAGGCCGGACTGCGAGCAGGACGTGTCGAGCACCATGTAGAGCTCGCGCGGGACGATCTCCCGCTGGGTGGGGGACAGCTGCGGGTTGAGCATCACCAGGAAGTAGCCGTGGTCCGCGCCGGGTTCGCGGTGCATGAGGACGGCGGGGCGGATGAGGGCGTCGGCGACGACGTACTCGAGGATGAAGTCCTTGTTGGGGATGCGGTCATCGCGGCCCAGGCTCACGGTGGCGCGGGACTGGCCGTCGCGCTTCACGTCCACGCGGTGGGTGGTGGAGCGCAGAGAGTGGACCGGGAGGCCCGCGTCCAGGCGCACGGTGAGCTGGATGTCATGGCCGCTGCGCGTGTCGGTGATCACCGGGGGCGTGATGCGGCTCGCGTCGGGGACGGAGGTGGTGTCGGGCTCCACGCCTTCGCCCTGGCGCGTGGGCAGCGGCGTGCCGCCGATGAAGCGGGGCGCCACGACCATGGGGAAGCTGAAGCGGTAGGTGCCGGCGTCGTAGGTGAGGCGCTCCACGTAGTGGATGCGCACGCGGATGGTCTCACCGGGGAGGATGTTGGCGACGGACTGGGTGAAGATGTTCGGCCGCTCCTGGTCGAGCAGCGCGGCCGTCTTGCCCTCGGCCTTGGCGCGCTCGTAGGTGTCGCGGGCCTGCTCACGGGTCTGGATGACGCCCTGGATGACGCGATTGCCCAGGTGCATCTCCATGCCATCCACGGCGGCCAGCTCCGGCAGCGGGAAGACGTAGAGCGCTTCAAGGGGAGCGCTGTAGGGGTTCTCGAACACCTGCGTCACGGTGACGGAAGCGAGGAACCCGCTGACCTCCGCGTCCACCTCCGTGTGCTTGAGGCTGAAGGTGCGCGGCTCGCTGTCAGGGCACGCCTCGGTGTCCGCCTGCTGCGGCTGCGCACGGAAGCGAGCCACCAGGGTGCCCTGGGCGACGCCCGCGGTGGGCGAAGCGGCCGGAGGGCAGGGTTGCTGAGCGGAGGCCGGGACGGCCAGAAGGCAGACGAAGAGCGTGGCGAGCAGGACTCGCATGGTCGGGAACCTTGGTTTCAGGGTGTGCCCGGGGACATTGCAGCCCCCGGGCCAACCCCGGTTCCCCTCTGAAAAGGCGGGTTGTGTGGCTGTGAAGCCACACGACCGTGTGTCAGCCGCCCTTGAGCTGCAGCGTGGGCACCGCGCCCTCACCGAGCACGAGGTGCACCTGACCCACCTTCGCGGCCAGGTCCTTGTACGCCTCCAGTTCCTTGAGCCGCACGAGCAGCGGGTTCTCCGCGAGCACCTTCGCCGTCTGCGCCATGGAACGCGTCGCCGCCGTCTCCTCACGCCGCAGGATGACGTTGGCCTCCGCTTCCTTCTGCGCCTGGATGACCCGGTTGAGCAGGTCCTTCATCTCCTTCGGCAGCACCACGTCCTTGATGCCGAAGCGCAGCAGCTCCAGGCCCACGCCCTCCGCCCCCGACTTCACCTGCGCGTACAGCTCCGTGGACACCGCCTCGCGCGCCGCCAGCAGCTCGTCCAGCGTGCGCGTGGACACGGCCTCGCGCGCAGCGAGCTGCATCGCCAGGTAGAGGATTTCATCCGGCGCCCGTGCCACCACCGCCAGCCGCCGCGCGTCCACCACCCGGTACGCCGCGGACAGGTTGAGCCGCAGCGTCACGCGGTCCTTGGTCATCACCTCCTGGCCGGTGACGTGGAGCAGCTTCTCGCGCAGGTCGATGATCGCGAACTGCACCTTGTGCGCGACCGTCCACGCCGCGTGCCGGCCCGGCGGCAGCACCGCGTCCAGCACGCCGTTCACGTAGCGCAGCGCCACCGTGCCCTCCGTGGCCGTGGTCTCCACGTAGTCACTGGCCGGAATCAGCGCGCGCACCTCGTCCCGCGGGGGCTCCGTCGCCACCCCGGACACGTCCACGCGCTCCACCCGCACGGTGGGCGTCTCGGGCCGACCGGTTCGACCGGGCAGCCGCTGCGCCGTCCACACCTGGTGCTGACCCCGACCCAGCCACCGCACCGGCTGGCCGTGATGGAAGACCACCGCGCGCTCGTCCGCGCCCAACTCCAGCACCTGGAGTTCCTTCTCCGGAACCAACGCGAGCTTGGCCTCATCCAGCCGGGTGACCGGTGGCTCCAGCGGCACGCGCTCGTAGCGGACGTTCTGGAACGGACGCACCACCCAGTGCCGGCCCGGCCCCAGGTACTGCTCCGCCTTCCCGTTCACCACGACGAACAGCCGCTCGTTCTGCGCCACTTCCACCCGACCGATACCCATGACACGTCACCTCGACGACAAGAAAGAGTGCAACCCGGCGGCTGGAGAAAAGGACCCCGCCGCCCCACGAGCGCTTCGCGCGAACAGACCGTCCGGAGCCGCGTTCAGCCTCCCGAACCTCCGCACCGGATGCAGGTCACGGACGGCGACTGGAGCGTTCCGCGAACAGCACGGAAGCCTCCGGAGGCCCTGGCGACCGGCCAGTGTGCGGCGTGGAGAGGAGGACGCGGTGGACTCGCGTTGGCACCAGCGGAAACGACGGGGTCCCGGCGAACGAAGGAGTCGAACCTTCGAATGCGAGATCTTGAGTCTCGTGCTCTACCGTTGAGCGAGTTCGGGTTTTTGCCCAGCCAAGGGCAGCCATGCGCGCCTCACGGTGGCGTGCGACCGGTACGGCCTTCGATGGTGGCAGGAACACCCGGAGGTGATGGCCGTGAGGAACGTCCGAGTCTCATGCACCGGCGCAAAGCGCCCCCGCATGGAACCGGACGCCTCGGGACAACCCCGGGCGCCCCCTGAAGCTTGCCGACGGGGCCACCAGACGCGGGCGCGCGAAAATCCTGACGGCCCATGTCCCAGGCACCGGGGCTCATGTGTCCAAGTACCGCGCGTTCCATGCGCACTTCGGAGGACCCATGAAGAGAGCTGTGTGGGGCGTGTTGCTGGGCGTGAGCTGTGCGCTGCTCGGGGCCTGTGGGGAGGAAAGCGCTGGAGGCAGGGACGCCGGGGGCGCAGACGCCGGCTGGCGCATGGGTTCCGTGGAGCTGCGTATCTCCATGGGAGAGGACCCATGTCCCGTGGCGACGGCGACGGTGACCATGAGAGCGGGTGATCCGAGCAACCCGGTCCCAGGTATCGGGCCCCTGCCGCTCAACGTGAGGGATGGCGTCATCGAGGGGACAACCCTCACCGACGTCTACGTGTCGCAGGCCTGGTGGGTGCAGGTGCATGCCTATGACAGCAACGGCGTCAACGTGTGCGGTGGGGACGACCCGTTCATGTCCGTGGTTGAGGGACGAGTGACGCTCGTGAACATCGAGATGGGGTGCATCTGGCCGCATTGCCCCTAGCAGGAAGACAGCGGACATCACCCATCCTCCGAGGATGGGCCTTTCAGCCGCGCGTCACGTCCCACCAGCCGAACCACATCACACGTTCCTCGGCCATCAGCTCCCAGCCCGGCCCGTGCGCGTAGTCGCGGACCCGCAGGCCCGCCGCCACCACCGCGCGCGCCGTCTCCTCCGCGCTCCACAGGTGCAGCGTCACATCCGTGTCCGCCGTGCGCACCCGTCGCGTGGACGCTTCATGCGCCTCCACGCCGGGCCTGCGCTCCAGCACCGTGAACAACATCCGCGCGCCCGGCTTCATCACGCGGCCCAGGTGACCCAGCACGCGCGGAAGGTCGTCACAGAAATCCAGGCATCCAATCACCAGCACGACATCGAAGACGCCCAGGTCCTCCGGCACCGGATCCATGTAGCTGTGCACGCGCCACGTGCCGGACGGCCGCGAGCGCTTCGCCAGCTCCAGCATCTCCGGCGCCACGTCCAGGCCCACCACGTCCACGGACGCGTCCAGGCCGCGCGTGTGCAGGCCCGGGCCACAGCCCACGTCCAGCACGCGCAGGCCCGGCTTCATCACGTCCGCGAGGAAGCGCTCCACCCGGTCGCCGTAGCGGTGCAGGGACGGGTAGAGCACCTCGTAGGCGGAGGCGATCTCCCCGTACACCCGCGCGACGGCGGCCTCTTCAATCCTGCCGCCGTCCCCTTCGTCCGCCATGCCGTGCGCTCCTGATCAACAGCACGGGCACCGTATCACGGCGTGTTGTTGCTTCCCGGCTTGCGGAACACCGCGAGCGACCGCCCGGCCATCTCGAACTTCCCGGGCTTCATCTCTTCATCGCCGCGCTTGTCATCCGCCGTGTACAGCTCCAGCCGCCACGCGCCGCCCTCGCCCGGCGGCGGCACCGTGAAGGTCACCGGCTCATGGTGCGCGTTGAGTAGCACCAGCAGCGAATCACCGCTGACGCGCTGGCCCCGCTCGTCCGGCGTGGGGATGGCGTCGCCGCCCAGCAGGAACGCCAGCGACCGCACGAAGGGCTTCTGCCAGTCCTCCGCTCCCATCTCCGTGCCGTCCGGCCGGAACCACGCCAGGTCCTTGTGCTCGGACTCCCACAGGTGCTCGCCCTGGAAGAAGCGGCGGCGCTGGAGCACCGGCTGCCCGTGGCGGAACTGGATGAGCTTGCGCGTGAACTCCAGGAGGTCCTGGCGCGTCTTGTCCAGGTTCCAGTCCACCCACGACAGCTCGTTGTCCTGGCAGTAGGCGTTGTTGTTGCCCTGCTGCGTGCGGCCCATCTCGTCGCCCGCGACAATCATCGGCACGCCCGTGGACAGGAAGAGCGACGCCATCAGGTTGCGCTTCTGGCGCTCGCGCAGGGAGATGATGTTCTTGTCGTCCGTCTCTCCCTCCACGCCGCAGTTCCACGCCTGGTTGTCATCCGCGCCGTCGCGGTTGTGCTCGCCGTTGGCCTCGTTGTGCTTGCTGCTGTACGTGACCAGGTCGTGCAGCGTGAAGCCGTCGTGCGCGGTGACGAAGTTGATGGACGCCTGCGGACGCCGGCGCGCCGCCGCGAACAGGTCCGCGCTGCCCGTGAGCCGGTAGCCCACCTCCGCGGCCTGGTTCTCGTCGCCCTTCCAGTACTTGCGCAGCGCGTCCCGGTACTTGCCGTTCCACTCGTGCCACGGCGACGGGAAGCCGCCCACCTGGTAGCCGCCCAAGCCCACGTCCCACGGCTCCGCGATGAGCTTCACGCGGCCCAGCACCGGGTCCTGGTTGATGATCTGGAAGATGGGCGCGTTCGGGTCGTAGCCACCCTTGCCGCTGCGCCCCAGCACCGTGGCCAGGTCGAAGCGGAACCCGTCCACGTGCATCTCCTCCACCCAGTAGCGCAAGCTGTCCACGATGAAGCGCGCCGTCTGCGGGTTGGACGCGTTGAGGCTGTTGCCGCACCCGGTGAAGTCCAGGTAGTGCCGTGCCTCCGGCATGGTCCAGTAGTACGACGCGTTGTCGATGCCCTTGAACGACAGCGTGGGCCCCAGGTGGTTGCCCTCGCACGTGTGGTTGTACACGACGTCGAGGAGCACCTCGATGCCCGCCGCGTGCAGCGACTTCACCATCGACTTGAACTCCGCCACCGCGCCGCCCGGCGTCTTGCGGCTGGCGTAGCGCTGCTCCGGGGAGAAGTAGTTCAGCGTGCTGTAGCCCCAGTAGTTCGACAGGCCCTTGTCGTTGAGGAACGAGTCGTCCGCGAACTCCTGCACCGGCAACAACTCCACCGCGGTGACGCCCAGCTTCTGCAGGTGCTCGATGATGGCCGGCGAGCCCAGGCCCGCGTACGTGCCGCGCTGGTGCTCCGGCACGCCCGGGTGGCGCATGGTGAGGCCGCGCACGTGGGCCTCGTAGATGACCGTCTTGCGCCACGGGATGTCCAGGCGCCGGTCATTGCCCCAGTCGAAGAAGTCGCTCACCACCACGCCCTTGGGCATGCCGGCCGCGCTGTCGCGCTCGTCGCGCATCAGGTCCTTCTTCGGGTGGTCCAGGGGGTAGCCGAACACCGGCTGCTTCCAGTCCACCTCGCCGTAGAGCGCCTTGGCGTAGGGGTCCACGAGCAGCTTGTGCGGGTTGCAGCGGTGCCCCTTCTCCGGCTCGTAGGGCCCGTGCACGCGCAGGCCGTACAGCGTCCCGGGCTCCAGGTCCGGCACGTAGCCGTGCCAGACGAACTCCGTGCTCATCGGCAGGTCGAAGCGTTCAATCTCCTTCGTCGGGTCCGCCCGGTCGAAGAGACACACCTCCACGCGTGTGGCCACCTGCGAATAGACCGCGAAGTTGGTGCCCGAGCCGTCGAAGGTCGCGCCGCGAGGCCAGGGCTTGCCCGGCCAGATCTCCCGCTTGCCACTCATGCGTCTCACTCGATTCCGTGGGGAAACTGCCGCCGGAATGTGGGTGCGACTGCGCGATGCGGCAAGACGTCCGGGTGCGCTGACTGTCCACCGGACAGCGCTTTTGCAAGGGGTCGGTCCTCAAACAATCGGACCGTCAGGCGGCGACAGCGTGGTCCAGCGAACGCCAGGTGCCCAGGGCCCAGTCCTGCTCGTCCGGATCATCGAAGCTGACCACGCAGAGGGCACGGCGGTTGCCCGAGCGGCACAGGGCCGTCAGCCGGCACTCGCCGGGACCCACGTGCAGGGACGCGCGGCCACTGACGCGGGCGCCGTGGTGCTCCAGCTCCAGGGCCTTGCGCTCCGGGCTGGTGGGCGCCAGCTGCTCCTCCGCGGAGTCCTCCAGGGGCACCACTCGCACGGTGCGGCGGTGGTCGCGCGCCACCCAACTGCCGTCCTGCAGGCGCGTCTCCGCCAGCGAGCCGGGGATGCGAATCTCCCAGCCCTCGGGGAGCACCACCTGCACGGAGCCCCGCCGGTAGCCGATGGACGGCCCCACGCCGGGCGACTCCAGGGCGCGGCGGTGGACCTCCTCCGCCACCGTCCCTCCCATGCCCAGGTAGCCGAGCACCTCCTGCCACTCGCGCCACGGGTACGGGAGCGAGGGGTCCTCGCGCCAGGCCTGCTCCAGCAGCCGGGCCACGTCGCGCAGGCGCTGGCGCTCCTCGTCCAGGAGCGGCGGGCGCCAGACGACGTCCGTCCACAGCCGGCACAGGGCGCGCGTGAAGCGCTCGCGCGCGTCCACGCCGGGGTTCCACCAGGGGAACACGTCCGTGCCCTGTCGCGGGTCTTCGTGCACGGTGCGCAGCCAGCGCTCGTCGCGAGGCCCCAGGGGCGTGAGCAGCGCGCCCGGGTGCTGGAAGGTGTGGCCGAAGCGCATGGACAGCGCGAAGCCGGAGTTGCCCAGGCTGCGCATGCGCAGCACCTGCCCCACCGAGTGCTGGAGCCAGCCCAGGAAGTGCTTCTCCACCAGGTCCACGTCACCGGTGTGGAAGTAGCCCGTGGCGTCGCCCACGCCCACGTCCTCGTCGGGCGGGGCCCAGGAGATGCCGTTCAGGTCGCCCAGCCCCTTGAGCAGGTCCACCAGATAGCGGTGGTAGCCGGGCCCCACGGCGCTGGTGTCCGCGGACACGACGATGCGCTCCTGGGTCGTCGCGAGCAGCGACACCTCCGCCGCGGCCGGGTGCAGGCGCAGGCGCAGCACGGGCGCGCCCTGGGGGCCCTCCTCGATGCGGGTGCCCTCCAGCACGCCTTCGGCCACCTGCTGGAACCACGCCTCCACGCGTTGCAGCCAGGACAGGGACGCCTCCGGGGGGGCGAACAGCGGATCGCTTGCTCCTCGTCGGCCTGCCAGCAACAGCTTCATGCGTTGGACGCTTTCGGTGGTTCGGGTGCGCGCTGCCTGGACCTCTTTGGATAAGCCCCCGCCCGCTCCCTGTCATCCAAGAGAAACGCATTCTGGAGGCAGGGGGACATGCGGGCGGGGGGGCGCCCGGTGGCGGAAACCCCCGGTCCACCCCAACCTGAGAGGGGAAAGGAGGCGTTCGTCATGAGCAAGAAAGACGTGTTGCACATTCCCTTGGAGGGGCTGCCTCCCTCGCCAGCGCGCGAAGCCGGGACGGAAGAGGATGAGCGGCAGGAGCGCCACGTGCCGTCCACCTTCGACCCGGGGGGTGGTCCCGGCAATGGCCCGGGTGACAACGGGAGCCCGCGCATCATCGAACCGGTGGGCCAGCCCTTTTCGCCGGGCGTCAAGGTGAGCTGATCACCCAGGTCGCGCTGTCTCCATGACCCCGCTGACGCCCTCGCGCGTCGGCGGGGTCTTGTTGTTCGCGCCCGCGCCGGACGCTGGAAACGGCGAAGCGCCCGCGACCGGTGAAGGTCACGGGCGCTGCCGTGTGCACCCCGAGGGGCTTAGCGCGTGGTGCCGTTGTTGGGCGCCATCGTGCCGGTGGAGTCCGGCACCGGCGTGGTCATGTTGCCCTTGGCGCCGGAGTTGTTCGGGTCGAGCGTGGAGTCATTGGGCAGGCTGCTGTCGTCCGGGATGGCGCTGTCGTCCGGATTCAGGCCGGAGCCGCCCGTGCCCGGCTCGGTCATCTCGCCGTCGTGCACGCCGGGCTCGGCCTCACCGGTGCCCGCGCCGCCAGTGCCCGGGTCCAGGGTGCCGTCGTTGGTCGCGGGCGGCAGCGTGGAGTCATCCGTGTTGCCGGAGCCGCCGGTGTTCATGTCCGACGGAGGCAGCGTCGAGTCCTGCGACGTACTGCCCGTGTCGTAGCCGGAGCCGCCGCTGCTGGGAGGCGGCGTGGTGGTGGTGCCGGAGCCGGACGTGTCCGTGCCGGTGCCGCTGGAGTCCGTGCCCATGGTGGAGTCGGAGGCCGGCTCGGTGCCGCGCGTCGCGGACTGATCCGACTTACAGCCCGTGCCGAGCGCGAGCGCCCCCGCGAGAACCGCCGCCACCGTCAGCTGGGTCTTCAGGAACTTCTTCATGTGGATTCCCCCGATAGGAGTCTGACTGCTTGAAAGGTCCTGGCTGCCTGCACGACCGAAGGTGAGCAGGCCCCACGGTGTGTGCAGGGGTGGCTCATCCGCCTGCCTGCTCGGGGGACGGCGTGGGCGGCCGGAAGGGGAGGGTTGCGCGAGACGAGGAGGTCCTCCGCGCGCCACGCTCGCTGGCCCGGAGTGCGAGCCAGCGAGCCTGATCCGTGCGACTCAGGGGGTCGGGGGCTGATTCACGTTGCCGCCACCGAGCGGCGTCACGGAGTTGCTGGACGTGTTGCTGTCTGGCGGCAACGTGTTGCCGCCCGGCGACAGCGTGGTGGGCTGCGAGCCCGTGATTCCCGGCGGCGTCATGCCCGTGGCCGGAGGCAGCACGGCGCCCGTGCTGGACATGGTGCCTGTCGGAGTCCCCGGCGTCACGGTGCTGATGGAGGCGCCTGGCAGCGTGGTGCCGGGAGTCGTCGTCGCGGGCGGCAACAGCGCGCCCGTGGTGGCGGTGGAGCCCGTGGAACCCGCCACGGTGGAGCTGGTGCCGGGAGCCAGCACCGCGCCGGTGCCCGTCACGGTGGTGGCCGAGCCGGGCGCCACCACGGTGCCGCCGCCCGTCACGGTGGTGGCATTGCCGGGGCTGGGGGGCACGGACTGCGCTGCGTTGCCGGAGACGGACGGCTGGGTGCCGTACGGCTGCGGAATCACCGCGCCCGTGGACGTGCCGCTGCCGCCCGCGCCCACGCTGAGGGTGTCGCCAAGGGGCTGTGTCACCTGGTTGTCCAATGCGCCTCCCATGGGGGGGGGCGTGCCCGCCGGGGCCCCCGGGTTCGGCTGGCTCGTGGTGATGGCGCTCGCGGAGTTCGGATCCACCTGCGCGTTCGCGGAGCCCAGCGCCAGGGTGCCCGCCGCCACGCTCATCCAGATCCATTGCTGAGACATCGTTCCGCTCCTTGAGGCTGTGGGGCCGGGCGGTCGACGCCTCGGCCTAATGGGAGGGCGTGGGCCGGTGAGGACCCTGGCCATCCTTCATGAGTTGCTCACCCCGGAGGCGCGGGGGAACCGCACGGTGGCGCCGCTTGCGCTCGGAGAGCACCAGCAGCAACGCCGGGAAGGTCACCAGCATGATGAGCAGGTTCATCCCGAACCCCACGTTCGCCAGGGCGCCAATCGAGTTGAGGCCCGGGTGGTCCGCGAGCAGCAGCGCGCCGAAGCCCACCGCGCTCGTGAGCAGGCCGCCGCAGATGGCCTTGCCCGTCTCCGAATACACCCGCACGAAGTCGCTGCGCGGCGACGCGAGCCGCGTGATGAGGTGCACGCCCGCGTCCACCGTCGTCCCGATGAGCACCGGGATGACCAGGATGTTGAGGTAGTTGAACTCCATGCCCAGCAGCGGCATCAGCCCCAGCACCGCGAACAGCGACACCACCGTGGGCATCAGGCACAGGAGCGCGGTGCGCAGGCCGCCCAGCGTCGCCCACATGGCCAGCAGCACCGTGAGCGTGGAGCCCAGCAGGATGAACGGCGCCTCGTGTGACACCAGGTTCACGATGTCCGCCTGCACCATCGCCTCACCGGCCACCACCGCGGGCCGGCCATCCGGCAGCACCATCCCGCGGACCTCCTTCGCCATCCGGCGCATGGCCTGGCCGTTGGACTGATCCGCGGACGGATACACCAGCACGAAGCCGGTGCCCGGGCCGCCGCGTCCCTGGAACTGCTGGCGCACGCTGGATGGCAGGTCCGCCTCGGTGAAGGGCCTTGCCAGCACCTGCCTGCGCAGCTCCGCCAGTTGCCCCCGCTGCTCCGGGGTGAGCTGGCCTTCGGGCACGTCCTCCACCAGCTTCCCGATGTCCTTCAGGATGGCCTGCTTCTCCGCCTGCCGCTCCGGCACCAGGCTCGTGAGCGCCGCGACGAAGTCCACCGTGGAGTTCGCGCCCTGCTGCCGCTTGCGCGCCTGGAGCTCCCGGACGACCGCGGCCTCCTCCTCGCGGGAGTTCGTCAGCACCACCAGCGGGACCTGCGAATAGCCGATGAGCTGGTTGACGGCGCGGTCCAGGACGAACGAGCCCAGGCGCTGGTCCTGCAGCGAGCCGATGTCGTAGTCGAACCGCAGGCGCGGCAGCTGCGTGAGCAGGCCCGCCACCACGAGCGCGGACACGACGGTAAGCAGCCCGCGCCGGTGGGTGATGACGCGGCCCAGCGGCGCCTCCGTCATCTCCGTGGTGTTCGCGCGCGGCTTCCAGCCCCAGCGCGCTCCCAGCCCCAGCACCGCCGGCAGCACCAGCACGTACGCGAGGATGAGCACCAGCATGCCCACGCCCGCGATGACGCCGAACTCGCGGAACGCCGTGAGCTTGGACGTGCCCAGCACGAAGAAGGTGAGCGCCGCCACCAGCGCGGACACCAGCGCCGCGCCGCCCGTGTGCATGAACGACTCGCGTGTGGCCTGCTCGGAGGACCGCCCCTCTCCGCGCAGCGTGAGGTAGCGGCCCAGCAGGTGGATGCCGTGCTCCACGCCCAGGCCGCCCAGGATGGCGCCCAGGAAGGCCGTGAGCAGGTTCACGCGGCCGTACGCCACGCCCACCAGGCCGTAGGTCCACGCGAGGCCCGCGCCCACCGGCGCCAGCACCATCCCCACCGCGAGCACGCTGCGGAAGTGCAGGAACAGGTAGAGCAGCACCAGCACCGTGGCCACCGTGGAGGACACCGCCACGTCGCGGGTGATCTGCCCCTGCTGATCCATCTTCTTCTGGAACGAGCCGGTGATCTCCGTGTGGAAGCCCGGCCCGTACTTCGACAGGTCCTGCTGCCGCAGGACGCCCTGCACCTCCTCGACAATCTTCGTGGAGAAGGTGAGGTCCGCGGACGACACCTCCGGCTTGGCCAGCACCACCACGCGGCGCGCGGAGGGGTCCAGGTAGTAGTCGCTGGGGTGGCTGGACAGGCGCGTCATCGCGCCGCTGGCGTACTTCTCCTCCAGGTCGGAGAAGTCCAGCGGCGGGGGCGGTTCACCATCCAGCGACACGTAGAGCGGGTTGGCCTGCTCCTTCTCCCAGGTGAGGCGCGCGTCGATGCGGCGCTCCACCTCCCTCAAGTCCTCGGGTGACAGGAAGTAGAGCGCGTGGCTGCGGAAGAAGCTGCTGGGGCGGGTGATCTCCACGTAGCGGATGCCCGGCAGCGCCTCCAGCTTCGGCGCCACGTCCTCCGCGAACTTCTGGAGCTGCGCCGGGTCCCCGCCCTCGCCCACGACCACCACCCACCCCTGGGCGCCGAAGCGCTGCTCCAGCGTGTGGATGGCCTGCACGCTTTCGAAGGACGGGGGCAGCAGATCCACCAGGTTCGCGTTGAGGGCCAGGTGGCGCGCGGACAGCAGCCCCACGACGGACAGCACGAGCGCGCAGACAAGCGCAGTGAAGGGGCGGCGGTGGTTGTGCGCGGCCAGCGCACCCATCGTGCGCTCCATCCGGTGCATCCACGTGCGCTCTGCTGCTGAAGACGGGTTCGAGGCCATGGACCATGCCCCCCAAGCGGCGCCTGCTACCCGGCAGGGCCCGTGTCGCAGCAAAAGCTGGCCATACCGCAGTCCTCCGGCACCGCGGCGCGAGGGGTCGCTCCGCCCGTCCGCCGACACCGGAACGGGTGGGGCAAAATGCCTCAATACTCAGAGGAGAAGCCGATCCCCTGGCATGACGCGTGCCGGAGCGGCATACATGGCGCGGCCGGGCCCTGCTGTCTTTGTTCCCCGGGCCAGGCATGCGGCCAGTGGAGGCCCCGGGGCGATGCCTGGACGCACGGTGGCTCGGGGCATATACGCGAGAGCAGCCCGGTTCGTTCGGGCTCAAGGTTGTCCCCGGCCGTCACGGCGCGGGCTTTCAGCAGGAAATCACATCCATGAGTGAGACGCGGTGGTCCGGACGGTTCGAGGCGGCGATGGGCTCCCTGGCGGCCCGCAGCCACCAGCGACCCTGGGTGGCGTTGTTCGTGACGCTGATCCTCACGGGCCTGGGCACCTTCTTCGCGCGTGACCTGCGCCTCAACGCGGACCTGGCCAACCTGCTGCCCAAGTCGTTCCAGTCCGTGCAGGACCTGGAGAAGCTGCGCACGCGCTTTGGCGGCATGGGCAACGTGGTGGTGGCCGGCATCGGCGCGGAGCCTGAACAGCTCAAGCAGTTCGTGGATGACATGGCGCCGAAGCTGGCGACGCTGTCGGAGATCCGCTTCGTCAACGCGCAGCGGCCCAGCCAGTTCTTCGACGAGCACGGCCTCTACTACGTGGACCTGCCGGACCTGAAGACCATCGAGGAGCGCATCGACGCGCGCTTCGCGTGGGAGAAGGAGCAGGCCAACCCGCTCTTCGTGCGCCTGGAGGAAGAGGCGCCCCCGTCGCTGGACTTCAGCGACATCCAGAAGAAGTACACCGGCGGCGCGAACATGCGGCTCGCGGGGCAGGGTGGCCTGTACTACCTGGATCCGCAGGAGCGCATGGTGGTGATGCTCCTCAAGGCCAAGGGCTCCTCCGCGGACCTGGGCTACTCCAAGACGGTCATCTCGCAGGTGGAGGACTACCTGGCGAAGCAGGACCTGTCGAAGTACGGCCCTGGCTTCCACACGGCCATCACCGGCACGTTCAAGAAGAAGATCGACCAGCAGGCGGTCATCACCGGCGACCTGGCGCGCGCGTCCTCGCTGGCGCTGGTGCTGCTGCTGGCCTACCTCATCTTCCACTTCCGCAGCGGGCTGTCCGTGGGCCTCACCATGGTGCCGGTGGTCGCGGGCCTGTCGTGGACCTACGGCTTCGTGGGCATCGCGTACGGGCAGGTCAATCTCCTGACGGGCTTCCTCGCGGCGGTGCTGGGCGGCCTGGGCGTGGAGCACGGCATCCACCTGTTGGGGCGGTGGGGCACGCTGCGCTCGGAGGGCATGACGTCGGAGGAGGCGGTGCGTGAGACGTTCAAGCACACGGGCTTCTCCGCGCTCATCTCCGCGCTGGTGGCGGCGCTCACGTTCCTGAGCCTGTCGTGGTCGGAGTTCAGGGCGTTCCACGAGTTCGGCGTCATCGCGGCGGTGGGCATGATGGTGAGCGTGGCGTCGTACCTGCTCATCCTGCCGGCGCTGCTGGGGCTGGTGTCGCGCTGGGGCTGGGTGCCGCGCGAGCACCAGTCGCAGTCGGGGCCCATGGCGCTGCTGGCGCGCTTCCTGCCGCGCCGCTACCGCGCGGTGGTGGTCGTCATTGGCGTGGCGCTGGTGGGGCTCATCAGCCAGGCGTACCGGGTGAGCTTCAACTACGACTCCACGAAGCTGGATGACGTGTCGCTGCCGAGCGTGCGGCTGGACAAGCGCATCGACCACATCCTGGGTTACTCCGCGACGCCGGTGGTGGTGCTGACGGACACGGAGGGGATGGAGCGCGAGGTGGTGAAGCAGCTCCAGGCGCGCAAGGAGAAGTTCGGCAAGGACTCCACCATCGACTTCGTGGGCGCGCTGGAGGACCTGGTGCCGCGGCACCAGGAGGAGAAGCACGCGCTGCTCCAGGCCATCCACAAGAAGCTCCAGCGCATCGACCCGGAGCGCGTGGACAAGGCCCAGCGCGACGACCTGCTGCGCGCGGTGAAGATGACGGCCGCGAAGCCCTTCGTGCGTGAGGACCTGCCGGTGGGCCTGCGCCGCCAGTTCGAGCCGGCGGCCGGCCAGAAGGGCGGAGTGGTGTTGGTCTATGCGAACGTGAGCCTGTCGGACGGCGTGGGCACGCGGCGCTTCACCAAGGAGGTGCGCAACCTCCAGATGCCGGACGGCAGCCAGGTGTCCGCGGCGGGCGAGGCGCTCATCCTGGCGGACATCCTGGACATGGTGGCCTCCGAGGGGCCGCGCATCCTGGTGGCCGCGGTGGTGAGCGTCTTCCTGGCCATGTGGCTGACGCTGGGCTCCTTGCGCAACGCGGTCATCTGCATGCTGCCCACGCTGCTGTCCATCGCGGCGCTGGTGGGCCTGATGTCCATCATGGGCCTGCAGTTCAACTACCTGAACATCGTGGTCATCCCGGTGCTCATCGGAACGACGGTGGACGCGGGCGTGCACCTGATTGAGCGCCTGGGCGAGCCGGGCGCGGACTTCACCACCGTGTACGCGGAGACGGGCCGGGCCATCACGGGCGGCCTGCTGACGAGCGCCATCGGCTTCCTGGCGCTGGTGTTCGCCAAGCACCCGGGCCTCAACTCCATTGGCGACCTGGCCAACCTGGGCTTCGCGGTGAACATGGTCATCGTCCTGGTGGGCTTCCCGGCGCTGCTCCTGTTGGTGGATCGCTGGCGCAACAAGCACAGCAGCGCCACGTCGACCCCGGCGGCCGGCGACGACGGAACCGAGCGCCCCGCGGAGAGCTGAGCGCGGGGTGGCGGGCGTCCATCCGGCGCCCGCCTCCGTCTTCGTGCAGGCGACACTGCGGCAAGACACACGGGCAGAGGCATCCGGCGGCCCCCGGCCCAAGACTCAGGGTGAATGAGTCGCTCCTACTACCGACATCAGTCCGGCCGGATGTTCGAGAACGCCCTTCTCGAAGCCTGCTCGAAACTCCACCCCGCGGTGCCGGTCCTCCTCTACGTCCCGCTCACGGTGGGGCTGCTCGGGTGGGGGCTGCACGGGGGACGGACGACGGTGGGGGCGAGCGTGCTGTTCGTGCCGCTGGGTCTGCTGACGTGGATTCTCATGGAGTACTGCATCCACCGGTTCTTCTTCCACTGGGAGGGCAAGGGGGCGGTCACCCGGCGGGTGCATGAGATTGCCCACGGCTACCACCACAAGTACCCGGACGATTCGCAGCGCCTGGTGATGCCGCTCATCGTCACCGTCCCGCTGTCCTCGCTCATCGGCGGGCTGCTGTGGCTGGTGGGTCGCCCGACGCAGATGCTCCCGTACTTCGTGGGCATCGTCTGGGGCTACGTGGCCTACGACACCCTTCACTGGGCCACGCACCACCGCACGCCGCGCACGGCCTGGGGCAGGGCGCTGCGCGCGCACCACATGGCGCACCACTTCGCGACGCCGGACCGCAACTTCGGCATCAGCAACCGGTGGATGGACATGCTGATGGGCAGCGGCGGACGGCGGCCCAAGCGCGAGGGGACGATGGCATCTGGTGAGGACGCCGGCTCCGAGGAGCGCTCCAGCCTGAAGGCGTGAGCCGCCGCCGGGTCACCCGTGTCTGTCCGTAGCCCCGCCGAGACCGAGGCCCGCATCCAGCAGGCGACCGCCGCGTAGCGGCTGAAAGTCTTTGTCATTCCCACCCGGCCGGTCCTTCACTCGCGGCCCGGGTGTCTGAATCCTCTCAGTCCCGAGACTGGGGGGAACATGACGATTCAGTTCGGATTCATCGACCAGGGTGATGGCGCCAACCTGCGGACGCTCCCCGCGGAGATGAAGGGCTCCACCTGCCTGACGCCAGCGCCCCTGCCTCCGGGCACGCGGGTGAGCGTCATCCGGGACCACGCCCAGGCGCCTGGCTGGTCCTATGTCTCCACCGTGGTGGGGGGATACCTGCTGCAAGGCTATCTGCAGACCTTGCGCATCACGACCCAGCTGCCTGAGCCCGCGGCGACGCTCTATCAGGTCCGTGCAGGGGACCGCCTGGAGCCCATCGCCGCGCGCATCTACCGGCAGGCCATCCAGCCGGGGCGGGACCTGCGCTTCTACGAGAATGTCATTCATCACGTGAACGTGAAGAGTGGCCGCAAGGGGGTCCAGCGCGTCGACGGTGACGTGCGGCTGGTCGCGGGCGAGCGCATCTGGCTGGTGAGCA